>JAYTRC010000061.1:0-1525 GCA_043746355.1 Lacisediminihabitans sp. | reverse complement strand
AGCGTCAAGGGGGCGTGGTGAATCGCGCGGCTTTGGCGCTCACGGGCCTGTTGTGCTTATCGGTTGCGGCATGCGCGAATGTGTGGGGCTTCGACGACCTGCGTGCCGGCGACGCTGGTAGGAAGGTGCTTCAGTGGATGGCCAGGCAGACGGCTCAAGCAGCGATGCCCCGGCAGACGACGCAAGCGGCGATGCCCCCTCGGCCACAGGCTCCGATAGTGGGGGCGTCTCCTGCCCCTTCGGTTGGACCTCGAATCCGTCGTCGGCTTGCGACACTTGCTCGCGGGAGCAGTGCGCCGCTCAGCGCCAAGCGTGCATAGGAAGCGCTGATTGCTGCAACCTCGTCAACTGCCTTGTAAACGGTAGTGGCGCCTGTCAGACCGAATACCCTACGGGCACCGCCGAATACTGCACGTACCAGAATTGTGCAGCCAATACGTGCGCGACAGCCTGCTCGGGGATCGCCAACGGATGCTGAACTCATCTCACGTGCTCCGGGCGATCGTCCTCGCAGGGTGCACTTCGCTTGGCGGATGCGCGAACGTGTGGGGGTTCCAGGATCTGACGACGTCGGACGGTGGTGCCGCGCCGGACGTTGGTGCGGCTTCGGGCCAGGATGCCAGCAATGACAGCGCAGCGTGCACGATACCGCCAACGGCCACTTGCGGGCTCGCGCCGCAATGCGGATGCGCCAGCAATCAGACGTGCGACATCACCGACGACGCCACAGGCGCCGCTGCCTGCAACGTTGCCGGTAGTGCGGCGCAGGGTCACGGATGCAACGCGAGCGCTGACTGTTCTCCCGGGCTCACGTGCTTCCAAGGAGCGTGCCGCCCCTACTGCACCACGTCCAACGCGCAGTGCAACCTCGCCGGCACAGGCCTCTGTATTCAGGTCACCGCCACCGGGGGAGTGAACCTGCCCAACAAGACACTCTGCCTCATCAACTGCCAAGTCGACGATCCGACGTCATGCGGCGGCATCCCCGCGAGCGGACCGATAGCGGGTTGCACTCTAGAGACGATCGCGGGCACGCACGGGGATTGCACGGCCGCAGGAAGAAGTACGACGACGTGTGGTGGTTTAGACGGGGCAACTTGGGTCCCGCCTGTCTGCGCGCCTGGCTACACGTGCTCGAGCACAAACACCTGTAATCAATGGTGCCGCTTCAATGTCGGGGGCACGTGCACTGGCGGCATGACATGCCAGCATTACCCGAACGGGGGCGTCGCAATCGATGGGAGTGAGTACGGCTACTGCGCCTGACGCGGGGACAATCATCCCGCTTCCATTCGCGAAACTTTGCGGCGGCGATTCGCATGTGCGGACGATGAAAGAGACGGCGATGCGACGACGACTAACCTTCGCGGGACTTCCGGTCGTACTCGCGATCGTCTCGGCGGCGTTGAGCGCCGGATGCGCAGACGTGTGGGGCTTTTCGGATCTCACGAATCCGGCTGACGGCGGCAGCCAGGTGGACGGCTCAAACGGAAGCGCCGACTCGGGCCTAGCAGACGACGACGCC
>JAYTRC010000060.1:0-93922 GCA_043746355.1 Lacisediminihabitans sp. | reverse complement strand
TGCTGTCGAGCTTTCGCCCGTCTCGTAACGCGTGACGACCGCCCTTCGCGCATTGTCGCCCAGGTGGGTCCACGAACGGCGGACTCGAGGAGCTCGAGGCTGCAGATCTTGCGTACTGACGCCCGCAATTTCTTGCAATTGCTCCGTGCTGACCCCTGTTACTGAATATGTGGAACAGAGGTCAATAAGGCCGACAGAAAAGCCCTGATGAGAAACTGATTATCATCAGGGCTTTGTTGTTTCCGGAGGCGAGATTTTCTGGTCCCCTTCTGGTCCGCCTGGGTTCTCGTCGGGTTGGGGCTGTGGATAACAGAACCGGCCGTGAAGCCCTTCCTGTGGATAAGGGGACCAAAAGGGGACCAGAACTGCTCCGAGCCGGTCGCCCGGTATCCGGTCAGGCATCAGCGGCCACGCGCTGCGAGAGCGCTTCGTGCGGCCTGGCGCTTCTAGCCGGAGGGCGAGAGGAACCCGTTGGCTTGCTCCGCGGCGGAGGCAAGATGCCGGTCGTCGGGATGCAGATAGCCGCGGGTGGTTTCCATGGATGCGTGGCCGAGGATCTCTTGGAGGAGGGTGGCGTAACACGCCTGTTCGTGGCTGCGCGCGATCCTCTTCCTTGCCCTCATCGTGGCCGCTCTCGTCGCCCTCGTCTTCCGTGCGGTGAACTTCGGTGAGCTCAGGGCCAGGCGGCCGACGCGAGCGGGTCGGTCCGCTTCGTGGCCGCTCGGGGCGCCCCGAGGAATGGACGTTATGTGACGGAGTCGAGTACCTCGATGACTTCGGTCGAGTGGGGCAGCATCCATTCGCCGTCGATGTAGAGGTGTTTGCGTTCCTCTACGTCCAGAACTTGATTGCTCATCTTTTCCTCCTTCTTCAACGACCGCTGCCTGCGGAAGTCGGGCTTCTGCGCGCCGGGCGGGTCCTGGCTCGTTCTTTGACGATTCGGTGACCTTCGTGGTCGATCGACGCAGAGGGCATGGGTCAGGCTGTTGGGCTGACTATTTGATTGCTTTTCTGCCAGAGGGCGTCGACGAGCAGGTCGTCCCCTACCCGGGGGTTGGTCTGTCGCGCGGTGGCGCGCTTGGTCTGTGTGTAGAACTGGCCAGGTTCCCAGGTGACTCCGGGAGTGCCTTCGATGAAGAAGGCGAGGTTAGAGCCGCCCTTTTCGGCCGAGATCAGCATGAGTCGGGACAAAGGGGTTCGGTAGATTACGCGGGCAATGCTCGAGGTGTTCGACGCGAAGTTTGTGCGCACGTTCCCGGGATCGAACGCGACGGATGAGATGCCCTGTGCGCCGTATCGGGTCTGGAGGCCGCGTGAGAACAAAGCGTTGGCGAGCTTCGCGTCGCCGTACGCACTCATCGCGCTGTATTGGTTCGCGTAGGTGAGATCGTCGAGAGTTTTCATATCGAGTTTGCCGGCCAGCCGTGCTGCGGAACTGGACGTGTTGACCACTACACCCTCCCCTGCGAGTAGGAGGTCGATGAGCAGATTGGTGAGCAAGAAGGGGGCGAGATGGTTGACCTGTAGCGTCCTCTCGTTGCCGTCCACTGTGATCGTGCGATCGCCGAAGAGCCCGCCGGCGTTGTTCGCGAGTACGTCGATGTGATCCACCGTGCCATGGATGTCGGCGGCGACTCGTCGAACGTCGTCGAGTTTCTCGAAGTCAGCGACGAAGTACTCGGCACCGACCTCTTTCGCGACACGGGAAGTCTTTTCGGGGGATCGACCGACGAGCAACAGGCGGTGGCCTTGCGCGGCCAGTCGGCGGGCGGCTGCCGCACCAATTCCGTCCGAGGCGCCGGTGATAACGATTATGCGTTTAGCCATTGGGGCTCCTTAGTAGGTGAAGTGGATGGGCCAACAGGCGCAGTAACATCATACGTCGTCTGTGGCACTGTGTGTCAAATACGCCCTATGATGTAGAGTACTGGCATGAGCACACCAACGGACGATCTTCGTGAGCGCACTCGCCGAGCTGTCCGGAGCGAGCTCGTCACGGTGGCGATGGACCTGTTCCTTACCCAAGGCTTCGAGGAGACCACGGTGGAGCAGATAGCCTCTGCTGCGGGAATGTCGCGGCGCAGCTATTTCCGTTACTTCAGTAGCAAAGATGACGTCTTCGCCGAAGGTCTCGCAGCTATCGGCAGGGATATCGCGATGGCCCTGGCTACATTGCCGTCGACGGGATCACCGTGGGATGACCTTCGTAATGCGTTCAATCCGCTGCTTTCAGAAATCGAGTCGGATGCCAGGACGATGGCTATGAGCCATATGATGCTCCAGAATCCGGCACTTCAAAGCAGCCATGTCCATAAACAGACCAGCTGGATCGCAGCGATGGCGGATGTGCTTGAGCCTCGGCTCGACGGGGGCTTCGCGCGAATGAAAGCAGAGGGATTGGCGCGTGCGGCCATATCTTGCCTTACGACGGCCCAGGCTTGGTGGGTAATGCCCGAGAACGAGCGATCGCTCGATGACCTATTGGACATCACAATGGCTTCTGTCCACCCCTTCGATGGCGCTGTTCGCTAAGCGGCCACACGTCAAGTAGTAACGCATAGACGCATTCGGCTATCTCTTAGGCGAGACCTGGTCGACGGGTGGGGCGAGGAAGGACAGTTGCTGCGATCTCTGTGGCTGTGGCCGTGGCCGTGGCATCGCAGTCAGTCTCATCTTGTTCAACATTGATCGCAGGCGACAAGCTGCCGAGGAAATGGCACGGCTGAAGCGAGAAGCAATCTCGCGTTTTCTGGTTAGCATGGAAGCGTCGATTCGTAGGATCAACGTGCATTTTCAGCACTCCGTTTTTGGGACCCTCCCGACATCGAATACGCCGTTGAAGCACCGCGCCTCGTGAACGATCTTGGCGCCGAAGACGCCGCGGTGAGCGGTTGGGCACTCAGCCAGGTGCAGGCGATCATCGCCGCGCCTTCTGACAAACGCGCCACTCAACCAGGGCTTGCGATAGCGATGGAGCTTGTCGAGTGGGGGCGGGGAACCGTGGACAACCGAATCTGAAGGAGTGACCTGCTGAGCTGGGTCATGTGGTCGAGTTGCTCATCGAGAAAGGGTGCCATCTCTCTGGAGGATTCCTGCCAGCGTTCGAGCCCGATCCACATTGCCCGCCAGTACCCGAACGCGAGGACATCGGCGAGCAGCGCATCAGCGCCCGCCTCGATAAACCAGGCGGAGACGATGTTGCGCCAGGGGATGCCCCGCGACTCAACGATGTCACGTAGTTCGGGATCACTGGCATGGAGCCGTGTCTGCATGCTGATCGTGTCGAGTGATTCTGGCGCGTTCCTGAACCCAGCGACGACAGCGTGCTGGACTGCCGTGGCCGAGTCTCCGCCTGCAGCCCGGATGTCGTCGCGCAGGTTCTGCACGTACTCGCCGTCACGGTGCCATACCAGGTCGCCCTTGCTAGGGAAATGCAGGAAGAGCGCCTTGCGAGAAATACCAGCTGTGTTCGCGATCTGATCCATCGTGGTCGAGCTGAACCCTCGGTCGATGAATAGCCGACACGCTGTATCAATAACCGTTGACCGGTCGATGCTGACGGGGCGTCCTCGAAGTGCAGCCATGAAAAGAGAGTACCGGGATCCATCTTTATTACCCAGAGTGTAATATAGATGGTGTCCGACAAGCGCCGTACCCCTCTGGCCGTCGAACCATGAAGATCGGAGAATCGTGGACAACTCGTACGACTATGTCGTGGTCGGCGCTGGCGCAGCCGGAAGCATCCTCGCCAACAGGCTGAGCGAGAGCGGCAGACACACCGTGCTGCTTCTCGAAGCCGGCGGCAACAACCCGCGTGTGATCACCGCCGTCCCCAAGGCATTCTTCTTCACCGCGTACGACCCGCGTACTTCGAAGTTCTTCGTGAAGAAGTTCCCGACCGATCACGAGACATGGGAGCGCGGTCGCATGCTCGGCGGCTCGACCGAGATCAACGGCATGGTGTGGAATCGGGGTTGGGCACCCGACTATGACGCCTTCGAGGAAGCCGGGAACGAGGGATGGAACTGGGAGACCTTCGTCAAGGCGTTCAAACAGATCGAGGATCACGAGCTCGGCGAGTCCGACGTGCGCGGGGCAGGTGGCCCGGTGCATATCTCACGAGCGTTCCCTGGCGACATCACGACGGAAAAGTTCTTCGAGGCGGCGAACACGCACGGACTTGAGACCGTCGAAGATACGAACGGCAGCGACAACGAGCGTGTCGGGTATACCTCGTCCAACATTCGTAATGGAGTCCGGGTCGGTGCTGATACCGCGTTCATCCAGCCCGCGAAGCGTCGCCGGAATCTCACGATCCGCACCCACGTTGACGTCACGAAGATTGCGATACGCGACGGCCGAGCGGTGAGCGTCGTCGCCCGCCACAAAGGCAAGGTCATCGCGTTCCACGCCAAGCGCGAGATCCTGCTTGCCGCAGGTGCGCTCGACACCCCGACGATCCTGGAGCGCTCGGGCATCGGTCGTCGAGACGTCCTCGAAGCGGCAGGCGTGCCCGTGCTCGTCGAGAGCCCAAAGGTCGGCGAAAATCTCCGTGAGCATCGCGGAATTTCCCTGCTGTTCGATATCGACGGCACGATGAGCTACAACAACCAACTCAGCACGCTGCCCCGACAACTGTTGACCGGTTTCAAGTACCTGTTCAGCCGCAAGGGCGTCATGTCGTTCGGCGGATACAACGGACTCGGATACTTCAAGAGCGACCCCTCACAGAAGCGCCCCGACGTTTACGCAATGTTCACGCCGATCTCGATCGATCCGGCCAAGACCGGCGCACCCACCCCGGCAAAGAACCCGGGTTTTATGCTGCTCCTGTTCCCCGTGCGCCCGGAAAGCCGCGGCTCGGTGCACATCACGAGCCCCGACCCCGACGTACGCCCAACCATCATCACGAATTTCCTTTCCGAAGAAGCCGACCGTCGTACCCTCATCAACGCCGTGCACCGGGGCCGGAAGATCGCGGCCACAGCACCCTTCGGTGCGCACATCGTGAAAGAGGTCGTCCCAGGGCCGGCAGTAGACAGCGACGAAGCCATCATCGGGATGGCGATTGAGTACGGCGCCTCGGGTTATCACACGCTCGGAACGACGGCCATGGGGTCGAATGATGACGATGTGGTCGACTCTGACGGCCTCGTGCGCGGTGTCAACGGACTGCGCGTCGTGGACGCATCGATCTTCCCGCACCTCACCGCAGGTAACAACAACGCTCCGACCATGGCCGCCGCGTGGATCATCGCCGACCGCATGCTCGCCGCAGATTAAGCAGCACGCCACTTACCGGTATCTCAGGTGAACGGAACTTTATTCTTTATGCGGCTGGTGCTATCGAAAAGTTTCAGCTCACCTGGGTGCTGATGGGCCAACGAGAGGCGAACGCCTACCTCTCCGGAATTACGTCGTGCTGGCGTCCTCTAGTCCGACCACTGTGATTCTGTACTGGTCTGCCACGGATCCCCTCACTTCCGTTCATGAGCTTGTCCTCGATAGCTTGCAGGAAAATCGAATATGTCAGGGTCAGGCCCGTTGCGACCACCGCGATCAAGCCCTTCGATGGTTGCCATTTCCTCCTCGCTGAGCGCGAAGTCGAACACATCGCGATTTTGCCGCATTCGAATCGGGTTGCTCGACTTAGGAATAACAATTGTGCCGAGCTGCAGATGCCAACGAATAACGATCTGGCCGACGGACTTGTCGTGCGCGCGGGCAATCTCAGCGAGGACTGGATCATCCAAAACCTTTTGGGCGTGCCTCGTTCCTTGCCCGAACGGCCCCCACGCCTCAGTAGCGATGCCGAGCTCATCATGGACCCGGCGCAACTCTGCCTGCTGGAAATAGGGATGTAGTTCCACCTGATTCACCGCGGGTACGACACCGGTCGCGTCGATGGCCCTCCCCAGCTGCGTGGCAGAGAAGTTCGAAACACCGATCGAACGCCGCCCGTCACTATCGCTCAGCTCGGTCAGTGCGCGCCACGACTCGACAAATCCCTCACCTGCTCGCACCGGCCAGTGGATGAGGTAGAGGTCGATGCGGTCAAGGCCCAAGCGTTCTGAACTCGCGCTGAACGCCGCCCTTGCGTCGGCGCGGCCGTGATCGTCGTTCGGGTTGAAGTACTTCGTGGTGACATATATGTTCTCGCCGGAAGCCCGGACAGCCTGCCCAACCTGCGCCTCGTTCGCGTACGCTGCAGCGGTGTCGACATGGCGATAACCCGCCGATAGCGCCGACGACACCATCTCGCGGGTAGCATCCTCGCCGATCATGAATACACCAAACCCCAATTGGGGGATGCGGTAACCATCATTGAGTTCCACAAGGGCATTCTCAGACGTCATCTTCGTACGCTACCCGGGTTATGTTGCTGAGTCAGCGTCAGCGTGCCGGTAATGCGGCTCGTCGCAACCGCTGTGGTTCGCACGGTCTTTCGGGCGAGATATGAGCCGGATCTGGAATGAATGACGAGTATGCAATTAGTGCTTGGTATTGGCGTGTGGGCGCGCTTCCGATAGTGTCCGGGAGTTCCCGAGCCGCAGCCTGCCTCTAGTCGAGCCGGACCACGACCTGCCGAGGAATGGCCTGTGGGTAATGGGCGACAACCGCAATGACTCCGGTGGCTCTCGACGCAACACCGATGGCCCAGCGAGGGTTTCGTGCCAGAGCGACTATCCAAACGTGTTCGGCAGCGCGAGGAGCTCGTCACGATAACTATCCGAAAACGCGGACTCAGGGCCGACGCAGGTCACTTGTTAGAACGGCCTCGCCTGCCCAGGCGAATCCCGAACACCAGCAGCACGATCCCGACGACCGCCATCACCAGGCCGATGTAAAGCCACATCTGGCTCCCGGTCATCGAGCTTCCGCCGATGAGACCTACTCCCTGGCCAGCAAAAATCAGCCCGATGACGAGGGCGATCGCGCCGACGGCGAGTAGGAGGGTCTGTGCGCTTCGTCTGTTCATATTCGCCAACCTACTCGGGACCGTTCCCGAATGGACAGCCGCCGCATCGAGGAGGAGTGTAGAAGAAATGGAATATACACACCTCGGCCGCACTGGCCTCACCGTCTCTCGCCTCTGCCTCGGCACCATGAACTTCGGCCCGCAGACCGAAGAGGCCGACGCCCACTCCATCATGGACTCGGCGCACGACTCCGGCATCAACTTCTTCGATACGGCCAATGTCTACGGCCAGAGCAAGGGGCGGGGTGCGACGGAGGAGATCCTGGGCCGCTACTTCGCGACGGGCGGCGACCGCCGCGAGAAGACCGTGCTCGCCACCAAGGTCTACGGTGCGATGACCGACTACCCCAACGAGGGAAAGCTTTCTGCACTCAACATCCGTCGAGCGCTGGATGCTTCGCTGAAGCGACTGCAAACCGACTACATCGACCTCTACCAGTTTCACCACGTGGATCGCGATACCCCGTGGGAAGAGATCTGGCAGGCGATCGACCTGGCTATAGCCCAAGGCAAGATTCTCTACGCGGGCAGCAGCAACTTCGCCGGCTGGCACATCGCGACGGCCCAGGAAGCCGCGCGAAAGCGCAATTCGGTTGGTCTGGTCAGCGAGCAGTCGCTCTATAACCTCATCATTCGCGATCTCGAGGTCGAGGTCATCCCAGCCGCCCAGGCAAACGGGCTCGGCATCATTCCGTGGTCGCCCCTGCAGGGTGGACTGCTGGGCGGGATGCTCAAGAAATCCGAGGATGGCAGCCGCCGTCTCGAGGGTCGCAGCCAGGAGACACTCAACGCCATTCGCCCGCAGATCGAGGCGTATGAATCGTTCGCCGAGGAGCTCGGGCACCCGGCCGGAGACGTCGCCCTGGCCTGGCTGCTCCATCAGCCCGCCGTCACCGCGCCGATTGTCGGACCACGCACGCAGGAGCAACTCGATTCTGCAGTGCGAGCGCTCGACGTGAAGCTCGATGCCGACGCGTTGGTCAGACTCGACGAGATCTTCCCGGGCAAGAAAACTGCGCCGGAGCAATACGCCTGGTAGTTCCGACGCACCTGACCGCGCCGAAAGACCGCGCGGTCAGGTGCTCGGCGAGGAGTGCGATGCGCCCAACTCGAGCATCAGCACTCCCACGACGAGCAGCCCCATCCCCACGAACTGAACAACAGTCAGCGATTCGTGGAACACCAGGTAGCTGATCAGCGCGACCGCGATGATGCCGATGCCACACCAGATCGCGTAGGCGATGCCGAGGGGGATTCCCCGCGTGAGGGCCTGCTGCAGCATGGTAAAAGAGAATACGTAGCCGACAACGACGATCGCCCAGGCCCACCATTTGACATTCTCGCCGGTGGTGAACTTGAGAAACGTGGTGGCCGTCACCTCGCCGACTATCGCCAGCCCCAGGAACAGGTATCCCATCAACACTCCCTTGGTCGGAATCGATGAACGTCGTCAAACCTACCGGGAGGGGGTCACTCGCAATTCGCTGAGCCGAAGTGGACGTTTCACTTTCGCCCGGACATGTACAGGTGAAAGGGACGGTGACGCGTGAACATTGACACACTGCTGAATGAGGCTCGGGATGACAGGCAGCTGACGGCTGGCGCGCTGGTGGAGCTCGAGCGGCTGATCGATGGAGTGCAGGTGTCCACACGGCATCGCCGGCCGCGGCGCTCGGTCATCGTCGCGCTGGTTGCTGCCGGAACGCTGCTCGTCGGCGGGGGAGTGACTGCGGCGGCGGCAGCGGTGGCCGGGCACCCGAAATGGTATGACGCGGCATCGGACTGGACCGAGAAGGTCAAGGCAGTGAAGCGCACGTTCGACGTTGCCGGCGTCAGCCACACCTGCACCACGACGTTCACGGTCGAATCCACTCACAACGGCACGAGCATCCCAGAATTCCAGGAAGCTGTTCGCTACCTGCGCGTGCTGAATCCGCTGAAAGTGCAGCCAGACCCTGCAGAGATCGCGTCGTATACCTCGGCTACCGCGTGGAACCCTCCGCCCAGCCCGGAGCGAGCCAACGATATGGCCTGGACCGACGCCGTGTCGAAACTGGTCTTCAAGGATCTCGCGAGCAAGGGTCTGAACAGCGACCACATCAGGATGAGCCTTGACTCGAAGTGCGACTTCGACACGAAATGAGCCGTATCGACGATGGTGTGCTGCGTGCGCTGCAGCAGGCTCACGGCCCCGCACTTCTGCTCTACTTCGAGCGCCGCACCAACCCGCCTGAAGATGCAGCACTGCTGCTGAACGACCTGATGGTCGTGCTTTGGCGCCGCTCAGCGTCTGCGCCGACGGAGCCGGAGCAGGTGCGGATGTGGATGTTCGGCATCGCAAGAAAGCTCGTGATGAACCAGGCCAGGTCTGGGCGGCGACGCGCGGCGCTGGCACAGCGGCTGCGCGAAGAGCTTGCCCTGATGCAGCCCTCGCTGCCCACCGAGGAGGCACTCGCTGTTCGACAGGCAGTGCAGGGTTTGCCGAAGCTGCAGCGGGAACTGGTGCGGCTGGTGCACTGGGATGGGTTCTCGCTGGCCGAGGCCGCGCGCATCACCGGCATCGGCGCCTCGACGGCGCGCAGCAGGTATGCGCTGGCTCGCACGAAACTGGCGCGAGAGCTTGGAACGATGGATGACGTGGGGGACGCCGCGCTTGTCACGGCCGAGCACAGGCCGCTGTAAAATCCCCTCACAGGTAGTTGGCGCGATGAGGCGGGAGAGGTGACACGATGATCGGACTCGAGCGATTCTCGACGATCGGCCTCAGCGGAGACACCCGCGTCGAACTGTGGGAAGAGCACAACGCCAGGGCCCTGGTGGGCCTCGAGTGCCGCACGATCAACGAGTCTCCGCTGGAAGCAACCGAGATCAACCTGCAGCTCAGCTCATTGCAGCTCGCGCACGTTTCGGCGAACGCCCACGTGGTCGAACGCACGAGTCGACGCATTGCAGCTACTGAGACCGACGGGGTCATTCTGTATTTCACCCTGTTCGGCGAATCATTCTTCTACTACCGGGACGGCGTGCACCTGCAGCGCCCGGGCGGCCTGCTCGTCTGCGACGTGAATGAGCCCTTCATGCGCGGATTCGCCCAGGGCCTGCAGGAATTCGCACTCAGGATTCCGCGAGCGGTGTTCGATGGGATCGCGGATGATCCGATGCCGAGGCATCCGATGACAATGAGTTTCTCAGGGCTCCAGGGGGCGAACGCCCATGCCGCCGCTCTCGCTTCGCTGGTGAGGGAGACCTTCGCGTCGGCCCCGGATCTCGACCGACTGACCCGCGCCGAGGCGACGGCGATGGAGTTGCTGCGAGCGATCTTCTCGACCGACTCCGCGCGCAGCACCTCAGCCAGGCGCCGCGAAGCCCTCGCCTACGTCGACCGGCACGTGCGTGACCCGCGCCTGTCTGTCGCGCAGGTGGCGCGAGCTGTCGGCATGAGCGAACGCCACCTTTCCCGGATTTTCGCCGAAACCGGCACCGGCCTGGCACGAGTCATTCTGGAGCAGCGGCTGGAGTTGGCCCTCGCCGGCCTCTCTGCTGCTCATGATCGACGGTCGATCGGCGAGATCGCAACGTCGTGCGGCTTCTCGTCACAAGCGCACTTCAGCCGGGTGTTCCGCGAGAGGTACGAAGAGACCCCTGGCGAGGTACGCTCGTGCCTGGCTGCCGCTCGGATTTCTTGACGATTCCGGCCATCGACTAGCCCGTTTCAGTCCCCCGTCTCGATCTAGGCGCTACTGCTGGCGATACTGGGGTCACCCCACGGAGCTGTGGTGTGAGCGACGGGATTGAGCGATGGCGACATTCAACGACGGCATAGCCGACACCTCCGTGCCGGATTCCGGTGTTGTCGAGACCGATGTGCTGATCGTCGGGTCTGGCCCGAGTGGGGCATCCGCAGCCCTCGCGCTGTCGACGCTCGGCATCGCGAACATAATGATCACCAAGTACCGCTGGACGGCGAACACCCCCCGGGCGCACATCACGAACCAGCGGGCGATGGAATTCTTTCGCGACCAGGGCATCGAGCAGCAGGTCGTGGCCGATTCGACCCCGCACGATCTCATCGGCGACACCGTCTTCTGCACCTCGATCGCCGGCGAGGAGCTGGGCCGCATTCTCACCTGGGGCACTCACCCGGCGCGGCAGGCCGACTATGTGCTGTCGTCCCCGACGCTGAACTGCGATGTGCCGCAGAACTATCTCGAGCCCATCCTGGTGAGAAATGCGACGGCCCGCGGCACCCAGACACGGTTCTCGAGCGAATACCTTTCGCACACCCAGGACGCCGACGGTGTGACGGTGCAGGTTCTGGATCGGGTCACCGGCGCACGGTACACGGTGCGGGCGAAATACCTGATTGGCACCGACGGCGCGAGGTCGAAGGTAGCCGCAGACCTCGACCTTCCGATGGAGGGTGCGATGGATATCGCCGGGTCGATGAACATCACGTTCACGGCCGACATCGAGGAGCTCGTCGGGCATCGCCCCTCCGTTCTCTACTGGGTGGTGCAGCCAGGGTCGAACGTCGGTGGCATCGGTGCCGGCCTCGTGCGCATGGTGCGGCCCTGGAACCAATGGCTCATCGTCTGGGGCTACGACATCTCGCAGCCGGAACCCGTCGTCGATGAGGCAGCAGCCAAACAGATCGTGCGGAACCTGCTCGGGATGCCCGACCTGGAGGTCGAGATCACCGGAACGTCCCTCTGGGGCAACAACGAGATGTTCGCCACCCACCTGCAGAAGGGCCGCGTCTTCTGCGCGGGCGATGCCATTCACCGGCATCCACCGAGCAACGGTCTCGGCTCGAACACCTCGATCCAGGACTCGTACAACCTGGCCTGGAAACTCGCGGCGGTGCTGCGCGGCCAGGCCGGCCCTGGCCTACTCGAGACATACAGCGCCGAGCGCGCGCCGGTTGCGCGACAGATCGTCACGAGGGCGAATAAGTCGGGGCGAGAGTTCGGGCAGCTCTTCGACGCCCTCGGCATCACGACCGCCAAAGACGAAGCCGAGATGATCGAGCGCATCGAAGAGCGGAAGGCGAATACACCTGCCGGCGTGGCGAAACGTGAAGCGATCCAGGCCGCGATGGAGATCAAGAACTACGAGTTCAATGCTCATGGTGTCGAGATGGGCCAGTTCTACGAGTCGTCAGCGGTGCTGTCAGACGGTTCCCGCCGGCCCGAGCCGCTGCGTGACCCTGAACTGTACTACCAGCCGTCGACGGTGCCGGGCTCACCGCTGCCGCACGCGTGGGTCGGCGACTCTCGCACCAAGCACTCGACGCTCGACCTGGCGCCGAGCAGCCGGTTCACCCTCTTCACCGGCATCGCGGGCTCAGCGTGGGCCGAAGCGGCACCTCGGGTGGCGGAGCGACTCGGGATCGACCTGGCGGCAATTGTGATTGGTGCAGGCCAGGAATTCACCGACCTGTACTTCGACTGGGCTCGGCTGCGCGAGATCGACGAAGACGGCGTACTGCTGGTGCGCCCGGACAAGATCATCGCGTGGCGCTCGCTGTCGTCGGTCGCAGACCCGGAGAGCGCACTGGTGGATGCCCTGCTCGCCGTGCTTAGCCGGGCATCGTGAGCGCCGCACTCGCTTTCGCCCACGACACCCTCGGGCAGCGGGTGCTTTTCGGCGCGGGAGCAGCCGCCAGCAACCTGTCTGCTGAAGTGCAGCGGCTGGGCTCGAAGCGGGTCATGCTCATCGCGACGCCCGGGCAAGCCGAACTCGCTTCTGCAATCACCTCCCGGGCCGACATTGCACTGAGCTTCGATGACGTGGTGCAGCATGTTCCGGTGGAAAAGGCCGAGCAGGCGCGCGAGGCTGCCTCTGCGGCCAACATCGATCTCATCGTCGCTGTGGGCGGCGGATCGACCACGGGGCTCGCAAAGGCCATCGCACTCACGACCGGCATCCCGATCGTCGCAGTGCCGACGACCTATTCAGGGTCAGAGGCGACCAACGTCTGGGGGCTCACCGAGGCCTCGCGCAAGTCCACCGGGGTCGACGACCGAGTGCTGCCCGTGACGGTTATCTACGACGCCGAGCTGACGATGAGCCTGCCGGTCGACCTCTCCGTCGCGTCCGGCCTGAACGCGATCGCACACTGCGTGGACTCGATGTGGGCTCCGCGCGCAGACCCGATCAATGCGGCACTGGCAGCGGAGGGCATCCGCGCCCTCGCGTCTGGTCTCCGACTGATCGCAGCGGACAGGCTGGATGCCCGCGGACGAGAAGAGGCGCAGTACGGCGCGTACCTTTCGGCCGTCGCATTCGCGTCAGCCGGGTCTGGCCTGCATCACAAGATCTGCCACGTGCTCGGTGGGGCGTATGACCTGCCGCACGCCCAAACGCACGCGGTGGTGCTGCCATATGTCGCGGCGTTCAACTGCGGTTTCGCACCCGAGGCCGCAGCCCGAATTGCGGCGGCGTTCGGGTCATCGACAGCCCTGGACGGGCTCGAGAGTCTGCGACGCGACCTGTCTGCACCGCGCGCACTTCGCGACTACGGATTCGACGAGGCGTCCATCGCGGAGGCAGCAGAGCTGATCCTCCCGGCAGTGCCAGCATCAAACCCCCGGCCGGTCACTGCGAACGATCTCGAGAGGCTGGTGCGTGCAGCCTGGGCCGGATCCCCAGCCGCAGAACTAGAAGAGTAAGGACGCCAAAATGTCTCACGAAATTAGCGCGGAGCAGACCCAGCGCGAGCAGGAGCTGACCGATACCGTCGTTGCGTCGTTCGATGCAGCACCCGATCCGCGGCTGCGCGAAGTGATGCAGTCCCTGGTGCGGCACCTCCACGCTTTCGTGCGCGATGTGAGGCTCAGTGAGAGTGAATGGGATGCCGCGATCGCGTTTCTCACCGCAGCCGGACACATCACCGATGACCGTCGGCAGGAGTTCATCCTGCTTTCTGATGTTCTCGGGATCTCGATGCAGACCGTCGCGGTGAACAACGAGGCGTACGAGAACGCGACCGAAGCGACCGTGTTCGGTCCTTTCTTCGTGAAGGATGCCCCACTGATCGAGAACGGTGGCGACATCGCCGGGGACGCTCCCGGGCAACCGTGCTGGGTCGAGGGATCTGTGCGCGACACGGCCGGAACACCTGTTGTCGACGCGCGGATCGAAGTGTGGGAGGCCGACGAAGACGGGTTCTACGACGTGCAGTACGGCGACGATCGGGTTGCCGGGCGGGCCTACCTGAGATCGGATGGCGTGGGCAACTACCGTTTTTGGGGACTCACCCCCACCCCGTACCCGATTCCCGACGATGGGCCGGTCGGCCAGCTGCTCACCGCAGTCGGCCGCTCACCGCTACGGGCTTCGCACCTGCATTTCATGGTGACGGCACCCGGATACCGCACGCTGGTCACCCACATTTTCGTGAACGGCGATCCTCACCTCTCATGCGACTCGGTCTTCGGGGTGAAGCAGTCCCTTGTGCTCGATTTCGAGCCGCAGGATGCGCTTACTCAAACGCCAGACGGGCGCGACCTCGCCGGCAGTAGCTGGACACGGGTGCGATTCGACGTCGTTCTGGCGCCCGCTGCCGCCCCCTGACGGCGCGAGCTACATCGCGTCCCCGACGTACGAGTACTTCACGAAGACCTCTGACGCGAAGCCGGTCTGCTCGAGCACACCCTGCACAGCGGTGAGCATGTAGCGGGAGTCCCAGCCCAGGTAGATGAAATGTGATTCATCGAGGGAATCCCAGTGCCCGTTCCAGGATTTCGCGTCGAAGACCGGGCCGCCGCGGCGTGAGCTGAACTCGATGACGGCGGGCCGGGCATCCGCCCACAGTCGCGTGAAGATGCGGTTGAAGAGGTACTTGATGTCGAAGACGTCCCAGTGCTCGCCGCGGTACTCGACGTACTCGAATTCGCGCTCCCAGCCCCGGGGCCAGCCATGCCTGCGCTGGGCGTCGAGGATGGGGGTGAGCCCGTCGTCGTCGATGCCGACGGTCGCGGGCCTGGCCCAGATGTGTACGAACTCTGCGGTAAGCGACGCTGTGCGGTCGGCGATGGCTGCCGTACCCCACGCGAGGGTGTCGACGAGTTCATGGGTAGCCGCGATCGAACTCTGTGCATAGACGGATGCGCGTTTCTGCGGATACGACGCATCGAAGGCGCTTTCGGCCAGGCCCGGTTCGAGCAGGGTGAGGTTGCCGAGCGTCGCCGCCAGCGCCCGATGACTGTTCTGCTCGTCGTCGCTGAAATCGCGCCATGCCCGGGTGCCGTCGCCCGTCCAGGAGTCGCCGGGTGCGAGCGGCACGATGTGATCCACCTCGAGGGCTGTGCCCGGTTCGACCCCGAACAGCCGCCCGAGCACGTACTCGGGGTGGGGGAGTGCGCCGTACTTGAGGGCCACCCGCACACGTTCATCAGACGGGGTGATGCGGGCGATCGCGAGCCCCAGGCTCGCAGGGTCTGTTGCGCGTGCCCGACACAGTCGCGCCACCAGCCGGTCCGTCGTCACGCCGACAACGGTGCGGCGCAGCAACAGCGACTGTACCTGCTCGAGAGTTTTCACGAGGTTATCGATGTCGATAACCCCGGTCGAACAGTCGCGATATGCGCGCATGATGAGCGGGTACATCCCGCGACCGAAGGTGTTGAGAGAGAAGAGCTGGCGAGCGAGCTGTGGATCGGGTTCCTGCGCCGGATTGAGCAGTGTGCGAAAGATGGCCGAGTATTCGCGCCATTCGGCGGCGTGCCGGCGAAGGGTCTCGAGGTCGAGTCGGGGAAACTCGTGGCGAAACGCCTCGTACACGCCGCGCTCGCCGGCGATGTCGACCTCACGCCCGGTGGTCATCACCATGAAGTGCCGCCAGAAACTGCCGATCGATTCCGCGGTGTTCCGCTCGATGGGCAGCCAGTACTCGTCTTCGATCTCGGTCTGCTCGGCATGGGACAGGCCCATCAGGATGTAGTTGTGAATGAGCTCGTGGTCGAGCA
Organism: Lacisediminihabitans sp.; assembly: GCA_043746355.1. Classification (GTDB taxonomy): domain Bacteria; phylum Actinomycetota; class Actinomycetes; order Actinomycetales; family Microbacteriaceae; genus Lacisediminihabitans. The sequence goes on along the minus strand of JAYTRC010000060.1, from coordinate 77,974 downwards.
GCGGCGCACCGGTCGAGTTCAGGCTCTCGAAAATCTGCTGGGCGTTGGCATCGGCCCCGAGAGTGATGGCGACATGCTCGAGCCGTTGCAGCCCGGTCCAGATGCGGTGAACCTCACCGGCGGGAACCTGGCTGCGGAAGAATGCGTAGTTGTCGTCGAACCGCGAGTCTGACTCACCACTGCGCCGGTCGAGCACGACACCCTCGAACAACTCGGCCCAGGCTCGGTGGGGGCGGAGCTTTGTTGTGCCGCCCGGGGTGACAAGCACCTGCTTCAGCTGTTTTGCGAAAGCTGGATCGACTGTCTTCACGGTGTCGTGCAGGGCGACGACGAGCAACATCAGCGTGGTAATTCGCTGCTGTCCGTCGATGAGCACGAGCTCATGCGCGTCGCCCTCCGTGCTTTTCGTGGAGAGGATCGAGCCGATGAAATGGGTCTGCCGGTCATCCAACTGCGAGACTGCACGGATGTCGGCCAATAGTTGTTCGCAGCCGCCGATATCCCAGCGGTACTGGCGCTGGTAGACCGGAACGACGAGGGTCGCGTCAGCTTCTGAGAGCCAGGCGATGGTGTTCACCGCACGGGCATTGACATTCGTAGCGGCGGTCACGGTGACCAGTTTATGCGGGCACCAGCGTGGATCCCTGTTACAACAGGCCCCGGTGTTAGGGTGACCTTACCTGGGCCATTAAAAACGTGCTGGCCCTTTACGAAAGGCATGATTCAGATCATGAGTTATATCAAATCCGCTGCTCTCGACGAGACGGGCTACGTAGTTCTCGACCGGTACAACCAGCAACTCGATCCGCAGGAGTGGAAAGACATCGAGTACGTCGACTGGAAGTCCTCAGGTGAGACCCAGTTCGCCCCGCTCGCCAGCGCGAAGGGCGAGATCGAGGTCAACGGTTTCTGGAACCACAAGCCGCCGCGCACCGACAAAGACGGCGTCTGGATTCCGTCGCAGGTCGAGAAGGCGCCGAACCTCGTTCGTCGCGCGCAGGAGCCAGGCGCGAATGTCGGCCGCTGCCGTGTGATCGAGCTGCAGCCGAACACGTACGCAGACACCCTCTACAACCTTCACCAGGACGACAACAACCGCTTGAACCCGGATGGAACCGGCTGGGTGGTTCGTGGATTCTTCAACCTCACCGATGACAAAGACAGCTTCTTCGTGCTGCGCGACAACCGCACAGACCCGAGCGTGGAGTACCGAATCGCCCTGCCAGCCGGGGCGCAGCTGATCATCGACACCCAGCGCCTCTGGCATGCCGCAACGCACGTCGGCAGCGAGCCGCGCTACTGCCTGATCACCTCATGGGAGTCAGGCCCCGAGATGGACGCGTATATCGCACAGTACAACGGTGTGAGCCGTGTGCCCAACGTCGAGGTGCCGCAGGACGTGCTCGACGCCGGCCAGGCTGAGCAAACTCGTCGCATCGCGGCGCGGGCTGCGTTCTATGCGGCCAAGGGCCAGGCCGAGAAGACGGCGATGAGCGAGGCCTGATTCTCGACTCACCAACGCGGGGTCCCGGTTGAAAGACCGGGACCTTTCGTCTCGGCGCCTCAGTTGACGCAGGTGGCGGCCGAATAGCTCTTCGGCTGCGGGCTGCTCTCTGTAGAGGGGGTCGTGCTGTGGGAAGACGGCGTGCTGGTTGATGCTGCGACCGGCGGATGAGCGACGGGAAAGAGCCCATCCATACCGAGCACCAGCGTGACCTGGGTCACAGACTGCGTCGCCTTGGCCTGGGCGCCGGGAACGTAGGCGAGCAGCGCTTTCGCCTGGGCCTCCATCCCCGCTGGGTACTCGACAGTCGTGAAGGTTGTCGAGGTCGTGGTGCCCGGCCCGGTCAGCACGAATCCTGCGTCGTGGAGCGTCGCGCTTGCGCGCCCGGCTGCGCCCGTCACGGCCCGCCCGTTGAGCACACTCGTCGTCACGCTGCTCGGCGCTGCTGCGGTCGCTTTGTCGAGGGCCGACTTCGGGGCGGACTCCCCGGTGATCGAGGCGATGAATGACGGCATTGCGGCGAGGTTCACCTGCACGATTGACACCGATTGGCCGTGCGTCGAAATGGTCGGTGTGCCAGACACCGGGATCGTTGCAGCAGACATGCTCTTGCTGGTGACTCCCTGGAGACGAACGGCAAGCGAAATGAGGTCGAGCCCGGGATCGGTCTGGATCGACGAGCTGACCGCCGAAAGCACGTTGTGGAGCGTGACCGGGTTGAGCAGGGTTCCTGCCGAGACGATCTTGTGTGCTTCCAGGGACAGGAAGTACTGCTGCCGCACCTCCCGGTCGAGGTCGCCATTCGGCAGGCCGTGACGCTGGCGCACGAAGGCGAGGGCCTGCTGGGCGTTAAGGGTAGACACCCCGGCGGGCAGGTCGATGGTCGAATACGGGTCTTTCACGGCGTGATTCAGGCACACCTGAATCGGGCCGAGAGCCTGCGCGATCGTGTAGAAGCCGAGGAGCGAGACGCGCACGAAATGATTGATGGTCAGTCCGGTGAGGTTCTGCACCGTGTTGATAAGGAGTTTTGCGCCGCCTGAATCACCCTTGCCGTTGAGGGAACCGAGTGCGAACGCCGCGTTGAGTTTGTTCATCCCGTATCCGGGAATGGCCACCCAGGAATCGCGGGGCAGTGAGATGAGGCGGATGTTCGACCCCGTCGCGGGGATGTGCAGCACCATCATCGTGTCGGTGTTCGTGCCCCCGCCGTCCTGGGTTGTTCCCATGTCGGCGAGCTGCTGCGGGGTGGCCCCTGCCGGACGATGGTCGTCTCCGATGAGCAGGATGTTCTGCGGTTTGCCCTCGAGGTCGCTCGATGACGGAAGCGCACCAATGTGGCTGACTCCTGTAACGAACTGGAAGTAGTTGACGACCGCGTAGGTACCGACGCCGACCAGGGCCACAACGAGCACCAGCACAATCCAGCGGCGCATGACCTGCGTTCGACGCGGCCGTCGACGTGGCGTTCGTGTTTCGAGAACGGAGGGCATCCGGCTCAGCTCAGGGCGTTTCACCGCAGCGTGGAGGGCAGCCGGGCGAGAGACATGGCCACATAGTAAGTCGATCCCGGCCGGGAATTCTGAGGACTCTCCGGATATGCCGTTTTCTGGCCTGACCCCAGCCGAGCAGGTTTAGCGTTAAAGGGTGATGTCTTCCGCTAGCCCCGCCCCCACCATCTCGACCGTCGGGGGGCTACGCGCCTCCGGCCACATCCAGCGCCCCCTGCGGGTCGAACTTCGTGAGAACCTGCTGGCGAAGCTGCGTGCTGGCGAAGATCCGTGGCCCGGGCTGCACGGATTCGAGAACACGGTGATCCCGCAACTCGAGCGAGCGCTGCTCGCCGGGCACGACATCGTGCTTCTGGGGGAACGCGGCCAGGGCGAGACGAGGCTGCTGCGCACCATCGGCGGCCTGCTCGATGAGTGGACCCCGGTGATCGACGGGGCCGACCTGGGCGAGCACCCCTATGACCCCATCACCCACGACTCGATCCGGCGGGCCGAGGAGCTCGGCGATGACCTTCCCGTCTCCTGGCGTCATCGCGACGAGCGCTACGTCGAGAAGCTGGCAACCCCAGACACCTCTGTCGCCGACCTGATCGGAGACGTAGACCCGATGAAGGTCGCAGAGGGCCGCTCGCTGGGCGACCCTGAGACCATCCACTTCGGTTTGATCCCGCGCAGCCACCGCGGCATCGTCGCGATCAACGAGCTTCCTGACCTCGCCGAGCGCATCCAGGTGGCGATGCTCAACGTGATGGAGGAGCGAGACATCCAGATTCGCGGGTACGTTCTTCGGTTGCCACTCGACGTGCTCGTCGTCGCGAGCGCCAACCCCGAGGACTACACCAACCGCGGCAGGATCATCACACCCCTGAAAGACCGGTTCGGTGCAGAGATCCGCACCCACTATCCGTCAGAGCTCGAGGCTGAGATCGCAGTGATCAGACAGGAGGCCGAGCTGGTCGCAGACGTGCCGGATTACCTGGTCGAAATCCTGGCGCGATTCACCCGCAACCTTCGGGAGTCGTCGTCGGTCGACCAGCGCAGCGGCGTGAGCGCTCGGTTCGCCATCGCGGGGGCCGAGACCATCGCGGCAGCAGCGCTCCACCGGGCAGCCGTGCTTGGCGAGGCAGACGCCGTCTCCCGCGTCGTCGACCTGGAAACGGCGATCGACGTACTCGGCGGCAAGATCGAGTTCGAATCCGGCGAGGAAGGTCGGGAGCAGGATGTTCTCACCCACCTGCTTCGCCTCGCGACGGCCGACACCGTGCGCGAGCACTTTCGCGACCTCGACTTCGGGGCGCTGGTCGACGCAATCGAAGACGGTGCGATGGTCACAACCGGCGAGCGCGTGACCGCAACTGACTTTCTCGCGGGGCTGCCGGCCCTCGGCGAATCAGAGCTCTACGACGACGTGTATGCCCGGCTCGGGGCCTCGAACGATGGGGAACGCGCTGCGGCGATGGAACTGGCGCTTGAAGGCCTCTATCTCGCCAGGAAGATCAGCAAAGACACTGACGGAAGCGAGACTGTCTATGGCTAGGCTCCGCACCAGGTTCCGACGCTACGACGGGGGCGACCCGCTCGCGCCGCCGGTCGACATTGCAGAAGCGCTCGATTCCATCGGCGAGAGCGTGATGGGCGGATCGTCTCCAGAGCGAGCGATGCGCGAATTCCTGCGGCGCGGTGGTCGAAACCAGACCGGACTCGATGAGCTGGCGCGCCGGGTCGCCGAACGACGCAGAGAACTGCTGCAGCGGCATAATCTCGACGGAACTCTGAAGCAGGTTAAAGAGTTGCTGGACCACGCGGTGCTCGAAGAGCGCAAGCAGCTTGCTCGCGATGCGTCGATGGATGATGCAGAGCGCGCCTTCTCTGAGCTGCGACTGCAGAATCTTCCCTCGTCGACCTCCGCGGCGGTCACCGAGCTCAGTGACTACCAGTGGCAGTCACGCCAGGCGCGCGAGGACTACGAGAAAATCAAAGACCTGCTCGGGCGCGAAATGCTCGACCAGCGATTTGCCGGCTTGAAGAAGGCCCTCGAGAACGCCACTGAGGAAGACAAAGCGTCCGTTAACGAGATGCTCGCCGACCTCAACGCGCTTCTCGAGAAACACCGGCGCGGCGAAGACACCCGGCAGGACTTCGACGATTTCATGGCCTGGCACGGTGACCAGTTTCCCGAGCATCCACAGAACATCGATGAGTTGCTCGACTCGCTGGCGAAGCGTGCAGCAGCCGCCCAGCGAATGCTGAACTCGATGAGCCCGGAGCAGCGCGAGGAGCTGATGAAACTCTCTGCGCAGGCCTTCGGGTCACCAGAGCTCATGCAGTCGCTCGCGCAGCTCGACTCGAACCTGCAGTCGCTTCGGCCCGGAGAGAACTGGGGGGGTTCTGAACAGCTCGATGGCGACCAGGGTCTCGGCCTCGGTGACGGCACCGGGGTGTTCCAGGATCTCGCCGATCTCGATGACCTGTTTGAGCAGCTCTCCCAGCAATATCGGGGCGCAGGCATGGACGATGTCGACCTCGACAAGCTTGCCCGCCAGCTCGGCGACGGGGCCGCGGTCGACGCGCGCACCCTGCGCGAACTCGAGAAAGCGCTGAAGAGCGGCGGTACGCTTCGCAAAGACTCGAACGGGCAGTTCACGCTCAGCCCCCGCGCCATGCGGCAGCTGGGCAAGTCGTTGCTGCGCGACGTTGCCCAGCGGATGTCGGGGAGACAGGGCCAGCGTGAGTTGAGGCAGTCGGGGGCGGCGGGGGAGCAGTCCGGGTCCACCCGGGCCTGGGAGTTCGGCGACACCGAACCGTGGGACATCCCGCGCACCGTCCTCAACGGTGTGCAGCGTCGGCTGAGCGAGGGTGGCGGCCGACTCATCGCGATCGACGACATCGAAGTCGCCGAGACCGAGGCGAGAACCCAGGCGGCGGTCGCCCTGCTCGTCGACACCTCCTTCTCGATGGCGATGGACGGCCGCTGGGTTCCGATGAAGCGCACGGCACTGGCACTGCACACGCTCATCACGTCGCGGTTTCGCGGTGATCACCTGCAGCTCATCGGTTTCGGCCGGCAAGCAGAGGTCATGGAAATCGAGCAGCTCACGGCGCTCGACGCGATGTGGGAGAAGGGCACGAACCTGCACCACGCCCTGTTGCTCGCCAATCGGCATTTTCGCAAGCACCCCAACGCGCAGCCGGTGCTGCTGATCGTCACCGATGGTGAACCGACGTCGCACCTCGAGTCAGACGGGCAGGTCGTCTTCGCGTATCCGCCGCATCCGGTGACCATCGCCTACGCGGTACGGGAACTCGACAACTCGATGCGGCTCGGCGCGCAGACCACGTTCTTCCGACTGGGTGATGACGCCGGGCTCGCCCGTTTCGTCGACCAGATGGCAAAGCGCGCCCACGGCCGCGTAGTCGCACCGGAGCTCGAGGACTTGGGCGCCGCTGTGGTCGACTCCTACCTGGGGTCACGGGCGCCCGGATCGTCGACGCCCGAGGCCGGAGACGGCTGGTTCGGCGGGCGCGGGTTCTGGGCTCAGTAGGCCACAGGCGCAAGTCTCGCTAGAGAGTGGGTATTGACCGGGCGGCACGTCGAAGGGCAGGGTGGTCGGCTGCCAGCCAGCGACGGAGCACCACTGCCGTGCGAGCTCGATCACGCACGTCGAGTTGTGCGAAGAGCGGAACAACGACCTCGTTGATGAGCTGCCCGAGCAACTCATCCGAGTCGCCCGCAGTTCGCACGAATCCTTCGATGCGGGTCAGGTCGTGGGCGTGCAGGGAGCGAATATTCGACTGCAGCAGAACGATTGCAGCGAGCCGACGCTCGAACACCGGCTTGGCCCAGAGTTCCGAGCTGAGGGCTGTTATGTCGTCTCGCGAAAGAGCCGGGAACTTGCGGGCGGCGTCCCGAACTGTTCCGCGGACGGCACCGACAGGTGACCCGTAAAACCGCAGCGATTGCCCATTGAGTCCGCGCGCCGCGAATGCCCGCTCCCGCGATCCCTCGTTCTGCAGCGCTGCGTCGATGAATGCCCCAGCTTCGCTCACCTGTCCATTGTGGTCGCTGATCGGTTCTATCCTCGAAGGATGACCGACCTCAGCCTGCGCCTGCCGAACACGAGGCTTCGTGCCGTTTTGAACCTCGGCACGAAACATGCCGCACTGAGGCAACTGCCTTCCCGGTTCGCCGAGCCCGAGCTCTTTGCTGACTGGGACGACGACGAATCGACGAGCGCGCTCTACGTCGAATTCGCAGATGGCCAACTGCACCTGGAATCCGCGGCAGACAGCGTCACCCATCACTTCCACGGCGGGGAGGGTGAACACCGCGAGTCGAGCCCGTGGCCGGAGACCCTCACCGCGCAGGTGGTCGAGTGGGCAACACTTCTCGCTTCCGATTTTCACGCCCTCATGCCCGACCTGCTCGACGACATCTCGCAGGCGGCTGCCTGGCACGACGAAGGATACGACCTCTATGTCTGCGAGGTGGAGGAGCCAGCGCAGCTCGACCTGGTCGAGGTGGAGGTCGAAGGCGAACTCATGACGCTGCCATGGCTCGGCGCAGGCACGGTCACCAATGATCACATCGATGGTGACAATCATCCGATCGCGCTGCTCTGGAGCCCGGATGATTCAGATCCGGATCGCCCGATCGCCGAAGCCTGGCTCGACCCGAAGACGGAGCAGCCGCGCTCGAAATCCCTGCCGGGCGTCGACTGGAACGACATCGGCATGCCGGCTGACGAAGTGCTGCCGTGGCTCGAGGGAATCTACCTCAACCATCACGTCATCCCGGATGCCGAAGGCACCCTGCTCACCGCGGTGCTACGACGGCTCGGCGGAATCGAGACCGGCGAATAGGCGTTGCACCGGGCGGTCAGACGTCGCTGAGGGCATCCTCCGGGGCGGGTACCGTCACCGGAGTGGTGTCGGTGTGCACGTACTTGGCCCCCATGAACACCGATGCGATGGCGCCGATCACCGACATGAGAGCGGCAGCAATGAAGACGATCACCAGGCCGGAGTGAAATGGGTCAGAGATCAGCTGGGGAAAGAAATCCTTGCCGGTCAAGGCCGCCACGTTCGCAGGTGAGACACCCTTAAGGCCGTCGGCGCCCAACAGCGCGGCTATGGGGTTGTAGCCGAGGAACGCAGCGAAGAGGCTTCCGACCGGAGGAGTGGCCGACGCGGTCGCAACCGCCTGAGCGCCGACCCCGTGTGCGGTCAGCCCTACCTTCAGCGCATTCGGCAGCGTGGTCGCAAGGCCCGCGATCATCAGTGAGAAGAAGATTCCGATTGACAGCGAGTTGCCCGAGTTCTGGAAGGTTCCGGTCATACCGGAGGCCGCCCCTCGTTGATTGGCAGGCACGCTGTTCATGATCGCCGTGCGGTTCGGTGCGGCGAACATTCCAGACCCGATTCCGTTGAGGAAGGTGATGAGTGCGAAGAGCCAGTATGGGAAGTTCACCGGGATGAGCAGCAGCGCGATGAACGTCACGGCGACGAGCATGAGCCCGCCAGTGGCGAAGGTGCGCGCGCCGAAGCGGTCAGAGAGCGTTCCGGAGAGCGGCCCAGAGACGAGGAACCCGATGGTGAGCGGGAGCAGGTAGATGCCCGCCCACAGGGGAGTGCTCTCGTATGAGTAGCCGTGGAGAGGAAGCCAGATTCCCTGCAGCCAGATGATCAGCATGAACTGCAGGCCGCCGCGACCGACGGATGCCAGGAAGCCGGCGATATTTCCCGCTGTGAAAGCCCGGATTCGGAACAGCCGCATATTGAACATCGGATACGTGACCCGCATCTCGAGGAACACGAACCCTACGAGCAGCACGATGCCGCCGATGATCCCTGCGAGTACCCACGGGTTCGCCCATCCGGTCGAGCTTCCGCCGTAGGGCTGAATGCCGTAGGTGATACCGGCGAGAAGTGAAACGAGGCCGACTGCAAAAACGATGTTTCCAGGGATGTCGACCTTGCCGACGGCCTTCACACCGACCTCGTGCAGGGATTTGTACGACCAGATGGTGCCGAGAATCCCGAACGGAACGCTGATCAGGAAGACGAGGCGCCAGTCGACCACGGCGAGCACGCCGCCGATGATGAGGCCCAGGAAGGTGCCGGCGATCGCCGCCACCTGGTTGAGTCCGAGTGCGAAGCCGCGGCGTTCGACGGGGAACGCGTCAGTGAGAATAGCCGTCGAGTTCGCGAACAGCATCGAGCCGCCGATGGCCTGCACGATGCGCCAGGCGATCAGCCAGAGTGCACCCTTGCCCGAGGTGAACGGGTCGAACACGAGGGCGATTGCTCCCACGGTGAAGATGACGAACCCGAGGTTGTAAATCTTCACCCGGCCGTAGAGGTCGCCGAGGCGGCCGAAGCTCACGACGAGCACCGCGGTGACGAGGATGTAGCCCATCAGCATCCAGAGCAGGTAGCTCACGTTGCCAGACTCGAGCGGATTGAGCTTGATGCCCTTGAAGATCGCGGGGAGCGAGATGAGCACGATGGAACCGTTGATGGTTGCCATCAGAATGCCGAGCGTCGTGTTGCTGAGGGCGATCCACTTGTATTTCGGGTGGTCCTTACTAAATACCCCTGTGCGATCGCGAACGGTTTTCTCAGCCAAGACTGCCTCCGGTACAGGCCCCTCTTCGTTGAGCGACATTTAATTAGTTGTTGTATAGCAACTATATCCGCGACCGCAGGTGCGCGTGACCTTCTGCAGGGGTCTCGAACGAATTACCGGTCAGCTTCGCTCCACGATCGCGGCCAGGTCTGCGCCAGCAGGGAGCTCGCCATAGAGCATGCTCCTGTCCGCTCCGAGACGGGACTCGACGAAGGTGCTGGCCACGGCGTCCGGTGCCGTTCTGAGAAGAAGGGATGCCTGCAGCGCAAGGGCGAGAGAGGCAACCAACCTGCGTGCCTGGGCTGCTGCCGCGGCGTCATCCGAACCGGCAACGGACGTCACAAGCGACCGGGTTGTCGCGAGGTGAGCATCGAACAGTGGGTGCGCGCCGGAGGCGAGCGCCACCTCGGCCTCGAACGCCTCGAAGCTCTCTGGCTCGCGGGCGAGCGCTCGCAGCACGTCGAGCGCGATCACGTTGCCCGATCCCTCCCACACCGCCATGACCGGCTGTTCTCGGTACCGCCTGGCCAGCGGGAATGCTTCGGTGTAGCCATTGCCGCCCAGGCACTCGAGCGCTTCGTATGCATGCCCGGGGCCGCGTTTGCAGATCCAGTACTTCGAGACCGCCGTGCCGAGCCGGCTGAAGGCCCGCTCACTGTCCGACGCGTCCGCATCGGCAGCACGAGCCAGTCTCAGTGCAGTCGTCGTTGCTGCCTCGGTTTCGAGCGCGAGGTCTGCGACCACGGCTGTCATCGCCGGCTGGTCGACCAGCAGTGCTCCGAAGGCGGCTCGATGGCGAACGTGCCAGAGCGCCTCTGCGGTCGCCTGCCTCATGCCGGCCGTAGTGCCGAAGATGCAATCGAGTCGTGTGCCGTTCACCATCTCGACGATTGTGCGCACGCCACGGCCGTTCTCGCCGAGTAGAAAGCCCACTGTCTGGTCTAACTCGATCTCGCTCGAAGCGTTCGACCGGTTACCGAGCTTGTCTTTGAGGCGTTGGATGAGAAAGACATTGCGGCTGCCGTCATCGAGCACTCGCGGCACCAGAAAGCAGGTCGAGCCGGCCGGAGTCTGCGCGAGCACCAGGAATCCGTCAGACATCGGCGCGCTGCAAAACCACTTTTGGCCGGTCAGCCGAAAGCTGCCGTCGCCGGCGTCGACAGCCGTCGTCGTGTTAGCCCGCACGTCTGATCCACCCTGCTTCTCGGTCATCGCCATGCCGAACAGCGCCGAGGGCTTGGCGGGCGAGCCGAGATCGCCGTCGTATTCGCGGCTGAGGAGCCTGGGCATCCATTTCTCCGCCAACGAAGACTGCGCGATGACGGGCGCGGCTGCGTGGGTCATCGAGATCGGGCAGGCGTGGCCGGGCTCGACTTGGGCGAACAGCATGAAGGTCGCAGCCCTGGCAACGTTTGCCCCTGGCCTCGGTTCAGCGACTGCCGCCGTGTGCGCACCTTCGGCCACGGCGGCCCGGATGATGCGGTGATACGAGCCGTCGTACTCGACCACGTCGATGCGGTAGCCGAAGCGGTCGTGGGTCTTCAGCTCGGGTTCGTTTCGGTTCGCGCGCTCGGCATCATGCTGAAAGTGTTCGGTGCCGACCGCCCGGCCCACCCGTTCCAGGTCGCCGAGCGCCCAGCCGGCGTCGTATCTCCTCACCGCGTCGACGAGCGGCAGATTCGTGCTGAACTCGTCGACGTCGATTCGCGGAGGAACCTGGTTCACGACCTCGTGGGTAGCCATGCAACGACTCTAGAACTGTGCTGACGCACGATCAGGCACCGTCGACATAGAACCACCGCCGGTCGACCTTCACGAACCGCGAGTTCTCGTGTTGCGAGCCTCCGCGGTAGTGCGCCACAAACTCGACAGTCCCTTCAGCGTCGAGAAAACCGCCACCGGTCGCCCCGAGAATTTCGAGGCGTACCCATTGCACGCCGGGGTCGAGCACGAGCTTCTCCGGTCGCGTCGACACGTGCCAGGTCTCGAGCAGGTACGCGGCATCGAGCGAGACGTATGCGTCATAGCGCGAACGCATGAGCTGGGATGCGGTGAGGAGTGCCACCTGTCCATTATCTGTGAGGGCTTGCCCCGGGCATCCGTGCAGACGACTGTATGACCTATGCCAGATTCCCCCGCGACCGTGTTCGTTCTCTTCGGCGCGACAGGTGACCTCGCCAAGCGCATGGTCATTCCCGCGTTCTACCAGCTCGCCAAGCAGACCTGCTTCCGAAGCGATGGATACTGGTCGGCAACGGCCGAGGAGACGTTTCGCACGAAGACTTCCGCGCCCACGTTCACGACGTGCTCACCGAGTTCGGGCCGAAGCCGGAGGGCAGCACGTGGGACGACTTCAGCTCGCACCTGCGGTTCGCGGGCGGCGGATTCGACTCCTCCAGCCCCGGCACACTGCTCGACGTGCTCGAAGAGGCGAAGAATGAGGTGGGGGAGGACGCCAAGTACATCCACTATCTCGCCATTCCGCCGACCGCATTCATCGGCATCACCGAAGGGCTCGGCCAGCACGGCCTTGCCAAGGGCTCGCACGTTGTCTACGAGAAGCCCTTCGGCACGAGTCCGAAGAATTTTCACGAGCTGGATGACGCCGTTCACAAAGTGCTCGACGAGCAGCAGGTGTTTCGCATCGATCACTTCCTCGGCAAAGAGGGCAGCCAGGACCTGCACGCGCTGCGGTTCGGCAATGGCCTGTTCGACAGCACCTGGAGCCGCGAATACATTCGCGCGGTGCAGATCGATGTTCCCGAGACGCTCGACATCGCGGATCGCGCTGTGTTCTACGACCAGACCGGCGCGTTTCTCGACATGATCGTGACCCATCTGTTTCAGCTAGCCGCCGAGATCGCGATGGAACCACCGGTCTCGATGAAGGCGGATGACCTGCAGGCCGCCCGCGAGTCCGTCATCGCCGCCTTTCGCCCGCTAGCCCTGCAGGATGTCGTCTTCGGACAGTTCGACGGCTATACCGACACGGAGGGTGTCGCCAAGGACTCGACGATGGACACCTTCGTCGCCGCACGACTCTGGATCGACACCGACCGATGGCGGGATGTGCCGTTCCTGTTACGTACCGGAAAGCAACTCGCGAAGAGCGCGCAGCGCATCAGCCTCATTTATCGCACGCCGGCAAACGGTCCCCTCGGCCGCGACACTCCTGAGGGCGCGAACGTGCTCACGATCGACGTTGCTGGCGATGGTGCGATCTCGCTCTCCCTTGTGGTCAAAGAGCCAGGCGCCGACTTCAGGCTGACGACAGGCACAAGCGCGTTGTCACTGGCGAAGATCGAAGACGCCGACCCGCTTCCGCCGTACGTGAAACTCATCAACGACGTCATCCTCGGCGACCGGTCACTCTTCACCCGGCCCGACGGGCTCGCGGCCGCCTGGAACGCCGTCGCCCCGATTCTCGAGAACCGGCCCACCCCGCTCCCGTATGCCCGCGGATCATGGGGACCGGATGCCGCGGATGCCCTTGCTGCACCCGATGGCTGGCTGCTCTGACCCCTTCCCCTTCCTCCCCGCAAACGCAGGAGATCGGTGGCGTATAGCCGCGAAGGTGCCCGCCGCGCGGCATTTCGCGAGAATCTCCTGCGTTTTGGGAAGTGGGTGGCGCTCAGCCGAGCGCGAGACGGTATGGCTGCATCGGGTGGCCGGTGAGCGGGTGCGCAAGCTCCGCGCCGAACGGCAGGAACCCGAAGCGGGTGTAGAGCGAGATCGCCCGAACGTTGCTCGTGCGCACCTCCAGCACGAGCGAGTCAAAACCGCCGAGTTTCGCTTTCCCTGCGGCGTCGGCGATGAGCGCGGTGCCGACGCCTCTTCCTGGTCCGCCCGGATGAACGGCGACAAAGTGCAGCAGAGCTTCGGTCGGGTCGGGACGACCAGACTCTACCAACGCAAACCCGCTCTGTGGAGAGGTGGCGACGGCGAACCGAACGATCAGATTCCCGAACGCAGAACGCACCCGTTGGGCCATCGCGTCGGCATCAACGGTGCCGTCTCGTGCCTCGAGTGCTCGTACCCAGATTTCGGCGCAGAGTTCGATATCGTCTGGCACCACTCCCGCGCGAATGACGACCCCGTCAGTAGCGTTCGGCACGAGCATCTTTGAACACTATGCGACCAACAGCCGGCGCGCAGGATGGGGGATCGAAGAGTAGCGTCACAGGCATGACGACGAGTGCCGAACTGCTGACCGATGCCTTCGGGCGGATCCGTGAACTGGTTGAGAGAGCCGTTGCCGGCCTCGACGTCGAACAGCTGGCGTGCCGCGTCGACCACGACGCGAACACCATCGCCTGGCTGGTCTGGCACCTCAGCAGGGTGGAGGATTCCAGCATCGCCGATGCTGCATCCGATGACCAACTGTGGACGTCTGGGGGCTGGTCAGAACGCTTCGCCCTCCCGTTCGACGACAAGGCTTCCGGCTACGGGCAGAGTTCGCAGGATGTTGGAGCGGTGCGCGTTGGCTCAGAGCTGCTGCTGGGCTACTACGACTCGGTGCACCAGCGCACGATCGATTACCTCGCCGGGCTCGACGATGCTGCTCTCGATCGAGTGGTCGACACCCGGTTCGACCCGCCCGTCACCCTCGCGGTTCGGCTGGTGAGCATCCTGAGTGACGAACTTCAGCACGCCGGGCAGGCTGCCTTCGTTCGCGGTGTCGTCGAGCGGCGCTGATCCTGCCATGGCCCGTCAGGCGCCCGCCATTCAGCGACGAGTCCGCATCGTTGTCTCACGCTTTTCCCGCACCACGTTCTTTCGCAGGGTCGGCCCCACGATCATGCCGCCGCTCGAACGAGCGACCTCATGGATCACGCGCGGCAACCGCCCCCTCAGCGGTTACCTCGTGCCGTCACTCGTGCTCCATACGACCGGGGCGAAATCCGGGCTGGAGCGTGACACCGAGCTCATGTACGTGCCTGAGGGGGAGTGGATGCTGGTCACCGGGAGCAATTTCGCGCGGGACGTGCATCCCGCCTGGACCGCCAACCTCATGGCGAATCCCGTGGCTGCCGTGACGATCAGAGGAACACGCATTCCGGTGCGCGCTGTTCACATCACGGACCAGGAGCGCGAAGCTGTCTGGGCTTTCATCGAGCAGCAGTGGCCTGGTTACCGAGGCTATGAGCGCGCATCGGGCCGGGTGCTGAGAATTTTCAGACTCACGCCAGAGGGAGAAACCTACGCCTGAATCTCGTCATCCTCGTCACGCCGCTGATGGTCGGCGAGGAGGGTGACGTTGTCTGGGGCCGGACTTTCAGCGGAGACCCGGTCAGCAACCCGTTGCTCGACCTCGCCAGCAACGTCCTCAGGCAGCCGGTGGCGACCCGTCTCTGAGATGACTGCCTGCCGCATCATCAGTACAAGTTCGCTGCTGTCGGGGCGATCCTCGGGCTGCCGGGCGGTCATCGAGCGGATGGTGCCGCGCCAGTATTCCGAAAGAGAGTCTGGAATGACGGGGTCATTTCTGAGCCTGGCGAGAGCGGAGGCGATGGGGTCTCCCTCGAATGCGAGTTCGTGGGTGAAGCACTCGAGCAACACGAGCCCAAGTGAGTAGATATCGCTCGCCGCGCCGACCGGCTCTTTTGCCACCTGCTCTGGGCTCAGGTACGCCGCTGTTCCGGTGGTGAACCCTTCTCCCGTTACCCGCGAAGCACGAGCGACGAGAGCTATGCCAAAGTCGGTGAGTTTGGCACGGGGCCTGGTCGACTCGTCGTGGTAGTCGACCATGAGCACATTCGACGGTTTGATATCCCTGTGAATGACGCCCCGGTGATGGATGTACTGCAGTCCCTCGGCCACGTCGAATCCGATGTGGGCAATCTGGCGTGCGCTCAGGGAGTCGGTCTCGAGTTTGCGCTCAAGATCCATCCCCTGCACGAGTTCCATTGCGAAGTAGATTCGGGGCCGTTCGGTGTCGCTGCGGTCGATGGCCGCGTCGAGCAGGGTGACGAGCCCATGGTGGTTCAGCTTGGCGAGGGTGTTGATCTCGTCTTCCTGCCGCTGGATGTCCTTCTCACCGAGGCTCACATCGAAAAGCTTGACGGCGACGTCACGCCAGAGCACTTCATCTCGGGCCTGGTAGACAGAGCCCATGCCGCCACGTCCGATGAGTTCCAGCAGCCGATAGCGGTCGCCGAGCTTGTCACCGAGTTTCGGTTCCATGCCTGACCCCCATCTGTTGCCTCGGCGACGCAGCGAGGGTATGAGAATTGTCACTCAGATCGCCGCCGCGCCGCTGTTTAAGGCGGGGGATTGACACGAACTCGACCGTCAGCTAAGCGCTATCAGTCTTCGCCGATGTCCTCATTCCAGAGTGCCGGGTTCGCATCGATGAAGGCGGCCATCATCTCGATCAGGGAAGGGTCGTTGACAACTGTCAGCCCGACGCCGTTCTTGGCCAGCCAGTCCTGGCCTCCCAGAAAGTTATGGTCGTCGCCGACCACGACCCGGCCTATGCCGAACTGTCGAACGAGCCCGGAGCAATACCAGCACGGTGAGAGTGTCGTGACCATGACGGTGTCTTTGTAGCTGCGCTGCCGACCGGCATTGGTGAAGGCATTCGTCTCAGCATGCATTGCCGCGTCGCCATCCTGCACCCGGCGATTGTGACCGCTTCCGAGGAGCGTGCCGTCGGATGCGAACAGCGCTGCGCCGATCGGGATGCCGCCCTCTGCTGCACCCTTCTCGGCCTCAGCTCGCGCTACCGCGAGCTTCTCTGCATCGGTCAGATAGATGGTCACGCAACAGAGTCCGCGGCGTCGACACCGATTATCACGTCGGGCTCATCGGCAACAGGACCCCCCAGCTTCGGCTTGAACACCATGAATAAAACCCAATAGATGGCACCGGCCAGCACGAAGCCAACGAGGGGGGTGATGTCACCGATCGAACTGTTCTTGGCTACAAGGCCGGTGTAGAAGGTCTGGTTCGAGAACAGCCAGATCGACAGGGCTCCTGCGACCACAAGCGAGATGATGCCAGCAGGGTTACGGTATTTTGCCTTGTCTGGGATGAACGATGCGATTGCCGTACGGCGGCGGAGCAACCGGTCGACGAGCACGATGCCAAGCCAGGGAGCAATCCAATATGCGATTACCAGCAGGAAGTTCTCGTAGTTGGTGTTCACCGCGTTGTTGAGCACGGAGGCTAGGGCGATGAAGAAGCCAACGACACCGAATCCAATCGCAATGATCGCTCGCCTCAGTGCAAAGGGAATCTTGATGCCGGCCGCCAGAAATGACATTGCACCCGAATAGATGTTGAGCGCGTTCGCTGCGATAGCACCGATCGCAATGGCAATCAGGGTGAGATCGCGGATCACGATCGGCATGCTCGAGACGAAAATATCCGTCGGGGTCGAGCTTGTCGGCCCCGAGAACGGAATCAGAGCCGCTGCTGCGCCCGCGGCCATCAGAACAGTGCACGAGATGAAGTTTCCTAGCCCGGCAGCGAGACCGATCTTGACCGGGCTCGTGGACTTGGGCAGGTAGCGACTGTAATCGGAGGCGTACGGGTTCCAGCCTGCCGCGTAGCCAAAAGCGGCCGATGCGGTGAGGGTGAACCCCGCGAGGCTGAAGCCGCCGCCCTTGACCACGGTGTTGACATCGGAGTGCAGGAAGATCGTGACGACAGCCACCAGGAAGATCGCGCCGAGCACAATGCTGGCGTAGCGCTCGAAGACCTGCACGAGGTCATGACCGACGAATGCGAGGATCACTTCGAGCACAACGACGATGATCAGTGCCAGCCAGGCCGGAATGCCCGTCAGGGTCGCGAGCGCGAAGGCACCGCTCACCGAGTTGACCGCAAACCAGCCGAGTCCGGCCATGACGGTGTTGATGGCGGCCGGCAGGATGTTGCCGCGACTGCCGAACGCGGTGCGGCTCAGCACGAGCTGGGCGAGGCCCTCTCGAGGACCCCAGGTCGACAGCACACCCTGGGTCGCTGAGCCAAGGACGTTGCCGAGGACGATCGCGGCGATCGCCTGCCAGAACCCGAGGCCGAAGTAAGCAACTGCGATGAACCCGACGAACACGGTGGCGAACTCGAGGTTCGGCGCGGTCCAGGTTGCAAAGAGCTGCCAGGGGGAACCGTGACGCTTTCCGGCCGGAATCGCCTCGATTCCACCGGGTTCGACAGAGGTTGCGCGGGTGGGCGTCAGGGTCGCCATTGAATCGGTCATCCCCGAATACTAGGGAGCAGCGACACCGGCAGTGAAGCCAGCGGGCAACATGTCACATGTTGTTAATACTCTCGGTCACTACTGCGTATCGTGGCCGCGAAGTTTATCGAGTTCGCGGCGCTCTCGTTTGGTCGGCCGGCCCGCTCCACGGTCGCGCACAAACGTTGTCGGGCGCTCCTCTTTGGGGGGAGGCGGCGGGGTCAGGTCGACGTAACACCCCGCGGCCACAATGGCCCCAACTCGCTTGACGACGAGAGCGCTCACCGTGATCGTGCGTTCGACATCCGTCGTGCGCAGGCGAACCTCGTCCCCGACTTTCACCGGCTGGGCCGGTTTGGCGCGCTCACCATTGACCTGCACGTGGCCCGCTTTGCAGGCGGCGGTTGCGGCTGACCGGGTCTTGGCCAGTCGCACTGCCCACACCCAGCTGTCGACGCGTGCGCTGTCCATCTATTCGCTGTCCATCAGCTCACGCCATCCGATCAGGCTGGCTGTAGGTCGCGTTTCCACGAAACGAGACCGCGAACGATCTCACTCGAATCCTCTGCGAGTTGTTCCATCACGTCTGCGGGTACGAAGAAGTTGATCGCGAGAAAGCCCCTGACCCGTTCCGACGGGTCTCCGACCAGGGAGCGCAGCACGTCACAGGGGGTGTTCTCGTTGCGCGCGATACAGCTCCGCACGCCGTCATCCGGGTCGCGGGCGAGCACAGAGAACAGGTCCTCCGGAGCGCTGTAGCTGCTGGCTACACTCTCGCGAATCTTCGGGTTCGAGTTGGTCGCGAGCAGCCGCAGCCTGGCGATCTTCGAGTCAGTCACCGGTGGCGTCGGGTGTCCGGGCGAGGCTTCGTCTGGAGTCAGCATGACCGGTCTGTGATCACGCATCGCCTGGCGTTGCGCTGGGGTGTTGAACCTGATGCACGACATACCTGCAACGGTACCCGTCAGACTGCGGCTTCTTCGGGTGCAGCGCGCCGCGGAGGCCACGGAACTATTGCTGATGTGCGCTTCTGGTAGGCCGAGTACTCCGGGTACTTGCCCTTCGAGATGTTCTCGGTGAAGATCGTCGACCCGACGAACAGCACAGTGAGCAGGAATGGGCCAGCGACAGTCCACTGCAGTATGGAGCCGGCAGCCGACGCTCCGAACAGGAAGATCACCCACCATTGGGCCTGCTCGAAGAAGAAGTTCGGGTGACGGGAGAGGCGGAACAGACCGGACTGCAGGAAGGGCGGATTCGGCGCGCGCCCGGCATCCATTTCGGCCTTCTTCCAATGATGGAAGTTCCACTGCTGCTGGTCTGCAATCGTTTCGCCCACGGTGAATGCGAAAAACACCACAGCGAGCAAGAGGTCGAGGCCGGTGAACCTGGTCCTGTTCTCGAAGGCCGTGAGTGCGGGGAGAGCGATGAGCAAGAGAATCACGTTCTGGTAGATCGTGATGAAGAAGAAGTTGAACAGCTGGAACTGCCACGGCTTCATCTGCCCGCGAAGCACCGCCCAGCGGTAATCCTCCATGCCGCTGTAGCCACCTTTGCGGGCGAAATTAAAGGTGAGTCGCGCGCCCCAGATCGTCACGAGTGCGGCCATCACATCGAGCCGCACGTCGGCGAGGCCTGCTGCTCCGGCGAAAACCCAGACGTACACCACCGGAACGACTGACCAGATGCGGTCGACCCACGACGTGTCTTTGGTGATGAGGGATGCGATCCAGACCAAAACACACACTCCGACAGCTATCCAGATCGCCACGAGGAGAGCACCCATGCCAAAATCTTATCGCCGCCTGTGCACTGGCTAGACTCGGCCCGTGGAACTCAGCGAGAGCAACCAGATCAGCTCGCGCATCGTGACAGTGCCGAATGTGCTGAGTTTCATTCGCCTCCTGCTTGTGCCGGTGTTCTTCGTTTTCGTGGTGACCGACCATGACTTCCTCGCCCTGATTCTGCTGATCGTGTCGAGCATCACCGACTTCGTCGATGGGCAGATTGCCAGGCGGTTCAACCAGGTCACCCGGCTCGGCCAGTTGCTCGATCCCGCTGCTGACCGCCTGCTCATCCTGGCCGCGCTCATCGGGCTCTCGATCCGCGACGTGATTCCCTGGTGGCTCGCGGCGGTAATCATCGCGCGCGACGTGATGCTCATTGTGCTTGGCGTCACACTCGCGAACCACGGCTATGGTCCGCTTCCGGTTCACCACCTCGGCAAGTTCGCGACATTTTGCCTGTTCTACGCGCTGCCGACCCTCATGCTCGGGCAGGCGTTCCACGAAATCGCCTTCGTGACGGTGCCAATCGGCTGGGGTTTCGTGCTGTGGGGGGCGTTCCTCTACTGGTGGGCCGGGGTGCTTTACCTCATCGAAACGGTGAGGGTTGTTCATCTTCCACTCCCCAAAAACGCTTCGTGACGACCCGCTTGAATCGGCTACGCTAGGGCGCTAAGCATCGTCGTGAGACGCACGTGTTAAGAAGCGGAGGTGAACGATGAACGACCAGCCCAAGAGGGACGGGAACGATTCGACCCTCAACCACAGTGGGGACTTCGCAGCCCAGCTCGCCGCGCTCGACGCAGATGTCTCGCCAGACGAACAGCAAGCCATTGCGGCGCTGCCGTCGGGATCAGCTCTCCTGGTCGTGCGCCGCGGGCCCAACATCGGATCGCGCTTCCTGTTGGATGCCGACCTCACGGTTGCCGGTCGACATCCTGACGCCGACATCTTCCTCGACGACGTCACCGTGTCGCGCAGGCATACCGAATTCCTTCGTCATGGCACAGCGTTCGAGATCCGGGATCTCGGCAGTTTGAATGGAACGTACTTCGACGGGGTTCGGATCGATTCAGCGGTGCTCAACGATGGGGCAGAAGTGCAGGTCGGAAAGTTCCGGCTCACGTTCTACGCCTCGCGACTCGACCTCGCCACACTGGCGAGCGAGTAGTGGCCCGGCCAACAGCGGAGGCGCGCGACTCTGCAGGTAAAGGCGGCGTTCCGCTTCTCAGCATTGGTCAGGTGCTCGCCCGACTTACCATCGAGTTCCCTGACCTCACCCCTTCGAAGCTGCGCTTTCTCGAAGAGCGCCAGCTGATCTTCCCGTCCAGGACAGAATCCGGCTATAGAAAGTTCTCGCCGAGCGACGTCGACCGGGTCAAGTTCGTGCTCAGCATGCAGCGCGACCACTACTTGCCGCTTAAGGTGATTCGCGGCTACCTCAACGACCTCGACGCCGGTCGCGAGCCCGAGCTTCCTGGTGCCACGATTCTCGGCGGTCCGTCGATGCTCTCGGGGGAGCGACGATTCAACCGCGACGAATTCCTGCGCGAGGCGGGCGCGACCCCCCAGCTGCTCAACGATGCTGTCTCGTCATCGCTCATCGCTGCGGCCGAGGTGTACGGAGACGAAGCGCTTTCTGTTCTTCGCTCCCTCGTCGAACTGCAGAAGTCGGGAATCGAACCGCGGCACCTGCGCGGATTCAGGGCGGCCGCAGAACGCGAGCTCGGGCTCATCGAGAGCGCGCTCATCCCCGTTGCACGAAGAAAAGACGCGTCCAGCCGGGCCAAGGCAGGAGAACTTGCGCGCGAGATCGCCGGCCAGCTCGAGATCGTGCGTTCGAGTCTGATTCGCTCGGCGCTGACGAGGCTCGCCCCGTAAGCTGGAACCTCGACCGACACGCCGAGCCGTTCTTTCCTAATACCGTGGTTCGGCTGCCGGGATCGGTAACGTGGGCCAAGTCAAAAGTATCAACCACTCCTTGAATGTTCGGAGTGGTCCGCGAGGTGGAAGGCGATCATGAACGAGCCAGGTACGCGTAGCGAGGATTCCCGCTACGATCTCGGTCTGCTCTTCACCGATGGCATGCCAGACCTCGATGACGATGCCGGGTATCGCGGAGCAATCGCGGCTCGCGCTGCGGGTATCAGCTACCGCCAGCTTGACTACTGGGCTCGCACCGAACTGGTGGAACCGACGGTTCGCGGCGCGGCAGGGTCTGGTTCGCAGCGGCTATACGGCTTTCGCGACATCCTGGTGCTCAAGCTCGTCAAGCGACTCCTCGACACCGGCATCTCGCTGCAGCAGATCCGCACCGCAGTCAACCAGCTTCGCGAAGCCGGCGTCAGCGACCTCGCCCAGACCACGCTCATGAGCGACGGCGCAAGCGTCTATCTCTGCACATCAGACGACGAGGTCATCGACCTGGTCAGCCGCGGGCAGGGCGTCTTCGGCATTGCTGTCGGTAAGGTACTTCGCGAGGTCGAGACCTCCCTGGTCGAGCTGGATGCCGAGCGTCCCGACGTGATGGACGAACTCGCGGTTCGCAGGGCTACCCGCGCTTCCTAGGTCACTCGTGCGCCAACGCCGTCGCGGCGGGGATATCTCCTCACGGACGGCGTAGCTACACCCTCCGCGACGCGATATCCCCGCCGCGAGTGCAACGCCGCGAGAGCAACGCCGCGAGAGCAACGCCGCGTTCTACGCGCGTGACGTTGACGCCGTGCCATAGCCACACGGTGGGGCGAACCCGTGGTCGCCCTAGACCGCGTTAGTCGGCCTAGACAGCGTTCGCGTACTCACCGATCTTGGCGGTGCGAAGCACCCGGTCGAGCAGCAGGTCGAAGTTGTGGGCCATCTCCTGCGCGCTCTCGCCAGGCCAGACGTGCAGTGGCTTTGCCGCGCCCTGGGCCTGCTGAAGTGAGGTTCGTTCAGGCAGCTGCGGGCTGAGAACGAGCGGGCCGAACATGTCTCGCAGCTCTTTGATACGGAACTGGTGCTCGAGCGATTGCACCCGAGCGCGGTTCACGATGATTCCGAGGGGTTGCAGGCGCGGAGAGAGGCCGCGGCGGATTTCTTCGATAGCCCGGAGTGCCCGGTCTGCCGCTGCGACCGAGAACAGGCCTGGCTCTGTCACCACAGTGACGCGGTCGCTTGCCGCCCAGGCTGTGCGGGTGAGTGCGTTGAGCGAGGGTGCGCAGTCGATGAGAACGAGGTCGTAGTCGGCTTCGACGTTCGCCAGCGCCTCTTCAAGCTTCCAGATGTCGCGGATGCTGGGGTGCGGCCCGTCGAAATTGATCGCAGAAGGGCTACCGATCATCACGTCGATTTTGCCGGAGCGACCTCGGGTCCACCCGCTCGGCGCAATGGCGGCGCGAACGATCTTCTCCTTCGGCGAGGCCAGCACGTCTGCGACGTTGAGGTGACCGGCGACAGCGATGTCCATGCCCGTCGAGACGTCGGACTGCGGGTCGAGGTCGACGACGAGGGTCCGAAGGCCTTTTGCGAAGGCAGCTGAGGCCAGGCCAAGCGTGACAGTTGTCTTGCCGACTCCTCCCTTGAGGGAGCTCACGCTGAGTACATGCACAAGTAGAGAGAATACCTTCACTAGTCTTAAAGAACCTAAATCTTGGCGTCGCGGTGTGGCGACTTCCGGGCAGTTGGGGTGCGCCTCGCCTTATGCTGGCCGAAGTCGGAAAGGACCGAATGTTCAGAAAGATCCTGGTGGCCAATCGCGGGGAAATCGCGATCCGTGCCTTCCGTGCCGCCTTTGAGCTCGGCGCTCAGACCGTGGCCGTTTTCCCTTACGAAGACCGCAATTCCATGCACAGGCTGAAGGCCGATGAGGCCTATCAGATCGGAGAGGAAGGGCACCCGGTTGCCGCCTACCTGAACGTCTCCGAGATCATCAGGGTGGCTCTCGAATGTGGAGCAGATGCGATCTACCCCGGGTATGGATTTCTCTCAGAGAACCCGGAGCTTGCCGAGGCTGCACACGCCGCCGGAATCACCTTCATCGGCCCGGGCCAGCACGTTCTCGAGATGGCTGGCAACAAGGTAACGGCGAAGGAACATGCCATCGCGGCGGGCGTCTCGGTTCTGAGATCGACGCCGGCATCCCGCGACATCGACGAACTGCTCGGTGGTGCAGAGGCCATCGGTTTCCCGATCTTCGCCAAGGCTGTTGCCGGCGGTGGCGGGCGAGGTATGCGCCGGGTCGAGAAGATGGCCGACCTGCGTGGCGCGCTCGAGGAGGCGATGCGTGAGGCAGATAGCGCCTTCGGCGACTCGACGATGTTTCTCGAGCAGGCTGTCGTGCGACCGCGCCACATCGAAGTGCAGATCCTTGCTGACTCGACCGGAAACACTGTGCACCTGTTCGAGCGCGACTGCTCTGTACAGCGCCGCCATCAGAAGGTGATCGAGATCGCCCCGGCGCCGAACCTCGACGAGCCGATCCGCCAGGCGATGTACCGCGACGCGATAGCGTTCGCCGAGTCGATCGGCTACGTCAACGCGGGCACCGTGGAGTTTCTGCTCGACACCGTGGGGGAGCGCAAAGGCCAGCACTTCTTCATCGAGATGAATCCCCGCATCCAGGTCGAGCACACCGTGACCGAAGAGGTCACCGACGTCGATCTCGTGCAGTCGCAGATGCGCATCGCGTTCGGCCAGACCCTCGCCGAACTCGGGCTCGAGCAGAATGACCTGCATCTGCGCGGGGCTGCGCTGCAGTGTCGAATCACCACGGAAGACCCGGCGGCGGGCTTCCGGCCAGACACCGGCAAGATCACGACCTACCGTTCGCCGGGCGGCGGCGGCGTCCGTCTCGACGGCGGAACCATCGACCCCGGCACGCAGATCAGCCCACACTTCGATTCGATGCTCGTGAAGATGACGTGTCGCGGGCGGGACTTCGCTGCGGCCATCGCGCGGGCGAAGCGCGGTCTCGCGGAGTTTCGCATTCGCGGGGTATCCACCAACATCCCGTTCCTCCAGGCTGTGCTCGACGACCCGGCATTTCGGGCTGGCGATCTCAGCACATCGTTCATCGAGGAACGCCCGGAGCTCTTCGACACCCACCAGTCCAAGGACCGCGGCACCAAGATCCTGAACTGGATCGCGGATGTCACGGTCAACCGCCCATACGGTGACGGTGAGGGCATCAGCGCTCCTGCCCTCAAACTTCCGAATATCGATATCAGCACCCCGGCTCCAGCCGGATCCCGCCAGCGCCTCCTCCGTCTGGGCCCTGTCGGGTTCGCGTCAGCGCTGCGGGAGCAGACTGCTCTCGCCGTGACGGAGACGACGTTCCGCGACGCGCACCAGTCGCTGCTGGCTACACGGGTGCGCACGAAGGACCTCGTCGAGGTGGCGCCGTACGTTGCCAGGATGACACCGCAATTGCTGTCGGTCGAAGCCTGGGGGGGTGCGACCTATGACGTGGCGCTCCGCTTCCTTGGTGAGAATCCGTGGGATCGCCTCGCAACTCTTCGCGAGGCGCTGCCGAACGTCGCCATCCAGATGCTGCTCAGAGGGCGCAACACCGTCGGCTACACGCCGTATCCCACTGAGGTGACCGACGCCTTCGTGCGCGAGGCGGCATCGAGCGGTGTCGATATCTTCCGCATCTTCGATGCTCTCAACGACGTCTCGCAGATGCGGCCGGCGATCGACGCAGTGCTCGAAACCGGCACTGCTGTCGCCGAAGTGGCTCTCTGCTACACCGCAGATCTGCTCGACCCGGCAGAGACCCTGTACACGCTCGACTACTACCTGAGGCTCGCGGAGCAGATGGTCGAGGCCGGGGCGCACATCCTCGCGATCAAAGACATGGCAGGCTTGCTGCGCGCCGGAGCGGCCGAGAAGCTCGTCACCGCACTGCGAGAGAGGTTCGACCTGCCGGTGCACGTGCACACCCATGACACGGCGGGCGGCCAGCTCGCCACGCTTCTCGCCGCCAGTCGCGCGGGAGCGGACGCGGTTGACGTCGCGAGCGCACCAATGGCAGGCACGACCAGCCAGCCGTCGGCATCCGCCCTCGTCGCAGCTCTCGCCCACACCGAGCGTGACACTGGCCTCTCGCTGCAGGCCGTCTCTGATCTCGAGCCGTATTGGGAGGCCGTGCGGCACGCGTACAAGCCGTTCGAATCCGGCCTTCCGGGGCCGACCGGTCGCGTCTACAGGCATGAGATCCCCGGAGGCCAGCTCTCCAACCTGCGCCAGCAGGCCATTGCTCTTGGTCTTGGTGAACACTTTGAGAGGATCGAAGACCTCTACGCCGCTGCGAATGTCATGCTGGGTCGTCCACCGAAGGTGACGCCGTCGTCCAAGGTGGTCGGCGATCTCGCCCTTGCTCTCGCGGCTGCTGACGCGGATCCAGCAGATTTCGAACAGAACCCTGACAAGTACGACATCCCCGACTCGGTCATCGGCTTCATGGCCGGAGAACTCGGCGACCTTCCCGGCGGCTGGCCTGAGCCGTTCCGGTCGAAAGTGCTCAAGGGACGCACGGTGAAAATCGGCGTGGAAGAGATCAGCCCTGACGATCGGAAGGCCCTGGCGGGCGACGCTGCCGAACGCAGGATGACGCTCAACAGGCTGCTTTTCCCAGGGCCGACGAAACAGTTCGAGGAGATGCGCGAACTCTATGGAGACCTCAGCGTCGTCGACACGATCGACTACCTGTACGGTCTCCGCCAAGGGACTGAGCGCGTCATCGACATCGAGAAGGGCGTGAGCCTGTATGTCGGGCTCCAGGCAATCGGCGACGCAGACGACCAGGGAATGAGAACCGTCATGACGATTCTCAACGGCCAGCTGCGGCCGGTGTTCGTTCGGGACCGAAGCATCGAGGTGCAGGTCAAATCAGCCGAGAAGGCAGACCCGGGAAAGCCCGGGCAGGTTGCTGCGCCATTCTCGGGAGTCGTGACTCTCCAGGTTTCGGCTGGCGACACGGTCGAGGCCGGGCAGAGCGTGGCATCCATCGAGGCTATGAAAATGGAGGCCGCGATCACCGCGAGTGTTGCTGGCATTGTGCGTCGGCTCGCGATCCCCAGAACGCAGCAGGTGGATGGCGGGGACCTGCTTCTCGAGATCGGGTAGTGCCGACCGACGGCACTCCGCCCGGGGTACAGTGGAAAGTTGTCAGTCCACGAAAGGTGAGACCTGCTTTATGGCTACCACAAGGAAACCGACGGGTGATCTCTTCGACGTACCGTCGCTCGATCTCGCGTCAGCGCTGCCAGAGAGCCTGACCATCGAGGTTAGCCTTCCCACTACCGTCCATTCGACGCCGGAAGAAGAACTCGCAGTGGCCATTGTCGAAGTTTCCGTCGACCCGGGCCTGGTAGAAGTCATCGAGCCGACGACCACCTCGATCGATGTGATCGCCCCGATAATGACCTCCTTTCCTGTTGTCGAGCCCGAACCCGTTGTCGTTCCCGACCTCCCCGCGAACGACAGCCAGGCTTATACCCGTCGGGCGCGTCTCCGCGGCGACGTTTCGGCCACACCCGAGCCGGCGGCGATGCTCACGGCCGACCGCCTGATCGAGGTCAAGCGACAGAATCGGCCTGTGCCAGAGGGAGGCTGGAACAAGTTCCTGTACAGGGCAACGCTCCATCTGGTCAACCGCGGTGACTCACCCAAGGTGAAAGCCCGCAAAGAGCTCGATCTGAAGATCGACAAGAAGTTCGAGGGTGGAACACGTTTCGTGCCTGTGCTCACGCGCAAGGGCGGCGTCGGCAAGACGACCATAACGGCGCTCCTCGGAATGGCCCTTGCGGATGCCCGCGAAGACCGTGTCATTGCTGTCGACGCGAACCCTGACCGGGGCACGCTCAGCGAGCGAGTCAACAAGCAGACCAGGGCTACCGTGCGCGACATCGTCACCATGGCTCCGACCATCACGACCTTCAACGACTTCACCGCCATGGTCTCGCGCGACGAGACCCGGCTCGACATCCTCGCGTCAGACACCGATCCGCTTCTTTCTGAGGCCTTCGACGAGAACGATTACAACGTCGTCGCCGATCTCGCCGCGCGGTTCTATTCGATCGTGCTCACCGACTGCGGCACCGGCATCGTGCATTCCGTTATGCGGGCGACACTCCAGAGGGCCGACTCGGTCGTCATCGTATCGGGCGGCAGCGTCGACGAGGCGCGCCTGGCATCCGAGACGCTCACCTGGCTTGAGGCGAACGGCTACGGCGACCTGGTGAAGAACGCGATCGTTGCGCTCAACACTGCGACCCAGGGCACGAACCTGGTGAAGCTCGAAGAGATCGAGGCCCACTTCAAGTCGCGCGTGCGCGAGATCGTGCGCATCCCGTACGACCCCCAACTGGCTGCCGGCTCTGTCATCAACTTCAAAGATCTGAAGCCCCTGACCCGCTCGGCTGCGCGCGAACTCGCTGCCATGGTCATGGACGGCATTCCCGTAAAACAGGGTGCCTGAGACCAGGGAGTTCGACCTCGTCATCATCGGCGGAGGGTCGGGTAGCTCGATCATCAGCCGAGATCTGTCACACCTCACGATCGCCCTGATCGACGATGGCGAACATTTTGGCGGTACCTGCCTCAATGCGGGGTGCATTCCCACCAAGATGTTCGTTCATGTTGCGGATGTCGCAGCCGACGCCCTGGCAGCGAAACAGCTCGGCCTCGAGGTGCCGACCGCAACCGCTGACTGGCGTGCACTTCGCGACCGGGTGTTCGGCCGTATCGATCATTTGAGTGCTGCTGGATTCCGCAACCGTGATCAGAAGATCCCGAACGTCACCGTGTTTCGCGAGACGTTCCACTTCAGTGCTGTGCACGAGTTGGTCTCATCCGGTGGCATGACGATTTCAGCGCCGAAAATCGTCATCGCGGCAGGGTCTCGGCCCAGGAGCCTGTCGTGGACCTCCTCACCCGGCGTGCTCGATTCGGATTCAATCATGCGAATCGATGAACTGCCGGATTCGATCGTCATCGTCGGCGGCGGTGCCATCGCAGCCGAATTCGCCCACGTCTTCCATTCATTCGGTGTGGCGGTGACCCAGGTCGTCAGGTCGGCGCGCCTGCTCAACGATCTCGACGATGACGTGGCCGATCGATTCACATCGGTCGTTCCGTGGCGGGTCATCACCGGCGCGAGTGTCGCTTTTGTCGAATCGGGACTCGTTACTCTCGAGTCCGGTGAGACGGTTACAGCCGCGCTCGTGCTCTCAGCCATCGGCCGGGTTGCGAACACCGACACCATGGCGCTGTCTGTTGCGGGTTTTGACCTACACCCCGATGGCAGGCTCGCCGTCGATCCGTACCAGCGGGTGCTGGCTGGAGGTGTGCCTGTCGACGGGGTATTCGGGCTCGGCGACATCTCGTCGGAGTGGCAGCTCAAGCACGTCGCCAATCATGAGGCACGGGTTGTGCGCCACAACATCCTCAACCCCGACGACCTCATCGGCGGTGGCCCGGGCCCTATCCCGGCTGCGATCTTCAGCCATCCGCAGGTTGCGCACTTCGGCGTTACCGAGCGGGAGGCGCCCGACGCGATATCGGTGTCGCGTGCATACTCGACGACGGCGTGGGGCTGGTCGCTCGAAGACACGACGAGCTTCTGCAAGCTCGTGGTCGATCCGTCGAGCGGGCACATTCTCGGCGCCCACATCATCGGGCCGGAGGCGATCATCCTGATCCAGACTCTCGTACAGGCTGCAAGTCATCGTCTCAGCGTTCGCGGATTGGCGAGGTCGATGTACTGGCCCCACCCGGCAGCGAGTGAAGTGGTCGAGAACGCGCTGCTCGACGCGGAACACCAGCTCAACCTGAGACACGCGAACCAGAGAACGGTGGAAGAACAGAAGTGACAGAACGCCAGATCCGCATTTTTGGAGACCCGGTGCTCAAGACCGTTTCAGACGCCGTGCGTGCGACTGACGATGTGCGAGGCCTGATCGAAGACCTGCTCGAGACCGTCGAAGTGCCCGGTCGCGCCGGTGTGGCCGCGCCCCAGATCGGGGTCAACCAGCGCGCTTTCAGCTACAACGTGGAAGGGGAGATCGGGTACATCATCAACCCGGTGCTCGTCGAGACATCCGGTGATCCAGAGCTGGTCGACGAAGGCTGCCTCTCTATCCCGGGCTTCTACTTCGAGCGACTGCGCTTTCCGTTTGCACGTGTCACCGGTGTCGACCTCGACGGCAATCCCGTCGAGTTGAGCGGCGAGGGTCTCATGGCGCAGGCGCTGCAGCACGAAACGGATCACCTCGACGGAAAGCTCTTCATCGACGGCCTCAGCAAAGAGGCTCGGCGCAGCGCGATGGCGAAGATTCGCGACGCTCCCTGGTTCTAGCCCCTGACCGCCTAGCTCGCGATGCCCTCGGTGGCCGGCGCGCCCTGGTACATACCCTCGATCGCATCGGTGTAATCCGCCAGGATTGCGTTGCGCTTGATGCTGAACTTGGGGGTGAGGTGCCCGCTCTGCTCGGTGAATTCCGAGGGCAGGATGACGAACTTGCGGATCGACTCTGCACGGGAGACGCGTGAGTTCGCGGCATCCACCGCCTTCTGGATCTCTGCGACCACCTTGGGATTGGTGGTTGCTTCTGCCATCGACTGGGTGGCGTCTTCGCCGTTGTTGTTGAGCCAGACCGGCAGCATTTCGCCGTCGAGAGTCACGAGTGCCGAGATGAAGGGCTTCTGCTCGCCGACGACGACAACCTGGCTGATGATCGGGTTGGCGCGAATGGGGTCTTCGAGCTGAGCCGGGGAGACGTTCTTGCCTCCGGCTGTGACGATGATCTCCTTCTTGCGACCGGTGATGGTCAGGTAGCCGTCATCGTCGAGCTGGCCGAGGTCGCCGGTCTTGAACCACTCGCCGTCGAAGACCTTCGCGGTCTCCTCCGGGTTGTTCCAGTACCCGGCGAAGACATCGACGCCCTTCGCCTGGATCTCGCCATCCGCTGCGATCCGCACCGCCATGCCAGGCAGCGGGGGACCAACCGTGCCGATCTTGAAGTTGGCGGGCACGTTGACCGAGATCGGAGCTGTGGTTTCGGTGAGTCCGTAGCCCTCCATGACAGTGATGCCGAGGCTGCGGTAGAAGTGTCCGAGACGAAGGCCGAGGGGCGCTGATCCTGAAATCGCGTACTTCACCCTGCCTCCCATAGCTTCGCGAATCTTAGTGAGCACGAGCCGGTCGAGTATCGCGAACTGCAGCTTCATGCCGAACGGCACGTGGCCGGCGTCGAGGGCTTTCGAATGGGCGATCGCCACATCGGCAGCGCGACGGAAGATCGCTCCACGGCCGCCCGACTCCGCCTTCTGCTCAGACGAGTTATAGACCTTCTCGAACACGCGTGGAACGGCGAGCAGGAAGGTGGGGCGGAACGACCCCATCGAGGGGATGAGCTGCGAGGTGTCGCCTTGGTGACCGACCTTTACTCCGCCATAGACACTAAGCACAGAGATGAATCGCGCGAACACGTGCGCGAGCGTGATGAAGAGCAGGGTGCTCGACTCGTGGTTGACTATTTCGGGGATTGCCTTGCCAGCATTCCTCGTCAGTTCGACGAAATTCGAGTGGGTGAGGATGCAGCCCTTGGGCTTGCCGGTCGTGCCAGCGGTATAGATCAGCGTGGCGATGTCTGAGCCCTTGGCCAGCTTACGCCGGCGTTCGATCTCTTTATCGGTGACATCTCCGCCAGAGGCGGCGAGCTTGTCGAGGTCACCCAGGTCGATCTGCCAGACCTGGTCGACGAGAGGGAGATCTGCGTGAACCTCGTCGAATCGCGCGAAGTGGTCAGCGGTCTCGACGACCATCGCGATGGCGCCGGAGTCACTGAGATCCCAGTGCACCTGGCTCGGTGAGGATGTCTCGTAGACGGGCACCAGGATCGCCCCCGCAAACCAGGTCGCGAAGTCGAGCAACGTCCACTCGAATCGGGTGCGGCACATCAGTCCGATCTTGTCGCCTGGTTGGATTCCCGAGGCGACGAGACCCTTGGAGAGCGCGATCACCCTGGCCAGGAATTCGCGTGACGTGATGTCGTTCCAGCCGCCGTCGGAGGTGGGCAGGGAGAATAATGCGCGGTCTGGTGTTGCCTTCACTCGCTCGATCAGGAGGTCGGTCACATTTGCTTCCGGGTCCGCCGGAACAATGGCGGTGACGTCTATTTCGTTCACGGTAACTCCTTCGGAACCGGGTGATCCAGTAATTCCAGTGTACCCATGGGGGTTCGGAGCGCCCTCGCGTCGCGACTGTTCCACCGGCTGCCTAAACTCATGACTGCGCTATAAACCCCAACAGAAGAGGTCACCCGCTCGTGCACGCAATCGGTATCGACATCGGCGGAACGAAGATCGCCGGCGCAGTGGTGAGTGACGAGGGCGAGATCGTCGCAGACGCACGGGTGGCGACTCCCGCGGGTGACTCTGAGGCGATAGTCGACGCTGTGGTCGCCATGATCGAGAGCCTCGCTGTTGGGCACGACGTCGGCGCCGCGGGTGTTGCGGCGCCAGGGTTCATCGACGCGACCCAGTCGGTGGTCTACTACACACCCAACATCAGTTGGCGGCAAGAGCCGCTCCGGCAGCGACTGCTTGACCGCCTCGACCTCGACATCACGATCGACAACGACGCGAATGCAGCTGGCTGGGCTGAGTTCCGGTTCGGAGCCGGACGATTTGCGACAGACATGACGATGCTTACCATCGGCACGGGCGTCGGCGGCGCCATTGTCACGCAGGATCGCCTGTTCCGCGGAGGCTATGGTGCCGGCGCCGAGCTCGGCCATATGCGGATGGTGCCAGACGGGCTGCCCTGCGGATGCGGGGCCAGGGGGTGCATCGAGCAGTATGGCTCAGGGCGGGCGCTCCTGCGCATGGCTAATGCGATAGCGGATGTCGGGGGAATCGGCCTCGGACTCGCAACGCTCAGGGAAGCGAACGGTGGCACTCTCGGCGGGGAGGATGTCGCGTCCCTCATCGTTGCAGGCGATGCCGGGGCACTTCAGGCTCTCCGCGAACTCGGCCACTGGCTCGGGCAGGCCTGTGCCTCGCTCAGCGCCATCCTCGACCCCCAGCTCTTTGTAATCGGCGGGGGAGTGGCAATCGCCGGTGATCTCCTGCTCGACCCGATCCGCGAATCCTTCCTCTCCCACCTGCCGGCTCGCGGTTATCACCCGGAGCCGGAGTTCACCATTGCCCAGCTGGTGAACAACGCCGGCGTCGTCGGTGCGGCAGACCTTGCCAGGGTTCATCTCGAATCGCGCTAGCCTAGGCAAACCGTGGAAGGCAGGCGCAGATGTTCTACTGGTTCATGAAGAACCTGGTGGCAGGTCCACTGCTCACTCTGATCTTCCGGCCGTGGGTGATCGGCCACGAGAACATCCCTGAGCACGGCGGCGTCATCATGGCGAGCAACCACCTGTCGTTCACCGACTCGGTGTTCCTGCCGCTCTACATGCATCGCCGCATTACCTTTCTGGCCAAGAGCGACTACTTCTCCGGCCGCGGCCCCGGCGGCTGGTTTGTCAGGAACTTCCTCCTCGGTACCGGCATGATCCCGATCGACCGGTCAGGCGGCAAAGCCTCAGAGGCCTCCCTCCAGACCGGACTCGGTGTGCTTGCCAGGGGCAACATTCTCGGGATCTATCCAGAGGGCACCAGAAGCCCGAACGGCAAGATGTACCGCGGTCGCACGGGTGTCGCCCGCATGATTCTCGAGGGTCGCGTTCCTGTCGTACCGGTTGCAATGGTCGGCACCGACCAGGTGATGCCGATCGGCCAGAAGATTCCCAAGATCCGCCGAATCGGTATTGTCATCGGCGAACCGCTCGACTTCTCCCGTTTCGAAGGGATGGAGGGCGACCGCTTCATCCTGCGCTCCATCACCGATGAGATCATGCATGAGCTCGATCGCCTCAGCAACCAGGAGTACGTCGACGTGTACGCATCATCCGTGAAAGAAAGGGCAGCCGCCCTGCGGGACAAGCAGGCGGCACGCAGCCGATAGGCTTGATCTTTGGGCCGTTCGGCCCCTTTTTCCAGCGCATAGAGGTTCAGCCCCGTGTTTGACCAGTCAGAAGACGCCGTCGTACTCGCCGATCCAGCAGTGATCGCCGGCCTCGACTATTGGCGTGCACTGCCGATCAGGCAGCAGCCTAAATGGCCGGATGCCGAAGCTGTGCAGGCTGCGTCCGATGAGATCGCCGCGCTGCCGCCGCTGGTCTTCGCCGGCGAGATCGACGTGCTGCGAGAGCGTCTCGCGGCCGCGGCGCAGGGCAGGGCATTCCTCTTGCAGGGCGGTGACTGCGCTGAGACCTTTGCTGGGGCGACAGCGGACCAGATCCGAAACAGGGTCAAGACCGTTTTGCAGATGGCTGTCGTGCTCACCTACGGCGCCTCGATGCCGGTTGTGAAGATGGGCCGGATGGCCGGCCAGTTCGCCAAGCCGCGCTCCAGTGACACCGAGACCCGCGGCGAGGTGACGCTTCCCGCCTACCGCGGTGACATCGTCAACGGCTACGACTTCACTCCAGAGTCGCGTGAAGCCGACCCCCGACGTCTCGTGCAGGGGTACCACACCTCCGCGTCGACCCTCAACCTGGTTCGCGCGTTCACCCAGGGCGGGTTCGCCGACCTGCGTCAGGTGCACCGCTGGAACCAGGGCTTCGCGCGCAACCCCGCGAACATCCAGTACGAGCAGATGGCTCATGACATCGATAAGGCCATCAAGTTCATGGCAGCGGCCGGTGCCGATTTCGAGGAGCTCAAGCGCGTCGACTTCTACACCAGCCACGAGGCGCTGCTGATGGACTACGAGCGCCCGATGACGCGGATCGACTCGCGTAACGGCACGCCGGTGAACACCTCGGCCCATTTTCTTTGGATCGGTGAGCGCACCCGTGAAATCGACGGAGCACACGTCGACTACATGTCGCGCGTGCGCAACCCGATTGGAGTCAAACTCGGGCCGACGACGACGGCAGACGACATGGAGCGCCTGATTGACAAGCTCGACCCTGACCGCGAACCGGGCCGACTCACCTTCATCACCCGGATGGGAGCTGGCAAGGTCCGGGATGCCCTGCCGCCCCTACTCGAAGCGATCAAGTCGTTCGATGCCCTCCCACTGTGGGTGACCGACCCGATGCACGGCAATGGTCTCACCACGCCGAACGGCTATAAGACTCGTCGATTCGATGACGTGGTAGACGAGGTCAAGGGGTTCTTCGAAGCGCACCGTGACGCAGGGACCAACCCCGGCGGCATCCACATCGAGCTGACCGGCGACGACGTCACGGAGTGCCTCGGCGGGTCGGAGCAGATCGACGAAGCAACGCTCGCCACCCGCTACGAGTCGCTTTGCGATCCGCGCCTGAACCACATGCAGTCGCTAGAGCTCGCCTTCCTCGTCGCAGAGGAACTCGGCGCGCGCTAGCTCAACGTTTGCGGCACTGGCACTGACACTGGCATCAGCACCGCCAACTCTGGCTCGGCTAAACACGCCTCGAGCAGCCTGGCTAACCGCTAACGCTCAGTGTGACGGTCACCGCCGAACCGGTGAGCACGGTCGTGCCGACACCCGGGTCGATTGACTTGACTATTGCGACGGTGGGGAAAGCGTTCGCAAGGCCCTGGCTCGGGCCGTTCTTGAACTTGATCTGGAAGCCTGCATCGGTGAGCACCTGCTTGGCCTGAACCCAGGTCTGGCCGACGACATTCGGCACCGGGATGGGTGCGGGGCCCTGCGAGATGACCAGGTTGACGCTGCCGCCCGGGCGGATGGCGATAGCCTTCCCCGCAGAATCGACTGGCTGGTCGATGCTGATGACGAGCCCAGACTTGACCGTGTTGCTGTAATCCTGTTTACCCGGACTGGCAGTGACGTTGACAGCCTTCAAGGCCGCTGTTGCGGCTGACACAGACTTGCCCGAAACGTCTGGAAGGGCACCGGCCGACACGACGAGAGATATCGGCTGCTGGTCGCCGTATGTGCTGACCGTCGCGAGGTCGATCCCTCCTGCGCCGAGCGCCTGAAGCACTGTGCCTAGTTGTGCCGTCGCGTCGAACTGCGTGATGGAGTCTTTCGCGTCGTAAGTAAAATGCTCCCCGGCGATCTGCGCGATCGCTGCCTGCTCGGTGAGCCCGGCCAACTTGGTGATCGGCCGCGGCTGTGGCCCGGTGGAGAGCAGCAGTGTGACGGTGCCCGCGCGAGGGACAGACTGGCCGACCTGCGGCGTGGTCTGCACGACCAGGCCCTTTGCGAGCGTCGGCGAGGGCGCTGTGCCCGTTGTCGGGCTGACAGTCAGGCCGAGCTTCTGGAGTTCTGCGGTGGCCACCTGTTGGGTCGTGCCAGACAGGTCGGGGATGGTGACACGGGCGCCGGGACCCGCGCCGAAGTACCAGCCGGTACCGCCCGCGAGCGCGGCGAGCACGATGACGAGCCCGAACAGCCACCAGCCGCGCGCTTTGCGCCGCTCCGACTTCTCGGCCAAATTCGTCACCGACTGGGCAAGGATCGGCCCGGTCTTGTGTCGGGCTCGAGCACCGAGCACCTGGGTCTCAGCCGTCGTTCCCGGCGCGGCAGCTGCCGGCATTATCACGGTGCGCTGAATAGCGGTCGCAGCTGTAGCCGGGTCATCGCTGCGCAGTATCACCTCGGTCTCGTGCAGCTGCTCGAGCATCGCCCGTGCATCACGGGGTCTCTGCTCCGGGTCGCGCGCGGTCGACCAGAGCACCAGCTCGTCGAGCTCAGCAGGCACCCGTGGATTCTTGGTGCTCGGTGTCGGTACCGTGTCGTTCGCGTGCTGATGAGCGATCTGAAATGCCTGTTCACCACGAAAAGGCTGCTCGCCAGCCAGCATCTCGTAGAGCATGATGCCGACCGCATAGATATCGCTCCTGGCATCGGCAATTCCGCGAGTGACGAGCTCGGGGGAGAGGTATGCGATCGTGCCGAGCAGCGCGTTGCCGGTCGCGGTATTCGCCGTGGCAGCACGCGCAAGTCCGAAATCGCCGATTTTGATGCGCCCGTCGTCTGCCAGCAGCACGTTCTCGGGCTTCAGGTCCCGATGGACAATGCCGTTTTTGTGGGCTGCGGCGAGCCCCGACAGGATGGCCTCCATGATGTCCATCGCCTGCACGGTGGTAAGCACTTTGTGCTCTTGCAGCAGGTCGCGGAGGGTGATGCCAGGCAGGTACTCCATGACGAGGTAGGCGGTCTCGCCGTCCTGGCCCTGGTCATAGACGTTGACGACGTTCGGGTGGGCGAGCCGCGCGGCCGAGCGGGCCTCCTGGATGAACCTCGCACGGTATTGGGAATCATCTGCGAGGTGGCCATGCATCACCTTGATTGCCACCCGGCGTTCGAGCCGGAGGTCTGTGGCGAGATAGACAGTCGCCATACCGCCCCTGGCGATCCGTGAGCGAACCTGGTAGCGACCGTCGATCAGGCGGCCGATCAGGGGATCCGTGCTGTTGGAGCTCACCAGCCGAGTCTAAAGTTGGCCCCCCGCTCCAGGCCGCTAAAACACCGTGAAGGGCCGGATGCACCCCTAAACGTGACCAGCCTAAATGTGACCGGCGCGACGCACTATCCGAGCGAGGCGAGTGCCATTCGCGCAGTGGTCTCCCACTCGGCGTATGCGGACGGGAATCCGGAGCGCTGTACCGCCTGCGCCGCGTTCGTGACCGACATCGATTGCCAGCCCGCGATGTCCAGCAGGCCCTTGGTATTTCCAGCGTTCGGATTGCCCTTCCCGCCGAAGAAGAGGCGAGCAGAGTATGTCGTGTCGAGCAGCTGGGAAGCAGTTCCCCATCCTGTGCTCGGGCGCTGCTGGAACACTCCGAGCGAATCGCGATCGCCATAGTGCAGGTTGCGCAGCCCTGATTCCTGGAGGGCCGTGGCAAGGGCGATTACTATGCCGTAGTCGGGAACCCTGAGCGAGCGTCCGACGGTGATGATGGTGCGCGCATCCGTTGTCATCTCGGGACTGAGAATCGATGTTGCTGATGATGCCAGCATTATGGCGGGCGCTGCGGTCGCCCCCGGTATTACCAGGCTGCGTCCGGCGTAGATGACGCTTGACAGGGTGAGGCCGTTCGCCGCGAGGAGGGCCTGCGACGACATCCCATTCTTCGCAGCGATTCTGCTGATGGTGTCGCCCGACCTGATGACATATGAGCCGCCTGTGGTGGCCGGAGCGACCGCCGCGACCGGTGTCGCAACCGCGACGGCAGCAGGCGCAAGTGCGCCGGGGATGACGATCGATTGACCCGGATAGATGATGCTCGACCATCCGAGACCGTTCGCACTGAGGAGGGTCGCTGTTGTCGTGCCGAACCTGGCTGCGATCTTGCCCATGGTGTCGCCAGAGGCGATCGTATAGCGGGTGAGGCCGGATGTGGCGACCGGTGTGGCAGCAACCGGAACCGCGCCACTGGACGTCAACTTCAACTGCTGCCCAGGAAAGATCACCGACTTCCAGCCGAGGCCATTGAGAGCGAGAACGGATGCGGTGGCCAGTCCGTAGTGTCCGGCGATGCTGCTGACGGTATCGCCGGCAACTACGACGTAGGTGGTCGGAGCGGCTGAGACAGTTGTCGCAGCGGGGGAAGTGGCTGCGGAGG
Organism: Lacisediminihabitans sp.; assembly: GCA_043746355.1. GTDB lineage: Bacteria > Actinomycetota > Actinomycetes > Actinomycetales > Microbacteriaceae > Lacisediminihabitans. The sequence goes on along the minus strand of JAYTRC010000060.1, from coordinate 39,750 downwards.
TGATCGTGCTCGCAGTGGACTTCGCGGCTGATGCGAAGGCGGTTTTGATCGTTCTCGCCAATACCGAGGGAGTCGACTTTGGCTTCTCCGCCTTTTTGGGAGCGAGCGGCTCGATGGGCCCGGTCAGGCCCAGGCCTACTGCCATCGATCCGGCGAGCACGATGGGAATCGTATTGAAGAGATTCTTGCCGACCTTGGCGCGCGAGGAACGCCTCGTGCGCTGCTCTGACGTTGTCATTGTGTCCCCTCAGCTGCCAGCCCCCGCAGGCATTGCCAATCGACCCAACGGTGACACAGTTGGGTGCCGCTGTCAATTACCGTGACTAATGTTGCGTGAGTTAATACATCGGAAACAAACACCACTGTTTGACCGAGCCAGGGATTCTGGCAGGCTTGCGCTGTGAGTATTGATCCACAGACCCGCTGGTTGTCCATTCCCGAGCTCGTCGAGACCCTGAGCATAGGTGTCAGCCGCGTGCGACGCCTGATCGAAGACAAGTCGCTTCTCGCGTCAAAGGTCGACGGCGAGTGGAAAGTGCCTGAGCTCTTCATCCGTGACAACGAACCACTGGTCGAACTGCGTGGCACACTCGTCGTTCTTCACGACAGCGGATTCAGCGACGACGAGTCGATGAACTGGCTGCTCTCTGATGAAGAGAGCATCGGTACGTCGCCGATCGCCGCGCTTCGCGCCGGGCGAAAGGCAGAGGTTCGACGAGTCGCCCAGGCGCTCGGCTTCTAAAACCTCTCGCGGCAGTTGCCGATGGGAGGGTCAGGCGGATCGCTTGACCACGCTGTCGGCAAGCGCGACGAGCTGGGTCTTTGCAGCGCTCGAGATCGGTGCAGATGCCATTGCCGCCAGGGCGATGCGCACGTTGTGGTCGATGATCCGTTCGACCTCGTCAACGGCTCCGCAGTCTCGAATCGACGCCTGCAGCATGGAGACCTGTTGGTCATCGAGCTCCGGGTCGCCGAGAAGCTCGTCGAGCAGTCTTGTTGCATTGCCGGGGAGCTTCTTTCTCGAGACGGCGACGAGCACCGTGCGTTTGCCCTCCCGCAGGTCGTCTCCTGAGGGCTTGCCCGTGACCTCGGGATCGCCGAACACGCCAAGCAGGTCGTCGCGCAATTGAAACGCAATGCCGAGCGGGAGGCCGAATCCCCGAAGAGCGGTGAGCTGGGCTGGCGAGCCGCCGCCGAGAGTCGCTCCGATGGCGAGCGGGGCTTCGATGCTGTACTTCGCCGACTTATAGACGAGCACACGGTGCGCTCGCGGCAACTGTTCGGTTTCCTCGAAACTCTGCCACGCTCGCTCGTCGAGGATGTCCAGGTATTGCCCAAGGGTCACCTCCGTACGCATGGTGTTGAAGACCTGGCGGGCAGCTTCTCGTTTTGTCGCAGAATCCAGCAGCTGGATGCCGGTGTCGAAGAGTTCATCGCTCCAGCCCAGGAGAAGGTCACCGAGCAAAAGCGCTGCGGACTGGCCGAACCCCCGCCCACTTCCCGTCCAATGTCCGCCAGCATGGAGAGACTCGAACCGGCGATGCGCCGAGGGGCGCCCCCTCCTCGTGTCGGAGTTGTCCATGATGTCGTCGTGCACCAGCGCTGCGGCATGGAACACCTCGAGTGCGCTGGCCGCGAGCACTACGGCGTGCAGCTCATCCGGCGCCAGGTGATCTTCCAGCGGGTCGAATCCAGTCGGCCCCCCGCTCACCGCCTGCCAGCCCCAGTAGCAGAACAGGGCCCGGAATCGCTTGCCACCTTTCAGCAGATCGCGTGAGTAATCGATGAATGGGGCGAGGTCGGGCGCTATCGACTCCAGAAGCGGCCGCCGGTCATCGAGAAAGGCATCGATGCCAGCCTGGACAAGGTCAACTAACCGGGTACTCTCAGCCACGCTTCTACCCTAGCTATGCAGCGGAGGCATACTATTGCTAGTAAGCATTCGTTGGTTCGAGCCTAAGGAGCGTCACGATGCCGCTTTCCGAGCACGAGCAGCGACTTCTTGAAGAGATGGAGCGCAGTCTCTATCATAACGATGCCGACTTCGTCGCGACTGTTGGCACCCACGGGGGCCGTCGCAACTACCGAACCATCGTGATCGGGCTGCTCATCGCACTTCTAGGGGTGGCGGGCATCATCGCCGGCGTCGCGCTCAGGCAGCCCGTCATCGGTGTTGTCGGATTCGTTGTCATGTTCGTGGGTGTGCTGCTCGCTTTCTCGCGTCCGCGACAGGCCGAAGGCGCACCAGCTCCAGATCCCTCCACAGCGCAGACACGGCCCGGGTTCATGGATCGTCTCAACGAGCGTTGGGACAAGCGTCAGGACGATAACGACAACCAGTAGCGCCAGCATTCCTAGGAGCTCCGGTGTCTAGGAGGTCCGGTGTCTAGGAGTTCCAGTGTTTCCAGGACCTCTACTGTTTCTAGGAGCCCCGCTGGGTAGGAGCGCCTCTCAGGGGCACCTCGGCTACCGGGCGTTCAGCAAACAGGGCTTAACAGGGTTTAACAGACAGGGCTGACCGTGAGGTCGGCCCTTTTTTGCGCGCCCGAACGGAGCGTGCGGTCGATCATGCAGCTGCTGCTGCTGAAATAACGCAAATATCCTCCACCACCGTTCGCCCAATAGACACGGGCTATTCGACGAGCCGATGCCCCCAATTCGAGCCATTTTCTTCTATTTGTGGGGGAAAGTGGAGTAAAGTGGAGGACACGTACATCCGGGCCGGAGAATGAGGGGAGCGCGCCAATGTTTCTTGGCACATACGCTCCCAAACTCGACGACAAAGGCCGTGTCATCCTGCCCGCGAAATTCTGGGGAGAACTCGAGTCGGGTCTGGTCGTCACCAGGGGCCAGGAACGCTGCCTGTATGTGTTCAGCACAAAAGAGTTCGAAGATCTGCACGACAAGATCCGCCAGGCGCCCATCACGAGCAAGCAGGGTCGCGACTTTCTCCGTCTGTTCCTCTCCGGCGCAAACGCCGAGGTTCCAGACAGCCAGCACAGGTTCACCATCCCGTCGACCCTGCGGGCTTACGCGGGTCTCGATCGCGAGCTGACGGTGATCGGTGCTGGTAATCGCGCCGAGATCTGGGACACCAGCGCGTGGGAGACCTACTACGCCGAGCAGGAAACGGCATTTTCTGAGACGACCGAGGAGGTGATCCCCGGACTTTTCTAGTGCCTTGCGCCTGATCTCCAGCCGTTCATCCCTGCCGTCACTTCCCCGGTGGCAGGTCGGACCGGATGGGGATCAGGCGAAAGGGGCTCGTCCGTTACTCATGGTCGATAACCACATCCACACCCCGGTGATGCTCGCCAGGACCGTCGATCTGCTCAGCCCCGCGCTCGAGCGAGATGGGGCTGTTCTTGTCGACGCGACACTCGGGATGGCTGGGCACGCCGAGGCCTTTCTGGAGCGGTTTCCCAGGCTCGAGCTCGTTGGGCTGGATCGCGACACAGATGCGCTGGCTATCGCGGGGGAACGCCTCGCGCGGTTCGGCGATCGGGTTCACCTGGTGCACACCGTTTACGACCGGTTCGAAGAGGCCCTCGACAGCCTCGGCATCGAGGAGGTCTCCGGCATCCTCTTCGATCTCGGTGTCTCCTCGCTGCAGCTGGACAGGGTTGAGCGCGGCTTCTCGTACTCGAAGGATGCCCCGCTCGACATGCGCATGGATGCGACATCCCCGCTGACGGCTGAACGCATCCTCGCCGAGTACAGCGAACACGAGCTGCGCCGCATCTTCTGGGAGTTCGGCGAAGAGCGGCTCGCCCAGCGGTACGCGAAGAAGATCGTCGCGCGACGTGCCGAGGTAGCACTGGTGCGCTCGGCGCAGCTCGTCGAACTGATCACTGCTGCAACGCCGGTGGCGATCCAGCGCAACGGGCATCCCGCGAAGCGCGTGTTCCAGGCGCTTCGGATCGAGGTCAACCAGGAACTCTCGGTGCTTTCCACCGCGATACCGGAAGCGATCGGAACTCTCGAGATTGGCGGCCGGATAGTGGTGCTGGCCTACCAGTCGCTCGAAGATCGCATCGTCAAGCGTGCCCTCGCTGCAGCATCAAGTTCTACGGCACCGGCCGGCCTCCCCATCGAGCTGCCTGAACACCGACCAGAACTCAAACTCCTTGTGCGCGGGGCCGAACTGGCGACCGATGCCGAGAAGGAAGAAAACCCTCGGGCCACCCCGGTTCGTCTCCGTGCCGCCGAGCGGCTCAGATACAGCAGCACAAGGAGGGCGGCATGAGCACCGCGACCGCACACTCACTTCCGGCTCGCTCCCCGCGCGAGGTGCAGGAACACCCCCGCCACATTGAGATCGTCTCGACGAGGGGCCAGCGCCGCGCTCGGCCGCGAATCGTCTACGGGCTCGTTGCAGTCGGTGGGCTATTTGTCATCCTGATGGCCCAGCTGCTGCTGAGTATCGCGCTCTCGAGCGGTTCGTACCAGATCTCCTCGCTCCAGGCTCAGCAGAAGAACCTCACCAGGGATCAGCAGACACTCACAGAGTCGCTTCGCGTTCTCCAGTCCCCGCAGAACCTCGCGACGAGGGCTACGACGCTCGGAATGGTCATGAACAGCAGCGGATCGGGCTGGCTGAGACTGTCTGACGGGGCGGTTCTCAAAGACCCCTCGGCCGCTGGTGCTGCGAGCGCGACAGATCCCGGAGGTCAGGCGCTCATCACGAACGTGCTTCTCACCCCGACTGTGATCGCATCCCAAAATGCCACAATGACGCCTGTCGCAGCAGGAAATCCTGCATCGACTACGACAATGGGCACGGGGTCAGGTGCGCAGTCGGCTACTGCGCTGTCAGGAACGCCAGCGAGCACCATCCCATCACCGACAACACACTGACCGAAGAAACCGGGGACTCGAGTGGATCACACACGCAGAACCCGGCGGCGCCTCGTGATTGCACTCATCGCGACGTTCGCTCTGGTCGGGATGTTTGTGGTGAAACTGGTCGACATCCAGCTGGTCAGCGCTGATGAACTCAACAAACAATCGTCAGGCAAACGGTCGATTGCTGTGACGACGTACGCTCCACGCGGCTCGATCGTGGATGCCAATGGCACCGTGCTCGCCGACAGCGTGACCAGGTACGACATCACGGCGTCACCGAGCAACATCCACGACTACACGCCAAAAGGCAAGGCGAAGATCACAGTGCTCGACCAGTCGAATGAGATCGCGGCGATCACCCAACAGAACCCGACCGACGTCTACCAGGCGCTCACCAAAAACCCGACGGCCAACTATTCGCTCGTCAGCTCCGCGGTCGACACGGCGTCGATGCGGGCTGTGGTCAAGTTGGGCATCCCCGGAATCTACTACGCCAGCCACCCGAAGCGCACATACCCTGACGGCTCTGTTGCGGGCAACCTGGTCGGCTATGTCGGCACAGACGGCCCCCAGGCCGGCATCGAGAACATGTACAACTCGTGTTTGAAGTCAACGAATGGAACCTCGACCTACGAGCAAGGGGCCGACGGCGTGCAGATCCCAGGGTCGAGCGTGTCGGGCAAGCCTGCAGTCCAGGGGGGAACAATAAAGCTCACCATTGACTCAGACCTCAACTGGTTCGTTCAGCAGGCCATCGCCGAGCAGGGCACTGCGATTGGTGCGCAGTCGGCGACCGGGATCGTCGTTCGGATAAAGGATGCCCACCTGATGGCGGTGGCGGACTGGCCGTCGGTCGATCCCAACAACGTCAGCGCGACCCCCGTGCACAACATGGGTTCACTCGCCTTCACCGAGCAGTACGAGCCAGGCTCGGTGTTCAAGGGGATGTCAGCATCCATGCTCATCGACACCGGCACCGGTTCGCCGACCATGCAGGCAACGGTGCCCTGGGCCTGGAAGACGCCGGAGGGCGGCAACGTGCACGATGCCGGAGCCCATGCTGTGGAGCGGCTTACCCTTACCGGTGTGCTGCAGCAGTCATCGAACGTCGGCATGTCGATGCTCGGCATCAAGGTGCCCGAGAAGACCAGGTACAACTACATGAAGGCATTTGGGCTGGGGCAGAAGTCGGCCGTCAACTTTCAGGGCGAGGCGGGCGGACACATCCAGGGGCTGCCCTGGGACGACCAGACGAAGTACAACGTGCTCTACGGACAGGGTGTCTCGGCCACTGCGCTGCAGGTTGCGGGCATTTACCAGACCCTCGGGAACAATGGTGTGCGCCTGCCGCTGACCCTCGTCGAGGGTTGCACCAAGGCAGATGGCACAGTAACAGACCTGCCGTCGACGACGGGCACCAAAGTGATCGCCGCATCCTCCGCAAAGACGGTCGTAAACATGCTCGAGAGCGTGGTCGACAGCGGCGAACTCTCCAGTCTCGCGAAAATCCCGGGCTATCGAGTAGCTGGCAAGAGTGGAACGGCAGAGGTTGCGCAGAATGGCAAATACGGCACGGACAGGATCGTGTCATTCGTTGGTCTGGCCCCTGCCGATGACCCACAGTACGAGGTGCTCGTCACCTACACGAAGCCCACTACTATAAAGACTTCGGCCGCCGCGGCGCCGACATTCAAGAAGATCATGACCCAGGTGCTCACAAAGTACCGGGTCCCACCGTCGACGACACCATCCACGTATCCGGCGACGAACTGGTAAGAAAGAGGACGCCTTGACCGCTCGGATTCCCCCGGTTCTCAGACCGGAGCATCCGCTGGCCAGGCCCCTCTCGGGGCTCGTCTCCGAGTTTGGGCTTGAGTCCGTCGGGGTCATCGACGGCATCGAACTCACCGGCGTGACCCTGCGGTCGACGGAAGTGCAGCCCGGTGACCTTTTCGTCGGCATGCAGGGACTCAACGGCCACGGGGCGCAATATGCTGCATCCGCGGCCGACAGCGGCGCCGTCGCGATATTGACGGATGCCGCCGGTGTTGCCCTTGCAGAGCCGAGCGGGCTCCCGATCGTCGTGGTCGAGTCTCCGCGTGCGGCACTCGGTGACGTGTCGGCCTGGGTTTACCGCACCAACGAGCATCCGCCGCTACTGCTTGGCGTGACAGGAACCAATGGCAAGACCTCGACCGCATACGTGATCGAGGGCATCCTGAAGCAACTCGGTCTCGTGACCGGGCTCTCGTCGACTGCCGAACGCCACATCGGCGACCTCAACGTCGTGAGTCGGCTCACCACGCCGGAGGCCAGCGAGATGCACGCCCTTCTCGCGAGGATGCGGGAGAGCGAAGTGCGCGCTGTCGCAATCGAGGTGAGCGCTCAGGCGCTCAGCCGCAACCGGGTCGACGGCCTGGTCTTCGATGTCGTTGCGTTCACCAACCTGAGTCACGATCACCTCGACGACTACGCAGACATGGACGAATACTTCGAGGCGAAGGTCATCTTCTTCGAGCCGGAGCACGGCAGGCGCGGGGTAGTCTCACTCGATTCGCCGTGGGGCGAGAAGGTCGTCGAACGCTCACGCATCCCGGTCACCACTATCTCTGCGACGCCAGGGGTCGTTGGTGAGTGGAACGTCGAGATCCTCGACGAGCAGTCGTCGTTCACCCGTTTCAGGCTCACCGGGCCAGAGGGCCGCTCGCTCGAGACCAGCGTGCCGCTCATCGGCTGGCACATGGCGGCGAATGCCGGGCTGGCAATAGTGATGCTGGTCGAGGCCGGCTTCGAGCTCGAAGCGATCGGTCACGCCATCCAGGGTGGTATCGAGGCCTACCTGCCCGGCCGCACCGAGCGGGTGTCGGGCGAGCATGGGCCTTCCGTCTACGTTGACTTCGGTCACAGCCCTGACGCCTTTCTCAATACTCTTGCTGCTGTTCGCAAGGTCACCACGGGTCGGGTGATCATGGTGTTCGGCGCTGACGGCGATCGGGATGCCACCAAGCGTCACGAGATGGCGCGCGTTGCCTCTGAGGGTTCAGACATTCTCGTCATCACCGATCACCACCCGAGGTTCGAGAACCCGGAGTCGATCAGGGCAACTCTGGTAGAGGGTGCACGCCTGGCAGACCACCAGGCTGAGCTGTTCGAGGTGAGCCCACCCGAGCAAGCCATCCGGGCCGCCGTCTCCCTCGCCAAAGAGGGCGACTCGATTCTCTGGGCGGGCCCTGGTCACCAGGACTACCGTGACATCGAGGGGGTTCGTACCCCGTATTCGGCTCGCCAGGAGGCGCGCGATGCCCTCCAAGAGGCTGGCTGGAATTAACCTGTGATCATCCTCACCCTCGCCGAGATCTCGGCCGCGATCGACGGTGTACTGACGATTGGCGAACCAGGGCAGCAACTGTCGGGTTCCGTCGAAACCGACTCACGGCTCGTGACTCCCGGTTCGATATTCTTCTGCTTGCGCGGAGAGAACACAGATGGTCGACTTTTTGCGGAGTCAGCTGTTGAGAACGGTGCTTCACTCGTCGTCACCGCCGAGAGGATCGAGCTCGAGGTGCCGCAGATCGTGGTTGCTGACCCACTCGATGCCTTTGCGAAGCTCGCAGGGCACGTGGTCTCGTTGGTCCGTGCTCGTGGCGCGCTGAAGGTCATCGGGATAACCGGGTCGAACGGCAAGACCACCACGAAGAATATGCTGCGTGCGATTCTGTCGGCCGACGGCCCCACCGTTGCCCCCCAGGGGTCGTACAACAACCAGGTGGGCGCTCCGTACACGATGCTGCTCATCGATTACGACACGAAATATCTCGTCATCGAGATGGGCGCGAGTGCAGTGGGTGACATCGCCCGCACGATTGGCATCGTTGTGCCGGATATCTCAGCGGTACTCAAGGTCGGAATGGCGCATGCCGGCGAATTTGGCGGAATCGAAGAGACGCAGAAGGCCAAGGCAGAAATCGTCACGCGGTTGCCCGCAACCGCGACGGCTGTGCTCAACCGTGACGACTATCGGGTGGCCGCGATGGCGAACCAGACCGCAGCGCGTGCGGTCTGGTTCGGGCTGGATGAGAACGCGGACATCCGGGCGGATGACCTCAGAGCGACGGCAGCCGGCACGACCTTCACCCTAATCGCCGGCCAGCAGAGCAGGCAGGTCTCGCTTCGTGTGCTGGGCGAGCACCATGTGATGAATGCCCTCGCTGCTCTTACCGTCGCCCTCGAACTGGGTGTCGGCCTGGACGCCGCGCTCGGTGCACTCGACAGCGTGGTTCGGGCCGAGCGGTGGCGGATGGAAGTGCTCGAACCTTCAGAGGGCATCACCGTGATCAATGACGCGTACAACGCGAGCCCGGACTCGACGGCTGCTGCGCTGAAGACCCTCGCCCAGATCATCACTCCCGGCCAGCGATCCGTCGCCGTTCTCGGTGAGATGAATGCACTCGGCGACTATGCAGACGAGGAGCACGACAGGATCGGGCGCCTGGTTGTGCGACTGAACATCCAGAAACTCATTGTCGTCGGCCATCGCGCGCGACACATCCACAATGCCGCGGGACTCGAGGGATCGTGGGACGGGGAGTCGGTGCTCGTCGAGAGCAACGACGAGGCATACGATCTGCTGAAGGACGAACTGCGGGTAGGAGACGTCGTGCTCGTGAAGTCATCGAACGCTGCCGGCCTGCGCTTTCTTGGGGATCGCATCGGTGGTGTGACCCCGTGACCGAGGCACGCGCGTGATCGGCCTCCTGACAGCAGGTGGCGTCGCGATGGTGTTCACGCTGCTGCTGACGCCACTCTTCGCGAGCTTCTTCAAGCGGCTAAAACTGGGCCAGTTCTACCGCGCAGACACGCCGACCACCCATATCGTCAAGCGTGGAACGCCCTCGATGGGTGGAATTGTTTTCATCGTCGCGGCGATCGTGGGCTATTTCGTGGGGCACCTGGTCGGTAAAGACCCCCTTTCCGGGTCGGGCCTTCTCGTAATCGGCATGATGGTCGGCCTTGCGCTGATCGGGTTCATCGACGACTTCATGAAGGTGCGCAGGCAGAACAGCCTCGGTCTCGCTGGCCGGTACAAGATCGCCGGAACTGTCATCGTCGCCGTGACCTTCGGCATTCTCGCGCTCACCTATCACGACGCTTTCGGCCACACGCCGGCCTCGACCGCGATCTCGTTCGTGCGCAATCTCAATATCGATTTCGTCGTGCTGTTCGGAGCCACGGCGGGCATCATGATCTTCCTCGCCTGGGTGGTCTTCATCACCACGAGCGTCTCGAACGCGGTCAACCTGACCGACGGACTCGACGGACTCGCGACCGGCGCATCCATCTTCGCCATCGGGTCGTACGTCGTCATCGGTTTCTGGCAGTCGAACCAGTCGTGCTACTCGACGACCATCGATTCTGACAACCTCTTCAAGTGTTACGACGTGTCACGACCGCTCGACCTCGCGGTGGTGGCGGCATCGATCGTCGGCGCCCTCATCGGCTTCCTTTGGTGGAACACGTCGCCAGCACAGATCCACATGGGAGATACCGGGTCCTTCGGCCTCGGCGGCGCGCTTGCAGCTCTGGCTATCCTGTCGCGTACCGAGCTGCTGCTCATCCTCATCGGGGGCCTGTTCCTGGTGATCACCGGGCAGGTCATCATCCAGCGGATGTATTTCAAAGCAACCCGGGGTAAACGCATCTGGCGAGCGAGCCCGCTGCATCACCACTTCGAAATGAAGGGCTGGGGCGAGGTGACTATCGTGGTGAGGTTCTGGATCATCTCGGGTCTCTTCGTGGCCATCGGCGTCGGTACGTTCTACCTCGAGTGGCTTTCCCGAACCGCATGAGAGCACCAGAATGACTCGAAGCGCTGAGGATGTCGCAGCCCTGTCAGGCTGGCGGGCGGACTGGGCCGGCCTGAGGGTCGCTGTACTCGGGCTCGGAGTCACCGGTTTCTCGGTCGCGGACACCCTCTCCGAGCTCGGAGCAGATCTTCTCGTACTCTCGTCGACAGCTGACCCCGTGACGACCGACTTGCTCGACGTCATCGGAGTTCGACACTTCACAACCGATCTTGCCGAGCACCTTGACGGGTTCGGCCCGGAACTGGTGGTCGTGTCGCCGGGCTTTCGGCCGTCACATCCCCTCGTACTGCGTGCCAGGGAGCGGGGTGTTCCGGTCTGGGGCGATGTCGAGTTGGCCTGGCGCCTCCGCGACAAGCTCGAACCCGCGGCAGACTGGATCGCCATCACCGGGACAAACGGCAAGACGACAACCACCCAGCTCACCAGCGCAATGCTCGCGGCAGGCGGGCAACGAGTTGTAGCCTGCGGCAACGTCGGTGTGCCCGTGCTCGACGCCATCCGTGATCCGACCGGTTTCGATGTTCTCGTCGTCGAGCTCTCCAGTTTTCAGCTGCACTACCTCGACAGCATGTCTCCATTCTCGGCCGCGTGCCTCAACCTCGCGGATGACCACATCGACTGGCACGGATCAGCTGCCGAATATCGGCTGGCCAAGGGTCGGGTCTACCAGCGAACGAAAGTCGCTTGCGTCTACAACCTCGAAGACGTGGCAACCAGGGAGCTCGTCGAGCAGGCAGATGTGGTCGAGGGCTGTCGGGCTATCGGGTTCGGGCTCGGTCTTCCAGGTCCGAGTGACGTCGGGTTGGTGAACGAGATCCTGGTCGATCGTGCCTTTCTCGACGATCGCCAGCGTTCAGCGCTCGAGATTGCGACCGTGTCCGACCTCGAAGTCGTCGGGTTGGGTTCGCCGCACATGATCGCGAACGTGCTCGCAGCTGCTGCCCTGGCACGATCGTTTGGCGTGTCGACAGCAGCCATCCGCGCCGCCATCATGGCGTTCAGGCTCGACCCTCACCGTACTGAGACGATCCAGGAAGCCGGGGGAGTGCGCTGGGTGGATGACTCGAAGGCGACCAACCCACACGCAGCCCAGGCAGCCATCGACTCGTTCACCTCAATCGTGTGGATCGTCGGCGGCCTATTCAAGGGAGTGGATGTCGACGATCTCGTCTCTCGAAACGTCGCGAAGCTCAGGGCGGCTGTTGTCATCGGTGTGGACCGTAAACCACTGGTTGAAGCTTTCACACGACACGCGCCGGAACTCCCCGTGTTCGAGGTCGACACAACCGAGACTGATCAGGTGATGTCGGCAGCCGTGAGGTTGTCAGCGTCCGTTGCGGTGATCGGTGACACGGTGCTGCTCGCTCCGGCGGCAGCATCCATGGACCAATTCGCCGACTATGCGGATCGGGGTAACCGATTCGTGACCGCTGTGCACGATTTGCTGGGAGGGCCGGATGACGACGAGCATTCCCCGACCCCGGCCGCGAGCTGATCCGGGACAACCACTCGATATCGGGCAACGCGCCTCAACCGGACCAGCCGCGATAGTCGCGGTCAAACGTATCTTCGCCGCTGAAACCGGCAACTATTTCCTGCTGCTCGGCGCAACCCTGTTCCTGGTAGTACTGGGCCTCGTCATGGTTCTGTCGTCTTCTGCGGTGGAGTCGTACAAATCGAGCGGCGGCTTCTTCAACGGATTCGTTCGCCAGGTGTTGTTCGCCGCAATCGGACTTCCCTTGATGCTCGTCGCAGCGCGCATGCCTGCGACGTTCTGGAAGCGGTGGTCTGGCATCTTCGTCATCGTCGCCGTCGCTCTTCAGGCTCTCGTCGTGCTGACGCCTCTCGGCACCACGCGGGGTGGTAACCGCAACTGGATAAGCTTGGGGACTTTTACCGCCCAGCCCTCAGAGCTGGTCAAGGTCGCGCTCGTCGTCTGGCTCGGCTACACCCTCACCAAAAAGCTGCAGGTCATCGACAACTGGCGTGAGCTGCTGCTGCCGATCCTTCCGGTGGCGGGCCTGGCAATCCTGCTTGTTCTCGTCGGTGGCGACCTCGGCACCACGATCATTCTTGCGTCTATCGTGCTCGGTGCGCTGTTCTTCGCGGGGGTGCGACTGCGCTACCTGGCATTGCCGGTGATTCTCGCGAGCGTGTTCGGACTCATCGCAGCCTTCAGTACCGGGTCGCGGCAGGCGCGCACCGAGGCGTTCCTGCACGGCTGCACGTCGCTCGATCAGGCTGGAGGAATCTGCTACCAGACCATCCAAGGGTGGTGGGCGCTCGCCTCCGGCGGACTGTTCGGGGTGGGCCTCGGCAACTCGACGGCGAAATGGTCATGGCTGCCTGAGGCTGACAACGACTTCATCTTCGCGATCATCGGCGAAGAACTCGGGCTGATCGGCGCGATCGTGGTTTTGGCGCTCTTCGTCGTGATCGCCATTTCCTTCGTGCGCATCATTCGGTCGAATCGAGACCCGTTCGCTCGCATCACCACCAGCGCCATCATGGTCTGGATAATCGGCCAGGCGTTCGTGAACATCGCGGTGGTGCTGGGAATCTTGCCGGTGTTAGGGGTGCCACTTCCCCTCATCTCGGCGGGTGGCTCGGCTCTCATCACCTCGATGGGAGCAATCGGCATCGTGCTCTCCTTCGCCCGGCACGCCCCTGTGCACGACGACGTGCCGATACCGATACCAGCCCAACGCGGTCGGCTCCGGTGACGCGTTACCTTCTCGCTGGAGGTGGTACTGCGGGTCACGTCAATCCGCTGCTCGCGGTTGCGGACCGCATTCGCCAGCGCGAACCGGATGCGACAGTGCTCGTGCTCGGCACTCTCGAAGGGCTAGAAGCCCGACTCGTGCCAGAGCGCGGGTACGAGCTTCTGACCATCAACAAAGTCGTCTTCCCTCGTCGCCCTAACGCGGCTGCCGTTCGATTTCCGCGAGAGTTCTTGCGCGCTGTCGGCGCGATCCGCGCGCTGATTCGGGAGCACGACGTCGACGTCGTCGTGGGTTTTGGCGGCTACGTCTCGGCGCCGGCCTATGTCGCTGCTCGCCGGGAGAAGAAGCCGATCGCCGTGCACGAGGCCAACGCCCGGCCCGGCATCGCCAACCGGCTCGGCGCGCTGTTCACGAAACGTGTCGGGGTGACTTTTCGCGGCACCCGCCTGCTGCACGCTGTGTTCGTCGGGATGCCACTTCGGCGCGAAATCGAGACCCTCGATCGCGCTGCCGCCCGCGCCTCAGCACTCGCCCATTTCGGATTGGACCCGAAAAAGCCGGTTCTTCTGGTGACCGGCGGATCACAGGGCGCCATGAGCATCAACCAGACCGTGTGGGACTCAGCAGCATCCATCCTCGGCGCGGGCTGGCAGCTGCTGCACATCACCGGCAGGCGGTGGGATCGCCTCGAGCCCGAGCTCGCCGGGTACAGCCTCATGCAGTACTGCGATCGGATGGATCTCGCGATCGCTGCTGCCGACCTCGCCATCGCCCGTGGCGGTTCGGCAACAGTGAGCGAATTCAGCGCCCTTGGAGTTGCGGCTGTCTACATTCCGCTGCCCATCGGCAATGGGGAGCAGGCCCTCAATGCGAAGGAACAGGTGGATGCCGGTGGCGCGTTGCTCATCGACAACGCCGGTTTTACGCCGGACTGGGTGGCGAGCACGCTGGTCGACCTCCTTTCAGACCGGGCGTTGATCGCAGACATGGCGGTCAGGGCCAAGTCAGTCGGAGTTCTTGACGGGGCCGATCGCATGGTCGACCTGGTTGGGGCAGCCCTCGCGGATTCGGCGCCAGCGCGCCCGGTAAATTAGTTTCCGATGATCAAGTCGGATTTCTCCCAGTCCATGCCCGAACGCCTGGGACGCGTACATTTCGTCGGTATCGGCGGCGCGGGAATGAGCGGCATCGCGCACCTTTTTGTGACCGCCGGTGTGCCGGTGACCGGATCCGACATCCGGGCGACGGATACCGTCGAAGCGTTGCGGGCCCGCGGCGTCGACGTCGCGATCGGCCACCAAGCATCGAACGTAGGGTCTGCAGACACTGTCGTTGTCACCGGTGCCATCGCTGAAGACAATCCGGAATTCGTTGCTGCGCGGGAGCGCGGTCTTTCTATCGTGCATCGGGCGCAGGCTCTGGCGTGGCTCACTCGCAAGCATCGCCTGGTCGCCGTGGCCGGGGCGCATGGCAAAACGACATCGACGGCGATGATCGTGACGGCACTGCTCGCGCTCGGTGCGCAGCCGAGTTTCGTAAACGGCGGAGTGATCCGGTCGCTCGGGGTCAGCGCTGCGCCGGGCGACGGCGAGATCTTCGTCGTCGAAGCAGACGAATCCGACGGCTCATTCCTGCTGTACGACACGGCGATCTCGCTGATCACCAACGTCGATCCAGACCATCTCGATCACTTCGGTTCCGAGGAGGCGTTCGAGCAGGCTTTCGTGAGCTTTGCCAAGGCGGCAAGCGAGCGGGTCGTTATCTCGAGCGATGACCCCAGATCGATCGTCGTCGCCTCGAAACTCGACTCGTCGAAATTGATCAGCCGCGCTGTCACCACGTTCGGTCTTGCGGAGACCGCGGATGTCCGGGTGCACTCGGTGCGTGCGGCAGGCGTCGTGTCGTTCAGCATCCGCTACGCCGGCGCGGACTACTCCACCACGATGCTCGTCGCCGGTCTCCACAACGCGATCAACGCCGGTGGCGCTTTCGGTGTGCTGGTCGGCCTGGGTTACGAACCGCAGGCATCCCTCGATGCGATCGCGCTCTTCGGTGGCACCGAGCGTCGGTTCGAGTTTCGTGGAGTGGTCGACGGTGTCAGCGTCTATGACGATTTCGCGCATCATCCGACGGAGATCATGGCCGCTCTCTCGGGTGCACGCGGCGTCGTCGGCGCTGGTCGCCTAATCCCGATCTTCCAGCCGCATCTCTACACGCGCACGCGCGACATGGCAGCAGAGTTTGCGAAGGTGCTCGAAACCCTGGCTGATCACACGATCATTGTGCCGGTCTATGGTGCGCGCCAGGACCCGATTCCCGGCGTCAGCGGAGAGCTCATCGCTGAGCTGTTCGTCGACCGTTCCCGCGTAAGCGTTATCGATGACTGGCAGGCGGCCGTCGAGTTCGCGGCGTCTATCGCCAACCCTGGCGACTTCGTAATCCCGATGGGCGGGGGAGACGTTTACCGAATCATCCCGCAGCTGCTGGTGGCGCTCGGCGAGAGAGCAGCGAAATGAAGCGGCTGCAACGGTGAAGCGGCCAGAGGGGTTCGACCGGCGCGCATCTCCCGCAACTCCACCGCCCGCGAAAAAGTCACCGGCCAGAAAAATACGGGAACAGGGCGCCTCGCCTGCACCCAACGATGCACCCGCACCGAAAGCGTCGTCCGCACTGAATGCTGCGTCTCTCACGAAGCCTTCGCCTGCGCGGGGTAAGACGACGCCAAAGCGACCGCCTCACCAAGTGCAGATTCAGTCACCGAATGAGCTGGCAGCGAAGCCGCGAAATGCCCCGAACCTGCCGGTCGAGAAACCGGCGCAAGCCAGCCGGGAACTTCGTAAGGCCGCTGCGGAGCGCCGGCGTTACGAGCGTGGCGAAGTGCGAAGGTTCACTCGGCGATCTCGCAGGCGCAGGGTCACCTGGCTGGTGGCGATCATCAGCTTCCTGCTGCTGGGTGGGTTGGTCATCGGCGCGGTTTACTCTCCGCTGCTGTCGCTCAAAACGATCACTATCACCGGCACATCCCGGGTGGACAAGGTTCAACTGCAGAAGGCTGTCGACAGCCAGTTGGGTACGCCTCTCGCTCTGGTCGACTTTGGAAAGATCCGCAGGGAGCTCTCCGGTTTTTCGCTGATCCGCAGTTATGTCACCGAGTCTCAGCCGCCTGACACGCTCGTTATTCGCATTTCAGAGAGAGCTCCGATCGCTGTTGTCCAGACAGCCAAGGGTTTCTCAACGGTCGATCCTGCCGGCGTGGTACTTCAGGACTCGACTGTTCGCCCCGCCGGTTTGCCTGTGCTGACAGCGGGTGCCGCTCTCGCCGGTACGGCTGCTTTCACCGCGACCGTCGATGTGCTTCTCGCCCTTCCTTCAGATCTGCTTGCGAAGGTCGACACCGTGACGGCGGCTACCAAAGACACTGTGACGTTCACCCTGACTGGCGGGAAAACTGTGATCTGGGGGAGTGATGAGCAGTCTGCGCTCAAAGCGACAGTGCTTGCGGAGCTGATCACCAGGCAGCCCGGTGCTGTTCGTTATGACGTGACTGCCCCGACTGTTCCGGTGTTCGCCAACCATTAGTCCCTCTGTGGCATGGCGGAGTTCGCCCGCGCAATTCGCTTGAGGGCCGCGACCCGCTGACCCGCTCGGACCGCTCAGCCGCGCTACGTTCGCAGCGCCCCGCTCCTGCAGCATCGAGGTGGCTCGTGCTGAACACGAGCACCGCGAGCATCCCCTCCACCTTATTAACCGCCCCGATCTCCGACACGCCCGAGGGCCTCAGTGCTGCCTGCGCCGCGTCGGCTTACCGTGAGGCATCAAACCTATACTGAGCATAACTTTAATCCTCAAGTAGAGGTTGAAAGTTATCAACAGTTCAAGCGGAGGCCGGACGTGACATCGAACCAGAACTACCTAGCCGTGATCAAGGTCGTCGGCATAGGCGGCGGCGGCGTCAATGCTGTCAACCGCATGATCGAACTCGGGCTTCGCGGAGTCGAGTTCATCGCCATCAACACTGACGCGCAGGCGCTGTTGATGAGCGATGCTGACGTCAAACTCGACGTCGGCAGGGAGATCACCCGGGGCCTCGGCGCCGGGGCAGACCCCGAGGTCGGGCGACGCGCCGCTGAAGACCACGCTGAGGAGATCGAAGAGGCACTCGCCGGCGCCGACATGGTGTTTGTCACCGCCGGTGAGGGCGGTGGAACCGGAACGGGCGGGGCCCCCGTTGTTGCACGCATCGCCAAGTCCATCGGCGCTCTAACGATTGGTGTTGTCACGCGGCCGTTCGGCTTCGAGGGCAAGCGCCGTGCAGCGCAGGCAGACGTCGGTGTCTCGGCGCTCAAACAAGAGGTCGACACCCTCATCGTTGTGCCGAACGACCGGCTGCTCGAAATCAGCGACCGTGGCATCAGCTTCCTCGAGGCATTCGCAACTGCAGACCAGGTGCTTCTCGCCGGCGTGCAGGGCATCACCGACCTCATCACCACCCCCGGCCTCATCAACCTCGACTTCGCTGACGTGAAATCAGTCATGCAGGGTGCCGGCTCGGCGCTGATGGGCATCGGTTCGGCCAGGGGCGCCGACCGCGCGATCAAGGCCGCAGAGCTCGCAGTGGCAAGCCCGCTGCTCGAGGCATCGATCGACGGTGCCCACGGCGTACTGCTCTCCATCCAGGGCGGATCCAATCTCGGAATCTTCGAGATCAACGACGCTGCACGCCTGGTGCAGGAGGCCGTGCATCCCGAAGCGAACATCATCTTCGGTGCTGTAATCGACGACACCCTCGGCGACGAGGTGCGGGTCACCGTGATCGCCGCCGGATTCGACGGTGGTGAGCCTGTAATCAAGAAGGTCGGACATCGCTCGAACTTCGTCGATTCCTCTGAGCCCGTAGGCGCGTCTGTCGGTGCAGTCTCTTCCGGAGCAGTCTCCGCCGAATCGGGTGAGAGCGCCTGGTCGAGCGAGCCGTCATCGCCTGCCCCAGCAGCCCAGCGCGACCCGGTGTTCGAAGACGACGATGACGACTTGGATATCCCCGACTTCTTGAAGTAACAATGCTTTCTGAAGCAACGACGCCCACCCTCGCCGACCGGCTGAGTGCGGCTCAAGCCAGAGTTGCTGATGCCGTGGCACACGCAGGCCGCGACCCCGACGAGATCACCACCATCGTGGTGACCAAATTTCACCCTGCTGGGATGGTGAGGGAGCTCTACGCCCTCGGCGTGCGGAATTTCGGCGAGAATAGGCACCAGGAAGCCCAGCTTAAAGCCGCTGAGCTCTCTGACCTCGACCTGCGCTGGCATTTCATCGGCCAACTGCAGAGCAAGAAGGCCCGCCAGGTACGCGAATACTCCAGCGTCGTCCACTCGCTCGACCGCGATTCGGTCGTCGACGCACTGGGTTCTGGCGAAAGCCGACTCGACTGTTTCGTGCAGCTGAATCTCACTGCTGACCCGGGGCGGGGTGGCGTGCAGGCAGACGCGCTCGAGCCCCTCGTCGAGCGTGTGCTCGCGGCATCCGGGCTCCGGCTGCTCGGCGTCATGGCCGTCGCTCCGGTCGACGAGGAGCCGCGAAGCGCCTTCGCTCGGGTGCGCAACGCATCGCTGCGCGTCCAGGCGCTCGAACCCGAAGCACGATTCATCTCGGCGGGAATGTCTGGGGACTTCGCCGACGCAATAGCCGAAGGCGCGACACACCTACGGATTGGTTCTGCAATCACCGGAAATCGGCCGACCGCCGGTTAATCTGGCCACACGAGTTTCACCACTGGAGGCATCAAATGGCTAACCCACTACGCAAGACCATGGTCTACCTGGGCCTTGCCGACGAGGAATTCGACTATGAGGATGCCGCGCCTTCAGCGCCGGCCACCCCGGTCGAACGCCACCAGGAGCGCCACACGCAGCAGCCGACCGCTGCTCGCGCGCCGGTGACCCCGCTGCGTCGTGCACCGGCCTCCCGCACCCCGGCGCCTGCCGAACTCAACGAGATCCTCACCGTGCACCCTCGTGCGTACAAAGACGCCCAGGTCATCGCTGAGAGCTTTCGCGAGGGCATCCCGGTGATCATCAACCTCTCGCAGATGAGCGAACCGGAGGCCCGACGCCTCGTCGACTTCGCGAGCGGACTCTCGCAGGGTCTTTATGGCAAGATCGAGCGGGTAACCAACAAGGTTTTCCTACTGTCGCCCGCCCATGTCGCCGTCAGTGGCGACCAGGCGGAGGCCGAACAGGATGTCGACGCTTCATTCTTTGCCCAGTCCTGATCGCAGGGACTCTCCAGCAGGGGTGATCCTTCGGTGATCGTCGTTTCTCTTGTCGCGACGGTCGCCTATTACGTCTTGCTGGTCTATTTCTTTGTCATGTGGGGCAGATTCGTGCTGGATCTGGCGCGAATGTTCGCCAGGCAGTGGCGACCTCGGGGCGTTGTGCTCGTGGTGAGCGAATTCGTCTACGCGATGACGGACCCTCCTATCCGGGTCGCACGCCGGCTGGTCAAGCCGATCCGTATCGGCGGCATGGCGCTCGACTTCGCCTGGAGCCTTGTGATGCTCGTCGTCATCGTGCTCATCTACATCACCCTCGCGCTCTCCCAGTTTTGATGGACTGGTAAACTGCGAGGTAGTGATGGTGACTCATTAGTTTGCTACCGTTAGCTGATCGTTAATTTTGACATAACCCGTTACTGCTCTATTTGAGGTGAGACCATGGCCCTGACGCCCGAAGACGTTGTCAACAAGCGCTTCCAGCCGACCAAGTTCCGTGAGGGATACGACCAGGACGAGGTTGATGACTTTCTCGACGAGGTCGTCGTAGAACTGCGCCGCCTCAACCAGGAGAACGAGGAGTTGCGCCAGCGACTCATCGCCGGGGAGTCCCGAATCAACGAGCTTCAGCGCAGTGGTGCTGCACAGCCGGCAGCGCCGGCGTTCGGTGACCAGCCGCAGTACGGAGCGCCGCCAGTCGTCGCAGCAGCGCCGGTGCCGGCTCCGGTTCCGATTGCAGCACCCGCCGCATACACGGCTCCGGTCGACCCCAATGCGGTTGACCCGAGCAACACAAACAACCTTCTGCAGCTCGCTCGCAAGCTCCACGAAGAGCACGTGCGTGAAGGCATTGAGAAGCGCGATGCTCTCATTGCAGAAGGCCAAGCGACCGCAGCCAAGGTGGTGAGCGACGCAGAGACCGCCCAGCGCCAGCAGCTCTCGACCCTCGATCAGGAGCGCCAGTCGCTTGAGAGCCGTATCGAAGAGCTTCGCACCTTCGAGCGCGAATACCGCCAGAAGTTGAAGAGCTACATCGAGGGCCAGTTGCAGGAACTCGAGAGCCCTAATGCCATGACGAGCAGCGCTCCCCAGTCGCAGCCGATTCCGCAGGCAGCCGCACCGCAGGGTGCGCCAGCATACGACACCGCTCAGCAGGCTCCGCAGCCCGCCGGCTATCAGGGCTTTGGCGGTAACTGAACCGCAGTCGTCGGAGCCGGTTGCGGTCTCGGCCGCAGTCGGTAAGCGCAAGGTAAGTGTGCGCGCGATCATCGCGCTCGCATCGGTCGCTGTAGTGGTTTATGGGATCGACCAGCTCACCAAGTTTCTCGTCGTCAAAAACCTCACTGAAAACCAGCAGGTCAGCGTCATCGGTGAGATTCTCACCTTCCATTTCGTTCGGAATCCCGGGGCGGCGTTCTCGTTCGCTACGGGACTCACCTGGATTTTCTCCATCGCGGCGGTTGCGGTGACTGTGTTCATCGTGTTGTTCGCCCGCCGCATTCGCTCGCTAGGCTGGGCTGTGCTCTTCGGGATGCTTCTCGGCGGAACCACAGGCAATCTCACCGACCGGCTGTTTCGCCCGCCGGGGTTCGGGGTTGGCGAAGTGGTCGATTTCATCCAGGTCTACGGGTTCAACGCGATTTTCAACATCGCGGACTCCTTCATTTGCGCGAGTATGGGGCTGTTCATCATCCTCACCATCCGCGGCGTCGGGCTCGACGGCAAGCGGCACATCACATCCGCAGCGGCGGCCTCGGTTGACGAGGCTCCGGTCGACGCAGCGCCGGTCGAGGCAACTTCGACCAACGTCGACAACCCGAGCAACTGACCGTGGAGACCCGCAGCCTGCCGGTGCCAGAGGGCCTGGTCGGCGACCGGGTGGATGCCGCAATCGCCAAGCTCCTCGGATTCTCACGCAACTTCGCCGCAGAGGTCGCCGAAGCCGGGGGAGTCGTGGTCGACGGAGTGACCCTCGGTAAAGCCGATCGTCTCAAGGCAGACAGCTGGCTCGAAGTCTCGTGGCAGGCCAGGGAGCTGCCGACGATAGTCCCAGTGAGCGTTCCAGATCTCGGCATCGTCTACGACGACGATGACATCGTTGTGGTCGACAAACCGGTGGGGGTCGCAGCCCACCCCTCCGTCGGATGGACGGGACCAACCGTGCTCGGGGCCTTGGCCGGCGCAGGATTCCGAATCTCGACATCCGGAGCCTCAGAGCGCGCGGGCATCGTGCATCGACTTGATGCAGGCACCAGCGGGCTCATGGTCGTGGCCAAGAGTGAGCGCGCATACACCGAGCTGAAGCGACAGTTTCACGACCGTGAGGTGTCGAAGATCTACCACGCCGTCGTTCAGGGGCATCCAGACCCGCTGGCCGGCACCATCGACGCGCCGATCGGGAGGCACCCGAGCTCCAGTTGGAAATTCGCCGTGGTCTCCGACGGAAAGAACTCGGTCACCCACTACGAGACGCTCGAGGCTTTTCCGAGTGCCTCACTGCTCGAAGTGCACCTCGAGACCGGTCGCACCCATCAGATTCGCGTGCACATGGCTGCGCAGCGGCATCCATGCGTCGGCGATTCGATGTATGGCGCAGACCCGACGATCTCAGCTCGGCTGGGTCTGTCGCGCCAGTGGCTGCACGCGATGGAACTCGGGCTTCGGCATCCTGGCGGCGGCGAGCAGGTCGTCTTCAGAAGTTCTTACCCGGCCGACCTGCAACACGCGCTCGACGTGCTCAGGGGGGATTGAGACAGGCTTATCCTTGTCTGACATCCCCCAGCCAGTCGGAGCGATTCTTGCCATCCAGCGATGACTCATTCGTGCATCTTCATGTGCACAGCGAATATTCGATGCTCGACGGTGCCGCCAGAATTGGTCCGCTCATGCAGGCGGCATCCGATGCGAAGATGCCGGCGATCGCCGTCACCGACCACGGCAACATGTTCGGGGCATACGACTTCTGGAAACAGGCGACAGCGAAAGGCATCAAGCCGATCATCGGCACAGAGGCCTACATCACGCCGGGTACCGCCAGGCAAGATCGCACCCGGGTGAAGTGGGGTGGCAACCACCAGAACCAGGACGACGTGGGCGGGTCTGGTTCGTACACCCATATGACCCTGCTCTCGCAGAATAACGAGGGCATGCACAACCTGTTTCGGCTGTCGTCGCTGGCCTCGATCGAGGGCTTCTACTTCAAGCCGCGTATGGATCGCGAGCTGCTGAGTCAGTACTCAAAGGGCATCATCGCGACCACCGGCTGCGTCGGCGGCGAAGTGCAGACCCGGTTGAGGCTCGGCCAGTATGACGAGGCTCGCAAGGCAGCTGGCGACTTCCAGGACATCTTCGGCAAAGAGAACTTCTTCGCTGAGATCATGGATCACGGCATCGACATCGAGCGTCGAACGATCGAAGATCTGCTGCGACTGGCGAAAGACCTCGAACTGCCGCTCGTCGCGACGAACGACCTGCACTACACGCACGCGCACGACGCGACAGCGCACGCGGCACTGCTCTGCGTGCAGTCGGCATCAACCCTCGACGACCCCAACCGTTTCAAGTTCGACTCGAACGAGTTCTACCTCAAGTCGGCCTCAGAGATGCGGCACCTGTTCCGCGATCATCCTGAAGCCTGCGACAACACACTGCTCATAGCTGAGCGCTGCGAGGTGAGCTTCGAACACCGCAACCTGATGCCGCGTTTCCCGGTGCCGGAGGGCGAGACCGAGGCGAGCTGGTTCGAGAAAGAGGTCAGTGTCGGGATGCTGCGGCGCTTCGACAATGCGCCATCCGCTGAGCACCTCGCCCAGGCGCAGTACGAGGTCGACGTCATCAAGCAGATGGGGTTCCCCGGGTACTTTCTGGTCGTGGCCGACTTCATCGCGTGGGCCAAGAGCCAGGGCATCCGCGTCGGCCCTGGTCGCGGGTCCGCAGCTGGATCGATGGCGTCATACGCGATGGGCATCACCGAGCTCGACCCCATCGCACACGGGCTGATCTTCGAGCGCTTTCTCAACCCCGAGCGCGTATCGATGCCCGACGTCGACGTCGACTTCGACGACCGGCGCCGGCCTGAGGTCATCCGTTATGTCACCGAGAAGTATGGCGACGATCGGGTCGCCCAGATCGTCACATACGGCACAATCAAGGCGAAGCAGGCGCTGAAGGATTCCGCCCGCGTACTCGGCATGCCGTACTCGGTCGGCGAGAAGCTGACCAAGGCGATGCCGCCAGCCGTGATGGGCAAAGACATCTCGCTCGGCGATGTCATGAACCGCGACGCCGACCGGTGGAAGGAAGCCGGCGACATCCGCACCATCCTGGAGACAGATCCCGAGGCGGCGAAAGTCTTCGAGACGGCCCTCGGAATCGAGAACCTCAAGCGCCAATGGGGAGTGCACGCGGCCGGTGTGATCATGTCTGCAGAGCCCCTGCTCGACGTGCTGCCGATCATGAAGCGCGAAGACGACGGCGCGATCATCACCCAGTTCGATCAGCCGCCGCTCGAATCGCTCGGGCTGATCAAGATGGACTTCCTTGGGCTTCGCAACCTCACCATCATCGAGGATGCCCTGCGCATGATCGAGAAGAACACCGGCGAGAAGCTGGTGATCGAAGAACTCGATCTCGATGCGGACCAGAAGACCTACGACCTGCTCGCCCGGGGTGACACTCTCGGGGTGTTCCAGCTCGACGGTGGCCCGATGCGGTCACTGCTCAAGCAGCTCAAGCCGACCAGCTTCGAAGACATCTCGGCCGTCATCGCGCTCTATCGCCCGGGCCCGATGGGCATGAACTCGCACACAAACTACGCGCTGCGCAAGAACGGCCTGCAGAAGATCGAGGCCATCCATCCTGAGCTCGAAGAGCCGCTGCAGGAGAGCCTCGGGGTGACATACGGACTTATCGTCTACCAGGAGCAGGTGATGTCGGTCGCGCAGAAAGTGGCCGGATTCTCGCTCGGTCAGGCCGACGTTCTGCGCCGGGCTATGGGCAAGAAAAAGAAGTCCGAGCTCGACAAGCAGTACGCAGACTTCGAGAATGGGATGCTCGGAAACGGGTACTCCGCCACCGCGGTCAAGGTGCTCTGGGACACCCTCATGCCATTCGCCGACTATGCGTTCAACAAGGCGCATAGCGCGGGCTACGGCGTGCTCAGCTATTGGACCGCCTACCTCAAAGCCAATTACCCCGCCGAATACATGGCAGCCCTGCTGACCAGCGTCGGCGACTCGAAAGACAAGCTTGGACTGTACCTGAGCGAGTGCAGGCGCATGGGAATCAAGGTGCTCGCGCCTGACGTGAACGAGTCGTTCGTCGACTTCACCGCTGTGCCGTCTGAGACGGGGGTGGGCGACATCCGATTCGGCCTCGGTGCCGTGCGCAACGTCGGTGCCAACGTGGTCGAGCTCATCCGCCAGTCGCGGGAGGAGAAGGGGCGTTTTACGTCGTTCCACGACTTTCTGCGCAAGGTGCCGATCCAGGTCGCCAACAAGCGCACCGTCGAGTCGCTGATCAAATCGGGCGCCTTCGATGACACTCTCGCGACCCGTCGGGCGCTGCTCGAAATCCATGAGGATGCGATCGACTCGGCCGTGAGTCTCAAGCGCAACGAGGCCAACGGGCAAGTCGACCTGTTCGCCGGCATCTTCGAGTTCGACGCCGAGGCGGAGCAGGTGCCTGATCGCCCCGAGTGGGCCAAGCGCGACAAGCTCGCGTTCGAGCGCGAGATGCTCGGGCTGTATGTCTCCGATCATCCACTCGCCGGGCTCGAGATCCAGCTCGCGAAACACGCGTCGACGACAATTACGGAACTGCTCGGCGGTGAGGGTGCCGGTGACGGTGAGCACGTTACTGTCGCAGGCCTCGTCACCTCGGTGCAGCATCGGGTCGCGCGAAATTCGGGCAACCAGTACGGCATCATCACCGTCGAGGATTTCGGTGGAGAGATCACCGTCATGTTCCTCGGAAAGACTTATCAGGAGTTCTCACCAGCCCTCTCCAACGACTCGATCGTGGTGGTGCGCGGGCGGGTGAGCCTCCGTGACGACGGCATGAACCTGCACGCGTCGAGCATGTTCTCGCCCGACATGGGGCAGAGTCTCGGATCCGGCCCGCTTGTCATCTCGATGCCGGAGCTGCGGGCGACCACCGACGTGGTCACCGCTCTCAACGATGTGCTGATCCGTCACACCGGCAACACCGAGGTGCGGCTCAAGCTGGTCAAAGGTGAGAGTGCGCGGGTTTTCGAGGTGCCGTACCCGGTGTCGGTGAGCGCTGATCTGTATGGCGAGCTGAAGAGCCTGCTCGGGCCGGCCTGCCTGGCCTGAGCTGCGCCTCGGGCTCGATCCGCGAATGCGGATGCTCTACGGCTCTCGCTCTACGGCGCGGGCCGCCATGATCGGCAGCAGGAACGGTATCGCCAGCCGAAACTGGCCGACGCTGTAATAGCGCCCGTCGACCGCGACGTCGTGGGCAGCGAATTCGCGCGCGAGCCGCTCGGGGTCGTGCAGCACGACTGCCCAGCCGGCGAGCACGAGGTAATTAGTGCCGATGCCGGCGGCGATGAGGCCGATGATCCAGCCGCTCGCGCCGCCGTGAGCGATGAAGAGCACGGCAAGTGCGGCGGCGATGATCGTTGCGACGACGAATTCGACGCGGACGAGCCAGAGGCGCAGAGTGGTTCCGTGGAATCCGTGCAGGTCGATCACCGCGAGCCGGCGAACTCGGTACGGTTTCACGCGGCACAGCCTAGGGCGAACCCTCTCTCAGCGGAAGTCGCGCGATGAGGTCTTGTGTGTGATGACGAGTGGCTCGAGCTGGTCGGCGAGCAGGTTGGTCACCCCCTCGGGAGAGCGCTCCAGGATGCCGCGCACGACCATCGCAGACGCGTCGCGGGCGACCCGGCGATAGCGGTTCCAGACGCCGACGCTGCAGATCACATTGATGAGCCCGGTTTCATCCTCGAGGTTCATGAAGGTGATGCCGCTCGCGGTCGCCGGTCGCTGGCGATGGGTGACCACGCCAGCGACCTCGATGCGGCGCCCTGACTCGGCTGTGGTGAGATCTGCAGCGCTGAGGACACCCCGCCTGGTGAGCTCTTCACGGGCATAGCGCATCGGGTGATCCCGCGGCGAGATGCCGGTCGCCCAGAGATCCGCGGCGAGCACGTCGACGCTCGACGGCATCGAGAACAGCGGCGGCTGCACGGTGACCAGGCTGCCCTCGAGGTATTCGGAGCGGTTCTGGGCGGCATCCCCGGCGGCCCACAGCGCTTCGCGCATGCTGAGCCCGAATGCCTCGAATGCGCCGGCCGCGGCGAGAGCTTC
This sequence comes from Lacisediminihabitans sp., assembly GCA_043746355.1. Lineage (GTDB taxonomy): Bacteria > Actinomycetota > Actinomycetes > Actinomycetales > Microbacteriaceae > Lacisediminihabitans. The sequence continues at coordinate 12,719 of JAYTRC010000060.1, read as the reverse complement.
GAGCTGGCTGGTGTTGAGGCCGGTGCGCCGCACCAGGTTCGCCATGTCGGTGAATGGACCACCGGTGTCGCGCTCGGCGACGATCGCCTGGGCGGTCTTCTCGCCGATTCCCTTCACCCCGGCAAGGCCGAGTCGCACGATGAGGTTGCCATCGCGCCGGTGGTCGTCGGTGTCGAAGTGGGCGGTGCGGTCGTAAGGAGCCACCGGAGGCTGGTCGTGGGCGAGGCAGGCGGGGTCGCCGGTTGGGTTAATCGTTGGCGAGGTCTCGATCCCCATGGAGCCGTCTGCCGATGCTGACGCATCGTCCGGACTGCGCCGCATGGGCCCGAGCTCGACCCGTTTCAGCGGCTCGAGGCCCGGCTGCCAGCCGGAGAGCAGGATGTCGGGCCGCTCCACCCGTACGCCGTGCCGCCGGGCATCCGCCACGAGGGTCAGTGGCGAATAGAAGCCCATCGGCTGGGCCCGCAGCAGCCCGGTGAGGAAGGCCGCCGGGTAGTGCAGCCGCAGCCACGCCGACGCGTAGACGAGTAGCCCGAAGCTCTGGGCGTGGCTCTCGGCGAATCCGAAATTGGCGAAGGCTTCGATGCGCAGGTAGATGTCGTCCGCCATCTCGCCGACGATGCCGTTGCCCGCCATGCCCGCGTACAGCTTCTTCTTGAGCGACTCGATCTTCTCGAGTCCGCGTTTGGATCCCATAGCCCGACGCAGTAGATCTGCGTCGTCGGGGCTGCAGCCAGCGACGGCGACGGCGAGCTGCATGAGCTGCTCCTGGAACAGCGGAATGCCCATCGTGCGTTCGAGCACCGGCTTGGCCAGCGGGTGAATATAGGTGACCGGCTCAGTGCCCATCTTCCGTCGGATGTATGGATGCACGGCCCCGCCCTGGATGGGCCCGGGCCGCACCATCGCGATCTCGATCACGAGGTCGTAGAGCCGTCTCGGCTGCATACGGGGGAGCATCCCCATCTGCGCCCGGCTCTCCACCTGGAAGACCCCGATCGAGTCGGCTCGGCACAGTTGGTCGTAGACCCCCTGCTCCTCTTTGGGGATGGACTGGAGGTCCCACTCCTCGCCGAGATGATCGCGGGCGAGATCGAAGGTGTGCTGGATCGCGTTCAGGATGCCGAGGCCGAGCAGGTCGAACTTGACGAGCCCCATCCACGCGCAGTCGTCTTTGTCCCACTGCAGCACCGTGCGCTCGTCCATGCGGCCGTGCTCGATCGGGCACACCTCGCCGACCGGCCGGTCGGTGAGAACCATGCCGCCCGAGTGGATGCCCATGTGCCGCGGAAATTTCAGCACGTCGAGTGCCAACTCGACGACGGCATCCGGGATGTCGTGATCGTCGCTCGAGACCAGGCCACCGTGACGTTCCACCTGTTTCGACCACGCGTCCTGCTGGCCGGGGCTCGCCCCGAGGGCCTTGGCCATGTCACGCACCGCAAACTTGGGCCGGTACTGGATGACGTTCGCCACCTGGGCAGCATTGTTGCGCCCGTACTTGCCGTAGACGTACTGGATGACTTCCTCCCGGCGCTCCGAGTCGAAGTCGACATCGATGTCTGGCTCTTCGTCGCGCCCGTCGGAGAGGAATCGTTCGAAGGGCAGCTGGTGTTTGATCGGGTCGACCGCTGTCACCTTCAGCAGGTAGCAGACGACGGAGTTGGCAGCAGAACCGCGACCCTGGCAGAGGATTCCGCGTTCGCGGGCATACTTCACGATGTCCCAGACGATCAGGAAGTAGCCGGCGAAATGCTTGGCCTCAATCAGTTTCAGCTCGCGGGTGATGCGCTTTCGAATGCTGTCTGGCAGGCCGGGGTAGGTATCCGGTGCCGCGTTCCAGACCAGTTCAGCGAGGTAGCTCATCGGGGTATGCCCGGCCGGTACCTGCTGTTTCGGCAGGTCGGGCTTGGCACTCCGCAGCCGAAAGCCGAGGTCATCCGCCACCTCGACCGTGTGCTCGACCGCCCCGGGGTAGCGGGCGAACAGGCGACCCATCTCGTCCCCCGAACGAAGATGCTGGGCGCCGGATGCCGGCAGCCAGCCGTCCATATCATCGAGGCTCCTGCGGGCGCGAACGGCGGCAAGCGCCGAAGCGAGCCGGTGCTGGTCGGGTTTCGCGTAGTGCACGTTGCCGGTGGCGACCACCGGGATGCGATGCTGCTGGGCGATGGCGAACAGCGCGTCGTTGTGGTCACTGTCGAGTGGGTTGCCGTGGTCGAACAGCTCGACGAGCACGTTGTCGCGGCCGAACAGGTCGGCGAGGTGATCCAGTTCGCGGGCCGCTGCCGGGGCGCCCCCTGAGAGCAGAGCCTGACGCACGGTGCCTTTGCGGCATCCGCTCAACACCATCCAGTTGCCAGCGGAGCGGTCGGAGAGCTCGCTGAGATCGTAGACCGGGCGACCCTTCTCCAGGCCGGCGAGCTGGGCTGAGGTGAGGGCGCCGGCCAGGCGGTGATAGCCCTCTTCGCGGCGAGCCAGCACGAGCAGGTGGCTGCCCTCGGGGTCTGCTGAGCCGTTCTGCGGCTTGCTCAGCCCGAGGGAGAGTTCTGCGCCGAACACCGTGCCGATGCCCGGGTGGGCCTCTGCCGCCTCTGCCATCCGCACGATGCCGTAGAAACCGTCGTGGTCGGTGACGGCAAGCGAGTGCAGGCCGAGCCTCGCCGCCTCTTCGAGCAGCTGCTCGGGGAGGGATGCCCCATCGAGAAAGCTGAAATTGGTGTGGGCGTGCAGTTCGGCATAGGGCACAACATTGGTGGCGCATTGGATCGGCGGAGGGATGTACTCGTTGCGCTTGTTCGACCAGCCGGGACTGTCTCCGCCATCGGCGCCGAGGGGCGGGCTGCCGGGTCGACGGGAATCCGAGAGCTTGCGCTCGTACTCAGACCAGGGCACCGGAGGATTTGAGAAGCCCATCAGTCGTACCGTGCTTCCAGCCACCACCGGTGGTCTTCGAGCACGAGCAGCCAGCCTGCCCCAGACTCGTCAACGACCTGGAACCGGCTCGCCCGCTTCGAGGTCGCCGGATCCCACCAGCGCACCGCGATCGGCCACGGCCCCGCCCAGGCCTGCACCCCGATGATGGTTCTGCCGTCGACCGAGAATCGGGCGGGGATGGCGGTGAGCAGCCCGCGGTCGTCGATGTCGACAGCGTCGCCCCTGGCATCGAGCACGAGAGCCGGTGCCGGCCGCTCGAGCACCGTCGTCGGGGTGGGCGGGGGGAGCCGACCCGGCCACGGCTGTGTCGGAGACTTCGACAGCGACGGGCGATCACCCCAGGCGACCAGCGACTGGCGCTCCTGCAGGGTACGCCCACCGCCGATGGTGCCGGTGAGCACCGCGCCATGGCCGAGCATGCTCTGCACCCGCGAGAGGCCGTGGTGGATGCGTCCATCTGTGCCGCCCCCAAAAAGGCCGCCGCCGAACAGCCCGACCTCGTGGTTGCCGATCGGGTCGACGGCCTCTGGCACGACCCGCACGCGGGTGATGCGTGAGCTGAGCCCGGAGTCGATGGTGCCGCTGCCCTGCAACTGCCAGCGCAGGCGGTCGACGATGTCTGCCGCCGTGAACGAGCGCGGATGCAGCCAGCTGCGCTCGGAGAGTTCGCTCGACTCCGAGTCGATCTCGACCAGGATGGCGGTGCACACCAACTGGGCACGCACGAGCTCTGCGACCAGTGCGTCTGCCGCTGTGCGAAAGCCGAACGCGACCTGCTCGATGCGGTCGAGTGGTGGTTCGAATGAGACGGATGCGTCCAGCTCTTCCGGCGGAACCCTCGGCACGACGGGGCGGCTGTCGAGCCCCGCAGCCAGGGCGTGCAGGTGGGCGCCGGCCTGGCCGAAGCGGCCGGCGACATCGTCGCTGCCCAGTTTCGCGAAGTCGCCGAGGGTGCGGATGCCGAGCCGCCCGAGCAGCGTCGCGACCGTCGAATCCCCGAGCAGGCCGACCGGCAATGGGGCGAGAAAAGTCGCGGACTCGCCCTCGGGCACGATGCGAATCCGACCGGGTTTCGGAGCCCTGGCGGCATGTTCTGCGGTGAACGCCCCATCAGCGATGCCGACACGGGCACCGGGGATGCCGAGGCCGTCGAGCGCGTCGAGCAGCCAGAGGGCTGCCTCCTCCTCACTGCCGTAGTAGCGGGCGGGCCCGCGGGCACGCATCGCGCAGGTGCCTGGGCGCAGCAGCTGCACGCCGGGCATCGTCTCTTCGATGGTCTCGAGCACCGGCTCGAAATGGCGGAGGTCGAGGTGGGCCTCGTACGGCTGCACGACCAGGTCGGTGCAGCGTGCCTGGGCGTCGCGCACCCGCTGCCCGCGGCGCACACCTTCGCGCCGCGCAGCAGCGGAGCAGGCGAACACCTCGCCGCGGTCGATGAGGGCGAGCCGGGCATCCCGCCCCAGCGCGTGTGATTTCAGCGCTGCGACGATGGGCCAGTCGGGGCACCAGACCAGGATGGTGCGCATCAGCCCGCCCTGAGGCGGGTCGAACTTGGGCCCACGCGGCGCAGTCCGGACGATGCGTTAGCACCGGCAGCCGGCTCCGTGGGGATCGAGACCTCACCAGCGCCGTACATCGTCGGTGAGGTCTCGACAAGCTCGACCCCCTGAGTCATCGACGGCAGCCACAGCCTCGCACTGCGAGGCACAGCCGACAGCCTGCTCGAGACCGTCACGGTTACCTGGCGCGCGGTGAGGTGGCCATGGCCGTTGCCGATTCCGCTCCAGCTGCTCTCGGAAAGGCTCAGCATCGCCTCGCTCTGGGGCCACGGCCCGAGCACGATGAGGGTGGAGCCGCGCTGCCTCAGCCTGGCGGTGAGACGCGAGACGCTCGAATCACTCGCTCGCGTCGGCGGGCGGGTGACGACGACCCCGACCACGTCTGCGACCGCTGCCGTGACAGCGAGCCACTGGTCGCCGGGATGCGGCACGAGCACCAGCCGCTCGAGGTCGATGCCGAAACCCTGTGCTGCTTCGACCCCGAACTCTGGAATACCGACAACAGCACACCATGAGCCCGCAGCGGATGGACCGGCCAGCAGCGCCATGACGAGGGCAGCAGACCGCTCGACGGAATATGCTGCACCCTGTTTGAGCCCGCCGCCCGGCAGCAGCCGCCCGATCGCCGGGTGGGTGGGCACCAGGCGGGTGTCGAGCTTCGTCGCCTGCATCTGTCGAATTCGAGCCTGCAGTTCATCGACGGTGGCGCGCGTAGGCTCAGCAGTGAGTGTGACAGCACCGTGTGTGACAACACCGTGTGTGACGGCGCCGAGGGTCGCTGCTGCAGAAGCCATCTCCCCATAGTCGAACATACGTTCGACTATGTCAATTGCTACCGACAGCCTGCGGCGTGTCGCCCCAAACTCGTGTCGCCGAAGCTAGTGTCGCCCAACCTTAAGCGATCAGGCCGAGACGGTCGTCAGGTCGGCAGTCTCGGTCGAGACGACTGTCGTGCGCCTGGCTCCGAACACCCAGACCCGGTAGAGCACGAACCTGAAGACCGTACCGAGCGCGAGACCGATGACGTTGGTTGCGATGTTGTCATCGAGCACCGATGTGAACCCGAGTGCGTAGTGCGACACCCACAGGCAGCCGAGCGCGATGAGGGAGCCTGCTGCGCTCACCAGTCCGAACTCGACAGCCTCACGCACCACCTGGGCGCGGCTGCCGCGCCTGCGCTCTGAACGGAACGTCCAGTAGCGGTTACCGATCCAGTTCGCGACGATGGCGAGTGAGGTCGAGATGACCTTCGCAACGATCGGATCCTGCGAGAAGACTGTTGTGCGCAGGGTGTTGAACACGACGATGTCGACCACGAAACCGACCCCGCCGACAAGCAGGAAGCTCATGGCCTGCCTCACGAAGGCAGCGCGCCACTCACGCGACATGTGCTGCCTCTAGCTCGATGGACTTGACCGGTGCAGGATGCCGCGTGCCGAGCACCCTGGCAGGCAACCCGCGCAGCCCCCACACCGTGACCCTGCCGATCGCCTCGCGGACGATCCCCGAGCTCATCTTGGATTCGCCGTGAACCCGCTCGACGAAGGTGATCGGCACTTCTGCGATGCGCAGGCCCGCCGTATAAGCGTGCCAGAGCATGTCGATCTGGAAGCAGTAGCCCTGGCTCTCGACCGCGTGGTAATCGAGGGTGACGAGAGCGGATGCACGGAAGGCCCTGAACCCGCCCGTGACGTCACGAACCGGAAGCCCGAGTGCAACCCTGGCGTACAGGCTGCCAGCGCGGGAGAGGAGCGCCCGGCGCAGTGGCCAGTTCTCTACGGCACCCCCCGGGGTCCAGCGGGAACCGAGCACGACATCCGAGTCGTCGAGGGCGTCCAGCAGCCTGTGCAGTTGTTCGGGCTGGTGTGAGCCGTCAGCATCCATCTCGACCAACCGGTCGTAGCCTCGCTCGATGCCCCAGTCGAAGCCGGCGCGGTAGGCGGCACCGAGGCCATCCTTGCCTGTGCGATGCAGCACGTGCACTCTGTCATGGCCTGATGACAGCGCAGAGGCTATAGCACCCGTACCGTCAGGCGAGTTGTCGTCGACGATGAGGATGTCGACATCGGGAAGGCTCGTCATGAGCCGAGCGGCGATGGCTGGCAGGTTCTCACGCTCGTTATAGGTCGGGATGATTACCAGGGTGGATTCACTCACATCTTCATCGTCGCCAGCCAGCCCTGACATTCCCTCGAAAACGAATGGCAATGCTGTGAGAGGTTACACAGGTAACGTGACGGTCACGCTCAAGCCGTTTGCATTCGCAAGTGAAACCGTGCCGCCTGCTGACGTGACTATCGCGTGAACGATCGCGAGCCCCAGCCCGCTTCCGCCACTGTTTTTCGCGCGTGAGTCATCTGGTCGAGAAAACCGGTCGAATGCGACGGGCAGAAAATCATCGGGCATCCCGGGGCCCGAATCGACCACGGTGAGCACCAGCCCGACGGGGGAGTGTCTCAGTGCTACCCGTACCCAGCCATCGCTGTCGACAGCAGTTCTCGCGTTGTTGACCAGGTTGGAGACCAACCTGCCGAAGTTGCTCGCCGAGATTCGGTAGCTGTCATCTGTCGGCGCGTCGTCGACATCGAAGTCAATGGTGACACTTCCGGTGACGGCGAGCAGTCGAGCGCTGTCGATGGATGCCGCGAGTTCGGTGGCGAGCTCATCCCATGATGTGCGGGGGCTGGCGGTGGTGGGCTGCTCGAGCTGGGAGAGTTGCAGGAGCCCGGTGGCGAGTCCTGACAACCGGGCAACCGATCGTTCAGCCTGGCTGATCTCGGCCTCGAGCGCCGTGGCATCTCCCGTACTCAGGTGGGCCAGTTCCAGCTGGGTCATCAGTATCGCGAGCGGGGTGCGCAGTTCGTGGCTGGCATCAGACACCAACTGACGTTCACGATCGACAGACTCGCGCACCTCTGTGATGAACTCGTTGAGTGTCATCGCGAGACCGGAGAGTTCGTCCATCGCGGGGCTGACCGGTAGTGGTTCCGTCGACCGCTGGGCAGCCAGCTCCTCAGCCTGCCGCCGTAGCCTGGTCACCGGCCGAAGAGCCGCTGCAGTGAGCAGGTATGAGGCGATGCCGAAACCCAGCACGATTATCGCGGCGCCCACGATGAGTGCCTGGGTGATTCGGTCGAGTGACAGCGTTGCAGAGTCTTCGTTGCGGGCAGTGATGATGTGCCAGACGCCGGCCGACGACGTGACCGGCTCGTTGTAGACGCGGAAGCTGTCATCCCCACCCATCACACTCTGGGTATCACCGGTCATAGCCAGCAGAACAGCGAGTTGCTGTTGCAGGCTGGCCGGCATGCTGGAGACGATCACATTGCCCTGCGGGTCGAGCACGGCAACCAACTGGCCTCTTCCCGGCTTTGCGACGGTCGTCGGGTTGTTCGCGACATCGGCAATGTAGGGCGCTGCATCGTGCTGCAGGAGTGTCGTGGTAGTGCTGGTAAGGATTCGTTCGACCTGGGCACGGAAGGCGAAGACGGCGAAGACCGACAGCAGCGCGGCGATAACCAGGGTGCCGATGGTGATGCGCCAGCGGATGCTGAGACGACCGAGCCTGATCACGCTCCACCCGATCGGGCAGTGACCTCCAGGGTGTACCCCTTGCCCCGAAGCGTGATGATCCTGACCCCCGAGTCGTCTGCGTCGATCTTGCGGCGAAGGTAACTCACGTACTGGTCGACGATGTTGTGATCGATGTTCTCGGTGCTTCCCCACACCTCCTCGAGAATTCGGAGCCGCGAAACGACCTGCCCTGCCTGCCCTGCGAGCAGGCGCAGCAGGCTGAACTCCTTCGGGCTCATGGCGATGTCGCGCTGGCCGATGGTCGCGGTGAGCGTGAGCGAGTCGAGTTTCAGATCCCCGACTGTGACGGTGAGTTTGTCTGCTGCGGCGTCGCGTCGGAGGAGCGCACGCACCCGCGCGTTGAGTTCGACGAATGCGAAGGGCTTGGTGAGGTAGTCGTCTGCACCCGAGTCGAGCCCGAATACGCGGTCTTCGACGGCATCCCGCGCGGTAATGAGCAGGATAGGAAGGGTGCTGCCCGTCTCCCGAATTCTCCGGCAGATCTCGAACCCAGACATCTGGGGCAGCATCACGTCGATTGCCGCGAGAGAGATGTCTCCGCCGGCGACCGCTATGAGGGCATCTATGCCGTTACCGACGACCTGGGTCTCGTAGCCCTCCGCTGTCAGCCCGCGTTCGACAAGCCTGCCCATCTCCGGGTCGTCTTCGACGATAAGGATCTTCACGTGTGCATGTTCCCACGTGTGGCCTGAGAGTGCGTAGCGTATGAGGCATTAGTCAGCACTGTCGGCGGATGTGGCCAGACTGGCCGGGGAGGTAGCAATGACCGAATCACACGAGCCCCGGCATCGTGCCGATGACAAAAGAAGCGACAGGGCAGACCGCCCGCCGACCACCCCCGGCAAGCCGGAACCCCTGGACCTGAGGCCACTGCCCGGCAGCGACAAGCCAGCAGCACAGGGGCTGAAGCCCTCGGCAGTTTCGCTGCAGCCGACGGATGAGGTCGAGGCGACGCTAGTGCTGCGTCGGCGTAACCAGATCGATCCATCCGACATCACCTCAGGGCCGCAGATGTCGAAAGAGCTTCTCGCCGAGACGATCGGCGCGAACCCGGCGGATGCAGAGCTGGTGAGCTCGACGCTCACCTCGCTCGGCCTCGAGGTCGTCTCCACCGACCCGGGTTCGCGCCGAATGCGGATCAGGGGAACTGTGCAGGCAATGTCGAGAGTGTTCGGCACGCAGCTCGACACCGTACACAGTCTCGCGAGCGACGGCACCGAAGTGCAACATCGGCACCGCACCGGCGGCCTTATGGTGCCCGCCACTCTCGACGGGATCGTCACTGCTGTGCTGGGGCTCGACGACCGGCCACAGGCCCGCGCGGAGTTCCGGGTGGCTGAGGCCCACGCTGTGACCGTAAGTTACACGCCGTTGCAACTCGCCGAGATCTACCGCTTTCCCACCGGCACCGACGGCAGCGGCGAGACGATCGCGATCATCGAACTCGGCGGCGGCTTCGCCCAGACCGAGCTCGACACCTACTTTGCCGGTCTTGCCATCACCGGCCCGAACGTCACGGCAGTCGGCATCGACGGTGCAGCGAACGCAGCAGGCAAAGACCCGTCGGGTGCAGATGGCGAGGTACTGCTCGACATCGAGGTAGCAGGGGCGCTCTGCCCTGGTTCGAATATCGTCGTCTACTTCGCACCGAACACCGATGCCGGATTCGTGGATGCCGTGAGCGAAGCAGCCCACGCGAGCGTGACCCCCACCTCGATCAGCATCAGCTGGGGCCAGAACGAAGACCAGTGGACCGGCCAGGCGCGCACAGCCCTCGATGACGCCTTTGTGGATGCTGCAGCAATGGGCATCACCGTTACGGCTGCCGCCGGCGACAACGGCAGCGCAGACAGCGCGACAGACGGCAAGAATCACACTGACTTCCCGGCGTCCAGCCCGCATGTTCTCGCCTGCGGGGGCACCAGTCTGCGAGCAACTGGCACCGCTGTGACCTCGGAGACCGTGTGGAACAACGGCGCAGGCGGTGGCGCGACCGGTGGTGGCGTGAGCGACGTATTCCCGCTCCCAGCGTGGCAGGCGGCGGCGAGTGTGCCGGCTCCGACCGCGCGAGCTGGCGGTCGAGGCGTACCGGATGTCGCCGCGGTTGCCGACCCGCAGACCGGCTACCAGGTGCTCGTCGATGGCACGCGCGCGGTCTACGGCGGCACGAGCGCTGTGGCACCGTTGTGGGCGGCACTGGTGGCCCGGCTTGCCCAGGCAACCGGTGCCCGGCTCGGGTTGCTGCAGCCGAAACTTTATGCTGCACATTCTGGTTTTCGTGACGTCGTCGTTGGTGACAATGGCGCGTTCAGTGCGAAGGTGGGTTGGGATGCCTGTACCGGTCTTGGCGTGCCTGACGGCACTGCACTTCTCAGCGCGCTGCGCAAGCCCTAGTCGCACACCTTGCGCGCCCGTCTCTGCGGGGTAGCGTGCGCCCCATGGCGGTGAAAATCAACCCGAAAGCGCTCACATACGCGCGCACCCTGGTGAAGAACGGCAAAGCCATTCATGACGAGCATGGAGCATGGAGCATGCATGCTCCAACGGCCGATCAGGAAAACGATTTCATCGAAAAGCACGGCTACGCGGAGTACGCGAAGTGGCATCTCGGCGTCGATGAGTCGAAGCCGGAGGAGTCGAAGGGTCGCTACAGCTTTCCTTTTGGCGATTTCGCCAGAGTGCATCGCTGTGCTGTGATCGCGGTCGAGAGCAGGGCAGCCCAGAACGATCACGCCGATATCGCCGCGCGAGCCAAACGGCTTCTCGAACTGATGGATCGAAAATAATGAGAATCCCGGTCCAGCACCGTTAGGCTTGATCCACTTAAGGCCGCCCCGACCATGCAGCCCGCCGCAGTACGTCCCGCCGCAGTACGTCCAGGGGGCCAGTTATGTTTTGGTCGATCGTAACCACGATGGCACGCCCGCTCGTCGCCGCATGGGCCGCCAGCTCCGAAAGACAATCACGGCGTTCTGCACACCCGACGGGTGCCCTCCAGGTTCACGCGGACGGTGCTGATGCCGATCGACTTCTGCTCATCGGTGACGGCCCGTCGGTGAGCTACGGCGTGCTGTCTCATGAACTCGGACTTGCGGGGCACCTCGCGAGGCACCTGTCAGTCCAGAGCGGGCGTGGGCTCGATCTCGACATTGTCGTATCGCCGTCCATGACGGCAGTGAGTTGCCTCGACGCGGTGCGTGATGTCGATCTCTCGCGCTATGACGCTGCCGTGCTGACCATCGGCGCGAACGAGGCGAACAGGTTTGAGGCTGTACAGCGCTGGCGTACCGGTCTTGCAGCACTTCTCGATTACTTTCGGGCGACGAGTCCTGCCAGCCTTCACGTCTTTGTCATTGCGGTGCCGTCAACCCTGTCGAGTTCCACGTTTCCCCGACTGCTTGCGCCGATCGTCGATCGGCAGATAACCCTGATCAACTCGGCAACGCACTCGGAGTGCGAGAGCCGCAACGGGGTTACTTTCATTCCATTTGACCCTGCGGCCGTGACCAACCGCCTGCGCCATTCCAGTAACGAATACGACGCATGGGCAGGGATCATAGCTCCGCTTATGGCGGAGAAACTCGACAGTGCGACCGTCGGGATTCGCGCGGTGGAGCGCGCGAATGAGCCTGAGCGCCAGCGATCTCTCGATGAACTTGCGGTAGAGAGGGTGCCGGACCCACGAATAAACAGCATCGTTGCCGCGGCCCGCAACCTCTTCGACACTCGGGGTGCTGCTGTAACTTTCATTGACCACGATCGCCAGTGGGTCAAATCTGTGGCGGGAATAGCAGTGATGGACGTCTTACGGATCGACACGTTCTGTGACATCACGATTCGAACTTCTGCGCTGCTCGTGGTCGAAGACGCACGCGAGGATTCGCGCTTCTCGCGCCACTCGGTTGTGAAATCCGGTGACGTGCGGTTCTACGCCGGGTATCCCATCGAAGCCCCAAACGGGCGAAGAGTGGGAGCCCTGTGTGTTATCGACAACCAGCCGCGCGAATTCAGTAGGCAGGATGGCGCGTTACTTCGTGATCTCGCGATCCAGGTTCAGGGTGAGCTCTGGTCTGCAGTGAAAGGGTCGAACAGTCACCAGAACCCGGCGAGTCGCGCGGGAAGCTGACCGTGCGCCGACGGGCGTACGCTCCGGGATTATGGCCCAAAGTGTTGCAGACCAGCTCGTCGCCCAGCTCATCGAAGCCGGCGTCCACCACATCTATGGGATCGTCGGCGACAGCCTGAATCCCATCGTCGACTCCGTTCGTCGTTCAGGAGGCTCGCGTAAAGGCGGTATCGACTGGATCCACGTGCACAATGAGGAGGCAGCGGCATTCGCGGCGGGCGCTGAGGCGCAGCTGACGGGCGAGCTGGCGGTCTGCGCGGGCAGCTGCGGCCCTGGCAACCTCCATCTCATCAATGGCCTGTTCGACGCGCATCGGTCCGGCGCTCCTGTCCTGGCGATCGCAAGCCACATCCCAAGCGTGGAGATCGGCAGCAGCTATTTCCAGGAGACGCATCCCGACAGGCTGTTCGTCGAGTGTTCGAACTATCGTGAGCTGATCTCGACGGCCGACCAGGCGCCCCGGGTGATCAATTCGGCGCTTAGGCACGCTGTCGGGCTCCGCG
>JAYTRC010000059.1:0-24279 GCA_043746355.1 Lacisediminihabitans sp. | reverse complement strand
GTCTCGCCGGTGGGGTGGTCGGCGTCGGTGCCGGTGTCGCGGTGACCTCGCTCACCAAAGACACCGAGGCATTCGTCAGCCCCGGAAGCGCCGTCGATGCACTCGCCACCGGAGCCGGGCTGCTGGGCGGCGTCGACTCCGGCACGATCGCGGGCGACGGTTTCGCCACCGGTACGTTCCACGGGCTCGCCGTGCAGGCCAACTCGAGCGAGACGGTCTTCGGTCTCGCCCTCGGGGTCGGCGGCGGGCTGGTCGGCGTTGCCGGCGGAATCGACGTGACCCTGATCCACGCGACCACGTATGCGTTCATCGACAGCACGACGACCTCGCCCACCAAGGTCAACCAGGGCTCGACCTCATCGACCGTACAGTCCGTTCGAATAGCGGCGGCCGAGGCGACCAAAACACTCACCATCGGAGGTGCCGTAGCAGGCGGCTTTGTCGGAGCGGCGGGCGGAGTCGATCTCGGTGTTGCGAACACCTCGACCAAGGCATACATCAACCAGGGCGCTGTCGTGTCTGCTTCGCAGGATCTCTCGCTGTTCGCCCTCTCGGTCAAAGACATCTCGAGCTACGCAGCCAGCATCTCCGGAGGTGCTGTCGCGGTGGCCGGTGCACTGTCGATCTGGACTGTTGGCACGCAGGCCAGCACCCACTACAACGATGGTCAGGACGGCGACACCAACAGCCTGTCGAGCAATGGCAACCCGCAGAGCGTCGCCGACTCGAACGCGACCGGTACCGGATCGAGCGGCTACCAGAACATCGTTGCAGGGCTGCAGGGTGACTCGAGCAAGCACAGCAAGGCCCAGGATCAGATCCGCCTGGCCGGCTCCTCGGCCTCCGGTTCGGTCACGGCGAAGGCACCGGCATCTGGAGTGGTGAGCGGCGGAGTCACGAACCCGGGCGCTCCGGAGGGCACGGTCGCAACCATCTCCACCGACGTGATCGTCGTGGTCGGTGGAGGCGTCGACCTGCGAGCGACCGAGAACTTCAGCTTCCTGGGGCTCGCCGGGAGCGGTGCGGGTGGGGTCGTCGGAGCCGGCCTGTCACTCGTGCTCGCCAACCTGAACTCGCACACCGACGCCTCCATCCAGGCCCGCTCGTCGATCACTGCGGGCGCGGGCATCTCGGTCGCCGCCTTCACCACAGACACTTCCTCTGCTCTCGCCTTCGGTGGGGTTGCGGGCGGCGTCGCGATCGGTGGGCAGGTCGCGATCATCAACGACACCAGCAACCAGACAGCGCACATCGACGACTCAGCGGTGATTCCGGCGGCCGGGGGCACGGTGTCGGTGGCCGCAACGGGCAACCGTACCGTCAGCTCCGCCGCCTTGGGCGGAATCATCGGTCTGGTCGCCGTAGGCGCGGCCGTCGCCATCGACAACGTCTCGGGAGACACCACAGCGACTCTGGGCAACGTGGCACTCGGGGCAACGTCACCGGTCGGGGCGGTCAGCGTGGTCGCGAGTTCCACTATCTCGGCACCGACCACGGTCTTCTCCCTCGGCGCTGGCGCGATCACCGTCAGCGCAGGGGTCGGGGTGACAACTATCAACGGCACGACGGCTGCGCAGTTCGGCGCGCACGGGCGGGTCACAGGAGCCGTCGACGTGACGTCGACGGCTATCAACACGGTGAAGACCTACCTGATCGGTGTGCAGGTTGGCGTCGACACGGCTGGCGTCGGTGTTTCCCAGGCGATCATCAACCGCACGACCACAGCCCTCTTCACAAGCACTGGCAGCGTGAACGCTGGCGGTGTCGTGACCGTCGCTGCACAGTCGACCAACCACGCGAAGAGCTCGACCCCTGGCGGCATGGTCTCCGGCTACGGGGTGCAGGTGATGGCCCCGACGGCGACGGTGAACGGCGCGACGACATCCGAGCTCGCCGGCCAGGTTCTCTCGTCCGGTGGCGTGACAGTCTCCGCGCAGGGTGAGAACCAGGCAGAGGCAGACGCGTCAGTGGTGAGCATCGCGCTGCTGGCAGGAGGCACCGGGATCACCGCTGACGCAGAGGTGACCTCGACAGCGGGTGTCACCGCCACCGTCGACAGCGCCGTCGACATAGCGTCGACCGGGGCAGTGAATGTCACAGCCGCGCTGACCCCGGCCGGCAGCACGGTGGGCGCACATATCTACTCACCCGGCGGCGGTCTCTTCCACGCCGGCGTCTACATCGCCAGGGCGATCCTCGCCGCGCCGACCGCGGCGACCATGCTCGGCACGATCTCCTCGTCTGGTTCTGCATCGGTTGCGGCGACGAGCACCCAGTCCTCGACCGCAGACACGTCATCGTTTGGCATTGCGCTCGGCGGGGTCACGGCAGCGGGTGTCTTCGCCCAGATCCTCGCGTCGGCGGCCACCGACGCCATTGTGTTCGGACACAGCGTCACCTCGACCGGCGCAGTGTCTGTGTCGGCAACATCCCATAACACGGCGACCTCCGACACAGACACCACCAGCTTCGGCGGACTCAGCCTGGGCGGATCCGTGCCCATTGCCGAGATCGATGCACGCACACACGCGGAGTTCGACAACGTGCTGCACAGCGCAGGGTTCACGGTCGCGGCATCCGGGGTAAATCTCGCAACCGCGACGGCCGAGGTGCTCAGTGTCGCAATCGCGAACCTCAGCTTCACCGGTGCGACCGCGACTATTGCATCGTCTGCCATCGTCGAGGCGATGGTCGATGTAGCTACGGCAACCCACCCTTCGGTCGGCGCCTCAGTGATCGACGCGGCAACCGGCATCCTCTCGGTCACGGCTACCGGCAAGAACGTCGCATACGCGAACGCGAACGTAAAGGGCGGCGGGGGTATCACGGTCACGGCCCTGGAGCCCACCGCGATGGTCGCCTCCGGAACCCGCGCACTGTTCTCTGGTGGAGCGACCACGTCGGGCGCCTTTACCGTGGGGGTCACGATCCTGCAGAACACTGCGACCGCCGGGGCCAACCTCACGAGTTTCAGCATCGGCAATGGTGCCGGAGTTATCTCGGATGCTGAGATCATCAGCACCGCGGATGCGCGGGCCGTGGTCGCATCCAGTGCGAGCATCGCAGCCTCCGGGGCGGTATCGGTGTTCGCAACGAACTCGGGAGGAACGTCTGCGACGAGCACCCTCGACGCGACCACCGGAGGCGCAATCAACGCAGGGGTGTTCGCCTCGACAGCGGGCATCGACGCGATCACGCTCGCCGAACTCGACGGCAACGTGGGCTCATCCACGGGAGTCTCGGTGACCGCACTCGGGTCGAACACCGTCAACGCCGATCTGGCGAGCACGGGCATCGGCGCCTTCCAGGCATCGGGAACCAGCGTCGGCGGCAAGCTCACCACCAACGCGTCGACGAAGGCGCTGGTGCACTCGGGCTCGGTAACGTCGTCCGGCGCGGTCAGCGTGAGCGCCACTTCGGTCAACCAGGTGACGATCAGCACCGACACCGTGAACGGCGGTCTGGGCGCCTTCGGCTTCGACTACCCGCGGGCAGCGTCGCAGGCATCGACGATCGCCGAGTTCGGCGCCAACCTGTTCGGCGCCAACCACCTCGACGTCACCGCCCAGTCGCAGAACACAGTTTCGGCCACAGCCGGCTCGCACGGCTATGGCGGCCTCACGGTCGGCGACTCGACGCCGAACGCGGTAATCACCTCCGATGTGCTGACTGCCGCGACCATTCTCTCCGGTGCGACGCTGGCTGCTCCGGCGGCGGCTGTGACCGTCACGTCGACCTCAGTGTCGAAGGTCGACTCGAAGCTCAGGAGCGTTTCAGCCGGCGGGATCGATATCAGCAGCGGTTCGCCGGTAGCCCAGGATTTCGCTACCACGTCTGCCTCGATGCTCGGAAACGCCACGTCAGACGGCACAGTCGGAAGCGCGGGTGCCCTTGCGCTGAACGTGCACGCGGCAGGCCTCGACCAGACCCAGGCCAACTACGACTCGAGCGGCGGCGGAGCGATCAACATCGGCACCGGTTCGGCAAGCGCGCTCACCAAGGCGGCGGTCGCGGCGACCCTCGGTAGCTCCGGGTCGGTCATCTCGGTTCTCGGGGCCCTGACCGTGCAGGCGGACGCCCAGAATGACGCAGACTCCGCAGCGAACATCGGCAGTGGCGGCGCAGTCTCGGTGACGAGCAACAGCTCGAGCGTCGAAAACGACCCGATCATCACCGTGATCGTGGCGTCATCCGCAAAGGTCCAGGCCGGTACAAACATCACTATCGGTGCTACCCAGAACACGACACCGACGGCGTACTCGAACGGCAGCTTCGACGCCGGCAGCCAGGTAAACACCAACAACGACGCGTCGGGCAACTCGATCACCTTCAGCTCAGCGCACCAGCTGAGCACCGGCAACACCATCACATACTCGAACCACGGACAGCCGTCGGTGGGCGGCCTCGCGAACGGCACCTCGTATAACGCGATAGTGCTGAATGCCAACTCCATCCAGCTCGGCGACACGTTCGTCGGCGGCTCAGCCCAGGTAGACCTCGCGACCGACCAGATCGCCTTCGGCACCACGATCGGCGGGGTGTTTGTGCCGCAGGCCCACAACCTCCATGAGGGCGACGCGGTCTACTACTTCGCGACGGGCACAGCGATTGCCGGCCTCGTCTCGGGGGCGCGCTACATCGTGCACGTCATCGATCCCTCGCACATCACGCTGCGCGACCCGTCAGTAATCCGCTCCGTGCTCACCGTGAACGGTGCGGCGGTCAGTGACACGAACAACACCATCACCGGCACCGGGTTCCACAACGGCGACGCGGTCACATACAACTCGACGGTTCCCCAGGGCACCAACGCCGACAACCTCAACTTCCCGAACGAGCAGGTGTTCTCGAGCGGCGGCGTCAACATCACGCCGACCCTCGACTCGTCTGGCCACATCACCTCGACGACGAGCAACACGAACAACACGATCTACCTCCCAGGCCACGGTTACACGACCGGGGAGAAGGTCTACTACCTCTCGTCAGGTGCACCGATCGGCGGGTTGACCAGCGGCCGCTACTACTGGGTGATCGTTGTCGACGCGAACCAGATCAAGCTGGCAGACAACCTCTGCAACGCGCTGGGCACCTGCGTCGACTCGAAGAACAAGACTATTCCGCAGGCCGCCATCGCGCTGACCGGGCCGGACACGACCGATGCCGGCCTCGCGGTCACGCACGCCCTGTTCATCAACAATTACCAGCCCCTCGGCGGCCTCGTGGTCCGCAACCGGTATTTCGTCGTCAACGTAGACACCAAGGGCACGACATCCACGGCTGACGACACTTTCCAGCTCTCAGCGACCCGCGGGGGTGCTGCACTCGACATCTCCGGCCAGGGCAGCGTCGCGACGAACACCTTCAGCGTGCTCTCGACCGGCCTCACCGGCGTCGGAGCCGGTGACCAGAAACTCGTCGTCGACCTCACGCCAGGCGGCAGTGGCGCACAACAGTTCCTCGGAATCAGCGGCTCACCGCTGTCAGGCACTGCGGCAGGCGACGGCGTTGTGACGGCCTCAGCCTCGAGCAGCACGGGCGGCGCCGTCGACGTTCACGACTCCAACACCACCGCGAAGCAGACCACAACGATGACAATCACGGTCGGCGACAGCACTGCGATCACGGCCGGCGGCAACATCCAGGTCACGACCGATTCGTCGTCGCGCGTGCGCTCGAACGCCGGCAACAGCGGCGGCGGCGCCATCTCGATCGGCAATGCCACCTCGACTGCGTCTGCGACCGGATCGGTCATCGTCAACCTGGGCACCGGCAGCGCGTTGCTGGCCGGCGGCAACGTAACTGTGACGCCGAAGAACTTCGTCGAGGCGCTCACTGACTCGAGCTCATCCGGTGGCGGTTTCGGCGTCGGGGCGACAACCCATGCGCGATCTACGGTCAACTGGACCACCCAGCTGATCGTCAACGGCCACATCACCGCCGACGGCACCATCGACCTCGAGGCGCACAGCAGTGCGCACGCTGTGGAAGTGGCGCACTCAGATGGTGGCGGTGCCGGCGGCGAGATCCGCGCGAATGACGACGGTAACGACGTGCTGCAGATGAGTGGCACTACAAACGTCGACCTGCAGGGCGGCACACTGCTCACAGCCGACAACGTGCTCGTCGACTCGGTGGTCGACGGAATCAACGCGAACAGCAACTCCTACAGCTACTTCGGGGGGCTGGGCGCGACGTCCCATGCCCGGGCCCGCAACAACATCAGCTCGAACAACGAACTCGACTTCCGCACGGGCGCCAAGATCGTCGGCTACGAGACGGTGACGCTGAAGGCTGACACGCTGAACATCAACTCGGCGGCTGTCGGAGACGCGCACTGTGGCTGCCTCGGTGGCGATACCCGCTCCAACGGTGACAACATCTACGGCGGCACGACCTGGATCAACGCCGAGGTCGGGTCCATCATTCGTACCGCGGCTCTCGTCGTGGCGGCGACCCAGACCATCGCCGGCTGGCAGTCGGTGTCAGATCGTCACCACTCGCCGTTCGATGTCGGTGGAACGAGCCACAACAACCAAGACAATTCGACGCGCACGATCGACTGGAACTCGACCGTCTACCTGCACACCGCCGACCCGCAGCTCATAGTTAATGCGGCAGGCATCGTCACTAAGCTCTATGGGCTTGTCGCGACCAACGGCGGCTCGACTCTCCACGTCGGCAGCCAGGTGGATGTCTCGCAGTCGATCATTGTCAACGACATCATCAACCTCGGCGGCGCAACCATGCTCATCCAGGTGAATGACGACTCGACGGGCACCAACGGCGCGCCCGGCCCGCAGACTGGCACGATTACGGGAATGAACGGGCACATAGTGCCACAGCTGACCTTCGACTTCGTGAAGCTCCAGAACTCGTCCAGTGCCGCCATGGTCGTCAATCGCATCGAGGTTGCGAACCTCACGGCGGTCGAGGTGAGTGTGACGATCCAGAACGGCTCGCAGAGCATCCGGCTGAATATCGACGCGCCGATCATCACGGATACCCGCATCGACATCGACAACCTCGCCGGGCAGGGCACGACCACGACCGCGCTGACCATTGCCGCGAAGATCAACAACCCGATCGGCGTGACCAGCATTCGCAACGAGCACGGCGACATCCTGACCACCGCAAACAGCCTGCTCGTGACCAACGTCGCCTACCTCGAGGCCGACTTCGGTCGTATCGGAACCGAGGCGAACGGCGGGCAGGCGAGACTGCCCCTCGCGATTCAGCTCGTGCAGAGCAAGTACCTGGTCAACAACGTCGACCCCGATCGCTTCCTCGCAATCACGGCAGAGGCTGGCGGCGACCTGGTACTCGACATCACCGCGGTGCTGCGCTATGACCCGGCGACCTTCGCACCGACCAACCCGTGGACCATCGCCCTCGGTTACCTTCACGCCGGCCACGACATCGACATGGTGATCCACGACACCGTGTGGGGTGCGGATGAGCCGGTGCTCCTCACGAAGCTGGTGAAGGTCACGACCGCCGGCGCAGCGAGCTACAACGGTGCGGCTCCCGCCAGCCTCTCGACCACGTACAACAACTACTACTACGAAGACACCACCACCCTGCAGGTCTTCACCGATCACCAGGCGCTCGCAGCATTCGGCGCAAGCACCACGCCGTTCGACACGACGTACGCCTTCCCTGACATCACGGCCGGCAACAACATCATGGTCAGCCACCCCTCGACCGCGACGACGATCGCCTTCGTCGCGCACACCGACGTAGATGCGACCCTGACCGGCTTGTACACGAGCCCGACCGGCATCCACCCGACCCTGTCGACCACCGACAACATCGGGCGCATCGACCTGTCGACGAACGGATCCATTACAGACACCGAGGCTGTCGGCGACCTGCGGGTCGGCACCATCATCTCGACCAATAGCGACGTCAGTCTGTACGCGACCGGCAGCGCCGCATCGATCTTCGATGTCGGCGGCTACGCGGTCGGAACATCGCGGGTCACCGGCGACCACATCACGATGGTGGCGCTGAACGGCAGCATCGGGCTGGTCGGCAACTACCTCGAGATCCGCTCGTCGAACGCCCACCGCGGCTGGCTGTTGGCTGAGGCGCTGCACGGCATCTACATCACCCAGACCCTCGGTGACCTGTTCCTCTCCCTCGTCGACTCGTTCACCGGCGACGTCGCGCTCACCAACCTGGCCGGATCGATTGTCGCCGACGTCGCGAACAGCCTGGTCGTGCTGGGCGGCCAGATCGACGTGATCGCCCACAACGGTGGAATCGGCTCGGTGAGCAGTGACCTCATCATCGACTCCGGCACTGGCGATCGCGTCTACCTCTACACCGACCGCACCGGGCTCTCGACACCGCCGGCCGACATCCTGGTCACCGAGCAGAGCGGCTCGCTTACCATCCTGCGGGCCGAGTCGGTCTGGGGAGCCGTACGCCTCACGGCTAAATACTCGTCATCGAACCCCGGCGCAGACCTGCTCGTCACCGGTGGCGGCTCAACGCTTGACGGTCTCACGACCACGACCGACGGCAGGGTCGTCGCGTGCACGACTGTGCTGCTGCAGGTCGGCCGAAACCTCGACACTGACGTCAGCAGCATCATCCAGGCACCCCTCGTCACCATCGTCGGCGAGTACGGGCAGCCGTCGATAGGGGCCGTGGGCTCGATCATGCACTTCCGCGGGCAGCTGAACGGGCATCCAACCACCATCTTCGGCGGCAACGGGGCCGACCAGTTCTTCTTCGACTCCACCTACCTCGGCGGCCAGACGAATGTGTACGGCGGCACGAGCGCCACCACAGGGGCGATCACGGGAACCGACGGAAACGACACCTTCACGGTCACCACCCTGCAGACGATGGTCACCACCCACCTCAGCTCCGTCACTGACCACACCGATCCGACGTTCGGCAAGCAGGTGCGCGACTCTCTCTTCCTCGACGGCCAGCTCGGTGACAACACCTACACGATCACGACCTGGGGCAGCACGGATGCCCTCGGCGTTCAATGGACAGCTCAGCACGACTACATCATCAACGTGCTCAACAGCTTCGACCCGTACGGCACGAACGTGCTCGTCGTCAATGGCAGTGACCAGAACGACGTATTCCTGATGCGCAACTCCTCGTGGATTCCGGAATATCCCGGAGCCAATGGCAGCCTGCCGGCCTTTGTGGCCCTGCTGCACGGCACCCTCGCAAATGTGGTCGGCCAGGTGCGCCAGGATGTCGAGCTCGTCAACTATGACGCGAACATCAACTCACGCGTGACCCTGAACACGCTGGCTGGCGACGACTACGTCGCCCTCGACGGCAACAGCGCCATCACCTCGATCTACGGTGGAGGTGGCAACGACACCTTCCACATCGGCCAGCTCTACCAGGCCGACCGTATCGAGCCTGACGTGCTGACCCAGAACGAGTTCTTCACCAGCCTCACCGACTTGGGGATGCTCAGCAACGGTGTCATCTTCCCTGCCGCGATCTACGGGGGAGACGGAAACGATACCTTCGTGGTCGACGGCAACCAGGCAGAGCTGCGGCTCGAAGGCGGCCTCGGAAACAACACCTTCATCGTGAGGGCTTCGATCCAGCTCGACCCGGGTCCGACGCCGAACGCGCCGGTTTCGATCGATGCGGGGCCTGGTACCAACACGCTGACCATCTACCAGGAGGTGGCCGGCGACGTCACGGTGACTCCCGCCGTGGCTCCCACCTTCACTGTTCCAGGCACGCAGGCATCGGCCACCGGTGGAGGTCTCACGCTGACCTTCCACAACCTGTTACCGGCAGCGGTGACGACGGTCGCGCCATCCAGCTCACTCACCACCTTGGCGCCCGTCATGCTGCCGGTCGAAACGCAGGCTGCACTCCTCACGCCGGCAACCCCGGGTGTGCTGGTGCCGAGTACGACTCCCGCCGTGGTCATCATCGCGACGCCGCGCTGCGAGGTGAGCGTGCTGCCGGGTGGTCCGTTCACCGACCAGTACACGGTGGAGCTCGGCCACGCTCCGACCGCCACTGTCTTCATGACCATCTCAGCGTTGTTCGGTGGCGGTTCGCCGTACGCCCAGATCTCGATCGACGGTGGTGTGACCTGGCACGACAGCGTGGTGCTCGTGTTCGCCGCGGGCCAGACCCTGCCGAAGACCGTGATGCTGCGCCTGCGGCCTGGAGTCACGGCACTGCCCGCCGGATCGATCGTCGAGACGCTCTCCAGCTCGCTGGTTAGTGCAGACCTGACCTTCAACCGGATGCCCGTGCCGAACGTCTACGTCAACGGCCTTCTCACCGAGTGCACGCTGCCGACACTTCCCATCACGCCAGTCGCTCCGGCTGCGCCCGCTGCCGCCGCGGCAACCGCGACGGTGCTGTCGTACACCGGTGCCGATGTCTCGCCGGCCGAGATCGTGCTGGCCCTGCTGGCTATCCTCGCCGGAATCGCAGCCGTGGTCGGCTCGGCCGTGTTCCGTCGCCGGCGCGATCGGGCGTAGTTTCAGCACCGACCTTCAGGGCCGGGCTCTCGTCGGCTCACGCTTCGAGTGGCCCGCTGGCGCCCACGTATTGCTTGAGTTGGTAGTTGTGGCGGCTTAGCGACCGGCAGAGCCGCAACAACTACCAACACAATGTGCCTGGGCACTGCCGCGCCAGAATGTAGCGCGGGCACTGTGGCAGAAATTCGTAGGCTGCCACTACGACATCTGCGGAGAGCCCCACTGTTTCCATCGTGAATGAGGAACGCACGACCGATCAGATCCTCGCCGACGGACTCGTCGAGCTGGTTCGCCCCAGGTTCTGCAGCAGGGTGCCAAGCGCAACGCTCACTATCAGCGCACTAATTTAGGAGTGCAGTTCAGCGGCCCGGTCTGGCACGTATTTGTAGAGCTCGCGCGCGGGGCGGTCGTAATTGTCTGCAGACGGGCGCTTTGGCAGAACGATCTTCTTCTGCTTCACCTTCTTATAGGGCACCTGCGTGAGTAGGTGACTGATCACGTTGAGACGGGCCGACTTCTTGTCATCGCTCTCGATGGTCCACCATGGGGCTTCGGGGATGTCCGTGACCGCGAACATGTCGTCTTTGGCCCGCGAATATTTCTCCCACTCGGTGATCGAGAGCAGATCGGTGTCAGATAGCTTCCACCGCCGCATCGGGTCTTTCAGGCGCGACGTGAATCGCTTCTGCTGCTCGTCGTCTGAAACGGAGAACCAGTACTTGACGAGCGTGATGCCATCTTCAACAAGAAGGCGTTCAACGATCCGGGCCTGGTGGAGGAAACGGTCGTATTGCTCAGGGGTGCAATAGCCGAGCACATGCTCGACTCCGGCGCGGTTGTACCAGGAGCGGTCCATCAGCACGATCTCGCCAGCCGCTGGCAGGCTCTCGAGATAGCGCTGGAAATACCACTGGCCCTTCTCGCGCTCACTCGGCTGGGCCAGAGCTACCACCCGGGCGGAACGCGGATTCAGGTACTGCATGACTCTCTTTATCGCACCACCCTTGCCCGCGGCATCCCTCCCCTCGAAGATGACAAGGATGCGCGCGCCGTTCGCAATCACCCACTGCTGCAGCTCGACCAGTTCGACCTGCAGTCGCTCGAGTTCGGCCTCGTAGGGTTTCTTCTTCAGTTTCGCGCTCATTCCGCCGGCACCTTTATCGTGATTCCTTTGCTCTCGACCCAGGAGTGGAATCCCGTGGCCTTTCCGAACCCATCGCCGTCGAGTTCGATCTCCTCAGCGCGCTGCAGCGAGACGGTGAGGTCTACCGCGCTGACGTATCGCAACGAGCTCACCTCATGCGAGAGCAGAGCCCTGCCGGCTTTCGTCCGTCGAAGCACGCCGTTTTCCCACAAAACTTTCCAGAAGATCTGCACCCAGCCGACGAATCCCTTCGGGCGCAGCAGCAGCACGTCGAACTGGCCATCGTCGACGGCGGCATCGGGAAGCAACACGATGTTGGCCGGCAACGCCCCGCAGTTGCCCACGATGATCGTGTGCGCTCGCAGGGAACGCTTCGGACCTCGATTGAGGGTGTAGACGAAGCGCAGTTCGTTCTTATCGCGAAGTGTCGTCGTCAGAGCTTTCACGTAGGCGAGCCATCCTGCTCGCTTCTTCAGATCGTCGTCGGTGTTTGCCAGCATCTTCGCGTCGAGTCCGAGCCCGGCCATCACCAGGAAGACATGGTTGGTAGTGCTGCGGTCGTCGCGTTCGATCTCGATGATGCCGAGGTCGATCTTTCGGTCGTTGCCGGTGAACGCGGTGGTGATCGAGTGCTCGATGTCGTCCAGCGTGAGGTGCAGGTTTCGGGCCAGGAGGTTGCCGGTGCCCGACGGCAGCAGTGCGAGCGAAACCGAGCTGTCGTGCATGCCTTCCGCAACTGCTCGTACTGTGCCGTCACCGCCGGCGGCGATCACCAGAGTGGCTCCTGAATTCACTGCTTCGGCCGCTGCGCCCTGGCCCGGGTCATCCTCGCTCGTCTCCAGCCACAGGGTTTCAGCCCACCCGTTGGCCTGTTCTTCGCGGCTGACGACCTCCCGAATTGCGTCGATGTCGACCTTGATCGGGTTGTAGATGACCGCTGCGCGCTTGTGTTCAGCTCGGGAGTGAGTTGGCATGACTCCCACAGTGGTCGGATGACGGGAATCCGGCAAGGCCTTGCGTGCGTAGCCGGATCGTGTAGGTCAAGCGGGTTGACTCGGTCGTTCGCAGGACAGACGCTACGGCTTCAGCACAACTTTGATGCAGCCGTCCTCTTTCTTCTGGAAGATGTCGTACATCGCCGGTGCGTCATCCAGCGGTACCGAGTGGGTGACGAGGTCCATCACACCGAGCGGGTCTGCGGGATCTTCGACCAGGGGCAGCACATCGTCGATCCAGTTGCGCACGTTGCACTGGCCCATCCGCAACGAGATGCCCTTGTCGAACATCGACTTCATCGGCATCGGGTCGGCCTCACCGCCATAGACGCCACTGAGTGAAACGGTTCCGCCGCGCCGCACCAAGTCGAGAGCAGGGTGAAGAGCGCTCAGCCTGTCGATGCCGGCCGTGTTCATCGCCGCGCGAGCGATTGGCTTCGGGAGCAGGCCGACGGCGGCTTGCGCAATAGGCGTTACACTCGCGCCGTGCGCCTCCATGCCGACAGCATCGACCACGGAGTCCGGCCCGCGGCCCTCGGTGCGGTCCCGCAGTTCAGCCACTATGTCGTCGGTGAGGTCGTAGACCTCGATGCCGTGGCGCTCGGCCATGGCACGGCGCTCCGGCACGGGGTCGATCGCGATGACGTCGTAGCCCAGATGCTTGCCGACCCGGGTTGCCAACTGGCCGACCGGGCCGAGCCCGAATACGGCGAGCGTTCCGCCACCAGGCACGTTCGCGTACTGCACGCCCTGCCAGGCTGTCGGCAGAATGTCGCTGAGAAACAGATAGCGCTCATCCGGCAGCTCGCTGCCGACCTTGATCGCGTTGTAGTCGGCGAGCGGCACGCGCAGCAGTTCGGCCTGGCCGCCAGCGATCTGGCCGTAGAGCTTTGTGTACCCGAACAGTGCGGCACCGGAACCCTGTTCCCGCACCTGGGTCGTCTCACACTGTGACTGCAGTCCACGCCTGCACATGAAGCAGTGGCCGCAGGCGACGGTGAAGGTGACGACGACTCGATCGCCGACCTTCAGGGTGGTGACAGCCGAGCCGATCTCTTCGACGATCCCCATCGGTTCGTGGCCCAGGATGTCGCCCTTGTCGAGAAATGGACCGAATAGTTCGTAGAGGTGCAAGTCTGAGCCGCAGATGGCGGTCGACGTGATCCGCACGATCGCATCCGTCGGTTCGATAATCGTGGGGTCGGGAACGGTTTCAATGCTGACAGATCGTTTGCCCTGGTAAGTGAGTGCCCTCATGCGGTGAAACGTACGCGTTCAGTTCAGTCGGGCTCAGGGGTTGACCAGCAGCGCACTCAGGCGCACCCTGCAGTCAGCAGTCACTCTGCCCTGCCCAACGCGCAGACATTACCCTGCCTGGCCACCATCCAGACGTTCTCGTTCGCAGACTCGTTCAACAGATCGGAAGTTCCATGGCTGACGCCATTTCACGTTCCCTCCCATACCCGCTCGGCGTCTCCCTGCGAGAGGGAGGTGCGAACGTCGCGGTCTACTCCGAGACCGCCGACGCGGTCGAGGTGTGCATCTTCACGAATGGGGAAGAGAACGCGGTTCGGCTGACAGAGCGAACCGGTCACGTGTTCCACGGGTTCCTTGCCGAGCTGACGGCTGGCGCCCGGTATGCACTTCGTGTGCACGGCGAGTGGAACCCGTCCGCCGGGCTACGACACAACGCTCACAAGCTGCTTCTCGATCCGCACGCAACAGCCATCGAGGGCAAGTACAGCTGGGGCCAGGCTGTCTTCGGACACCGGATGGACGCCCCGGATGAAATGGACGACACCGACGCAGCAGGCTCGACCCCACTCTGCGTCGTCACCGATTCTTCGTTCGACTGGGAGGGCGACGAACGGCCCTTGACTGCGCTCAGCGATACCGTCATCTACGAAACCCACGTCAAAGGATTCACCCAGCAGCATCCAGACATTCCCGAGGAGATCCGCGGCACATACGCTGGGCTGGCCCACCCCGCTGCGACCGGCTACCTCACCGATCTCGGCATCACAGCCGTCGAACTCATGCCCGTGCAGCAGTTCGTGCAAGACAGCCACCTCGAAGAGAAGGGCCTGCGAAACTACTGGGGTTATAACAGCCTCGGCTTCTTCGCGCCGCACGGTGAATACAGCTCGGCGGGCGACTCTGGCGAGCAGGTCGGCGAGTTCAAGGCCATGGTTAAGGCGCTGCATACCGCCGGCCTCGAGGTCATTCTCGACGTGGTCTACAACCACACGGCTGAAGGCAATCACCTGGGCCCGACCCTCAGTTTCAAGGGCATCGACAATGCCGCGTACTACCGACTTGTGGAGGGAGACGAAGCAAACTACTTCGACACAACGGGCACGGGAAACAGCCTGAACGTGAGCCACCCTGCTGCGCTCGGACTGATCATGGATTCTCTGCGGTACTGGGTCACCGAGATGCACGTGGACGGCTTTCGTTTCGACCTCGCGACGACTCTCACGCGTCAGGGAGGGGATGCTGATGTGCACAGCGCCTTCCTCGATCTCATCGCCCAGGACCCGACTCTGGCTCCGGTGAAGATGATCGCCGAGCCCTGGGATACAGCGGGCTATCAGGTCGGCGGCTTCCCAGCCGACTGGTCTGAGTGGAACGGAATGTTCCGGGATGACGTGCGTGACTTCTGGCACGGCAGCGAAGGAGTGCTGAGCACGGTCTCCCAGCGTCTCCTCGGCAGCCCGGATGTCTACGAGGCGTCCCGTCGCTCCCCTCTCTCGAGCATCAATTTCGTGACCGCGCATGATGGGTTCACGCTGGCCGACCTGACCTCATACAACGAGAAGCACAATGAGGCCAACGGCGAAGACAACAATGACGGTCACAGCGACAACAAGTCCGACAACAACGGAGTCGAAGGGGAGACGGATGACGAGGCCGTGCTCGCACGGCGAAACCGCCAGCGTCGAAACTTCCTGGCGACGCTGCTGCTCTCGGCCGGGGTGCCGATGATCCTCGGCGGTGACGAGTTCGGGCGCACCCAGTCGGGCAGCAACAACGCATACTGCCAGGACAACGAGATCTCGTGGTTCGACTGGGCTCACGTCGACAGTGATCTGCAGACGTTCACCAGCGATCTCATCCATCTCCGACTCGAAAACCCTGCGTTGCGACCGGCGTGGTTTCGACACGCGCCCGGTATGGACACGCCAGACACCGTGGACATCCTCCGCCCGGATGCCAACGGATTCGAGGAGGAGGACTGGGCTGACCCACAGGCGCGCGCCATCGCGTTCGTCCTTCGCCATGCGGGCGCAGACGCTTTCGCGCTCCTTCTGAACAGCGCGGAGAACGGCGTCGAATTCACGGTGCCCGCAGCGCCGGGCAGCGAGTGGGAGCTGGTCGTATCGAGCGACCCCGACCAGGTTGTCGAAGGGCCGGTGAGCACACTAATCGTCAGCGAGAGCTCGTTCACACTCCTGCGATCGCGAGCGTGACGACTTTTGCGACGCGATTCTGACAGGATGGAGCACCTGACGAGAGGATGCCGAGATGACCTTCTATCTGATCTCTTTTCCCGGCGCTGCGATGGACCTCGACGAGACGGAATTCGCAGCAGCAGGGCGCGACGCCCATGCGATCATTGCCGAAATGAAGCTCGCGGGCGTCTATCGATTCGGCGGTGGTATCGATGAAGACGTGGCAGCAGTCCAGGTGGCTGCTGACGGCGCTGTCATCCAGCAGACCTATCCGCAGAGTCGGGAGCTTGACGGCGGGATGACCATCATCGACGTCGATACCCGGCAGGAGGCGCTCGAGTGGGCTCGAAAGGTGGCGGTCGCGTGTCGCACGGTGCAGGAGCTTCGGCAGTTCATGGATGATCCAGCCAGCTGACTTCTCGCCCAGCCGAACAGGAGAGCTACGCTTACGCCATCCTCAGGAACGTGCGCGACCTGCCTGAGGGCGATCTGGATTGGGCTGCCGGAATGCTCTATCCCCCACCCTGATGCTGCTGGTCAACCTCGGCGGCACCGCTTGGCTCACCGCTCGCGTACTGCAGTCCAACGCAGCCTTCGAAACCATCGACAGCTGGCAAATGAGATACCTGCCCGTATTCGGAGTGTGGGCAGCCATCGCGGTGCTCATTCTGCCGATACTCTTCCGGTTCGGGTGAACTGGCGTGCGCTGCGCCGAGCGTAACTAGCCTGCCGGGCGCGATTCGTAGCGCAGCTGCGACGTCTCGACTCCCGCGAAATGCTCGATTGACCAGCGCTCGAGTGCCTTGAGCGGCTCGGTCAGCGTGAGCCCGGCCGGGCTGAGGGAGTACTCGACCCTCACGGGCACCTCTGCGGTGACTCGGCGATCCACAAGGCCGTCCCGTTCCATCGCGCGCAGGGTCTGCGTCAACATCTTCTGCGAGATCCCGTCGACTCTCCGTAGCAGGTCTGAGAACCGAAGCGTTCCGCTGTCGAGGGCGCCGACGATGAGCACTGTCCATCGGCCGCCGATGAGATCGAGGATGCGTCGGGTCGGGCATCCCTGTTGGTAGGGGTCTAGCGTGCGGGAGTCATCGTGGTGGGTCATCTGGTTCCTTCGGTTACCTCAAAGTGCCTACTTACCAACAGTTATTAACTCTCTTATAGTTATAAGAGTTGCGCAAGCACCAGAAAATGAAGGAATGACAATGACTCGAATCACCATCCTCGGTGGCACCGGCTACACCGGATCCAACGTCGCGCTCGAGGCTGCTTCTCGCGGCCACCAGGTGACATCGTTCAGTCGCACTTCTCCTGCAGCTCCCATCGAGGGAGTGACGTACCTGACCGGCTCGATCTCAGAGGCGCTCGACGGTCTGGTCGAGGGGGCAGACGTAATCGTCGGGGCCCTCGCGCCGTCGGGTGAACTCGAAGCCGAGCTGCGCGAACTCTATGCAACGCTCGCTCGCATGGCAGCGGCCTCAGGCAAGCGCATCGGAATCGTCGGTGGCTGGAGCGCTCTGCGCCGTGTACCCGGCGCCACCCGCACGGCGTACACGAGCGAAGTTCCGGCGCAATTCGCCACGGGCGCGCGCATCATGGCCGAGGTGATCGACGACCTCGTTGACAGCGCACCGGAAGGCCTCGACTGGTTCTACGTGAGCCCGGCCGCCAGCTACGGCTCATGGGCTCCGGGCGAAGCGAAGGGCACATACCGCACCAGCGGAGATGTGGCCATCGTCGACGCCGAAGGGGATTCTTCGGTCTCCGGTGTCGACTTTGCCCTCGCGATCATGGATGAGATCGAGAAGCCGGCCCACTCCGGCCAGCAGTTCGGTGTCGCGTACTGAGACGCTGCAGATCCGATGGCTAAGGCAGCGAACACGTAATTCTCTGATGCCCCCAGGCGTAAGGTGCTGTCGCGCCAGTGCAGCCGCGCCGGGGCAGTGCAGGGCAGAGCAGCGCACAGCAGCGCTCTGAGCGACCGCGGCTCGTAGTAGACGCCGGCGTGCACGAGTCCGGAATCTCGCCCGGTCTCCACCGCCGACTATGCCGATCCGGCCCTTCACCATTCGCGCCGCCTTCGAGTGTACAGTCCCACTGTACGCGCGAGAATCAGTGCTTGACACAAGCGCTTGACACGAAGGAGTGCCAACAGATGGCCACACGCATTGCAGTTCTCGGGGCCGGAGCGAACGGCGCGGCAATCGGCGCCGATCTCACGCGGGCCGGGCTCGACGTCACCCTGATCGAACAGTGGCCAGCCCACGTCGAAGCGATGCGAGCTTCCGGAATCCGGGTGGTCATGCCTGAGGAGACGGTAACGACGCCTGTCACAGTTCACCATCTCTGTGACGTCGCAACGTTCCGTCGGCCATTCGACATCGTCTTCATGCTGGTCAAGGCCTACGACAGCCGCTGGGCCGCCGAGCTCATCAAACCCCTGCTTACGCCAGACAGCCTCGTCGTCGGCCTGCAAAACGGTATGGCTCTCGACGACATAGCGGATGTCGTCGGCAGCGACCGCACACTGGGGGCCGTGATCGAGATTTCGTCCAACATGTTCGAGCCGGGTGTTGTGAACCGGCAGAGCCCGCACTCAAAATCATGGTTCGCACTCGGCAGTTTCGACCCGTCCACGGTGGGCCGTGAAGCCGCGGTGGCTGAGGTGCTGAGGCATGCGGGCACGGTCGAGATCTCGAACGATATCAGGTCGTCCAAGTGGATGAAACTGGTGGTCAACGCAGCAGAACTGGTTCCGTCTGCCATTCTCGACCTCCCCCTCGCCGAGGCGGTGCGCACCCCTGGCATGCACGAGTTCATGGTTGCGACCGGCATCGAGGCGGCGCATGCCGCGATCGCCTCCGGTAATAAACTGCGCCCGATCTTCGGCCTGGAGGGTATTGATCTCTCGTCGCCGACCGACCTGGTGAACTCCCTCTTCGACGCTGTGCTCAACGACTTCACGCTGCCGGACACCCGCACGACTGTGCTGCAGGACTGGATGAAATCACGCAGGAGCGAAGTGAACGAGATCAACGGGCTGGTGGTCGATGAACTCTCGCGTCACGGCGCTGGCGCGCCATACAACTCGATTGTCGTCGACGTCGCGCGCAGCATCGAGAACGGCGAATTCGAGGCACATCCGCGCAACGTCTCGCTGCTTCTCGACGGCATTGTGCGATGAGAAATCCTACAGGTGGCGCATTCGTTATCGAAACCACTTGTGAACATTGCTGGTATTTTGTAAAGTGACGCTCAACACACACTCGTTACGCCGGTGTCCGCGAGTGGAAAACATGGAGAGATCATGGCAGACGCAACGAAGCGCGAGGTGACTGGAGTGAAGCGATCACGCTTCAGCCTCTCAAAAGGGCTCATCACTATTGGCAGCGCGACGATCCTGCTGTTCATCGTCAGCGGTGTCCTTGCCCCCTCGAGCATCTCCCCGACATCCCTCTCGGGAATGCTGCCCATCGCCTGTGTGCTTGCCGTCGCGGGGCTCGGGCAGATGCTCGTCGTGCAGCAGGGAGGCATCGACCTCTCGGTTCCGGGCATGATGTCGCTCGCGATCGTCATCGTCACTCATAACCCCGACGGCGACAACGCGAAGCTGGTCCCGGCGATACTGCTTGCAGTCGTCTTCGCCGTCGTCGCCGGAGTCGCCAACGGGCTCATGATCGGCGGCCTTCGGCTCAACCCGATCATCGCGACCCTCGGCACCAACGCACTCCTCTACGGTGCCGACCTGCTCATTTCAGGGGGTCGCCCACGAATCACCACGACCCTGCTTCAGTCGGTCGCTGGCGGCCAGGTGTTCGGAATCCCGAACGCGGTCTTCTTCGCGGCTGCAGCGCTCATCATCGTCACGGTGCTGGTCAAGAAGACGGTGCCGGGTCGACGCTTCGAAGCAATCGGGGCAAACCCGGAGGCTGCGCGGGCGATCGGGCTGCGGGTACGCCTCCACCAAACCTCTGCATACGTCTGGGCACAGCTTCTGTACTGTCTGGCTGGAATCCTGATCGCGGGAATCACCGCCCAGCCCTCCGCCTTCGAGGGCGACCAGTACCTGCTGCCCTCTGTGGCCGTCGTCGTGCTGGGAGGCACGTCCCTTCTCGGCGGACGCGGATTTCCCCTGCCGACTCTGATCGCCGCGATTTTCCTTCAGCAGCTCACCCAGTTCGTCATAACGCTTGGCGTCTCAACTGCCATCCAGACTCTCGTCCAGGCGGCCGCCCTTGCGGTCGGCGTCTCGCTTTACACCGTGAATTGGCGGGCGATCATCGCCCGCATCGGAGGCCGGGCTCGACCGGCAGTGTCGCCCGCTTAGCAGCGGGCGCCCAACAGGATTTCGATCTCAATGGTCGAAAAGAGCGTGACAGAGGCGTCGCGCATCAATTGGAGGAAAAACGAATGCAACCTCGCACTAAGTTAGCAAGCATCGCAGTCGCAGCAGTTGCGCTTGCGTTGGTCCTCGCAGGGTGCAGCAGCACCGGCGGGTCAGGTTCCAGCAGCTCGAGCGGCGCGGTGACCCATGTCGCCGGAGCACCCTCGTGGTGCGGTACCAAAAAGATCTCCTTCGGCCTTCTCGACGGCTTCGGCGGCAACAGCTGGCGACTCGTCACGACGGCTTCCGGTAAGGAAGAAGCACAGAAGTGCCCGAGCGTCACGAAATTCTCGTACGCCGACGGCCAGGGCAGCACGGCTAAGGCAAGCTCAGACATCAAGGGCATGGTCTCGGCCGGAGTCAACGCCATGGTCGTGTTCCCCGATGCAGGCAAAGCAGTGCTCCCGGCGCTGACCGCTGCGTACAAGGCCGGCGTCGTCACGGTTCCATACCGCGTGTTCCCCGGTGGTACGGCCGGCGTCAACTATGACAAGTGGATCGGTGATGACTTCGCGAACGACGGTAACAACTGGGCGGCGTGGATCAACGCCAATGTGCCGAAGGGTGGCAACATCCTGTTCCTCGGTGGCCCGGCAGGCAACAGCCAGTCAGTCGCCGAGTACGACGCGCTCAAGAAGACGCTCGATCCCTCGTACAAGTTCATCGGCCAGACCCCGTTCCAGCCGACCAACTGGGACCCGACCCTCACGCAGACCCTGCTGACGGCCGACATCGCGAAGTACTCGAAGATCGACGTGATCGTCTCGGACTTCGGTCCGACGCTGGTCAGCTCATTGCCCCTGTTCCCCAAGAGCGGTCGTTCCATCCCCGCCCTTGCGACCTCTGACGGCAACTCGCTCAGCTGCTTCTGGCAAGACAACCACGCCGCAAACCCCGACTTCAAGCTCATGACCGTTGCAACCGGCAACGACAACGTGCGCCTGGCAGTCGACTATGCGGTTGCAAAAGCGACCGGCGGCAAGATTCCGACCGCCGACTCGTTCAAGGGCCCGATATTCGAGAACTCGGTGACCAGCCAGCCGCACGGTGTGCAGTGCGACAAGAGCCTGCCGGGTGACGTCTACCTGTCGGCCCAGATGTCAGGTACGGCCCAGGCCGCCCTCGGCAAGTAACACCTCGCAGTACCGATCGGTCGGGTTGGTCGTGATCTTTTCACGGCCGACCCGACCGGCATGAACACCCGAACAGACGCACCACGACAGCCGCAAAAGGAAACCCGTGAATACCGAGAATGATGTCGTGACCACGACAACAGCGACGCTCGAGATGAACAGCATCTCGAAGTACTACTCCGGCGTCGCAGCTCTCATCGACGTGTCGGTCGACATTCGACCGGGCGAAGTCCACGCGATCCTCGGCGAGAACGGGGCTGGCAAGTCGACGCTTATGAATATCGCGTCAGGCACCACCCAGCCCGATAGCGGCACCATCACCTTCGCAGGAACGGCGATCAGCACCCTGACCCCGTCCCTCGCGTCACAGCTCGGTGTCGCGATCGTGCACCAGCACCCCGCGGTTCTCACTGACATGACTGTCGAAGAGAACCTCAGGGTCGCGCTGCCCGATTCGGTCTTCCAGTCGGGGGAGTCGCCAGAGGCTGTGGCGAAAGGACTGCTCGGTGGCGTCGGGCTCGATGCCCACCTCAGGGATCGCGTCGAAGGCCTCACGGTCGCGCAGAAGCATCTCCTGGAGATTGCGAAGGCTTTCGCGCTCAACCCGAAGCTGCTCATCCTCGACGAGCCGACGGCCCCGCTGGGTCGCGCCGCAGTCGACCTTCTCTTCAGCCGGGTGCGTACGGCGGTCGCTGCCGGAACATCTGTGGTCTACATCACTCACCGCATGGCAGAGGTGCGTGAGCTCGCCCAGCGCGTCACTGTGCTGCGCGACGGACAGGTTCGAGGCACCTCAGAAGTTTCCGAGATCACCGACGACGAGTTGCTCGCCATGATCGTCGGCCGCAAGCTCGAATCGACATTCCCCCCGAAGCGCGACACGGCGACCGACGTCGAGGTCAACTTCACCGTCGCGGCTATCAGTGGTCCGGGCTTCGTGGATGTCTCCATTGTTGCTGAGCGCGGTGAGATCATCGGAGTCGCCGGTGTCGTCGGCAACGGGCAGAGCGAACTGCTCAGGGCGCTCGCCGGGCTCGAGTCGTTCACTGGCTCGGTGAAGATCAGGGAGGAGGGTTTCGGCCCGAGGCAACTGCTGGACCGAGCGGCATACATGCCTGCAGATCGTCACCGCGAGGGCCTGATGATGTCGCTGACCGTGCGCGAGAACGCCGCGATCTCTGCGCTCAAGAAGTTCAGATCGTTCCTCTTCATCAGCCGCCGCAAAGAGATGGACGGAGTGGGGGCATCCCTCGCATCGCTCTCCGTCAAGGCCCAGTCGATGGATACGTCCGTTGCCTCGCTCTCGGGCGGTAACCAGCAGAAGGTGGTCATCTCGCGCGCCCTGCTCTCCGACCCGGTGGTGCTGATCGCCGACGAACCAACCCAGGGCGTCGACGTCGGGGCCAGGGTCGAGATCTACCGCATCCTGCGAGAAGCGTCGGATGCCGGTGTGCCCGTGATCGTGGCATCCTCAGACGCCAAGGAACTCGAGGGCCTGTGCGACAGGGTCATCGTGATGTCGCGCGGCCACGTGGTGCGCACTCTCACCGGTGACCAGGTCACCGAGGAGGCCATCGTCACCGCTGCCGTCAGTTCCACGACCGAGTCGATTCAGGTCGGGTCGGGTCGCGCCACGGGCGTCCGCTCATCGAGCTTCAGGCGCTTCGTGCAGGGCGACTACTCGCCTTCCGCCCTGCTCGTGGTCGTCATGCTTGTGCTCGGCGCGTACGTGCTGTCACAGAACGATCGCTATCTCAGCGTCTTCAACGTCTCGAATCTGCTGCTCACCGCAACGGCCCTCGGAGCGATCGCTGTCGGGCAGACGATCCCGCTTATCCTCGGCGGAATCGACCTGTCGGTCGGCCCGCTCGCCGGATTCCTCGTGGTGATCGCATCGTTCTTCGTCACGCAGAATAACTCTGTCGGCACCGTGATACTCGGCCTGGTGATCATGGTGGTCGTCGCGGCAGCTGTCGGCCTGGTGAATGGCGCGCTCATCCGCTATCTCAAGTTCACGCCGATCGCTGCGACGCTCACCCTCTATATAGCGCTCGGTGGTTTCGCCTTCCTCATGCGTACTCAGCAGGGCGGCTACATCAGCTCGACTTTCACAGATGTCGTGTCGACATCCATCGGCGCCATTCCGGTGGCGTTCGTCGTGCTTGTGGTGATCGTCATCGGCATGGAATACCTGCTGCGTCGTCGCCGCTGGGGCTGGAACCTGCGGGCCACCGGATCGAACGAGGAATCCGCTCGCAGTATTGGCATCAAGGTGAATTTCACCGTCATCATGGGCTACGTGCTCACCTCGCTCTTCGTCTTCCTCGGGGCGCTCATGCTCATGCAGCAGACGGGCATCGGCGACCCGGCTGAGGGCTCGGCATACACCCTGACGAGCATCACCGCTGTGGTGCTCGGTGGCACCAGCCTGCTCGGCGGTCGAGGCACCTTCATCGGAACGCTGCTCGGTGCGTTGCTGCTCACCCAGGTGCTCAACGTCACCTCGGTGCTCGGTCTCGGCAGCGTGTTCCAGTACGTGTTCCAGGGGCTGCTCATTCTGATAGCTGCGATCATCTACTCGGTCGGCCGTGCTCGCCGCACGCGCTCGTTGGTGGTGTAGGTCGCTGGCGGCCACGTCTCCCAGCCGAGTCTCCCGGCCGAGTCTCCCAGCCGAGTCGTGGGGG
>JAYTRC010000058.1:0-17177 GCA_043746355.1 Lacisediminihabitans sp. | reverse complement strand
GAGAAGGCGCTCGCGATAATCTTCTCCAGGTCGGTGCAGCCGCCGACCCTCACCGTCGCAGGGCGCACGGATGCCGGCGTTCATGCCCTCGGCCAGGTCGCCCACCTCGACCTGTCTGATGACCAGCTCACCGTGCTCCGCCGCCGGCGCGGTGGGGTCACGGAACAGAATCTGCCTGCAGCTCTTGCGCGCAGGTTGAACGGCATCGCGGGCCTCGAGTCCGACGTGTGGGTTAGCCGGTCATCCATCGCCCCGGAAGGCTTCGACGCCCGGTTTTCTGCCACCTGGCGCCGGTACGAGTACCGGGTCGCCGATCGTGATGCCCCGCGCAACCCGCTGGAACGGCACCGAACCCTCTGGTATCCGGCCCCGCTCGATGTGGCGTTGATGGATGCTGCGGCAGCCGGCCTGCTCGGACTGCACAACTGGGCCGCATACTGCAAGCCGCGCGAGGGTGCGACGACTATTCGCACGCTTGAGGACTTTCGCTGGATCAGGCAGTCAGATAGCGTTCTCGTCGCATCTGTGCGGGCCGACGCGTTCTGTCACAGTATGGTTCGGGCGCTCGTCGGAGCCACTATCGCAGTCGGCGCTGGCAAACTCGACGCGGCCGATCTCGTCGTCGTCAGGGACGATCTCGAACGCACCAGCGACTTCAAAGTGGTGCCGGCCAAGGGGCTGACGCTGATGGAGGTCGGGTATCCGGATGAGGCGGGGCTCGGTGATCGAGCGCTGCTGACCCGCAGGCGCAGAACCACCGTTTGACCGCCCGAGCATCGGTGGTCTAAGCTCGTTCCTTGGTGCCTGCGCCGTATCGCGCTGCACCCGAACTTGAGCCCTCCACCGGCAGCGTTCGGCATCCATCGGAAGCCCAACACCCATCGGAGTGGGATTCACGAACGCCTCATTTCGACTGAAGAAAGCAGTATTACTGTGACGCGCACCTTTTCCCCAAAGCCAGACGATGTCCAGCGCGAATGGCTGATCATCGACGCAACCGACATCGTGCTCGGCCGGCTCGCCAGCCACGCAGCCGTGCTGCTCCGCGGCAAGCACAAGCCCACCTTTGCTCCTCATATGGACATGGGTGACTTCGTCATCGTCATCAACGCCGAGAAGATCGCCCTTACCGGCGCGAAGCTCACCAAGAAGATGGCATACCGCCACTCCGGCTACCCGGGTGGGCTCACCGCAACCAACTATGCCGAGATGCTCGAGAAGCACCCGACCCGCGCGGTCGAAAAGGCTGTTCGTGGCATGCTTCCGAAGAACTCGATCGGTCGCGCCCAGCTCACCAAACTCAAGGTCTATGCAGGCGCCGAGCACCCGCACTCTGCCCAGCAGCCCAAGACATACACATTCGGCCAGGTCGCGCAGTAGCGCCGGCCGGACAACATAAGGATTAGCGCATAATGGCGAACATCGAAGAAATCGCAGACGAGACAGAGACCGCCCCGGAGTCGTACTCCACTGAGAGCGCACCGGAGGTCGCGGTCAAGGTACCCCGCGCAGTGCTCAACGTGCCCGGTGCGGCTGTCGGAAGGCGCAAGCAGGCAATCGCCCGCGTGCGCATCGCCCCAGGGGCCGGTGTGATCACCGTCAATGGGCGCACTCTCGAGGACTACTTCCCGAACAAGCTGCACCAGCAGCTCATCAACGACCCGTTCAAGGTGCTTGACCTGCTCGGCAGCTACGACGTCATCGCACGTATCACCGGCGGTGGCCCCTCCGGCCAGGCCGGTGCGCTTCGCCTCGGCATCGCCCGCTCACTGAACCTGATTGACGAAGAGAACAACCGTGCGGCACTCAAGAAGGCCGGATTCCTCTCTCGTGATGCCCGCGTCAAAGAGCGCAAGAAGGCCGGACTCAAGAAGGCCCGCAAGGCTCCCCAGTTCTCCAAGCGCTAACGCGCTAACCGGGGGCAGCGGGAATGCCACGTCTTTTCGGGACAGATGGAGTTCGCGGCCTGGCGAACGAGGGGCTTACGGTCGAGCTCGCCTTAGGCCTGGCTCAGGCTGCATCCGTTGTGCTGGGCAAGGGAAGATTCGCAGACGGTCGGCGTGCATCGGGGCGTCGACCGGTGGCGGTCATCGCGAGGGATCCGCGGGTCTCCGGTGAGTTCATTGCGGCTGCAGTCATGGCCGGATTTGCAAGCTCCGGCGTCGACGTGCTCGACGCTGGGATCATCCCGACCCCGGCTGCGGCCTTTCTGATCGCAGACGTGAAGGCAGATTTCGGTGTCGTCATCTCTGCCTCTCACAACCCGGCACCAGACAACGGCATCAAGTTCTTCGCCGTCGGGGGAGCGAAACTGCCCGACATCGTCGAGGACCGCATCGAGAAGGCGATGTCCGAGAAGAAGCTCGCGCCGACCGGTGTCGAGGTCGGGCGGATCACCCGGTTTGCGGATGCAGAAGACCGCTATGTGGTGCACCTGTTGTCGACGCTCGACACCCGGCTCGACGGCATCCACGTCGTGCTGGACTGCGCGAACGGTGCAGCGTCGGGGATTTCACCGGAGGTGTTCACGGATGCCGGTGCCCGGGTCACGCTGATCGGTGCAGACCCCGACGGCTACAACATCAACGACGGGGTCGGATCCACTCACCTGGATGTCCTCTCGAAAGCAGTTCTCGAGGCGGGGGCCGACGTTGGCATCGCCCACGATGGTGACGCCGACCGCTGCCTCGCAGTCGACCACCTCGGCCGCGTCGTCGATGGCGACCAGATCATGGCTGTTCTCGCGGTGTCGATGAAGCAGCGCGGGTTGTTGAAAGACGACACCCTCGTCGCGACCGTGATGAGCAACCTCGGACTCAGCATCGCGATGGCTGAGCACGGCATCACACTGCTGCAGACCGGTGTCGGCGATCGCTATGTGCTCGAGGCCCTCAATGAGCACGGCCTCAGCCTGGGCGGTGAGCAGTCGGGCCACGTGATCATGACGGAGCACGCGACGACCGGCGACGGCATCCTCACGGGTATCCAGCTGGTTGCAGAGATCGCGCGCTCGGGCAAGACCCTTTCAGAGCTTGTGTCTGTGATGACCGTCTATCCGCAGGTGCTCATCAATGTGCGCGGCGTCGACCACCATGCTCTCGGCGGCAATGCGCCGATCGCCGCTGCCGTTGCTGCAGCTGAGGCCGAACTCGGGCAGACCGGCCGCGTTCTGCTCCGGCCGTCTGGAACCGAGCCGATGATCCGCGTGATGGTCGAGGCGCAGCAGCAGGAGACCGCACAGCACATCGCGGAGACCCTCGCGGCCGTCGTGCTTGAGCAGCTCGGCCTCTAGCGACCTACCCCATTCCCTTCAATCAGCGTGCCAACGCGCTCGCGGCGGAGGTATCGCGTCGCGGACCGCGCAGCTACTCCGCCCGCGAATCGATATCTCCGCCGCGAGGGCGATATTCGCGTTGTGATATTCGCGTGAAATGGGCGGGATTGGCACATTTTGGCCACCGCGGACGCCCATTCGCGCCGAACTGGCCCATCGGGTACGCCCATTCCCGGCCCGCCGATTCCCGGCCCAGCGATTCGCGGCAGAAATCTCCGGAAAAGCAGCTACAGCTTGCGCAGCAGCACGCTCGACACTGCGTGATCCGCGCCCTTGCGCAGCACGAGATCCGCTCGGGAGCGGGTGGGCAGAACATTCTCCACCAGGTTGGGCTCGTTGATCTGCGACCAGAAGTTGCGGGCGAGCGCCCGCGCCTCGTCAAGGCTCAGCGATGAGAAGCGATGGAAATACGACTTCGGGTTGGCGAACGCTCCCTGGCGTAATGCCAGGAACCGGTCTTCGTACCACTTGGCTATGTCTGAAGTCCTGGCGTCGACATAGACGGTGAAATCGAACAGGTCGCTCACCGCCAGCCCGTGGCCGGCCGCGGGTGGCTGCAGCACATTAAGGCCTTCGACGATGAGGATGTCCGGCCGCCGCACCACGATCTCCGCGTCACGCACGATGTCGTAACTGAGGTGGGAGTAGAACGGCGCCCGCACCTCCTCAGCCCCGCTCTTCACCTTCGTGACGAAACGCAGCAGCGCGCGGCGGTCGTAGGACTCTGGAAACCCTTTGCGGTCCATGATGCCGCGGCGCTCGAGCTCGGCGTTCGGCAGTAGAAACCCGTCGGTTGTCACGAGTTCGACGCGCGGGGTGTCTTCCCAGCGGGAGAGCAGCTCCCGCATCAGGCGCGCGATCGTGGACTTGCCGACGGCCACCGATCCGGCGACCCCGATCACGAAGGTGGTGCTCGGCGAGAGCGTGCCGAGAAAACGGCTGGTGTCGCGATGCAGGTGGCGGGCGCCCACGGCGTAGAGGCTGATGAGTTTGGAGAGCGGCAGGTAGACGTCGCTCACCTCGTTGAGGTCGAGCCGGTCACCGAGCCCACGCAGTTCGACGATCTCGGTCGGCGAGAGCGGCAGCTCGGTGGTCGGTGCGAGCGCGGCCCAGTCCGCCCTGGCGATCTCGACAAAGGGGGAGGTGTGGCCGCCGGTCGCGGAGTGCCCGTGGCTGTGCTCAGACATTGCTCAACAGGGTACCGCGCTCGCGGCAGGCTAAAATCAACCTCATGTGTGGAATCGTGGGATACGTCGGGTCTGACCAGAGCGTCGAAGTGTTACTCGGCGGGCTTCGCAGGCTCGAGTACCGCGGCTACGACTCCGCCGGCATCGCCGTCATCGATCCAGCCGGCGCCCTGCATACGCGCAAGCGGGCGGGCAAACTGCAGATACTCATCGACGACCTGGATGCCCATCCCCTGGCCAATGGCGCAACGGGTATCGGTCACACCCGCTGGGCTACGCACGGTGGCCCGAATGACGAGAACGCGCACCCGCACCTCGGCGATAACGGCCAGCTCGCGCTCATCCACAACGGCATCATCGAGAATTTCTCCGAGCTCAAGTCCGAGCTTCTGCTGGAGCATCCTGACACCGTCTTCCTGAGTGAGACCGACAGTGAGGTCGCAGCGCTCCTGGTCGGCCTGGAATACCAGAGGACCCAGGATCTGTCGCTCGCCCTGCGTAACGTCGTCGCACGCCTGCACGGCGCATTCACTCTTCTCGTGCTGCACAAAGACGTGCCGGGTGTCGTGGTCGGCGCCCGCCGCAACTCGCCGCTCGTCATCGGCCTCGGCGATGGCGAGAACTTCCTCGGCTCTGATGTCGCCGCTTTCGTCGAGCACACCCACCGCGCGATGGAGATCGGCCAGGACCAGGTGGTCACCATCACCCCCGATTCCGTGACTGTCACCGACTTCGACGGTGTGCCGGTCGAGACCCGCGAGTTCGAGGTCTCGTGGGACGCCGCCGCAGCGGAGAAGGGCGGCTGGTCGAGCTTCATGGCGAAGGAGATCAGCGAGGAGCCGGTTGCTATAGCCAATACCCTGATCGGCCGCATCACCGACGGCGCTGTGCATTTGCCAGAGCTCGACGCGCTCGGCACAGACGTGCTGAAAGACATCGATCGCATTGTCGTGATCGGGTGTGGCACCGCCGCGTATTCGGCGATGCTCGGCAAGTATGCGATCGAAAAGTGGGCAAAGATTCCGGTGGATGTCGAGCTGTCGCACGAGTTCCGCTACCGCGATCCGGTCGTCAACGAACACACTCTTGTTGTGTCGATCAGCCAGTCCGGCGAGACCATGGACACCCTGATGGCCGTCAAATACGCCCGGGAACTTGGCGCGCGCACGCTCTCGATCTGTAACACCCAGGGGTCGACTATTCCGCGCGAATCCGATGCGGTGTTGTACACGCACGCCGGCCCGGAGGTCGCCGTCGCATCCACCAAGGCGTTCGTCGCCCAGGTTGCCGCGATCTACCTCTTCGCGCTGCACCTGGCGAGTGTGCGCGGCACGCTGACTGCCGCCGAGATCTCGGGCCTCACTGACGAGCTCAGTGCGCTGCCCGACCAGCTCGAACTGGTGCTCGAGCAGCAAGACACGATCAAGCAGCTGGCCGGATGGATGACTGACACCCGATCCGTCATCTTCCTGGGCAGGCACGCCGGCTACCCGATCGCGCTCGAGGGTGCGCTCAAGCTCAAGGAGGTGGCGTACATCCACTCTGAGGGCTTCGCGGCTGGCGAGTTGAAGCACGGGCCGATCGCGTTGATCGAGCCGGGCCAGCCGGTCTTCGTCATCGTGCCGAGCCCGCGTGGTGAGAACACGCTGCACCCGAAGGTGGTCTCCAACATCCAGGAGATTCGCGCCCGCGGTGCGCGGGTTCTCGCGATTGCAGAAGAGGGGGATGTCGCGGTGCTCCCGTTCGCAGATACCGTGATCCGAATTCCGCTTGCCTCCACACTGTTCGAGCCGATTCTCGCGGTGGCACCGCTCCATATCTTCGCCATGGAACTCGCCTCTGCGAAAGGCCTCGACGTCGACCAGCCGCGCAACCTCGCGAAGTCCGTCACGGTTGAATAGACGCCAGCGAATGAGCTTCAGCGAATGATCGTAGGCATCGGAGTCGACGTCGTCGATCTGGCGCGCTTCGAAGCCTCCGTTGCGCGCACGCCGGGCGTGCTCACTCGCTTGTTCGCCGAGAGCGAACAGCAGCTCGACGGTGCTCCCCGCGCGATGCCGTCAATGGCCGCCAGGTTCGCCGCCAAAGAGGCACTCATCAAAGCCCTCGGTGATTCGGCCGGAGTGCGTTGGCACGACATGGCAGTCGTCTCCGATCACCTGCGCAACCCGACCTTCGAGGTCTACAACTCGCTCGCAGACATCGTCGCCGGCCGTGGCATCACTCGACTGCACCTCTCGATGAGCCACGACGCCGGCGTCGCGATCGCCTATGTGATCGCCGAGGGCCAGTGATGACCAGCCGCCCGTTCCGCGAAGCCCGGGTCGATCTCGGCGCGATAGCCGAGAACATCGCGGTGCTCAGCGCAGCCACCGGGCCGGGCCTCAAGATGGTCGTGGTCAAATCCCGCGGCTACGGGCACGGTGCCGTTCCGGTGGCGCACACCGCCGAGCGGGTCGGCGCAGACTGGCTGGGAGTGGTCT
This sequence comes from Lacisediminihabitans sp., assembly GCA_043746355.1. Classification (GTDB taxonomy): domain Bacteria; phylum Actinomycetota; class Actinomycetes; order Actinomycetales; family Microbacteriaceae; genus Lacisediminihabitans. Next base: position 10,173 of record JAYTRC010000058.1, on the reverse strand, counting down.
CCATCGAGGAGGCACTCGAGCTGCGGGAGGCCGGCATCCGGCTGCCCATCCTGGCCTGGCTCCATGATCCCGACGCCAGCTTCGATCGCGCGATCGAGGAGCAGGTGCACCTCGGGGTGAGCTACCTCGCACAGCTGGATCGGGTGGCCGCGGCGTCCGGCCTCGCCCAGGTGCAGTTGAAAATCGACACCGGTCTTGGGCGCAGCGGGTCTTCGCCGCGAGACTGGCAGCAGCTGGTCGAGGCTGCGGCTGCCCACCAAGCGGCCGGCCGCATCGTCGTCCGCGGAATCTGGAGTCATCTTGCCAACGCGGGGGAGAGCGCAGATACTGAGCAGATCGCGGCCTTCGATGGCGCGATTGCCGTCGCTCGCAAAGCTGGCATCGACCCGGAGCTGCTGCACCTTGCCGCGACAGCCGGTGCCCTGAGGGTGCCAGCCGCCCGCTACGGCCTGGTGCGACTCGGCATCGGGGTCTACGGGCTCTCACCGTTCGACGACGCAACCTCTGCCGACCTCGGGCTTCGGCCCGCGCTCGAACTGAGCGCCGCCATTGCGTCGGTAAAACGGGTCGACGCCGACTCTGGTGTCTCGTATGGTCACGACTACCGCACAACGCGTGAGACGACGCTTGCACTCGTGCCCCTCGGCTACGGCGATGGCGTGCCAAGGCACGCTTCGGGGCGGGGACTCATCTCGATCGGCGGAGTCACATACCCGATCGCCGGCCGGGTAGCGATGGACCAGGTGGTCGTGGATGTCGGTGATGCAGCTGTTGCGGTCGGGGACCGGGCCGTTCTCTTCGGCGACCCGTCGAACGGCGTTCCCTCCGCTGACGACTGGGCTAACGCCGCAGACACCATCAACTATGAGATCGTCACCCGGCTTGGCGGGCGGATCGAACGCACGTACCTGCTGTGAAGCTGCAGGTCGCCACCTCGGAAGACATGGCTGCGCTCGGTGCATCCATCGCACGGCAACTGCGTGCGGGCGACCTCGTCGCGCTGAATGGTGAGCTCGGGGCCGGCAAGACGACTTTCACCCGCGGCCTCGGTGAGGCGCTCGCGGTGCGAGGCGCTGTTACCAGCCCGACGTTCGTGCTCGCGCGCACTCATCCGCGACCCGACGGAGGGGCTCCGCTCGTGCACGTCGACGCCTATCGGCTGTCATCTCCGGCCGAGCTCGACGACCTCGATATCGATTTCGAGGCATCCATCGTCGTGGTCGAGTGGGCCGCTGGGATGATCGACGGGCTGACCGAGGATTGGCTCGAACTGTCGATCGAACGTGGGCGCGGAGCGGGCGATGACGACGACAACGACCCGCGAACCGTGGAGATCACCGGGCACGGTCCGCGGTGGGCCGAGCTTAGGCTTGTCTAGTGCTTCTCTCCATCGACACCTCGGCCGGTACGAGCGTCGCTGTGGTCGACCGCGATCGCGGCATCATCAGCGAGGTCGGGGAGAGCGACACCCGCAGGCATGCCGAGGTGATCGGCGAGCTGATTGCGCTCGCCCTGCGGGAATCCGGGGTACAGATTGCCGAGCTGTCCGGCGTGGTCGCCGGCATGGGCCCTGGCCCGTTTACCGGCCTGCGTGTTGGAATCGCAGCTGCAAGCGCGTTCGCCCTCGGCGCGGGCCGACCGGTCGTGCGCGTTGTCAGCCACGACGGAATCGCGTGGGCACATTACGCGGCGGGAAACACGGGCCAGCTCCTTGTGGTGACGGATGCCCGGCGCCGCGAGGTCTACTGGTCGACCTATGGCGGTGCCGATGAGTACGGGCTCCCGCGGCGCAGCCAGGGGCCTGCCCTCGTCACCCCAGCAGAGCTCGAATCAGCCGTAACCGACTATGCCAGTTACTATCGACTGGATGCGACCGAGGTGTCAGCCGGGGCGAGCGGCATGCTCGCGGAAGGCCTCTTTCAGCACGGCCGCCCCTTCGCGGGCAGGGAAGCGCTCTACCTTCGCGCGCCAGACGTCACCGTGCCCGGTGCTCCCAAGCGGGTGACCGGATGAGCTGGCAGCTCCGCCGTGCGTCCACCGATGACCTCGGCGCGATTATGCAGCTCGAGTCCGGCACTTTCGGCACCGATGCGTGGTCAGACGACGCGATGCTGAGCGACCTGAAGAACCCGCAGTGCTACTACCTGGTAGCGGAGCGTGTCGGATTTCCGGGCGTCGTCGACGGGTATGCAGGGCTCTTCGCTCCCCAGGGAGCGACGGAGTGCGACATCCAGACCATCGCTGTCGCCAAGGATGCCCGCAGGGGCGGACTCGGTCGTACCCTCATGCAATCGCTCATCGGCGAAGCGCGCAGACGAGGCGCCGGGCAGGTATTCCTGGAAGTGCGTGCAGACAACCCGGGCGCCCAGCACCTCTATGAGACGCTCGGGTTCGAGCAGATCGCGGTGCGCGTCGCCTATTACCAGCCCGACGGAGTCGATGCGAACGTGATGCGGATTGCGGTGCCTGAGCCGCGCATGAGACCGGCGGTCGGGGTATGACCGAGCCGCTGGTTTTGGGCATCGAGACGAGCTGCGACGAGACGGGTGTCGGTATCGTGCGCGGATCCACACTGCTCGCCAACGTCATCGCGTCGTCGATGGACGAGCACGCCCGATACGGCGGAGTCGTGCCCGAGATTGCAGCCCGCGCGCACCTCGAGGCGATGACGCCGACGATCACGGCCGCGCTCGCGGAAGCTGATGTGACCCTGCAGCAGCTCGACGCGATCGCCGTCACCAACGGCCCAGGCCTCGCCGGTGCGCTGATGGTCGGCGTCGGGGCCGCGAAAGCTCTAGCGCTCTCGCTCGACAAGCCCCTGTACGCGATCAATCACCTGGTGGGGCATGTCGGCGCTGACGTGTTAAGCGGGTCGAGCTCGTCGAGGCCTCAGCTCACCTACCCGACCATCGCCCTGCTCGTCTCGGGCGGCCACACGTCACTGCTGCTCGTGCGCGACCTTGTCTCAGACGTCGAGCTACTGGGCGAAACCATTGACGATGCGGCCGGAGAGGCTTTCGACAAGGTCGCGCGGCTGCTCGGGCTGCCATACCCCGGCGGCCCCGAAATCGACCGGGCGGCCGTCGGGGGAGACCCGAAAGCCATCCGGTTCCCACGCGGGCTCACCCTGCCGAAAGATCTCGACAAGCACAGGTATGACTTCTCGTTCTCGGGCCTGAAGACCGCAGTCGCCAGGTTCACCGAGCGATGCACCGACGAAGGGCGCCAGATTCCGATAGCGGATGTCGCGGCCAGCTTTCGCGAAGCTGTCGCCGATGTGCTGCTGACGAAGGCCATCGCGGCCTGTACCGACTATGGCGTGAATCGGCTGCTCCTGGGCGGTGGTGTCGTCGCGAATGCCCGGGTGCGGCAGCTCGCCGCAGAGCGCTGCGCGGACGCCGACGTCGAGCTGCGGGTGCCGCCGTCGGCCCTCTGCACTGACAATGGTGCGATGATCGCGGCTATTGGATCCCAGCTGATTCTGGCCGGGCATCCACCCTCCGGTCTCGGATTCGGGGCCGACTCCACGCTGCCGGTCACCGTCATCCAGTCCTGAGGGCTGACAGGTAACGCGCCGTTACCGCATTGACACCCGGTTAGGGGAATGCCACTATGGCACCGCTGACGTCTCATCAGCTAAACCGTTAAGGAGTCTGTCCCAGATGACCACAACACCGCCACCCGTAACTCCTCCGCCAGCCACGCCGGTCTACGCTCCGGCAGGAGTCGCACCCAAGACCAACACCCTCTCGATCATCGCTTTGATCGCCGCGTTCGTCATTCCACTCGCTGGCATCATCGTCGGTCACATCGCGCTCGGGCAGATCAAGCGCACGGGTGAGGGTGGCCACGGACTCGCCCTCTGGGGAACGATCCTGGGGTACGTTTTCACCGCGCTGTACATCATTTTCATCATCGTCTACGTCGTGATCATCGCGGCTGTGGTCGGCAGCAGCCACTCGTACTCCACCTACTAACAGCTCTCGTCGAAGGGCCCACGTTCCGCACGGAACGCGGGCCCTTCGCGGTTCCCGGTACGTTGGGGTCATGTCTTCCGCTGACGAGGTTCCACCGATCCCAACGCCGAGCCCCGGCCAGGCCGCGCCCGCCGTACCGCCGGTTGAGATCCCGCCGGTCGCTCCATCGCCGGCGGCACCATCGCCGGCCCCGCCTCCTCCCGCTCCGTACGTGGCCGGTCAGCCTCAGGGCATCAGCCTCGCGGCGATGATCTGCGGAATTGCCGGCGCGGTGCTCAGCCTGTTCGCATTGGGGCTGCTGCCATCGGTGGCTGCCGTCATTCTCGGCCACATCGGCATCGCGCGGCAACCGAACGCGAGACCGCTGTCACTCACCGGGCTGGTCACTGGCTATGTGGGAATAGGCATCTCGCTGCTCTGGGGCATCATCATCGTCATCTTTGTTATTGCGTCACTGTCGAGCGGCGCCAACTACCGCACTTACTAGCGGGAATTAGTAGCGGGCAGCTGCAATCACTCGGCACTACCGATGGCCACAGCATTCGCGCCGCTATCGGGTCGCACGCTCGGCGAGAATCGCGCAGTGCTTCCCGGCGACTCGGGTGACGAACAGCGTGGCGCTGCCCGGCCCCTTCAGTGAGAGCTTCTTTCGAAGTGCGGCCGGGTCGACATCCGCCCCGCGCTTCTTAATCTCGAGCGTGCCGATGCCGCGCGCAGCGAGCTCGCGCTTGAGCGATCGCTCGTCCCAGGGCAGCACCGCGGTGATCGTGAAACGGCTCGCGAATGGCGTATCGACGGGAGTATCGCCGGTGAGGTAGGCGATCCCCGAGCTGAGCATCGTCGCACCGAGGCTTCTGGCCAGGTCGCCGATGAGGCGAGCGCGGATGACGGCACCATCCGGCTCGTACAGGAAGGCGCCGATCTGCCCGACCTCAGCATCAGCGCTGTCTTCGGCGGCTGAGAGCTCCGCGGCTCCGTTGTCTCCGATAACAAGCGCGGACCGGTGGATGCCCGGCCTCGCCACCGCGCCGAACCACACCCCCAGCTCGACGACCTCCCGGTCGACAGACACCCATTGGGCCTCGGCATCGGGCGGCACGAGGTCGCGGTCGAGGCCCGGACCGAGTTTGATTCCGGTCGGCAGGCGGCGTGCGACGGTGAAGGCGAAGTCGAGGGGTGGTGAGAAATCGGCTGGGTTGGTGATTCGCGTGGTGTTTCCATGGCCGGCGGTGCGGCGGGCGGGATCAAGGTAGATGCCGTCGAACGAGTCGAGGTCGACCGATGTTACGTCGGCATTCCGTACCTCGGCGTTGCCCCACGGCGCAAGGTTGTACGCCGCTATCGCCGCCGTCACTTCGTCGAGTTCGAACGCTGTGACCTCGAAGTCGATCGCGGCCATCGCCATGGCATCACCGCCGATTCCGCTGCCAAGGTCGGCGATACGCGTCAGCCCCACCGCCTGGAATCGTCCGGCGTGGAGCGCTGCGACCCGAAGGCGCGTCGCCTGCTCGAGGCCGGCTTCAGTGAAGAGCATTCTGGCCGCGAACGGTCCGAATTTCGCCTCAGCCTTCGCGCGCAGTCTCGACTGGCTGAGCACTGCGGCGACAAGACCCGGCGAGTGCCCGGCGGCCCTGAGGGTCGCGACCGACCTGACTACGTCATCCGTCGATGTCCAGCGCGGGAGTGAGTCGAGAAGTCGAAGTCCGTCGGCCGAGAGCAGCTCCTGGATCTCGGCGCGATTCACCTCCCCAGTCTGGACTGAAAACGCAGGAGATTCGCGTCGCATGATGCCGAAACTGCAGTTATGGCGCATTCGGACCCGAATCTCCTGCGTTTTGGGAGGATGCACGGGGCTCGTGTTGGCACTCACCTTGCACGAGTGCCAGCGCACGCCGTACAGTAGATCTGGCACTCTCACAGTGAGGGTGCTAACCCAGACTGTGCAACACCATCGTGAAGTTCTAGAAAGAAGAGGTCAACCGTGTCGGTCTCCATCAAGCCGCTCGAAGATCGCATTGTCATCAAGCAGGTCGAGGCAGAGCAGACCACTGCCTCAGGCCTCGTCATTCCTGACACCGCGAAAGAGAAGCCCCAGGAGGGCGATGTAGTCGCCGTAGGACCAGGTCGTATCGACGACAACGGCAACCGCATCCCCCTCGACATCGCCGTTGGTGACAAGGTCATCTACTCCAAGTACGGCGGAACCGAGGTGAAGTACGGCGGGGAAGACCTGCTCGTGCTCTCGGCTCGCGACGTGCTTGCGGTCGTCGTCCGCTAACTCAGTTCCATCGAAGGGCTCGTCGGTTCGCCGGCGAGCCCTTCGTCGTTGGCGTAGATTCATCAGGTGACAGACGCACCGACCAGCCGCAGGTCTGGGGTGGTTTTCGCTTTCGCCGCCTATGCCGTCTGGGGCTTTCTCCCCGTCTACTTTCTGCTGCTGCAGCCCGCCGGCGCGTTCGAGGTCGTCGCCTGGCGCATTGTGTTCTCGCTCGTCTTCTGCGCGATCCTGATCACCGCAACACGGTCGTGGCCGGCGCTGATCGCTATTGTGAGCCAGCCGAAGCTGCTGCTCACTCTCGGCCTCGCGGCTGCGCTCATCTACATTAACTGGCAGGTTTACGTCTACGGCACGCTCAGCGGGCGCGTGATCGAGACATCGCTCGGCTATTTCATCAACCCGATAGTCACAGTGCTGCTCGGTGTGGTGCTGCTTCATGAGCGCCTGCGGCTGCTTCAGTGGGTAGCCGTCGGCATCAGCGCTCTGGCTGTGCTCGTGATTGCCATCGGTTACGGTGGCTTCCCGTGGATCGCCCTGACCCTCGCCTTCTCGTTCGGACTGTATGGCCTGGTGAAGAAACGAGTTGGTCCAAGGGTCGATGCGCTGAGCGGTCTCGCTATCGAGACGACCTGGCTGGTACCCGTGGCGGTGGTGCAACTCGTCGTCGTCGGCGCATCTGTCGGAATCACATTCGGCACGGCGGGAGCACAGCACTCGGTTCTCCTCATCGCTGTCGGGGTGGTCACCGCGATCCCCCTGCTGCTGTTCGCCGCGGCATCCCGTCGCCTCCCGCTGGTGACTATGGGCCTCGTGCAGTACCTCACTCCCGTCCTGCAATTCCTGATCGGCTTTCTCTTCCTGCACGAGGCCATGCCAACGGTGCGCTGGGTCGGGTTCGCGTTCGTCTGGGTCGCTCTGCTCGTGCTGACCATCGACCTCCTCCTCAGGGGCCGCTCTGCCCGTCGTGCCTCTCCCGTCCCCGCCTGATCGGACGGTAGTGTCGGCACCACCCGAACACTAAGGACAGCTATGTCGTCACCCCGGCTTGTGGGCCCGCTCGCCGCGGCCACGCTGCTCATAATCGCGCTCGCCGCGTGCACTACAACGACGAAGACGCCCCTTCCGGTTGCCAGCGCGAGCAGCACGCCGAGCAGCCCGCTCAAGATCGGCACCCTGTTTCCGGTGACGGGCACTGCGAGCTATCTCGGCCCTGCCCAGTCTGACGGCGTGGATGCTGCAGTCAAAGACATCAACGCGGCGGGCGGAGTGCTTGGCGCTCCCGTACAGGTCTTTCACGATGACTCAGGCGACGTGACGACGACGACCATCGAGACGTCATTCGCCGACCTCCAGGCGAAGGGGGTGCAGGTGTTGATCGGCCCTTCATCGTCGGTGCTCGCTGAGCGACTGTTTCCGAAGTCGCTTGCGGCGTTCATCCCGATGATCACTCCGTCAGCTACCTCAGTTCGCCTTTCGGCGCTCGGTAAGACCGGTTACCTCTTTCGCACCGTGCCCTCCGCTGCTGCGCAGGGCTCGGTGCTTGCGGCGACCATCGGGGCGGGCAAGGCCAAGATCGCCCTGATCTACCTGGACGACGAGACCGGGCAGGCCATCCACTCGACGCTTGCCAGTGGCCTGAAGAAGAGCGGGGGCAGCCTGGTGACGGCACAGCCTTTCACCACAGCGACGACAGATTTCGCGCCGATCATCGCGGCGGTCGTCAAGGCAGCCCCTGATGACGTCGTCTTCGTCAGCAACTTTGCGACCATGGACCAGAACAAGGCCGTGATCACCCAGCTCAACACTGCGGGGCTCGGCGGCGCCAAACTCTGGCTCACCAGCGAGAACATGGCCGACTACTCGCAGGCGCTTCCGGCCGGCGCGCTCGCGAACGTCAATGGCCTCCTGGAGGGCGTCTCGGCAGGGGACGCGTTCAACGCCAAGGTGAAAGCAGTCGACGCCTCCGTGTCGAACTACCTCTACGCGGCTGAGGCGTACGACGCGACAGTGCTCGCCGCGCTCGCTGCTGAGTCCGCGAACAGCACGAGCGGCAAGTCGATCGCAACCCACCTGCGGTCGGTTGCAGCCGGTGGAATCAAATGCACGAGCTACGTCGAATGCCTCGGTGTGCTGGCGACCAACCCGAACATCGACTACGACGGCCTCACCGGCGCAATCGCATTCGACACCAGCGGCGACCCGAGCCCTGCCCACTATGGCGTGTACCGCTACGACGGCCAGAACCGGTTCACGCTCGTGGGCTCAGCGGTGGGCGGCTGAACGGAGTCGCATGGGCTGCGGTGAGGGGGACCGACTGCGCGTCTGCGGCGCAGATCATCCTGGCCGGAGACCCGGTCGACTACGACGGATTCTCCGGAGGCATCCCCTCGATGCACACGGTGACCCGACCCAGGCCGTGATCGGCATGTTTTGGTACGGCGCTGACAACCTCCTCACCCGCCTGGGGATGGCATTTTTCACGTAACGAAAAGTAACGATTGTGTCGTGTTACGTGCCTGTAACACGCTCGTATTGTGTCGGCACAGTCTGGGCAATACCGTGTGACAATGGCAGCGCCCGTGTGGCGCTGCTGTGTTGTGAACACATTCCACAATCAAGGAGCACAATGACAGCCTCGAAGAAGGTGACGGGAGCCCTGACTGGCATTGCCATTCTGGGAGCGACCGCCCTCATCCTCAGCGGATGCTCGACCACAGCGTCGACAACGCCGAGCACTACTCTCGACCTCAAGATCGGCACGATCCTCCCGCAGACCGGTTCGCTCGCGACCCTCGGGCCGCCCGCGATCGAGGCCACGAACCTCGCCGTGAAAGACATCAACGCTGCCAATCAGGGCATCAAGATCTCCATCACCCAGAAGGACTCGGGCGACACCTCGACCAACATCGCCACCCAGTCGGTCACGAGCCTCCTCGCCAGCGGTGTTTCCGCAATCGTCGGCGCAGAGTCCTCGAGCGTTTCGCTCACCGTCATCGACCAGATCTCGAAGGCTGGCGTCGTCGAGCTCTCACCGGCGAACACCTCGCCGACCTTCTCGACCTACGCGGACAACGGGTTCTACTGGCGCACGGCTCCCTCGGATGTCCTCCAGGGCAAAGTGCTCGGTCAGAAGGTTCTCAAGGATGGCGCGACCAACGTCGCAGTCATCTACCAGAACGACTCATACGGAACCGGCCTCGACACGAACGTGACCAAGGCGATCACCGGTGGTGGCGGAACCGTCGTGCAGAACATTGCATTCGACGCAACCAACGCGACCAACTTCACCTCGCAGATCAACACGGCTCTCGCCTCGAAGCCTGACGCCCTCGTCGTGATCTCGTTCGACCAGATCAAGACGATCGCCCAGGAGCTCGCCACGACCGGCTTCGACTTCAAGAAGTTCTATGGATCTGACGGCAACTACGGTGTCATCGACCCGAGCTACACGAACGCGGACATCGCGGGCGCGCAGTTCACCAACCCGGGTGTCAACGTGACCGGTTCGTTCCAGACGAGGCTCCAGGCCCAGGCGAAGGCTGACGGCGCCAAGGCGCTGACCGCGTTCAGCTATGCACCTGAGTCGTACGACGGAATCGTGCTTCTCGCCCTCGCTGCCCTCCAGGGCAAGAAGGTCGACGGCACAACGCTGAAGAACAACCTGCAGTCGGTGTCTGAGGGTGGCACAAAGTGCACCACGTTCACCAAGTGCGCGCAGCTCATCGCGGCAGGCAAAGATGTCGACTATGACGGCCTCTCCGGCCCGATTGACTTCGCCAAGAACGGTGACCCGCAGCAGGCGTACATCTCCATCTACAAGTACACCACCGGCAACAAGAACGAGTTCGAGAGCGCGTTCTTCGGAGACCTGAGCAAGGGCTAATCTCCACCAGCCGCAGTTGAGGGGCCCCGGTCTTC
>JAYTRC010000057.1:0-1902 GCA_043746355.1 Lacisediminihabitans sp. | reverse complement strand
GGAGGCGTCATCGCGCTCTGGGTCGCGCTGCAGTTCTTGGCTCAATTCTGGGGCTGGATCGTCCTCATCGTCGTGCTCGTCGCGGCCATCTGGGCGCTGGTCGCAATCCTGCGAGCCAGACGCAACAGGTGGTGACAAGCATGAGCACGTTCACCCCCGTCAAAGCGTTGCGGAATCGACAACAACACTTGACAACTCAACGCTGTGAGTTCATAACAGGCCTCCCGAATACGGGAACGTCAGTACGACCACTCCAGACCGAGCGAAAGGAAGTCGCTAGGAGCAAATCCGAAAGGAGGTTGCACAGTCATGAGTAGAACTAATCGCCGCTACAGGAAGCGCGAAGGCCGCAAGGCCTGGGTCTTCAGCGAACTGCGCGACAGCCCCGATCAACACTTGCTGGGCGATGCGCTGATCCAGCATTCGCTCGAGCAGGCGCAGCTGGAGATCGAAGCGCGTCAAGAGCATCAGCTCATCGATCGGAGCGCGAAGGAGGTCGACCATGACGCCTCGTCGTAACGCGAAGAACCCACCGACGTTCCTGCGCCTGCACCTGCCCTCACCGTTGGCCGCCGAAAACGTTGGCGAACTACTGGCGAGGCTTGCACAGCCGGACGCACCGATCCCGCTCATCCTCGAAACGCGCGCGACCGATGACGGAATCGCTTATCTCGTCGGCGTTCATCCCTTCGCCACGGAACACCTGAAGCGCCTGCTCGGAGATTTTGTGCCCGGCATCCGCAGTCTGGTGACTCAAACTAGCGATCGGGTACCGGTGGAGGCCGGTGGTCACATCGTCGCCCACCCATCCGGCTTGCCGATCCGTGTCGACAATGCCGACGCGACCGTCCGCGCGATCTACTCGGCGTTCGGTGCTCGCCGGCCCGGCGAGACAATCGTGGTGCAAGTGATCATCGGCCTGGGCCACCCGCCACGCGCACTGCCGACGAAAGTTGCCGACCCGAGCGCGCCACTGTGGAAGTCGCTGAGCCACGGCACACAATTGGTGCCCGCTGAGATGCGCTCGCGGATGAAGGCGACTGCCGAGCAACCAAACCTCGACGTGAGCATCCGTATCGGAGCGGATGCCCCGACTCCCGACCGACGCAAACGCCTCGTCACTGAGGTCGTCGGCGCTTTAGGAACCGCACAAAGTCCAGGCGTCCGACTGCAACTGATCCGGGAAGACATTCAGCGACTCAATACGGCGGTCATCCCGGCGCGCTGGCCGATGCGCGTATCGCCTGCCGAACTTCTGCCGTTGATCGCATGGCCTGTCGGCGAGCATGAACTTCCGGGGCTTCCAGCCCACCACCCGCGACTCGTGCCTGCACCTGCATCTCTCTCGGCCAACGAGAACGTCTTCGCAACCGCGAACGCTTCGGGCGACACTCGCCTCGTCGGCATTCGGACGCCGGGACGAATGCAACATCTGGTGGTGACCGGCCCCACCGGCTCGGGCAAGTCGATGGTGTTCGCATCACTGATCGCGCAGGACATCACCGCAGGACGACCGCTTGTCTTGGTCGACCCGAAGCGCCAGCTCGTTGACTTCATTTCAGAACGAGTACCGCCGGAGCTGGCCGACCGGGTCGTCATCATCGATGCCGCAGACGAGAATCCTGTCGGGTTCAATCCGCTCGATGCCGTGGGGCGCAACAAGGACGTTGTCGTCGATGGGATCTTGAGCGCGTTCAAGGCCGTGTTCGAGGACGGGTGGGGACCACGCACCGAAGACCTCCTGCACGCCGGGCTGCTGTCGCTCGCAACAGCGGGCGACACACGGGGCGAGCCCTACACGCTGCTCGATCTACCTCGGCTGCTCACCGACGCTCCTTTCCGCCGTGAAGTGATCGGAGCGATAGCCGGCGATCAGACGTTGGCTTCGTTCTGGTCTGGCTT
>JAYTRC010000056.1:0-3912 GCA_043746355.1 Lacisediminihabitans sp. | reverse complement strand
TGGATTTAGCGGTTCTCTCGAAGGATCACGCGGTGACCGTCGCCGTCTGCGGCGACACGCTCACCGTGATCCGATACACCACGTTAAAGGACGCAACCCCGATCGGAGCGGCCCGTCAGCAACAGCCGACTCGCTGGGATTCTGCGGGACCCCTACTACACCGGAGTGATCCGCTACAAAGGCAAGCTCTACGGTGGGCGTCACCAGGCAGTGATCTCGAAAGCAACGTTCATCCAAGTACAAAACATCCTCGATCAGCGTAATCGTCAAGCCGACCGAGACATTGTCCATTTCCACTACCTCAAAGGAATGCTCTACTGCGGTGAATGCCTTGCAGCCGGACGACGTAGTCGCCTGCTCTATAGCCAGAACACCGGCAACGGGGGCACATACGAATACTTCATATGCACAGCAAAACAGCGACGGCTCTGTTCAACACCTGCGATCCGAATCGAGCAGATCGAAGTACACCTCGCACGCGTGGTTGGGGACGAGCGCCTCACGACAGAGGCGATCGAGGACATGAAGGCGCTCGTGTCTGAAACGATCGATGACCTGCTGGCAGTCGACCGTGACACGAAAGCGCAGCTTCACAGGCAGTTGCAGAAACTTGAAGCACAAGAGGAACGGCTCATCGACCTCGCTGCCGACGGTGCGCTCCCGCTGTCGAAAATACGTACCAAAATCGAGCAGACAACGCTCCAGAAGGAAGCCGTCAAAGAGCAACTCCACCTCACCACAGACAGGCTGAAGTACGGTGCAGAGAAGGCACTCGCGTATCTTGAACTACTCCGCGAGCCAGAAACGCTTTACCGCAATGCGTCAGAAGCAGTCCGCCGGGATCTGCTTTCCGCGTTCTTCAGCAGACTAATCGTCCGTGTCGAAGACAACACCGTCCGAGTAGAGAGCGAGCGGAACAACACCAACAACGCCGTCCGAGAGCTACAGGGGCGCTATGAACAAGCCAATTCAGCGCGCACCCCCGGGAACACAAAAACTCCCCGCTCGATAGCGGGGAGTTCAAAGTTCAAAAAACCAAAGGCTGGTTCATTTGACCTTGGTTTGAGTAACGCTGATGTGGCTGGGGTACCTGGACTCGAACCAAGAACAAAAGAATCAGAATCTTCCGTGTTGCCAATTACACCATACCCCAATGGGTCCAACCGAAGCCGGGCCGACTAGCCACTCTAACCTACCGCCTGCCGGGCATCCAAACGGCCCTCGGCGCCACCGTTCACTCTGCTGCGGGTGGGAGAATGCGAGGGTGCCAGGCATTCTTGATGTTCTCAGCGCGTGGCGACTCGACCCGGTCGCACTCATCGCGATCGCGATCGCGGCGGGCCTCTACCTGAATGGGCTGATGAAGCTGCGGCGCCACGGCATCCGATGGCCGGCCTGGCGCACGTGGTGTTTCTTCCTCTTCGGACTCGGCTCGTTCGCCGTAGTGAACCTCGGCTTTCTCGCGGTGTGGAGCACCGACCTTCGTTTCGCTTTCACCACCAGGATCGCGCTGCTGCTGTTCGCCGTGCCGGGACTAATCAGCCTCGGCGCACCGGTTACTTTGGCCCGACAAGTGCTGGGTGTCGGGTCGCTGAAAGTCTTTGATGACGTGCTGAATTCGTGGCCAGTGCGACTGGTGGGCAATGCCGTCTTCGCCCCGTTATTCGCCCTCGCCGCGTTCATGGTCTTCGTCACACCCCTGGCCGGCGCGCTGCGGGAGAGCCCCACCGCCCTGTCGATCCTGTCGATCGTGGTGCCCGTCGTCGGCCTGGTGATGGTGCTCCCGATCGTCGAGCAGACCAACCAGCGCACCAGTTTTTACATCACGGTCGAGTTCATCCTGGTGTTCGTCGAGCTGGTTCTCGATGCGATCCCCGGCCTCCTGGTGCGACTCAATAACCACATCCTCGATCACATCGGGCCGGTCGTCGGAGCGCTGCCCGGATGGTTCCCCAGCCCGCTGCGCGACCAGCAGCTCTCGGGCGACCTTCTGTGGTTGATCGCCGAGATCGGGGACATCCCGATCCTGATCGTGATGTTCATACGCTGGTCGAAGGTAGACCGCAAGGAGGCGAAGAATCTCGACGAGCTCACCGATGAGCAGATGGCAGAGCTCACCCGCGAGCACCTCCGCGGGCAGCGCTAGTCGGGCACGCGTCGCCCGCAACACCCGGACCGCGCACGGCCCACACGGTCGGCCGCCACGCCGGGGCCGCGCAACTCGCCTCACCGCCGCCCGCTAACGTCCACCCGCGTGCATAACTCCGGTAAAACCGGTCCATCGGGGCTCAGATGGCGCTTCACGAGTGAAATAACCGGAGTTATGGGCACCACCGCGACGGAGAAGTCGAGCGGCTGGTCGCACGTGGAGCAACCCTCGTCTCAGATCAGCGGAGCAAAACGGCACGGGCTGGGCGGTTCCCAGCGACCGAGCGAAAGATTCTGCGTCGAAAAAAGCGAAGCCGAAAGAGCTGAAGCGGTACGAGCTAGAGCCGCGACTCCAGCCGCGTAATGCGGGCGAGCGTTACCTCTTTGCCGAGCAGCTCCATCGATTCGAACAGCGGCGGGCTGATGCGCTTGCCGCTCAGCGCGGTTCGGAGCGGGCCGAACGCCAAGCGGGGCTTGAGCCCTGCGCCCTCGACGAGCGACTCCCGCAGCACCCGTTCGATGTGCTCGGCAGACCAGTCGTTGAGTTGCTGCAGGGCTGCGGATGCTGCACTGAGAACGAGGGCGGCGTCTGGCCCAGGCTTCGCGTCGTCGTCGTATTCGATCTCAGCGGTGCTCTGGAAGAAGAAGCCCAGCAGCGAACCGGCTTCACCGAGCAGGGCCATTCGCTCCTGGACGAGCGGCGCAGCCTCGCGCAGGATGGTGCGCTCGATCGCGCTCGGCGGGTTCGAGATGAACCCGGAAAGGTATGGCACCAGTCGGTCGGCGAAGTCTTCTGGAGCCAACAGGCGGATGTGGTCACCGTTGATCGACTCGGCCTTGCGCAGGTCGAACCGCGCCGGGTTCGGATTCACGTCGACGACATCGAACGCCGCGATCAGCTCGTCGATTGAGAACACATCGCGGTCGTGGGTGAGTGACCAGCCGAGCAGCGCGAGGTAGTTGACGAGGCCCTCCGGGATGAATCCGCGCACCCGGTGATGAAACAGGTTCGACTCGGGGTCGCGCTTGGAGAGCTTCTTGTTGCCGTCGCCCATAACGTAGGGCAGGTGCCCGAATCGCGGCACGAACGTCGTCACACCGATCTCGATGAGCGCGTGATAGAGGGCGATCTGGCGGGGTGTGGATGACAGGATGTCTTCGCCGCGAAGCACGTGGGTGATGCCCATCAGCGCATCGTCCACCGGATTGACGAAGGTGTACAGCGGCACCCCGTTCGGCCGCACGACGACGAAGTCGCTGAAGCTACCCGCCGGAAAGGTGATCGGCCCGCGCACCAGGTCGTCGAAGCTCAGGTCGTCGTCAGGGACGCGCAACCGGAGTGCAGGCTTGCGGCCCTCTCCCCTGAATGCCTCGCGCTGCTCGTCGGTGAGGGTGCGCTCGAAATTGTCGTAGCCCTGCTTGGGGTCGACGCCGTTCGCGACGTTACGAGCCTCCATCTCCTCCGGGGTGACGAAGCTCTCGTAGAGATAGCCGGCATCCCGCAGCTTCTCGATCAGCTCGAGGTAGATGCCGGTGCGCTGAGACTGGCGGTATGGCTCGCTCGGGCCGCCCTTCTCGACCCCCTCGTCCCAGTCGAGGCCGAGCCAGCGGAGCGCATCGAGCAGTTGCTCGTAGCTCTCCTCGCTGTCGCGCGCGGCATCCGTGTCTTCGATGCGGAAGACGAGTTGCCCTCCGTTGTGGCGCGCATACGCCCAATTAAAGAGGGCGGTGCGGATGAGTCCGACATGAGGAGTTCCGGTCGGC
>JAYTRC010000055.1:0-106987 GCA_043746355.1 Lacisediminihabitans sp. | reverse complement strand
ATCAACCCGAGGAGGTGACCCCCGAGCTCCACGCCCTCAGCGCATAACCAACCGAAGGATCACAACGACTCCGATACACCACACAAAAGGACTTGACCTCGATGAGGGCAGACTGCTGGAGATATCCGTCTGCCCTGGAACCCATCCCGAGCGCCCAACTCAGCCACGCCAGCATGGTGAGCAGGGGCAACCGCTCCCGCCCGGAGGCCCGAACCAGCAGTTCTCCCAGCAGAGCAATTCCGAGCTGGATCCGGTCGACGTTCGGGCGAGCACCGATCCCGAACATCAGATTGCCGAGATCCTCCTCGGTGAAAGGCCCCGACAACGGCTCGCCAAGCGCCTGGCTGTACAACGCATCTCCGACCTCGAGCGATGACGCCCACTGCAACATCACCAGATCGCGATTCGGCGGACCCTGAACTGCAAGCAGCAGCAGAGCACCCTTCACGTCTAACTCTTCAGCAGACCAACAGAGGGCATCCTCGGCCAGAAGAGGAACATCCATCAAACTGTCGATGGATGGATCAACACTCTGATCACCATCAGTCATGGCCTCGACCAAACCGCGAAGCCGGTCGAGCTCGAGGGTAAACCGCTCCAGCGCCATCGGGTCGACATCCGCGATCGCACCCAGCGAATTTTGATCGCCGCTGAGCGGGCGGTCATGCCTCGCAACCTCGGCAGCAGCAGTCGAATCGCGAAGCTCAGCAAGGTCGTGACCGCCAGCGGGGAACCGATGCCCGTACGAAGCCCAGCCGTCAGCGGCATGGCAGAGCAAGCCACGAACCTCAAAGCCGGACTGGTCGATTTTGCGACGAAGCACCTCACCCAGTTGCCGATGCGGAGCAGCAATCGACCGGGCGAACGTCTGATCGGTATAGATGACTGCAACCACCGCATCCGCCGCCGGGAGCTTGCAGATCCAGCCGATCATGGTGGAGGCGATCCTCGACGTGACCGTCTTCGATTCGGACCGCGGAAGATCGAAGCGAAGAGCACCACAACTGCGTTTTCCGCGAAACGCGACAAGCACAACGCTGTTGGTCGGCGTGTAGCCGAGAAGACCGGGAACGATCGCAAGAAGATCGGCTCGCGTGGACGCTTTGACGATGGATGTCATTGCGCCAGTGTGAGCGAGTCAACGGTGAGACAAATACTGTCCGCTGCAGTCGGTGGATAACTGCGTCCTGTGGATGAGTCCGCTAGATCTGGGCACGAGACGCGTCATCCGGCCAGAGGAAGTAACTCATTCTGTATTGCAATTCCAATGCAAATGCATCGATCGGCTGGCGAATAAAACGCAGGTCAGTAGGATGTTTTTACTCGGTACCCCCTATTGCCGTGCCACCCCTAGTGGGGGATGTCCTCATTTCTGCGGACAGCTACTTTTGCTGTGGGGGATTTCTCTGGGGGCGCAGTTCCTAGTCTGCGCATTCAGGACTATCCAGTCTGAAAAGACAGTCCGAAAAAAGGCAGTCCGAAAAGACAGTCCGAAAAAAGGCAGTCCGAAAAAAGGCAGTCCGAAAAAAGGCAGTCCGAAAAAGCTAGTCCGAACACATCACAGCGAAGCTGCCAGCTTCGTCAGTACCTCCGCAAGGAGTCTTGCCACGACCCGACGTGTGCGCCATTTGGCGTGCTTTCGCACGGGTCGAATGACCCGACATTCGAACCGAATGTTCGCGAAAGGAAACCAAATGAACAAGCTCGTCAAAGGTGCAGTCGCCGGTGCAGCCGGTGTTGCCCTCCTCCTCGGCGGTGCCGGGACCTTCGCCCTCTGGAACTCCAGCATCGGAGTCGCCAGCGGCACGGTAGCCACCGGAACCCTCGCATTCGGCTCCAGCACCGGAGCAACCTGGACCGACAACTCACCGGGAGCACTCACCACCACGTTCAACCCGAGCACCCAGAAGATCGTTCCGGGCGACGTCGTTTCGCTGGTGCAGAACATCACCATCAACGCGACCGGCAAGAACCTGCAGGCGCAGCTCGCCTACGCTCCAAGCTCAGTGGCGATCCCTTCGGATCTCACGAACAAGATCGTTCCGACCCTCACCGTTTCGAAGGTCTCGGGTGACGCAGTACTCTCAGGCTCCGGAACCGTCGGGAGCCCATACGTCATCACCCCGAGCTCGGGCGGAACATCGATCTTCGCAGTGACGATCTCCTTCGCGTTCAGCAGCACAACGGCCGGAACAGCAGGCCAGGCCGAGTCTGTCGACCTCTCCGGTGCGACGTACACGCTGACGCAGATCCACGCCTAGCAGCAACTCACACTGCGAGTGGGTGTGCCGCGCACGACCTAGGGCGCGGCACACCCCCGCACAAAAAGCACGACATAACAGCACAACTTCCACCCGAGGGAGGCACAATGAATCCGTTACAGCGCACCGCGACACCTCGTCGCAGGCTCGTAATCCGCTTCGTGGTGCCCGTCGCTCTCATCATCGGAGCACTCGCCGTAGGCCTGGCTGGAACCGGCTCAACCTACGCGCTGTGGAATGGATCCAAGTCGATCGGCGCAGTCAGCCTGACGACCGGATCCCTCGGACTCACCGTCAATGGTGCAACCAGCTACACGGTGCCCGGCCTCACCACTACGCAACTTCTTCCCGGCCTTTCAGCCGTCTCCCCGACAGTTCTGGTCATCAAGAACACAGGAACGACACCGCTCACCCTGTCTGTCGGTTCGGCCGTGTTCTCTGACCCAAGCAACCTTCTCGCCCAGAACGGCAACCTCGTCGTTGCCCTCTTCCAGAGCGCGACCTGTGCGCAGGCGGTCGATGGCAGCAGTATGCCCGCGTGGACAGCACCGGTAGTGCTGGCCGTTGGCGCATCCATCTCCGCCTGCCTTCAAATGACTCTCAGCCCGACCGCGCCATCGAGCGTGCAGGGGTTAAGCGCGGCGTTCACCCTCCCGCTTTCGGGAGTGCAGGTGCGGAACAACCCATGAGAGCCAGCCAAGCCAGCGGTACGAGAAAGCTCACAAATCTCAGAAAATACGTCGTCGCTGCCGTCGGTCTCGCCGCGCTGGTCTTTCTCGCACTGGGCGCAAGCCAGGGTGCCGAGGCGTACTGGAGCGCGCAAGCGACCGTCACCTCATCTGCGAAGGTCGCATCACTGTCAGATTCCTGCTCGAATGTGACCTCGGTCGTCAACGCCAGCTTCGAACAGCCGGCGATCACCCAGGGCTACGTCTGGCTGCCCAACGGCCAGGTTCCGGGCTGGAGTTCGACCGACCCGGTCGGGATCGAGGTCTGGCAGAGCGGGTTCAACGGAGTGGCCGCTCCCGTCGGCAACCAGTTCGTCGAGCTGAACGCAAACACGTCTGGCACCCTGTCACAGTCGATCGTGTCAACATCGGGCCAGATCCTGCAGTGGTCGCTGCTACACCGCGGCCGCGCCGGCGTCGACACAATGCAGCTTCTGATCGGGTCATCCGCCTCGACCCTGCAGCCCATCCGCACCATCAGCGACGGCACCGCGGCCTGGGGTCGCTACTCCGGTGCATACGTCGTGCCGGCCGGCCAGACCACGACCTACCTCGCCTTCCGGGCGATCTCCACAGCAACCGGCGACCTCAGCGTCGGTAACTTCATGGACGACGTGTCATTCGGATCAGGCCCCTGCCTTACAGCAGCATCCACCGTCTCCAACATCACCAACCCCGGCAGCAGCCTCTATCACCCCGGCGATGTGGTGCAGTATTCGACGCGGGTGTCGAACATCGGAAGCGCGCTGTCGTACACATCGGCAGTCACTGCGCCTCTGCCGTCGACGATGGCATTCAAGCCAGGGTCGCTGAAAATCGACGGGACAACCGAGACGGATGCCGGCGGCGACGACCAGGCGGAATATACCGCGGGCTCGAGCGGCAACGGCACAGTGACAGCACGGCTCGGCGACGCTGCATCCGCCAGCGCAGGCGGCACGATCGCGCAGGGCACCGGCACGACAGTGTCGTTCCAGGCCGTGGTGACAGGTGCCGTCGGCACGGTCATCCACTACCTGCCGAATGCTACATACACAAACGGGCTCGCCCCACTTTGGGCTCTCTCGCCGGCGGCATCAGCCGACGTTCCGATCACCCTCACAGCGGGAGTGGATGTCGGGCTCACCGCAGCGACACCGTCGCCGTCGACCCTGACCGCTGGGGTGACCGCACCGTCCACCTGGAGTTTCGCGACGACCAACAACAGCACGGCCGCCGCCAACAACGTTGTCGTGCACCTCTCCGCCCCAGCCGGCTATGTCTCGACGACGCCGCCAGCCATCACAGGAGGCAGCGCGTGCACGACAACGTCGTCGACGACAGCCGACTGCACGATCGGCGGCCTCGCCGCGGGCGCCACCAAAACCATCACCCTCGCCGGATACGCAGCCGGCGGAACAACGCCAGGCTCGCTCGCCATCAGCGCAACCGTCACAAGCACCAGCGGCGACCCGACCCCCGCGAACAACACGGCCACCGGCACGGCGACAGTGGTGGCAGACACCACGGCTCCCAGCACAGTGACTGGAGTTGTGGCATCCGCGACGACAGAAAGCCAGACCACCCTCACCTGGGCAGCAGCGACAGACAACGTCGGCGTCACCGCCTACGATATCTACCGCGGGAGCGTGTTCATCACGACGGTGACCAACGCCACCACTTTCACGAACACACTGCTGAACCCGTCGACCGCATACGTCTATACGGTGAAGGCTCGGGATGCCGCGGGCAATACCTCTGCAGCATTCTCAACCCCACTAGCCGTGACTTCCTCGGGGACCTTCACGTCGGGCACCTACTACCGAATCGCGTCGTCTGGCACGACTTTCTGCATCACCACCGGAGCGACTCCACCGCTGGCGGCATCGACGCTCATCCTTGCGACCTGCGACGCCACCACCCCATACCAGAAGTGGGGTTTCTTCACAGTTCTCAACAAGATCTTCACAACCACACCGAACTACTTCATTGCGCCGGACGTTGCGTCGAGCATTCTCAGCTGGGATGTCACGGGAACCGGCAAACGTGCCAAAGCCGACATCGCCACCGCGGTCGGAATGACCCAGCAGTGGAATCCTGTCGCTGAGTCGGGAGGAACGTTCCACTTCATCAACGTCGCCACGAGCACATGCCTCACCCTGCCGGGCACAGCCGTCGCGAACCTGCAGTTGGAGCAGACTCCCTGCACGACTTCCCCGTCACCAGCGCAGTCGTTCACCCTGGCCGGGGTGACCCCGTGAAAACTCTTGTCACACTCGTGCTGGTGGCCGTCTTCGGTTTCGCCATCATTGGTGGCCCCGCGCAGTCTGCCTCCGCTGCGACCGTCGTTCTGGTCAGCACCGACGGGGTGACATACACGCCGTCGCTCACCGTCGGGCTCTTCAACCAGTCGGGTCTGCTGATACCCGGGAGCTCCACGACCTCCGAACTCTGGATCAAGAACCCGACAGCGAGCCCCGCCACTGTGCGGGTGAGCATCGGATCGCTGGCCTCGACCTCGACCGCCCTCGGCGATAACATCACGATGTCGGCTCGAAACGTCGCCACCGGCACCACGGTGACCCGAAACTGGGCCGACCTCGCACAGTGCGTGGTGATTGCGGGACCGCTGACCATTGCCGGCTCGTCTGTGGTGCATCTCAACCTCACTCTGACCATGCTGAACGCGCCCGCCCTGATGGCACAGGCCCAGAGCCTGTCATTCGTTGCAACTGTCGCGATGCGGGATGACGCTGCCGGCGCCTTCCCGGTATCGGTGTGCGACCCGGCGAAGGCCAGCGCTCAGGCCAGCATCAGCTCCACGCCGCTCGGTGCTGCTGCTACCGCCAGCCCATCCCATCAGGGCCTGCTCAGTTTCACCGGGGGCACCTTCCCGATGGCGTTCACCCTCCTCGGAGCCGCGCTCTTCGTCGTCGGCTGGTTCCTTGTCGCGCTGCGCAGACGCCGCACAGGAGACAGGTCATGACCACCAGCACCGAGAAGACCAACACCCGTGAAAAAGGCGTCATGCACTACATCGGCCTCGGCATCGGCGGCGCGCTCGTGCTGTTCGTGGTCGCGCTCGCCGTCATCCTGATCGGAATCCCGAAGGTCGCAGGTGCGACTCCGCTGACAGTTCTCACCGGTTCGATGGAGCCCCGTTACCCGCCGGGCACGCTGATCTACGTGCTGCCGGTGAAGACCGCGAACATTCGAATCGGCGATGTCATCACCTATCAGATCAAATCTGGCCAGCCCGCGGTCATCTCCCACCGCGTCATCGCGATCAACAACCCGGCAGACGGCAAACGCACCTTCATTCTGAAAGGCGACAACAACTCGGCTGCAGATATCGCACCCGTGGTTCCGGGGCAGGTGCAGGGCAGGCTCTGGTACGCGGTGCCCATGGTCGGCTGGGTCAACTCCGCGATAAATGGCGCAAACCGCACCTGGTACGTCGACGTGATCGCCGGCCTGCTGATGGCATACGCGCTCTTCATGGTGGTGAGCGGTCTGGTCGCTGCGATCAAAAAGCGTGCAACCGCGAAGCGCGCGCTGACAGACGTTGCTACGACGCCCGCTCCACCGGAGTCTCGACCTTCAACTCTGCCCCGAAAATTGCTACCAGAAGCTGCCCGGTCCACTCGATGAGGTCGGCGTCGGCGAGCGGCACCCCGTCACGCATCGGCATCGGCACGGATACCGACTTCGTCTGGTTGAAGTAGCGGGCGCCCTGGAACATCCGCTGTAACCGCACCTGGATCGAATCGGCGAGCTCCATGGATGCGACCCTCAGATTGCCGCCGGCCGTCACAACCTCTGACAGGCCGGCTTTCTGCGCCATCCGCCGCAGCCGCGACACCGCGATGAGGTTGATCACCTGGGCAGGCGGCTCGCCATACCGGTCGGTGAGCTCCTCGAGAACACGATCGATGGAGTCGACGGATGCCGCGGGCGAGGCCGCCGTCGACAGCTTCTGGTATGCCTCGAGGCGCAGTCGCTCGCTCTCGACATATTCTTCGGGAATGTGGGCATCCACGGGCAGCTCGAGGCGCAACTCCGTCTGACCTTCGGCAACGTCACCACGGAAAGTAGACACTGCCTCGCCGATCATGCGCAGGTAGAGGTCGAACCCGACACCGGCGATATGCCCTGACTGCTCACCGCCGAGCAGATTACCGGCACCACGGATCTCGAGGTCTTTCAGCGCGACCTGCATCCCGGCACCGAGCTCGTTGTTTGCGGCGATCGTGGCCAGCCGGTCGTGCGCGACCTCGCCGAGCGGCTTGTCTGCGTCATAGAGGAAGTACGCGTACGCACGCTCGCGCCCACGCCCGACCCGACCGCGCAACTGGTGCAGCTGCGACAACCCGTACTTGTCTGCACGATCGATGATCAGCGTGTTAGCGTTCGCGATATCAAGGCCCGTCTCGATGATGGTGGTGCTCACGAGCACGTCGAACTTGCGCTCCCAGAAATCCACCATCACCTGCTCGAGCACGTGCTCGGGCAGCTGTCCGTGAGCGATCGCGATGCGTGCCTCTGGCACCAGCTCTGCAAGATGCGACGCGACCCGGTTGATCGATGACACCCGGTTATGCACGAAGAAGATCTGACCCTCGCGAAGCAACTCACGACGGATCGCAGCACCCACCTGGCCGTCGTTGTACGGACCCACGAAGGTGAGAATCGGGTGACGATCTTCTGGCGGAGTCGCCAGCGTCGACATCTCACGAATGCCCGTGACGGCCATCTCGAGCGTGCGCGGAATCGGAGTCGCACTCATCGCCAAAATGTCGACATTCGTCTTCAGCTTCTTGAGCGCATCCTTGTGCTCGACGCCAAAGCGCTGCTCCTCGTCGATGATGACGAGCCCGAGATCCTTGAAGTGGATGCTCGGCGACAGCAGGCGATGGGTGCCGATCACGACATCCACCGTGCCATCTGCCATCTGCTCGATGGTCTCCTTCGATTCCTTGTCGGTCTGGAATCGACTGAGCGCTTTCAGATGAACCGGGAACCCGGCGAACCGCTCCTGGAAGGTCTCCATGTGCTGCTTCACGAGCAGCGTGGTTGGCACCAGCATGACGACCTGCTTGCCATCTTGCACGGCTTTGAACGCAGCACGAACGGCGACCTCGGTCTTGCCATACCCCACGTCGCCCGAGATGAGCCGATCCATCGGAATCGGGCGCTCCATGTCGGCCTTTACCTCATCGATGGTGGTCAACTGGTCGGGCGTCTCTGCGAATGGGAAGGAGTCTTCGAGCTCCTGCTGCCACGGGGTGTCTGGCGGGAAAGCGTGCCCACGACTCGCCATGCGAGCGGAGTAGAGCTTCACCAGTTCGACGGCGATATCGCGCACGGCCTTGCGCGCGCGACCCTTTTGGGCGGCCCACTCGCTGCCACCCATCTTGCTGAGCGCTGGAGCTTCGCCACCAACATAACGGGTGAGCAGGTCGAGCTGGTCGGTGGGAACGTAGAGCTTGTCGTTCGGGTATCCACGCTTCGACGGCGCGTACTCGACGAGCAGGTATTCTCGGCTGTTCTTGACCGGATTACGACCGCCGGTACTGACCTCCCGCTGCACGAGCTCGGCGAACCGGCCGATGCCGTGGGTCTCGTGCACGACGAAATCGCCGGCCTTCAACTGAAGCGGATCAACCACGTTCTTACGGCGACTCGCGAGCTTCTTCACCTGGCGGGCGTCATACCCGGCAGCGCGTCCGTAGAACTCGCTCTCGCTCACAACGACGAGGTTCAGCTCTGGCAGCTCAAAACCGTTTTCAACGGCTGCCTTGAGCAGGTATGCCACACCGGTCTCAAG
This sequence comes from Lacisediminihabitans sp., assembly GCA_043746355.1. Taxonomy (GTDB): domain Bacteria; phylum Actinomycetota; class Actinomycetes; order Actinomycetales; family Microbacteriaceae; genus Lacisediminihabitans. The sequence goes on along the minus strand of JAYTRC010000055.1, from coordinate 98,192 downwards.
CTTCTTGGGCAGCTCTTCGACCAGCCGCGCGGCCGAGCCGTTCTCGCCAAGCGCCTCCGCTGCCCGCTCGACCTGGCCGTGACCCTGCGCCACGATGATGACCGACCAGCCGGCCTTCAACCGGTCGCCGACGTAATCGATCGCCCCGTTCGCCTGGCCCTGGAACGTCGGAACCGTGCCGGCTTCGATGCGCAGGTAGTGGTCACCATCACGCATCTCAGAGGTTGCGGCTACCGGGATGACCTCGCTCACCTTTCGGCCGGTGGAGGTTTCGACAAGCTCGAGCAGCGGGGGTGCTGTCGCTCCGGAATCAAAGCTGCTGAGCGTCCACCACGCGCGATCCCCCGCCGACTCGCGCAGCCCGTTCACGCTGAGGAATTCGCCGGACGCCAGATCAATCGGGGCCTCGGCCCCGGCCGTCGCCGCGTTCCATGCCGCGCTCAGGAACTCACGGTTCGTCTCGACCAGGCTGACCGCGCGGCTCGCCACCCGCTCGGGCGCGAGCACTGCGATGGCGGCATCGTTCGGCAGGTAGTGGGTGAGCGGAACAAGTCTCTCAACGAGCGCAGGGGCGAGCGACTCCATCCCATCGACGGGAATGCCCTCGCCGACCTTCGCGAGCATCTGCGCGAGACTCGGGAACTCGTGCTGCATCTCTCGCGCGCGTTGCCGAACGGCCGGCGTGAGCAGCAGCTCCCGGCTGGCCAGCAGCTCGACGGTTAGCACAGGTTCGGGCAGTGACCTCTGGTCCGCAACGGAGAACTCGCGGATCTGCTCGACCTCGTCGCCGAAGAACTCGACTCGCCACGGGTGCTCGGCGGTCGGTGCGAACACGTCGAGGATTCCGCCACGCACAGCGAACTCGCCGCGACGCGTGACCATGTCAACCCGCGAATAGGCAAGGTCGACCAGTTGGGTGCTGAGGCCGGCGAGGTTGTAGCCGCGGCCCCCGGCGACGAGGGTGATCGACTCGTGACTGGTTAGGTCGTCGGCGAGCGGCTGAAGTGCTGCCCGAACACTGGCCACGATCACGATGTCATTGGTGGGATTCGTTTCCCACTGGGCGAGATCGCGGAGGGCACGGATGCGCTTGCCGACAGTCTCAGCGCTTGGGCTCAGCCGCTCGTGCGGCAGGGTCTCCCAGGCGGGAAACTCGATGATCTCCGCCTGCGGCATCACGCTCGCGAGCGCACCGCGCAGAGACTCTGAGTCACGGCCGGTCGCCACGATCGCGAGGAGTGCCTGAGGGGTGCCCCTGGCTGCTCGTCGAGCATCCAGCAACGCTGCCAGCAGTGGGGCGCGAAGACCCTCTACGAGGGAGAAGTCCGCACTGCTTTTGCTCCATTTGAGGGCGTTATCGAACGTGCGGGCGCGCTGAAGCGCCGGGATTAAGCCCTCGAGTATCACCTGATCGAGTCTACGCGTGGGCGCTGACAGTGCCGAAGGCGGATCGAGCTCGTCGAAATCTCATCGGCGACGCAACCGCCTCGTGGGGTCTCAACAAGGTCGATCGCAAAAGTTCACCGGCCGAGTGGATGATGCAGCAACGAGAGCGCAGTAGTGGTGAGTTAGCAGTCCCCTAAGTCACCACTACTGCACACCCGACACCGGATGCGCGGCAGAGCTGTTAGGAGGGGTCCGTGTGAAAGCGCAACTGGGCAGCGGTCAGTCCCTCGCGAGCGATCTGCTCGACAGCGTCAGCGGCATCCGCCAACAGGGAAGGAAGCATCGCCCGCTCGGTCGACGCGAAATCGCGCAACACGAAGTCGGCTGCCGATTGTCGACCGGGAGGGCGACCGATACCGACTCGAACCCGGAAGAAGTCCGGCGAACCGAGGGCAGCCGCAATGTCTTTGATGCCGTTGTGACCACCCGCACCGCCTCCGAGTTTCAATCGAATGCGGTCGAACGGGATGTCGAGCTCGTCATGAACAACAATCAACTGCGACGGCTCAAGCCTGTAGTACTTCATCAGCGACGAGACCGGGCCACCCGATAGGTTCATGAAACTGTTCGGTTTCGCCAGGATCAGGCGCGGACCCTCGATGCCGGTGCGCCCCTCGGCAACCATGGCGTTGTTTTTCTGACTCTTGAACTTCGCGCCTAGGCGGTCGGCGAGATCTGCGAGCACCATTTGGCCGACATTGTGCCGGTTGCTCGCGTAGTCGGGCCCGGGGTTACCGAGCCCGACTACGAGCCACTGAAGAGTATCCAGTTGGTCTGCTCGTTACTCGGCGTCTGCCTCAGCTGCGGCCGGTGCCTCAGCCTCAGCATCAGCGTCAGTCGCTTCCGGCGCATCGCCCAGATCGGCCTCTACAGCCGAGGTGACTGCGACGACGAGAAGCTCCGGGTCGCTGATGAGGCTGGATCCGGCCGGCAGCACGACATCTTTGGCGAGAACCGTGTAGCCCTCTTCCTTGCCCTCGATGTCGATGACGATGCGCTCCGGGATGTTCGTGGCCTCGGCCTCGATCGACAGCGTGTTCGCGTCTTGGTTGACCGTGGTGCCGCTGAACGACTCGCCCTCGAGGTGGATCGGGATGTCGACAGTGACCTTCTCGCCCTGGCGGATGATGACCAAGTCGATGTGCTCGATGATCTGGCGCAGAGGATCTTTCTGCACATCTTTCACGAGAGCCAGCTGGCTCTTGCCCGCGATCTGCAGGTCGAGGATCGCGTTCGCCTTGCGAAGAAGCAGTCCGACGTCGTGCGCAGGAACGGCGAAATGCTGCGGGTCGGTACCGTGGCCGTAGACGACGACGGGAATCTTGCCAGCCGAGCGAAGCTTGCGCGCGACACCCTTACCGAACGTGGTGCGCGGCTCGGCCTCGATCTTGTTGGTTAGTTCCTTGTGAACCTTTTTTTCAGACATGATGGCAACTTTCCGGCGGGCGGCTGGCCCGCAATAGATTGGGAATTCAACTCGAACGCATCAGCGTGAGGAAAGACTTTGCGAAGCCTGCTCCACCGCGTCGATTACGGATGCCTGTAACGACATCCCTCGCCGAAGTACTGCGCTAGCTTACACAACCCCGCACACGCTTACACACCCGCACGACGGAGTGCTCGCTCGTGTGCCGCCCTGGTCACCACCGCGGTGGCGAGGCAGATCGCACCCACGGCAGCCATGAATCCCAGCTGCAGTGCAGCCTGGGCACCGACCTCCATACCGTTGCCGCCGACGACCTGCGACCGCGCAATGGAGAGGGCAACGGGATCGAAGGCCAGGGAAAGGATGCCGATGATGAAAACGATCGCGCCGCTGAGAAACAGCCCGACTGACGAGATCATGCCGGTGACCAGCGTCGCCCCGAGGATCAAGGCCCCGAGCACGACGAGCTGCTGGTCGGTGCGGGTGATGAAACCGAACCCGACCAGAGTGCCGACCAGCGCGAGAATGACGGAGATGAACCCGCGAAGGGTCGGGGACGATGACCGCTCGGTCGGGCGATGCGCGAACCAGGTGGCGACGGCGGCGCCGAGAAACACGACCCCGAGCGCGAAGACGAAGGCGAATACGATCCACTGGCCCGCGCTCTTCGCAATCTGGGGTGACACCGCTGTGAAGAAGGTGACCGCGCTGTGCTCGACACCGGGCATGAGAAATGCTGCACCCCCGAAGATGGTGACGACGACACCGGCGAGAATGAGGCCGGACGACGAGACATGCCCGGTCTGGACGACCATCAGCAGAAGCGCGATCCCGACAATGATGAGCAGCACACCCGAGGTGTGATTGAGCGGTAGCTCGCCGTTACCGAACCAGATCAGTCCGAAGCCGAGCGGAACCAGCACGATCGCCGTGACGACGCCGAAGAGGGGGCGAAAGACCTTCATGCGAACTCCTTCAGTGTGGCTACTGCTTCGATAACGGAGTCTGGAGTCGAGTGGCTGTCGAGGTCGACGCGGATGCCCGGCTCATCGGCTGCGAGCGGCTCGAGCGCGGCGAGCTGGGAGTCGAGCAGTGCTGCGGGCATGAAGTGCCCGCGGCGGTGTGCGACCCGCGACTCGAGCAGCGCTCTGGAGCCCTCGAGATCGACGAATCTCGCCACCGGAGCCGCAGCACGGATTGCGTCGCGGTAACTGCGCTTGAGCGCGGAGCATGCCATTACCAGCCCGGTCGGTTCTGCCGAGGCGAGCACGGCCCCGACCGTGGCAAGCCAGGGCCAGCGGTCGGCGTCGGTGAGCGGATGCCCGGCCGCCATTTTCGCGACATTGGCCGGGGGGTGCAACGAGTCAGCATCTTCGAACGGTATGCCGAGCCGGAGGCCCAGCAGCTGGCCGATCGTGGTTTTACCCGATCCACTCACCCCCATCACGACGATGAGCGGATGGGTCGCTGGCATGCGCCCAGAATAGCCCCGAGGGAACCCGGTAGCCTGTTAAGTCGGCATACCAACAGGGAGCCAGCACACTAACAGGGAGCGCAAGTGGTCGACGCAGTCGCAAACATCGGAGTGGTCGGCCTCGCCGTCATGGGCTCGAACCTGGCGCGAAACCTGGCCAGCCGCGAGGGCAATACAGTTGCAGTTTTCAATCGCTCACACGAGAAGACCGACACCCTGCTGTCTGAGCATCCTGAAGCAAAGTTCGTCGGCACGGCAAGCTACGACGAATTCGCGGCATCGCTGTCGAAGCCGCGCACTGCGATCATCATGGTGCAGGCCGGTCGCGGCACAGACGCCGTCATCGACGAGCTGACTAAAGTGTTCGAACCCGGCGACATCATCGTGGATGGCGGTAACGCCCTGTTCACAGACACGATCCGCCGCGAGAAGGCAGTGCGCGACACCGGCATCAACTTCGTCGGCGCCGGAATCTCAGGTGGCGAGGAGGGCGCGCTGCTCGGTCCATCGATCATGCCAGGCGGGTCAGACGAATCCTGGGTTACCCTCGGCCCGATCCTCAAGTCGATTGCGGCAGTCGCCGAGGGAGAGCCTTGCGTCACCCACGTCGGCCATGACGGCGCCGGGCACTTCGTCAAAATGATCCACAACGGTATCGAGTACGCCGACATGCAGCTCATCGGCGAGGCATATGACCTCATTCGCCGTGGCACGGCGAAGTCGCCGGCCGAAATCGCGGACATCTTCACTGCCTGGAACACGACCGAGCTCGAGTCGTACCTCATCGAGATCACCGCCGAGGTGCTCAGGCAGGTTGACGCGTCGACCGGCAAACCTCTGGTCGACGTCATAGTCGACCAGGCTGGTGCGAAAGGCACGGGAGCCTGGACTGTGCAGACGGCGCTGGATCTCGGCATCCCGGTCTCCGGAATCGCCGAGGCTGTCTTCGCTCGCTCGCTGTCATCGAAGCCCGCCCAGCGCGCTGCGGCATCCGATCTGCCCGGCCCGGCCGAGGCGTGGACGGTGGATGATCCTGAAACCTTCATCGAGGATGTTCGGCTCGCCCTCTACGCGTCGAAGATCATCGCGTACTCACAGGGCTTCGACGAGATCGTCGCCGGTGCCGAGCACTACAACTGGGACATCCACAAGGGCGACATCGCGAAGATCTGGCGCGGTGGCTGCATCATCCGCGCCCAGTTTCTCAACCGGATCACCGAGGCGTACGCGGCAGAGCCCGGCCTGGTCGCGCTGCTGACCGCCCCGTATTTCCGCGACGCGATCGCGGGCGCGCAGGTGTCATGGCGTCGGGTCGTCTCCACCGCCGCGACCGCCGGCATCCCCTCCCCCGCATTCTCGTCGTCGCTGTCGTACTACGACGGCCTTCGAGCCGACCGACTGCCGGCAGCGCTCACCCAGGGATTGCGCGACTTCTTCGGCGCGCACACCTACAAGCGCGTCGACAAGGAAGGAACGTTCCACACCCTGTGGAGCGGCGACCGCACCGAGATCGAATCAGAGGGTTCCTCGCACTAAAGTTTGCTCCCTATTGAGAATTTTCAAACCGGTATATCAGCTAGAAGTCAACCCCCTACCGCCTTTTCCTCGCGAATTCTAGGATGACAAGAAATACTGAGATCCCACACCCGGCATTACGGGGTTCTCCTTTTCTGGGGGATAATCGTGGGCATTTTTTTGAACCATCGTGCACGCCGCGTGACACTGTTTGTTGCTCTGGGCAGTGCAGCGGCAGTCGCACTTTCCGCTGCGCTGCCGGCAGCAGCCGCAGGGGGGCCAGTCGATCTCGGCACTGCGAGCACCTACGGGGTGCTCGCTGCGATCTCGATCTCGAACACCGGTCCAACGACAATAAACGGGGATATCGGGTTGAGCCCCGGCAACCTCTCGTCGATCACCGGGCTGTCGAGTGTTACCCACAGCGGGCAGGTGCATGCCGCTGATGCCGCGGCGCTGCAGGCGCAGAACGATCTGGGGACGGCATACACAACGGCCGCCGGACTCACGTCGACCTCGGTGCCACAGGACCTCACCGGGCTGAACCTGACGCCGGGGGTCTACAACGCCACGAGTTCGCTGCAGTTGTCGGGCAATCTCACGCTCAATGGAGCGGGGGATCCGAACGCCACCTGGGTCTTTCAGACCGGCAGCTCGCTCACTGCCGCGACGGGCAGCTCGATCACCCTGATCGGCCAGGCGAGCGCGTGCAATGTCTACTGGCAGGTCGGTTCATCTGCAACGCTCGATTCGGGGTCGGCATTCGTCGGCACCGTCATGGCTCACCAGTCGATCTCTGCAGGCACCAGCGCAACCGTGCAGGGGCGACTGCTCGCCCAAAACGGCTCGGTCACTCTCGACAGCAATGTCATCACCCCGCCGACGAACTGCGCTACCTCTGGCGGCTCGGGCGGCACCGGAGGCACCGGAGGCTCGAGCGGATCTGGCAGCACCGGCGGAACAGTCAGCACAGGCACGACCACCACAACCGCGCCGACTTTCACCACCCAGACGCTGCCGACCGCGACCGTCAACCGCCCGTATCGGGCAGCGATTGTGATGGCAGGAAGCCCCGCCCCAACGGTCACCGTCAACTCTGGGGCGCTCCCAACCGGGCTGACGCTCAACTCGACAACCGGAACGATCTCGGGCACACCGACCTCGACCCAGCTCACAACGTTCGCGCTCTCCGCCTCCAACGGTTCGGGCACGACGGCGACAACGACGTACCGGCTCGCCGTTCTCAACGCTCTCGCAATAACGGGAACCGACCCGACACCACTCGTCGCAAGCGGGAGCATCCTGATCGCCCTCGGAGTGGGAGCCTGTGTCTTCGGGATGCGCGCCCGCGCCGGCCACGGTCGTCGGGCACTCCGTGTGAAGTGACACGGGGGTCTAGAGCAGTGACACGCCTGAAGAAGTAACGCTGCGTCACTGAATCGAGAGGTCGAGGTGCGCTCGTCCGTGGAAGAATCGACTCCCATGGACGAGTACGAGATCGAACCGGAACTCGCCGGCTACGTGCCGACCGAGGGTGTTCCGCGTCGTCGACGGATGCTGCTCGCCATGCGCATCGTCGTGGTGGTCGGCATCGCCTGCCTCGTGCTGCCGGGCATCCTCACCACCTGGTCCGTCGCGTCGTCGACCGCACAGTCAGCGTGTGACGCCTGGGTGAAGTACGAGGCCCCTGGCGCGACCGGAGAGAGCGCCCGGTTCGAGATCATGGGCGCAGGCGGAGTCGGGTGGGAATGCTACGCGACGGGCGTTTTCGGCGGCGACAAACACGTGGCCTCTCTCGGACTCATTCCGATCTCGCCAAGACTGGCCCCGGTGCCGAAGCCGGCGACCAACAGCTAGCGCCGCAGGCGGGTCGAGCGTGTCGAGACCTCACCCCCGCAATTTACTGGTGGTATTTGCACGAGCTCAATCCGCTTTGGCGGTCAGGTCGTCCCTCACCTGTTTGCGCAGCACCTTGCCGATGAGCGATTTGGGCAACTCATCCACCGCGACGACTCTCTTCGGCACCTTATAAGCAGCGAGGTTCGCGCGAGCGAGGTCGCGGATCGACGCCTCATCCAGCGACCTGCCGGGCTTCAACACGACGGCGGCCACGACATCTTCGCCGCTATGGTCGCTCGGGAGCCCGATCACGGCGACATCCGCGACATCCGGATGCCCCTTGATGGTGTCTTCGACCTCACTCGGAGCAACGTTGAAGCCTCCGGTGATGATGAGCTCTTTGATGCGGTCGACGATTCGCACGAAACCCTTCGGGTCGACCGTGACGATATCGCCGGTGCGAAACCATGGAAGGCCTTCGTCAGAGGCTTCGACGAACACCGCCGCGGTCTCCTCCGGCTTCTTCCAGTAGCCGCTGAACACCTGTGGGCCGCGAACGATCAGCTCACCCTCGTCACCCGGTGTGCGGTCGACTGTCGGGTTCTCAGGATCGACGACCCGAATCTCGGTGTTCGGAAGCGGGAGTCCGACGGTTCCGGCAACGCGAGATGGCCCGACCGGGTTCGCCATCAGCACCGGGGAGGTCTCAGAGAGCCCGTAGCCTTCGACGAGGTATCCGCCAGACTCCGCCTCCCAGGGCTCGACGACCGAAGCCGAGAGCGGCATCGCACCCGAGATAGCGATCTCGATGCCCTTCAGCGAAACGCCCTTCTCCTTCGCCCCCGCCATCAGCCGCTCATAGATCGGTGGCACGGCTGGCAGAAATGTCGCAGGGTGTCTTTTCACCACAGGGAGAACGAGGTCTGGATCGAACTTGGGGAACAGCACCAGGCGCGCACCCATGCTCATTGCGAAGGTAAGGCAGAGGGTGAGCCCGTATGCGTGGAACATCGGCAGCACCGCATAGACGACGGAGGTGCCGCGCTTGACCGTGGGCACCCAGGCTCTGGCCTGGGCAGCGTTCGTGTTGAGGTTCAGGTGGGTGAGTGTTGCGCCCTTAGGCGCACCGGTCGTGCCCGAGGTGTACTGGATGAGGGCGACATCCGCGGCGTCCGGTCTGAAAATGTGGTCGTCGAGCGGCTCGTTCTCGAGCAGCTTCTCCCACGTAATCGTGTCGCGAACCTTCGTGGTGAGGGCCTCGCGCGACTCGCGCGCCCGGGCGATCGGCAGGCGCAGCAGCGCCCTCGCGCCGAACGGCATAGCGCGGGTGACGTCGATCGAGATGAGGTGCTCGACCTTCACATCGTCGGGGAAGGCCTGTACTGTCTCGACCACGTTGTTCCAGACGATGGCTACTTTCGCGCCGTGGTCTTCGAACTGGTGGCGCAGCTCCCGCGGCGTGTAGAGCGGGTTGTGCTCGATGACGATCGCACCGAGGCGGAGCGCAGCGTAGAAGGCGACGATGTGCTGCGGACAGTTCGGAAGCACCAGGGCAACGGTGTCGCCCTTCTGCACACCGAGCACTCGAAGGCCCTCTGCCGCGCGAAGGATCTGTTGGCCCATCTGCTGGTAGGTGGTCTCGCGCCCGAAGAACTCGAGGGCGACGTTGTCGGCGTACTCCTTCACCGACGACTCGACCAGGTCGAAGAGCGACCCGGACGGCAGGTCGATGACGTCGGGAACGCCCTTCGCATACGACTTGATCCAGGGGCGCGGCGGGGCGAAGGTGTCTTCGGCCATCAGGCGGCGCCGTCGAACATCGAGGTCACCGAACCGTCGCTGAACACCTCGTGGATCGCACTCGCGATGAGCGGTGCGATCGGCAGGATGGTGAGGGTCGGGAAGCGCTTCTCCATCGGAATGGGGAGGGTGTCGGTCACCACGACCGAATCGATGAACGGACTCTGCAGGATCTCGGTGGCCGGGTCGGAGAACACGGCGTGCGTCGCAGCGACAACGACCCCCAGCGCGCCGGCAGCCTTGAGGGCCTCCGACGCTTTGACGATGGTCGAGCCGGTGTCGATGAGGTCATCCACCAGCAGGCAGACCCGACCCTTCACCTCACCCACGATCTCGTGCACGGTGATCTGGTTGGCAACCAGCGGGTCGCGGCGTTTGTGGATGATCGCGAGCGGCACGCCGAGCTTGTCGCTCCAGACATCCGCCACCTTGACGCGCCCCATGTCGGGGCTGACGACGGTGAGGGTTGCGGGGTCGAGACGCTCCTGGAAGTGCTTGAGCAGAACGGGCATCGCGAACAGGTGGTCGACCGGGCCGTCGAAAAAACCTTGGATCTGCGCGGCGTGCAGGTCGACGCTCATGATGCGGTCGGCTCCCGCTTCTTTGAAGAGGTCTGCGACGAGACGGGCAGAGATCGGCTCGCGACCGCGGCCCTTCTTGTCTTGGCGGGCATAGGGATAGTACGGAGCCACCACCGTGATGCGCTTTGCGGATGCCCGCTTCATCGCATCGACCATGATGAGCTGCTCCATGAGCCACTCGTTGATCGGGCGGGTATGCGACTGGATGACGAAGGCATCCGAACCCCGCACGCTCTCGTCATAGCGGGCGTAGACCTCGCTCGAGGCGAAGGTTCTCGCGTCTGTGTGAACGAGGTCTGCACCGAGTTCTTCGGCGATGTCGATCGCGAGCTGCGGGTGGGCCCTGCCAGACACGATCACCAACCGCTTCTTTCCGCTGGCGGTGATCTCGGTCACAGTGCTCGCTTTCTATTCGTCTGCGGAAGCTGCTGCTATGGCGGCGGCAGTGCCCGGACGCTTCTCTTCGACCCAGCCCAGAATAGTGCGCTGCGGAGCTACATTCACGGCGAGTGCGCCAGCTGGCACGTCTTTGCGGACGACCGTTCCGGCACCGGTATATGCTCCATCACCGATACTAACCGGGGCGACGAACACGTTGTGCGACGCGGTGCGCACATGCGAGCCGACGACGGTCGCGTGCTTGTTCACGCCGTCGTAATTCGCAGTGATCGTGCCGGCACCGATGTTCGATCCCTCGCCGACAGTGGTGTCGCCGATGTAGCTGAGATGCGGCACTTTGGAGCCCCGCCCGATTTTCGAGTTCTTCGTCTCGACGAAGGCCCCGATCTTGCCGTCCTCGCCCAGGTAGCTGCCGGGGCGCAGGTAGGCGAACGGGCCGACACTCGCGTTCTTTCCGATCACCGCGAGGGTGGCATCCGTGCGCTTCACAACCGCACCCTCACCGATTTCGCAGTCGAGCAGGGTGGTGTCTGGCCCGACTATCGCGCCGCGCTCGATGACAGTCGCACCCTGGATGCGGGTGCTCGGCAGCAGTTCGACGTCCTCAGCCAGCACGGCTCTCAAGTCGATCCACGTGGTGGCTGGCTCCTGGATCGTCACGCCGGCAAGCTGCCAGCCGCGCACGATGCGCGCGTTCAGTTCGGTTGCAGCTGCGGTGAGCTGGGCGCGGTCGTTGATACCCGCGACGAGCCACGAGTCGGTGACCGGAACGGCCTCGATCCCGGCACCAGACGCTCGGATTCCGGCAGCGGCGTCCGTGAGATACATCTCCTTCTGCGCGTTGTCGGTCGTGATCTGCCTCAGGGCGTCGGAGAGCGCAACGGAGTCGAACACATAGACACCTGCGTTGGTCTCGGTGATGGCGCGCTCGGAGTCCGTCGCGTCTTTCTCCTCGACGATCGATTCGAAGGCTCCGGACTCGCTGCGAACGATACGCCCGAACCCTGCCGGGTTTGCCAGCTGGGCACTCAGCAGGGTGAGCGCATTGCCTGCGAGCACGTGGCTGTCGATCAGGCCGCGCACGGTTGCCGCGTCGAGCAGCGGAACATCGGCACTCAGTACGACGATGTTGCCGACAAACGTTCCGGGCAGGCCGCCAAGGGCCTGTTCGACCGCGCGACCGGTGCCGGGAGTGTCGTCCTGGTCGACGACGATGACGCCCGGCAGCTGTTCGCTGACCACTGCGGCGACCGCATCCCGTTCGTGACGCACGACAGTGACGATGTGGGTTGCGCCGAGCTCGTCAGCGGTGGCGAGCACATGGGAGATCATGGGGATGCCCGCGATCGTGTGCAGAATCTTCGGCTTCCGCGACCGCATGCGCGTGCCCTGGCCTGCAGCGAGGATGACTACGGCGAGATCTGGCATGTGTCTCTTTCCTTCCGACCCCGGGACCGACCTTCGGCCGGTCCCGCTCCGCCTCCAGGACTCGAACCTAGACCTAACAGCTCCAAAGGCTGTCGTGCTGCCATTACACCAAGGCGGATTGCGCACACAGCGCGCAGTCAAGTCTGCCAGAAACGCTGACTGCAGCCTGCGAGCACCACCAGCGATAATGGAACCCATGCCAGCACACGACGAAGTCGACCGGATTGTCGGCGCCTGGCAGCGGGAGCGCCCTGACCTCGACTTCGAACCGCTGCAGGTCCTGTCACGGGTCGATCGGCTCTCGCGGCACCTGGACCGAGCGCGCAGGGCTGCCTTCGCCGCATCCAGGCTCGAATCGTGGGAGTTCGACGTGCTGTCAGCACTCCGACGTGCGGGCAAACCTTACGAGCTGAGCCCGAAAGCCCTTCTGCAGCAGACCCTCGTGTCGAGTGGCACCATGACCAACCGCATCGACCGGCTCGTCGAACGCGAGCTCGTCGAACGTCGGGCTGACCCGGGCGACGGCCGAGGCATCCTCGTCACCATGACACCGGCGGGGCAGTCGAGGGTCGATGCCGCGATCTCGACGCTTCTCGTCTCAGAGGCTGAGCTGCTCGATGCCCTCAACAGCGCCGAGCAGGAACGCGTCGCAGCTCTGCTCCGGAAGCTGAGTCTCGACTTCGACTGACAGCATTGGCGACCTCGAAAGCGGGAGCGTTGTACCTCTGACCCGACCTTCACTAGTCGCCGAGCAGCTCGCTCAGCTCGAGCCAGCGCAGTTCGAGTTCTTCCATCGACGTCTCGAGCGTTGAGAGTTCTTTCTGCAGCGCGGCGAGACCGGTGAAATCAGACTGGTCGTGAGCGGCGAACCTGTCATGCACCGAGGCGATATTCGTCGTGACCTTCTCGAGCTTGCGGCTGACCGACCCGAGCTCTTTCTCGGAATTGCGCAGGTCAGCGCCGGTCAGCTTCGTGTGGCCCTTCGAGTTGATCGTCGACACCGACGACTTCTCCTCGCGGTGCGACTCCGTAACCGTCTGGCCCCGGGTGCCCTGTTTCTTGCGCAGTTCGAGATACTGGTCGACCCCGCCGGGCAGGTGTCGCATCTTCTTGTCGAGAATGCCGTACTGGTTGTCTGTGACCCGCTCGAGCAGGTAACGGTCGTGGCTCACCACGATGAGGGTGCCGGGCCAGGAATCGAGCAGGTCTTCAATCGCAGCGAGGATGTCGGTATCGAGATCGTTCGTCGGCTCATCGAGAATGAGCACGTTCGGTTCGCCGAGCAGAATGAGCAACAGTTGAAGCCTGCGCTTCTGCCCGCCGCTGAGATCTTTGACCGGAGTGCTGAGCTGGGCGCTCAGGAATCCCATCCGCTCGAGCAGCTGCCCGGGGGTGAGTTCCTTGCCGCCGCTTACGTATGAGCTCTTCTGGCGAGCGATGACATCCATGACCCGGTCGTCGAGGATGTCGGCGAGCTCACCCAGCTGCTGGCTGAGTATGGCCACGCGGATGGTCTTGCCCCGCTTGACGCGCCCGACGGTCGGCAGCTGCGTGCCGGCGACCAGGCTCAGCAGGGTCGACTTGCCGGCACCGTTGACCCCGAGAATGCCGGTGCGCTCGCCCGGCGCGATGCGCCACTCGATGTCTGTGAGAATTTCGCGATCGCCGTAGGAGACCCCGACATCCAGAAGGTCGACGACATCTTTACCGAGCCGGGCGGTGGCGAGCTGGCTGAGGGCGACGGTGTCGCGTGGTGGGGGTTCGTTCGCGATGAGCTCGTATGCAGCATCCATCCTGAACTTCGGCTTCGTGCTTCTGGCTGGCGCACCACGACGCAGCCAGGCCAGCTCTTTACGGGCGAGATTCTGCCGCTTCGACTCCATCGTCGCTGCCATCGTGTCGCGCTCGACCCGCTGCAGGATGTACGCGGCATAGCCGCCCTCGAACGGCTCGATGAGCTGGTCGTGCACCTCCCAGGTATCCGTGGAGACCTCGTCGAGAAACCAGCGATCGTGAGTGACGACCACCAGCCCGCCGGAGTTCGCGGACCAGCGCTTCTTGAGGTGCCCGGCGAGCCAGGCGATTCCCTCGACATCGAGGTGGTTGGTGGGCTCGTCGAGGAAGATGACATCCCAGTCGCCGACCAGCAGTTTGGCGAGGGCGACCCTGCGCCGCTGGCCACCGGAGAGTTCGCCGATCGTGGCGTCCCACGGAACGTCGAGCAGGAGTCCGTCGATGACGTCGCGGATGCGGGCATCGCCCGCCCACTCGTGCTCGTCGCGGCCATCGACTATCGCGTCGCTGACGAGCAGGTCTTCTGGCAGAAGATCGGCCTGGTCGAGCATCCCGAGCGTCACACCATTGCGTCGCGTGACGCGGCCCGAGTCGGGCTCGATGCGACCGCTGAGCAGGCGCAGCAACGTGGACTTACCGTCGCCGTTGCGGCCGACGACCCCGATGCGGTCGCCCTCATCGATGCCGATCGTCACTTTGTCGAAGATGACGCGGGTCGGGTATTCGAGATGAAGGGATTCGCCCCCGAGCAGATGTGCCATTTGGTCGAGCCTACCGGCGTCTGGCCTCAAGGCCGCCCGTCGACCTGCTCAGACATCTACAGCGCAGTCGTGGTGACGTGCCGTGCATACAGGTCACCACTACTGCGCACCAGATTGCCCGATGGGCTGGAGGCTGGCGCGATCGCTCAGTGCCCCCGACACCCGCGTCACCACCCAGTGCGGGCGTTTGTTCAGGTGATCCTTGAACACGAGGATGACGTGCCAGCCGGCAGCTTCGAACAACTCGCGCCGCTCGACGTCTTCCGCGAAGACCTGCGGATTGGACTGGTGGATCTGCCCCTGGTACTCGATCGCGATCCGCTCCCTGACGTAGGCGAGATCGGGCGTGCCCACGAAGTCGCCGTCGCGATTCGTCACCGTGAATCCGATGATCGGCTCAGGCAGACCCGAGCGGATGAGAAGGATGCGCAGGCGCGACTCCATCGGCGAGTCCGTGCCCGCGCGTACGTCTCGGATGGCGGCCCTCGCTCGCGTGATCCCGGCGCGGGACCCTCCCGACTCGATCGCTAGCGCGAGGGCCTCCAGTGTCGAAATCGGCCGTTTGCGCCTGAGCAGGAAGTCACCAGCGACGATCAGGTCGTCCACCGGCAGTTGCGTGGCGAGTTGCAGCCAGGCCTGCTCCGCTGTGCACACCGGCAGGTTCTGTCGCCTGGCGATGGGGTGGCTCCCTCTCAATCGATGCCCGACAACGCCGCGGGCGCGAGGGGGCTGGTCACCAAACATCGTCGCAACGTGCAGCCGGGCATCCTGCTCGACCCGGTACGGCAGCGGAATCCCATAAATAATTGCCGCGGTGGCGTGACTGAAGAACTGCCCCGGGGGCATCCTTGCGCTGTATGCCGCGCACTTCGCGAGCGTTGTGGAGCTCGATGAGACCACTGCGCGCACGCCTCGCCAGGGCGCCTCGAGGTCGGATGCCCGGCCGCGCGACCGCGACATGCCCGCCTCCGCAGCATCCTGAGTCGAAAATCCGCGAGGGTCTAGCCCCGCGGGCAGTGCTGAGCGTCTGGTGGGCTCTGGTTTCATCGATTCAGAATGCCCCACCAGGCGTGCGGAGCGGGAAATGTGCTCACAGGCCGAACTACTGCGCAGTTGTGGTGACATGCGCAGCCGTGAAGTCACCACAACTGCGCACCAGATGGGATCCGGACGGTAGCAGCGGCAGATCAAGGATGTCGCGGCAACCCACGGGTCGAGCTAACCCGCGGGTCGAGCTAGTTGACCACCACGTTGATTCGGTGCCAGCCCTCTGCACCGTTCGGGGCTGGCGACACGTAGGCCTGCCGCTGGCGATTGCCTTTCGCGTCCGTCGCGCGAACCTGTAGCTGGTGGCTGCCCTTGGTCGGCTTCCACTGGTAGACCCACTGCACCCAGGTGTCTGGCGAGATCGAGTCGGCGAGGGTCGCGGTCTGCCACTCACCCTTATCGATCTGCACCTCGACCCTGCTCACACCGACGTGCTGGCACCAGGCGACACCGGCAATCGGCACGGTCGCTGTTGCCGAAGGGATTGCCGAGCCCGCACGCGGGGTGTCGATGCGCGACTCTAACTTGGCCGGGCCGAGGGCATCCCACCCGCGCGGAGTCCAGTAACCCTGCGCTTTCGAGAATCGAGTCACCTCGAGCGACACGACCCACTTCGTCGCGGAGACGTAGCCGTAGAGCCCGGGGACGACCATGCGCACCGGGTACCCGTGTTCCAGCGGGAGCGGTGTGCCGTTCATCCCAACCGCGAGAAGCGACTCGGTGTTCACGTCCTGCAGCACCGAGAGGGGTGTTCCGGCGGTGAAACCGTCGATGCTCGTCGAGAGCACCATGTCGGCGCCGGCTTTCGGTTGAGCAAGAGCGAGCAGGTCGCGAATCGGCCAGCCGAGCCAGAGGGCATTGCCGATCAGATCGCCGCCGACGTCGTTCGACACGCAGGTGAGCGTCGCGTAGTGCTCGACGAGCGGCTTCTTCAGCAGCTCCTTGAAGTCGATCTCAATTTCATTCTCGACCTCGCCGGTTACCGTGAGCTTCCAGGTGTCTGAGTCGACGGAGGGGACCTGCAGCGCGGTGTCGATGCGATAGAACGTCGAGTTGGGGGTGACGACCGCCGAGATGCCAGGCACGTCGAGCGAGGTACCGGTTGCCAGCGCAGGAGCCGGGGTCGCCGCCGCCGGCAGGGTGATCTTCTTGCGCACCTCGGTGACCGCGGTCGCGCCCGCGTTGACGATTCGGGCACCGGTGCCGGCGACGAGCGCGAGTGCGCCTGCGACGATCGACATGGTGAGAAAGCTGCGGCGCTCAACCGGCGTGCCCTGCACGAAACGACTCGGCACCCGACCCTGGTCGGCGACGTGTGCGTTCCGTTCGGCCGCAGCCCGCCAGAGCCTGAGCCGCCGGATGCCCGACCTCAGCACGATGACGCCCGCAACCGCCCCGATCACTGTCGGCACACCATCCAGACCACTGGCGTCAGCCCGCGTGAGCACAGCGACGATAGCGACGAGGCTGGCTACACCGAAAATCACGACGCCCCATGGCGCCTTTCGAAGCTCGACCCAGCCGGCGACGGACGAACCGGCGACGATGAGGATGCCGAGGAGGGTCAGCAATGCGGCCTTATCCCCGGTGCCGAAGAGCGCGATCATGAAGTCTTTTGCACCGGGCGGGGCGAGGTCGATGACGAGGGATCCGACCGCGAACAGTGGGCTTCCTGCATTGCCCGTGAAGAGAGCGCAGGCCTCGGCACTACCGAGAACGACTACCGCCGAGATAAGACCGGTGAGGGCGGCCAGCCAGCCCTGGGTACGGAAGTTCACCGGCTATCGCCGCATCTGGTCATCACTGGCTCACACTATGAACGAATGCTGAAAGCTCAATGGGATCACTCACTGAGTATGCGCGCGCCATGCACCGGACCGGTTGCGCGCACCACGGTGAGCCGTGCCGCACTGAGCGCGATCTGCAGCTCGAGTGCTCCATCGAGGTCTGGGGCGAGAAACGCGATGGTCGGGCCAGACCCAGACACCATCCCCGAAAGCGCACCATTCTCTTCGCCCAATTCGATCACAGCGCCCAGTTCGGGCTCAAGGTGCAGCGCAGGAGCCTGCAGGTCGTTGTGCAGTACCTCGGCGAGCATGTGCGGGTCGCCGGCCCGGAGCGCCTGCAGCACCGCTGAATCGACCTGGGGCTGCACTGCGGCCGGAAAGATGTCTTGCGAGTGACGATCGCGATGACGGTCGAGCTCGCTGTAGACCTCAGGGGTGCTCATGCCGAAATCGGCCAGGGCGAGCACCCACTGGAACGTGCCCTTGGCAAGGGCGGGGCTGAGCTGGTCACCGCGGCCGGTGCCGATGGCGGTGCCTCCCGTGAACGCGAAGGGGACATCGGAGCCGAGCTGCGTGGCCAGCTCGAGCAGCTCCTCACGGGTGAGGTTGGTGCCCCAGAGCGCGTCGCAGGCCAAAAGGGTCGCCGCGGCATCCGCCGACCCGCCGCCCATTCCGCCGGCGATGGGTACATTCTTCTCGATCTCGAGCCGCACGCCTTTTCGGTAGCCAGCACGATGCGCAAGCATTGTCGCGGCCTTGATGGCGAGATTCGAGCCGTCGGTAGCGAGCGCAGAGGTGTCGACGGATCCACTGAACTCGACCGAGAAATCATCGGCCGCTGAGGCGCGCACGTCTTCATACAGCGATACGGCCTGATAGGCAGTGGCCACGTCGTGGTAGCCGTCGTCCAGCAGCGCGCCGACCTTCAGGAAGACATTGATCTTGCCGGGTGCCCGCGCGTGCACCACCTTGGGAGCGGCCGGGGTGGTCATGTGTCCAACCTACTCGACCCGTCCAAACGGTCCGTCCAGCTAAGCTGCGCCGACCGACTCAGCTCACGGCGCAGATTCAGTTCACGACGTTGCCCTCCCGCACCTGGTTCGACTCAGGCGCTCCGGGTGGGACAGTGAGCACGAAGATGTACCAGCTGCCCAGGGAGACCAACCCCTAAACGCCGGCGCGCGTGACCCTCAGGAAGTCGAGCACCGTGAGCTCCTCGCCACGGGCGGTCGGAGCGATGCCAGCCTCTTCGAGGCGAGCGGATGCCGCCCCGCTGCTTCCGAGCACGACCGAGAGCGACTGCCGCAGCATCTTGCGCCGCTGCTGAAACGCCGCATCGATGAGGGCGAACGTCGCAATGCGCTCCGGCTCACTGCCTGGCTGGTCGGCGCGCGCGAATCGCACGAGAATCGAGTCGACGTTCGGCACCGGCCAGAAGACCTGCCGACTGACCTGCCCGGCAGTCGTCCAGCGCCCGTACCATGCCGCCTTCAGGCTCGGGCTGCCGTAGATCTTGGACCCGGGTTCGGCCGCGATGCGCTGCCCGACCTCCGCCTGCACCATGACGAGCGCCTTGTCGATGCCCGGAAAGTGTTCGAGGAAGTGCAGTAGCACTGGCACAGAGATGTTGTATGGCAGGTTCGCGACCAGGGCGGTTGGGGCATTGGGCAGGGCGGTGATGGTCATCGCATCCTGCAGGATCACCGTCAGCTTCGCACCGGGCTGCACCTGCTCGACAGTGATCGGCAGCTGCGCCGCGAGCCGATTATCGATCTCAACGGCGACGACGGATGCCCCTGCCTCCAGCAGTCCGAGAGTGAGCGACCCGAGCCCCGGCCCTACCTCGACGACGCTCTCCCCCGACACGACACCGCTCGCCTTGACGATGCGGCGCACCGTGTTGCCGTCGATGACGAAGTTCTGACCGAGCTTCTTGGTGGGCTGGATGTCGAGGAGTGCGGCCAGGTCGCGGATCTCTGAAGGCCCGAGCAAGGTTCCTGAGGTGCGGGCGCTCACGCGATGTCTGCCGGGTCGATCGCCGGCTCGTCGATGGTGATCGACGACACCGCCTCGGCATCCCAGCGGCCGTAGACGAGCTCGGAGTTCGACGAGATCTGCGCGGCGAGCATCGAGACATCGGTCTCAAGGAAGTTGGCCATGAAGCGCAACGTGTGCGGGATCAGGTACGGCGCATTGGGTCGGCCGCGGACCGGCATCGGGGCGAGGTACGGTGCGTCAGTCTCGATCAGGATGCGATCCCTCGGGATCGCGGCCAGGGCATCCCGCAGGTTCTGCGCGTTCTTGAACGTGACCGTGCCGGCGAAGGACAGGAACCAGCCGTTGTCAGCGCACATCCTCGCGAAGTCGGCGTCACCAGAGAAACAGTGGAAGACGGTGCGCTCGGGCGCACCGTTGCGACGCAGGGTCGCGACGACCTCCATGTGCGCATCGCGATCGTGGATCTGCAGGGCGAGATCGTGGGCCTTCGCCATGGCTATGTGAGCCTCGAACGAGCGGTACTGGGCTGCTCGCCCGCCCTCCTCAGTGCGGAAGAAGTCGAGCCCGGTCTCGCCGATGGCCCGCACGCGCGGACGCGAAGCGAGTTCGTCTATGGCGGCGAGCGCAGCATCCAGCGTGCCTGCTGCCTCGAGCACAGGAGCCTCATTCGGATGGATGGCGACAGCCGCAAGCACCCGCGGCTCGACAGCCGCGATCTCAGCGGACCAGCGGGAGGTCTGCACGTCGACGCCGACCTGCACGACGCCACGCACGCCAACGCTCGATGCCCGATCGAGCTGCTCGCGGTAGTTCAGGGGCTCGATGTCGAGCCACGAGCCGACCCGACCGTCGAGATGATCGAGATGCGTGTGGTTGTCGTAGACAGGCACGACGAGAGGCACCGGAAGGGGCGGGTAGCCGGGCTCGGCGTCACTCATACGGCTGAGATGTCGGTCTGTTCGATGCGCGGGAACAGGGAGGATTCGAGGGCGGTCACCCGGCCGTTGCCGGTCCATTCGTACGCGGCCCGCACATCCTGGGCCTGCAGCTCGCCTGAACCGCCGAGCGACGCCCAGAGCTTCTCGGTCGCCGTCGGCATGAACGGTGAAAGCAGCACAGCAAGGGTGCCGAGACCGTGCACGACGGTGGCCAGCACGGTGTCGAGGCGTTCGGCCTTGACCGGATCTTTCGAGAGCGCCCAGGGCTCCTGAATCGTAATGTAGCCGTTCAGCTCATCGACGAGCGTCCAGACGGCGGCGAGGGCTTCGTGAATCGCCAACCGCTCGATGGCTGCGTCCGCGACATCCGTCACCCGCCGTTCTGTCGCCTGGATGGCTTCGTCGGCGTCGGTCAGCCGGCCGAAAGCGGGCACAGCACCGTCGCGATAACGGCCGACCATCGCGATCACGCGTGAGGCGAGATTGCCGAATCCGTTCGCGAGTTCGGCCTGGTAGCGGGCGCTCAGGTCTTCCCAGCTGAACGAACCGTCTGAGCCGAAACTGATGGCGCGCATGAAGTAGTAACGGAAGGCATCTGCGCCGAAGGTCTCGGTGATCTGCTCTGGCGCGATGCCGGTGAGCTTCGACTTCGACATCTTCTCGCCGCCGACCAGCAACCAGCCGTGGCCGAAGACCCGCTTCGAAACCGGTAGGCCCGCAGCCAGCAGCATGGCCGGCCAGATGACGGCGTGGAAACGCGCGATGTCTTTGCCGACGAGCTGCACGGCAGGCCAGCGACGCTGGAAGTTCTCGTCGTCGACGCCGTAGCCGATCGCGGTGATGTAGTTGAGCAGTGCGTCGAACCAGACGTAGAGAACGTGGCTGTTGTCCCACGGAATCTGGATGCCCCAGTCGAAACTGGAGCGTGAAATCGAGAGGTCGTCGAGACCCTGCTTCACAAACTGGATGATCTCGTTGCGCACGCTCTCGGGCTGGATGAAGTCGGGCTGGGACTCGTACAGGTCGAGCAGCGGCTGCTCGAACTGGCTCATCCTGAAGAAGTAGTTCTTCTCCTTCAGAACCTCGACCGGCCGCCCGTGGATCTTGCAGACGAGGCGCCCGGAGAAGTCGCCATCCGGCGTCTCCATCAGGTCGTCGAGCTGCTTGTACTCCTCACAGCCGACGCAGTAGTAGCCCTCATACTCGCCGGAGTAGATATAGCCGTCGTCGTAGAGCTTCTGCAGGAAGATGAGCACGGCCTTCTCGTGCCGCTGGTCCGTGGTGCGGATGAAGTCGTCATTCGAGATGGAGATCAGTTCGAGCAGCGGTTTCCAGGAGTCCGCCACGAGCTTGTCTGCCCACTCCTTCGGGCTCGAGTCATTGGCGACAGCGGTGCGCAGGATCTTCTGGCCGTGCTCATCCGTGCCGGTCAGCAGCCAGGTGTCGTCTCCCGCCTGGCGGTGCCAACGGGCCAGCACGTCGGCCGCAACCTCGGTATATGCGTGCCCGATATGCGGCACATCGTTCACGTAGAAGATGGGCGTCGCAATATAGAAGGGTTCGCGGGCGGCCATCCAGCCATTCTATTCGGCGGTCAGGGAGTGTGACGGCGCGGCATCATCAGCCTGACAGCACTGTGTTTCTCCCCACTTTCCTCGCGAGGTGCCCGCGGGCGGGATTGCGCGGCTCACAAGCGAGAAGCGGGCGACAGGGGCAGACTGGAGGCATGAGATTCCGCAGGATCGGCGATATCGAGGTCAGCGCGATCGGGCTCGGCGGCATGCCGATGTCGATCGAGGGTCGACCCGGTCGCGAACGCAGCATCGCCACCATCCACGCAGCACTCGACGCAGGTGTCACCTTGATCGACACCGCCGACGCATACACGACGGATGCCGACGGCCCCGGCCATAACGAGAAGCTCATCGCCGAGGCGCTGCGGGGCCGCCCCGAGAAGGTGCTCGTCGCCACGAAGGGCGGCATGATCCATCGCGACGGTGGGCCGTGGGATCGGCGCGGGGATCCGGCGTACCTGAAGAAGGCTGCGCGGGAATCGCTGGCGAGGCTCGAGGTCAAGGCGATCGGGCTGTACCAGTTTCACCGCCCTGACCCCACGGTGCCGTACGAGGATTCCATCGGCGCGCTGCTGGAGCTGCTCGATGAGGGCGTCATCCTGATGGTCGGAATCTCCAACGCGAACATCGAACAGATCAGGCTGGCGGATCGGGTGCTCGGTGGCCGCCTGGCGAGCGTGCAGAACCAGTTCTCGCCCGCATATCGGTCGAGCCTCGACGAGCTCGAGTACTGCGTCGAGCACGAGATCGCCTTTCTGCCGTGGAGCCCGCTCGGAGGCATCGGCCGGCAGCGGTTCGAGGGCTCGGCATTCGAAGAGGTGGCAGCCGAGCAGACTGCTTCGACGGAAAGGCCGGTGAGCCCCCAGCAGGTCGCGCTCGCCTGGGAACTGTCACTCGGGCACTGTGTCATTCCGATCCCGGGCTCGACCAGGCCAGAATCGATCACGGATTCGGCGAGAGCCGCTGATCTCGAGCTGACCGAAGATCAGCTCGAGCGTTTGAGCGAACCCTCGTAGAGGTCACGGCGCGATAAGCCTGTCGCCTCAGCCACCTCGGTCGAGGCCTCCCGCAGTCGTACCCCGGCTGCGACGAGAGCCTGCACCTGCGCGACGCCCGCCTCGAGCGAGAAGACCGGCGCCGGTGACCCCTCCACCACAATGCAGATTTCGCCCTTCACTCCGCTGGCTGCCCACTCGGCGAGGGATGCCGCGGTGCCGCGTTTAACCTCTTCATACAGCTTCGTGAGTTCACGGCACACGACGACGCGTCGCTCGGGGCCGAGGGCGACAGCCATGTCGGCCAGGGCATCCGAAAGACGGTTGGGAGATTCGAAAAACACCATCGTGCGCTGCTCCGAGGCGAGGGCTGTGAAGTACCCGATCCGGCCCTTCCGCGGAAGAAAACCCTCGAAGCTGAAGCGATCGATCGGCAGCCCGGAGACTGCGAGCGCCATGAGCACGGCCGATGGCCCTGGCAGCGCCGTGACGGTCACCCCGAGTGCCGCTGCCGCTGCGACGAGGGGGAATCCGGGGTCGCTGATGGCGGGCATCCCGGCATCCGAGAGCACGAGCACGTCTTCGGTCCTGGCGAGCTCGGCGATCTCATTCGCCTTCTCAACCTCGTTGTGTTCATGCAGGGCGATGAGTCTCGGGCGGTTCTCGATGCCGAGCGCGCGCATGAGGTGGATGGTGACGCGGGTGTCTTCCGCCGCGATCACGGTCGCGTTGGCCAGTGCCTCGACCAGCCGCCGCGATGCGTCACCCAGGTTGCCGATCGGTGTCGCAGCGAGGATCAGCATGCGCCCATTGTGCCACTCGCCTGCTTTAGCATTGCGCTGTGACTTCCCGAGACGACGGCTTCGATGTGATCGTCGCGCCGGGCGTCAGGCCTGCTGATCCGGCGTGGCACGAGCGGCAGTCGCGAATCGATTCCTGGTGGGGAAGGATGCTCGGCACTCCCCTGCGGCAGCGCGTCTGGCACTGGGGCGGCCCGATCGCGGTCACGCTGCTGGCCGCATTCCTCCGGCTGTGGCACCTCGGAACACCGCACGCACTCGTCTTCGACGAGACCTTCTATGTCAAGGATGCCTGGACCCTCATGCACCTCGGCTATGAGGGGTCATGGCCGGCCAGCGCAGACCAGGGGTTCAACGCCGGCACCGTGAATACATATACGAGCGCCGGGTCGTATGTCGCGCATCCGCCCCTCGGCAAATGGATAATCTCACTCGGCCTGCGTGTGTTCGGAGCCCAGAATCCGGTTGGCTGGCGCATCAGCTCCGTTCTCATCGGTGTACTCGCGGTGTTCGTGCTGATGATGATCGCGCGCACGCTCACGAAGTCGACGCTGCTGGCCGTGATCGCCGGCGGCCTGTTCGCCATCGATGGCCACGCGATAACGCTCTCGCGCACTGCCCTGCTCGACAACTTCGTGATGATCTTCACCCTGCTCGGCTTCTGGGCCGTGCTGCTCGACCGGGGCCAGAGCAAGGGCAGGCTCGACCGCTGGCTCGCGAGGCGGGCTGCGAACGAGAAGAGCATCGACTGGGGGCCGGCGCTCTGGGCCCGGCCGTGGCTCGTCACCGCCGCCATCCTGTTCGGCGCAGCGACAGCCGTGAAGTGGAGCGGCATCTACTTTCTCGCGGCCTTTGCCGTGTACACGCTGCTGGTGGATGCGATGGCTCGGCGTCGCGCCGGCATCCAGTTCTGGGCCAGCGGCACGGTCTTCAAGCAGGCGCCTGTCACGTTCCTGCTCACGGTGCCGGTGTTTCTCGTCACATACGTCTCCAGCTGGACCGGCTGGTTCGTGACCAGGGGCGGCTACTACCGCGGCTGGGCCGACCAGGCCGGCAACGCGTGGAAGGGTGCCTTCGCCTGGGTGCCGCACTCGGTGCAGAGCTTCATCTACTACCAGCAGAGTGTCTACAACTTCAACGTCAACGAGCACACGCCGCACTCGTACCAGGCGAACCCTTTCACCTGGCTGTTCCTCTTCCGGCCGACGGCGTTCTACTACCAGGCGGTCGCCGTCGGGCAGAACGGCTGCACCGACGCGACCGGATGCGCGTCATACGTCACCTCGATCGCCAACCCGATCCTGTGGTGGGCTGCGACCGCCGCCCTGTTCTACCTGGTCTATCGGCTGATCAGGTACCGCGAGTGGCGGGTCGGCCTCATCCTGATGGGCATCGTCGCCGGCTACCTGCCCTGGCTGCTCTACTCCCAGCGCACTATCTTCCAGTTTTACGCGATCGTCTTCGAGCCCTACCTGATTCTCGGGTTGGTCTTCGTGATCGGAATCCTGCTCGCTACTCGCGACGATCCCGCCTGGCGGCGGCTGAGCGGCATCCGGCTGGTCGTCATCTTCCTGGTGCTCGTCGTCGCGGTCAGTGCGTTCTTCTACCCGGTGTGGACCGGCATGCAGATTCCGACCTGGTTCGCGCAACTGCATTACTGGTTCCCAGGCTGGCGATAGGGCGTGTTACCCAGCATTTCGCTGTGTGCCTTCGGGTTACGCGCCGTCGGCTAGCGTGAAACCATGGCTGATCGCGACAGTACCGACCGCACGTGGGGCTTCCGCACCCGCGCCATCCACGCCGGCAACATCCCCGATGCTGTCACCGGAGCCCGTGCGCTTCCCATCTACCAGACCAGCGCGTTCGTCTTCGATGACACGACGGATGCTGCGGCCCGCTTCGCCCTGCAGAAATACGGCAACATCTACTCGCGCCTCGGCAACCCGACCGTCGCATCGTTCGAGGAGCGCATCGCGTCCCTCGAGGGCGGACTCGGCGCTGTCGCCACGGCGAGCGGGCTGAGCGCACAGTTCATCACCTTCGCATCGCTGGCCGGCGCGGGCGACCACATCGTCGCATCCGCGAACCTGTACGGCGGTTCGATCACCCAGCTCGATGTAACACTGCGCAGGTTCGGCGT
This sequence comes from Lacisediminihabitans sp., assembly GCA_043746355.1. Classification (GTDB taxonomy): domain Bacteria; phylum Actinomycetota; class Actinomycetes; order Actinomycetales; family Microbacteriaceae; genus Lacisediminihabitans. The sequence goes on along the minus strand of JAYTRC010000055.1, from coordinate 72,450 downwards.
CGAGACGACGTTCGTGCAGGGTTCTGACCCGAAGGACTACGACGCTGCCGTCACCGACACGACGAAACTGATCTTCGCTGAGATCATCGCAAACCCGTCGGGCGAGGTCGCCGACCTCGAGGGTCTGGCGGCGGTCGCGCACTCCCACCACATCCCGTTGATCATCGACTCCACGATCGCCACGCCCTACCTGAACCGGCCGATCGAGTGGGGGGCCGATGTCGTCATCCACTCGGCCACCAAATTTCTCGGCGGTCACGGCACAACCCTCGGCGGTGTCGTCGTCGAGTCTGGACGCTTCCACTGGGCGAACGAGCACTTCCCGCTGTTCGACCAGCCGGTGCCCTCCTATGGTGGGCTCAACTGGCACGGCAACTTCGGCGAATACGCGTTTCTCACTCGACTGCGCGCCGAGCAGCTGCGCGACATCGGTCCTGCGCTGTCACCGCACTCCGCCTGGCTGCTCGCGCAGGGTGTTGAGACGCTGCCGTTTCGGCTGCAGGCGCACGTCGACAACGCGAGGATCGTCGCGGAGTGGCTCGAGAACGACCCGCGGATCGAGTTCGTCAACTGGGCAGGTCTTCCGAATCACCCGCACTACGATCGGGCCCGCAAATATCTCCCGAAGGGGCCGGGCGCGGTGTTCTCGTTCGGGGTGCGTGGGGGCCGCGAAGTCGGGCAGAAGTTCATCGAGTCGGTGAACCTCGCCAGCCATCTCGCGAACATCGGAGATGCCAAGACGCTCGTCATCCATCCCGCATCCACCACCCACGCGCAGCTGAGCGAGCAGCAGTTGCTCGATGCGGGCGTACTGCCTGGGCTGGTGCGAATCAGTGTCGGAATAGAAGACCCCGAAGACATTGTTTACGACCTCGACCAGGCTTTGACCCTGGCCGTGAAGGGTTGATCATGAGCACGTCGACTGCACCCGACGTCACAGTCCTGCCGAACGGGCTCAGTTGCGAGCTGCCGGCCGACTCCCCGCTTGCGAAGCTGCTGAAGTCCCAGCGCTCCTGGGCCGGCCCGACGGCGAAGGAGCGCCTCGGCATCCTGCGCAGGGCACACTCGATCGCTATCGTCGGCGCTTCTGACAACCCGAACCGCTCGAGCTACTTCGTGTCGACCTACCTGCTTTCGTCGAGCGACTACGACGTGTACTTCATCAACCCGAACGCGACCGAGATTCTCGGCCAGCCGGTCTACAAGTCGCTCGCCGACCTGCCCGTTGTGCCCGACATCGTGGATGTCTTCCGCAAGTCGAGCGACATTCCCTCCGTCGTCGACGATGTGCTCGCGGTCGGCGCGAAGGTTATCTGGATGCAGCTCGGCATCTGGAACGAAGACGCGGCCCGGTATGCGGAATCCAAGGGCCTCACCGTGGTCATGGACCGCTGCATCAAGATCGAGCACGCCCGCTTCCACGGTGGCCTGCACCTGCTCGGCTTCGACACTGGAGTCATCACCGCGCGGAAGACCGTGCGCTAGCCGCTGACAGTGTTTCCCTGGCCATTGACCGCTTTCGGTCCGATGGCCGGAGATGTGACGCTGTTCCGATCGCCGTTGATCGCGAGCGAGCCGATGACCGTCGCTGAAACTGTATTGTCTTGGCCCTGGATGCTCATGAGAGCGAGCGACTTGCCGGTCACGGTGTTTCTGTCGCCATTGATAGCGACGCTCTTGGCTGACTCGATCGTCGCCGTAATGCCCGCTCCCTCGATGCTGACAATGCCGCACTGGCCCGTCAGCGTGTAGTGCCCGGACGGCTGATTGAGCGCGATGTTCTTGCCAAGGCTCTTACCGGAACAGAAGAGGTCTTCGCCGACTGTTGGCAGCGGTGACGGCAAGCGCGATGACTTCGGCATCACGATCATCGTCACGCATCCGGTCAGCAGAACGGCACCAGCCAAGAGAACCATCGCCGCTTTGATCACACTCGTAACGGTACTCGCCTAGCATTACTGCATGACGCCGCGCACGATTTTCACCTACGTTGCGGTGGCGATTCCTCCGCTCGCCCTGGCCATTGTCGGGGTGACCCACCCGATGCATCTGACCGCTGCAACGGCCGAATACTGGCGTAACCTGCACATCGCGATCCTGCCGGTCTTCCCGCTGCTCGGGTTCGCGCCGTGGCTGCTGATTCGCGGATATGACGCCTTCGTCAGTTGGCTCGTCGGCATCCTCGGCTTCGTCTATGCCGCGTTCTACACAGCCCTCGACGTGCTCGCGGGCATCGGCGCCGGCGGACTCAAGCTCGACAACATGGGCATGGCCACCGGCACCCTCTACGGCCTCGGCGACAACCTCGGATTCATCGGCAGCGTCGCCTTTATCGCGGCCAGCGCGATAACCGGCCTCGCACTGTACCGCCGCTGGGGGTTTCTCACCCTGCCGGGTAGTGCTGTGGTGGTCGTCGGGTGCTTCCTGTTTCTCAAAGACCACATCTACTTCCCGGTCGGTGTCGTCGGGCAGCTCTGCATCGCGGTCGGCTGGTGCGCAGTGCTCTTCGCTATCAGCCGGTCGACGGAGCGCCCGCGGCCCGTGCCTCAGGTGAACGAGTCAGCAGCAACCGGCAGCGCGCAGACGAAATCACGGCACTCGTAGACCGCCTCGCGATCACGGCCCTCGAACAGCTCGAAGCCGGCTTCGCCCCAACTCTGCGATTGCTCGACCGTTGCAACGGCGACGATGCGCGTCGAGCGGCTGCGTGCGGCCTGCGGTACCTCCCCGATCACGACGAGCTGTGACACCGGCGCCGCCAGCCTCGACATCACGGCGAGTGATGCGCCGAACGAGACCGGGCGCGCGGCAGCCATCGCCGCGAGAGGTTCCATGGAGTGGATGGCGGCCTCCCGATAACGGTCGCCCGCACCCAGGAGCCAGAGTTGGAGCTCCGCGCCGGCGAGCGCGCTGACGCCGGACGGATACGCCCCCTCAGACGGATCACGAGCGATGGCCAGTCCCTGCGAGGCCAGCAGCGGGTCGCCGGATACCCCATGCATCGCACCATCGACGAGAAGACGGGCGGCGGCGGCGTAGCGCGATTCGCCGCACACAGTTGCCAGGTGGATGAGGCCGGCTGCGAGCATCCCGTAGTCCTCGAGCGTCGAGGCCGCCGATGAAACCTCGTCGCCAATCGACGCGCGAACGAGGGTGCCGTCTGCGCGCAGGTGATGCTCGAGCAGCAAGTCGGCGGCGGCCCTGGCTGCCTCAATCCACTCGGGCCGATCGAAGACAAAACCGGCCGTCGCGAGGGCCTCGATCGCCAGCCCGTTCCAGCCGGTGAGTACCTTTGCATCGAGTGCAGGCGGCACCTGGCCAGCCCGCCCCGCAGCGTCGAGCGCGTAGTAGCCGCCCTCGACCCGCTCGCCGTCGACGGTGCTCTCACTGTCTTGCGCCGAGGCGAAACCGCCGCCGGGCTGGCACATCACCCCGATCAGGAAAGACGCGATTCCGCTGGCGACTTCAAGGTCGCCGACACGTGAATAGGCAACCAGAAGCTGGGCGTTGTCGTAAAGCATGCGCTCGTAGTGCGGATCGCTCCAGTCGCGCCTGGTCGCGTAACGGAAGAAGCCGCCTTCGACAGGATCACGGAGATCGGATGCCGCCATCGCCTCGAGCGTGCGAGTCGCGAGGCCAAGCGCGGCGGCGTCGCCGGCCGCCCCACGCTCGAGCAGAAACAGCAGCACCGGCGCGACGGGAAACTTCGGAGCGCCGCCGAATCCGCCGAACTGCTCGTCTTCGTAGCCCAGCAGCTCGGTGACGATCGGGGCGAAGTCGGTCGGCAGCACGCCCCCGGATGCCGGCTTCGCGGATGCGAGCGCCTCGACGATCTTCGCGCCGTTTCTTTCTACTTCTGAACGCTTCGTCGTCCAGGCATCCACAACTGCCTCGAGGACAGCCCTGAAAGAGTGTTGCCCGGTTGGTGGAAAGTATGTACCCGCGAAGAAGGCCCGCCCCTGCGGAGTGACGAACACATTCAGCGGCCAGCCCAGGTTCTCGGTGAACGCTCCAGCCGCAGTCAGGTAGCTGGAGTCGACATCCGGGTGCTCTTCCCGGTCGACCTTGATGCTCACGAAATGCTCATTGAGATACGTGGCGAGTGCCGGATCGCTGAAACTCTCGCGCGCCATGACGTGGCACCAGTGGCAGGTCGAATATCCGATCGAGACGAGCAGGGGAAGGTCACGGCTCGTCGCGAGAGCGAACGCTTCCTCGCCCCACGGGTGCCAGTCGACGGGATTCTCGGCGTGCGATCTGAGGTACGGGCTGATGGCGCTCGCGAGGCGGTTGGACATCCCTTCAGCGTAGGCTCGGCATGTGCCTACGACAGCCATCACCTGGATCGGCGGACCGACCGCCATCCTCGAATACGCCGGACTCCGGATCATCACAGATCCCACCTTCGACGCCCCCCAGACCTATGACGATCCTGACGAGACCACCCTCGTCAAGACTGCCGGGCCGGCGATCGGCCGCGACCAGCTCGGGCAGGTAGACCTCGTGTTGCTGTCGCATCATGGGCATAAAGACAACCTCGACTGGGAGGGCCTCGAGCTCATCGCCCAGGGTGTCTTGACGCTCAGCACGCTCGAAGCGGCGAGCGACCTGTTCGGCGGCACTGTCGTCGGGCTCGACAACTGGGAGACGCACGATATCGGCCCGGTCGCCATCACGGCAGTGCCGGCCCTCCACGGGCCACCTGGTTCTGAGAAGTTCGTCGGCCCGGTCATCGGCTTCGTGCTCGAATCCCCCGGCGAGCCGACTATCTACATCAGCGGCGATAACGCGTCGGTTCCGCTGGTTCGCCAGATCGGCGACCGCTTCGCGCCGGTCGACGTTGCCATCCTGTTCGCGGGGGCTGCGCGCGTGCCAGGACTCGATGCAGCCCTGACCCTCACGGCGACGGATGCGGTGGCCGCGGCATCCGCTCTCCAGGCCCTCAAGGTGGTCGGCCTGCACACCGAAGATTGGGAGCACTTCAGCGAGAACACCGCAGACCTCGGGGCCGCGTTCGCCAACACGGGGCTGCTGGTGGCAACCCCGCGTGGCGAGCGGGTCGTGCTTTAATTTCCCTCTGACACCGGAACCTCGCGCTGCTCGGGTCCGTTGTACTGGCTGAGCGGGCGGATGAGCGCGTTTGAGGCGAGCTGCTCCATGATGTGCGCCGTCCAGCCGGTGATACGCGCCGCGATGAACAGCGGCGTGAACATGGTCGTGTCGAACCCGATGAGGTTGTATGCCGGGCCGGACGGGTAGTCGAGGTTCGGCTTGATGCTTTTGCGCGAGTTCATCGCAGAGTCGAGAGCGTCGTACATCTCGATCACCTCTGGCTTGCCGTAGTGCTCGGCGAGAGTGTCGAGAGCCTTCTTCATCGTCGGAACCCGCGAGTCGCCGTTCTTGTAGACCCGGTGCCCGAAGCCCATGATCTTCTTCTTGTTCGCGAGGGCATCCTCAAGCCAGGCTTCGGCATTGTTTGGCGACCCGATCGCCTCGAAGGTGTGCTGCACAGCCTCGTTCGCGCCACCGTGCAGGGGGCCCTTGAGTGCGCCGATTCCGCCGATGACTGCCGAGTAGACATCGCTCAGGGTCGAGGCGATCACGCGTGCGGTGAAGGTCGATGCGTTGAACGAGTGCTCTGCATACAGGATCATCGAGACGTCAAACGCGTCGACGACCACCGCCTCCGGTACTTCGCCGAACGTCATGTGCAGAAAGTTCGCGGAGTAACCGAGGTCGTCCCGCGGCTCGACGAACTCCTTGCCCCAGAGGCGACGCTGCGTATACGCCACGATCGCCGGCAGCTTCGCGAACAGGGTGATGCTGCGCTGCTGCGTGAGATCGTGGTCGATCCAGGTCGGGTCGAGGCCGAGAGTCTCGTCGCTCGCACCGATCACGCTCACTGCGGTTCGCACGACATCCATCGGATGCGCGCTGAGCGGCAACTCGTCGATGACCTTCTTGACACTCGGGTCGAGCTCGCGCTGCGAACGCTCGAGAGCGGTGAATTCCATGAGCTGCGCGTCTGTCGGAAGCTCGCCGTACCAGAGCAGGTACGCGACCGCCTCGAACTCGCACTGGGCAGCGAGCTCCTGCACCGGGTAACCGCGATACAGCAGCGAGTTGGTCTCCGGGTTGACCTTGGAGACAGCGGTGTAGTCGACGACGACTCCCGCGAGGCCCTTGTGGATATTCGGGTCAGTCATGTCATGCCCCTTTCGGCACTTCGAAATTGAAAACAGACGTGTCGAAGGCGTTGTACGACTCGTAGTCGAGCAGTTCATACAGTCGCGCACGGGTTTGCATCCCGGCAACCTCAGACGTCAACGAACCTTCCCTGTTGATCGTATCGAGGCCGCGCTCGGCCGCACCCATCGCGATGCGAAGGAGGCTCACCGGGTAGATGACGATGTTGATGCCGACGCTCTCGAGTTGTTCTGTCGTGAACAGCTCACTCTTGCCGAACTCGGTCATGTTGGCCAAGATCGGCACGTCGACAGCTCTGCGGATTGCCTCGAACTCGGCCAGGTCGGCCATCGCCTCGGGGAAGATGGCATCAGCTCCCGCATCGACGAGGGCCTGTGCGCGATCGATCGCAGACTGCAATCCATCGATGGCCCGGATGTCGGTGCGCGCCATGATCAGCAGGTTCGGGTCGCGTCGCGCGTCGACCGCAGCTCGGATGCGCTTGGTCGCCGTCTCGCCGTCCACAACGGCCTTGCCGTCGAGATGGCCGCACCGTTTCGGGTTGACCTGGTCTTCGATGTGCAGGCCCGCGACTCCCGCATCCTCGAGCGATTGCACCGTGCGGGCGACGTTCATCGGCTCGCCGAATCCGGTGTCTGCGTCGATGAGCGTCGGGAGATCGGTCATTCGGCTGATCTGCTGCCCGCGGGCCGCGACCTCGGTGAGCGTCGTGAGGCCAATGTCTGGCAGCCCGAGGTCGGCTGCGATGACGGCGCCGGAGATATAGACGCCCTCGAATCCCCTGTCCTGGATGAGTCTCGCGCTCAGCGGGTTGAATGCACCCGGAAACTTCAGCAGCGTTCCTGAGGCCAGTGCTGCGCGCAGGTTCGCGCGCTTCTCGGCCGGGGTTATTTTCGTATACAGCATTAGAACAGTCCCTTCGGGCCTGCACCGAGCACGCCGGGTTTGGCAACGATAGTCAGTCCGTCGAGCTCGGCGGCGGTGAGTTCGGGAAGGCGCTGCACGAGCGACAGGAAGCGCTCGATCTCGGTTTCGTCGAGAACGGGGGCTGCGAGCATCCTGAACTTACGGATGTAGTCGGCCCGCGCAAACGGACGCGCGCCGAGCGGGTGGGCATCCGCGACTGCAATCTCGTCGACGATCGTGGTGCCGTCGTTGAGTTCGATCGCGACGCGACCGCCGAATGCCTTCTCGGCCGGGTCGTTCGAGTGGTATCGACGCGTCCACTCCGCATCTTCCTCGGTGATGACCTTGTTCCAGAGCTTCACGGTGTCTGCACGGCCAGCGCGCTCGGGAGAGTACGACTTCTGGTGATCCCATTGGCCATCCTGAAGCGCCACGGTGAAGATGTAGGGCACCGAGTGGTCGAGCGTTTCGCGGCTCGCTTTCGGGTCGTACTTCTGCGGGTCGTTCGCGCCGGAACCGATCACGTAGTGGGTGTGGTGGGAGGTGTGGATGACGATCGACTTGACGCTCTCGGCGGTGACCTCTGGATGCTCGTTGTGGAGTTTGCGCGCGAGGTCGATCCAGGCCTGCGCCTGGTATTCGGCGGAATGCTCCTTCGTATAGGTGTCGAGGATCGCGCGCTTCGCCTCGCCCTTCTCGGGCAACGGCACCTCGTAGCTCGCATCCGGTCCGTCGAGAAGCCAGGCAATCACGCCGTCTTCACCCTCATAGATCGGGGTCGGGCTGGTCTGCCCGCGCATCGCCCGGTCGACAGACTCGACGGCCATCTTTCCCGCAAAGGCCGGCGCGTAAGCCTTCCAGGTCGAGATCTCGCCCTTGCGAGACTGGCGGGTTGCCGTGGTTGTGTGCAGCGCCTGGCCGATTGCCTGGAAGATCGTCTCGACCGGCAGCCCGAGCAGGGTGCCGATGCCGGCCGCTGCCGACGGGCCGAGGTGGGCGACGTGGTCGATCTTGTGCGCGTGCAGGCTGATCGCCTTGACCAGGTCGACCTGAATCTCGTACCCGGTCGCGATACCGCGGATCAGCTCAGCGCCGGTCTTCTGTGCGTGCTGCGCCACGGCGAGGATCGGCGGGATGTTGTCGCCGGGGTGCGAGTATTCGGCCGCGAGGAAGGTGTCGTGATAGTCGAGCTCGCGCACGGCGACCCCGTTCGCCCAGGCCGCCCACTCCGGGCTGAAGTGCCCCTCGATGCCGAAGACAGTTGACCCTGGTCGTGCCGGGTGTTCCTCTGCCTGCGACCTGGCTGCGATGCCGGGACCCCGGGTGATGGATGCCGCGGCGACCGCCGCATTGTCGATCATGCGGTTGATGACCATCTCCGTCACCTCAGGGGTCACAGCGACGGGGTCGGCTGCGACCTCGGCGATTTTCCAGGCGAGCTGGTCTTCGCGCGCGAGGTTCTCGTCGCTTTTGTAGACACGTACGTGGTGCAGCTGCATGATTTCCGTTCTTAGTTGGTCAGATTTTTGAGGCTCTTATAGAGATGAAGCTGGGTGGCGTTGGCAGCGAGTGACTCTTCGCCGTCGACGATCGCGTCGACGATCGCGAGGTGCTCGCGCGCGGCTTCGCGGAGGCGCTGCGGATTGTCTGCAGACAGCCGACGGATGCGCGCGATGTGGGTGCGCACGCCGGCCAATGTCGAGACCAGGAACGCGTTGCCCGTCGCCTCGTCGATCGCGTCGTCGAGTTCGCCGACGAGCGCGTAGTAGCGCTTCAGGCCGTCATCCGTGTCGAGGAGTTCGTGGGCGCTGCTGAATTCAGCTCTGAGCCGTTCGAAGACGAGCGGGTCGCGGCGCCTCGCGGCAAGTCGGGCGGCCTGCTCTTCGAGCGCCTGCCGAACCTCGAAGAGCTCGGTGACCCGCTCGATCGAGACGGCGGTGACGACCACGCCACGGCCGGAGTGGGTGCTGACGAGCCCGTCTGCCGCGAGTCGGCTCAGCGCTTCGCGAAGAGGGGTTCTCGAGACCCCGAGTCTGGTGGACTGCTCAACCTCGGCGAGAACCGTGCCGGCCGGAAGGGTGCCGTCGAGGATCTCTTCGCGGAGCGCGGTGTACGCCCGATCGCTTGCGCGCATCATCCGCACCTCTCCGTCGACGTCTGTGTATACATAACTTACGTCAAGAGGGATTGATACGCGACAAATTGCCTCAAATGTATCCACACGAACGAATGTTCTCCCACGGCGGCGGATCAGCCGAGGAGCGCGCGCAAGCCGTCGGTGTAGTCCTCGAACGCTCGACGGCCCGATCGGGTGAGGGCGATGAAGGTAATCGGCGTGCGGCCCTCGTGGGCTTTGGTGACAGCGACGTAGCCGGCATCCTCGAGCTTGCGGAGGTGGGTGGAGAGGTTGCCGGGCGTCATGTCGAGCAGTTGTTGGAGGCGGGGGAAGGAGAGCTCCTCCCCGTCTTCGAGCGTGGCGAGGGCGGCCGTGATGCGCAGTCGGCCCTGGGCGTGGATGACCGGATCGAGCTCATCCACGGGTGGCCGCCTTCAGCCGGCGGGTGTGGATGGCCGAGTTCGCTGCAAGCACCAGGAAGGTTCCTCCGCCGGCGACCGCGAAGAACAGGTAGTGCAGCGGATACGGGAGGTACCCACCGATAGCCGCCACCAGCACGAGCACGCCGCCTCCGACCACCGACGGTACCGACTGCCAGATCGCGCCAGCCGCGATATACATGATGCCGGCCAGGAAGATGAAGGCGATCGGGTAGTAGAAGTTCGCGAGCTCAGCCGTCATGCCGTGTGAATAGAGCCCTCCGCCGATCGCCACGAGTGCCATACTCGCCACCGACCAGGTCACGCCGTACACGGTGCCGGTGAAAGTTGATGCACGGCTCGAGCGCACCCCGTGAGATCCGCGGATGCCGAGCACTGCCGACACGACGATGGCCACGACCATGAGCGCGACGAAGATCAGCACCCCGGCCACCAACGGCATCCCGAAGGCAGGGCGCAGGCCGTCAATCAGCCACAGTGCAAGGAAGCCGAGCAGCCAGGCAACACCCCACGCCCCCATGATGACGGACGCAAACCCGCCGCGCTGCATACCGATTGATCGCTGCTGTTTCTCGACGAGGGCGAGCATCGCCGCCGGCTCGAGGGCCTCGTCATCCATGTCACTTGTCACTCCGTCGTTTGTCATGTGTACTTTGTACTGCAAAGTAGTCTGCGATGTCAAGCACTTTGTGACCCGGCCCACACCGGCTCTAAACTGGAGTGCCCATGACCAACCCCGTGATCACCTATCCCCCGGAGCTGCCGGTCAGCCAGCGGCGGAACGATATCGCGGCGGTCATTCGCGCCAACCAGGTCGTCATCGTGGCGGGTGAGACCGGCTCGGGCAAGACGACGCAGCTGCCGAAGATTTTGCTCGAGCTCGGCAAGAAGAGCATCGGGCACACCCAACCTCGGCGGATTGCGGCCCGCACGATCGCCGAGCGCATCTCCGAAGAACTCGGCACGCCGCTCGGCGGACTCGTCGGCTACCAGGTGAGGTTTACAGACACCGCAGGCAAAGAGACGAAGATCAAGCTGATGACCGACGGCATCCTGCTGAACGAGATCCATCGCGATCGGCTGCTGCGAAAGTACGACGCGATCATCATCGACGAGGCGCACGAGCGCAGCCTCACGATCGACTTTCTTCTCGGCTATCTCAAGCAACTGATGCCGCAGCGCCCCGACCTGAAGATCGTGATCACCAGCGCGACGATCGACCCGGAGAGCTTCTCCCGTCATTTCGACAACGCCCCGGTCATCGAGGTGACCGGGCGTACTTATCCGGTCGAGGTGCGGTACCGGCCGTTGGTGGCCGAGGCTCTCGTCGATGAGGATGACGATGGTGAGATCTCGACGAGCTCGACCCGGTCTGCAGACACCGATCCGCTCGACGGTATCAACGCCGCGATCGACGAGCTGGCGCGTGAGGGCGACGGCGACGTGTTGATCTTCCTGAGTGGCGAGAATGAGATTCGGGATGCCGAGGAGGCGATCCGCGGGCGAGCGTTGCCAGGCGCCGAGGTGCTGCCCCTCTACGGCCGGCTCAGCTCGGCCGAACAGCATCGGGTGTTCGAGAGCACCAGGGCCCCGGGCATCCGACGCCGCATCGTGCTCGCCACGAACGTCGCAGAGACCAGCCTCACCGTGCCGGGCATCACGTATGTGATCGACGCTGGAACGGCCCGCATCAGCCGGTACAGCGTGCGCTCGAAGGTACAGCGGCTGCCGATCGAGACGATCAGCCAGGCCAGCGCGAACCAGCGATCCGGCCGGTCGGGGCGCACCAGTGATGGGATCGCGATCCGGCTGTACTCGGAGGAGGACTTCGCGCGGAGGCCCGAGTACACCGAGCCTGAGATTCTGCGCACGAACCTCGCGGCGGTCATCCTGCAGATGATCTCTCTCGGACTCGGCGATATCGCGAACTTCCCGTTTCTGCAGCCGCCCGACTCCCGCGGCATCAAGGATGGCCTCGACCTGCTGCGCGAACTGGGGGCAGTGACGGCCAGCAGCGAGATCACCAGGGTCGGCAAGCAGCTCACCCAACTGCCCATCGACCCGCGCCTCGCCCGCATGGTCGTCGAGTCGAAGCAGCACGGCACCACGCGTGAGGTGATGGCGATTGTCGCAGGTCTGAGCATCCAGGATCCGCGGGAACGCCCGCGTGAACGACGGCCCCAGGCCGACCAGCAGCACGCGCGGTTTGTCGACCCGACGAGTGATTTCATCACCATGCTCAACCTCTGGAACTACCTGGAAGAAAAACAGAAAGAGCTCAGCGGCAACGCGTTCAAGCGGATGTGCAAGAGCGAATATCTCAACTACCTTCGGGTGCGCGAGTGGAAAGACGTCTTCCGCCAGCTCGAACGCATGTCGAAGCAGCTCGGGCTGGTCGTCGGCTCCCCGAGCGCGAATCCGAATGGCGTTCACCGGTCGATCCTGGCGGGCCTGCTAAGCCAGTTGGGGATTAGGGATGTCGCGAAGAAAGAGTACGTTGGCGCGCGGCAGGTGCGGTTCAGTATCTTTCCCGGCTCGGCCCTGGCCAAGAAGCAGCCAGCCGAAGTGATGAGCGCCGAACTCGTTGAGACCAGCAGGCTGTTCGCCCGAACCAATGCCGCGATCGACCTGGCCTGGGCGGAGCCGATCGCGGGCGACCTGGTGAAACGCAGCTACGGTGAACCGCACTGGGAGAAGAAGCAGGGCGCGGCCGTGGCGTATGAGCGCGTGACGCTCTATGGGGTGCCCATCGTCGGGCGCCGGCGCGTACAGTTCGCACGGGTCGATCCCTCATACGCGCGGGAGCTGTTCATCAGGCATGCCCTGGTGGAGGGCGAGTGGGAGAGCGTGCAGGCGTTCCACCGGGCGAATCGTGCCCTGCGCACAGAACTCGCCGAGGTCGAGGAACGTACGCGCCGTCGCGACATCCTGTTTGACGATGAGGCGGTTTTCGAGTTCTATCACCGGCGCATCCCGGCCGACGTCAACACGCAGCGGTCGTTCGAAGGCTGGTGGAAGAAGGCACGCGTCGAGACGCCCGACCTGCTGACGATGACGGCCGAGAACCTCGTAGACGACGAGCCTGCGCCGGGGCAGGTCGACGCTCTGCTGGTCGAACCCATCGAGACCTCATATCCCAGTAGCTGGCAGCAGGGCGACCAGCAGCTCACTCTCAACTATCGCTTCGAGCCCGGCTCTGCAGATGACGGGGTCACGGTGCAGGTTCCGCTGGCGCTGCTCGCGTCGCTGCGCCCCGACGGGTTCGACTGGCAGGTGCCCGGCCTGCGTGAAGAACTCGTCACCGCGCTGATCAAAGCGCTGCCCAAGGCCATTCGCCGCAATGTCGTTCCCGCCGCCGACTGGGCGCGCAAACTGTTGGGCGAATTGGATGAGGCGGGCTCGTCCCTCGCGATCACCGAGGCCCTGGCCGCTGCGATCCAGCGACTCACCTTCGTGCCCGTGACTGCGGCCGACTTCGACACCGATCGGATTCCGGCGCACCTGCGACCGACCTTCGCCGTGATGGATGAGCGGGGCACGTCGGTCGCCAGCGGCAAAGACCTGCGCGCGCTGCAGGAGCAGCTGAAGTCGAGTGCGCGGGAGAGCGTTGCGCGAGCATCCACAGCCCCGAATCCTTCACGGGTGACGAGCACGCTCGAGCAGTCTGGCATCACTGAGTGGGATTTCACCGAGTTGCCGCGGCTGCTCGACACGAAGCAGGGCTCGAACACGATCAGGGCGTACCCGGCGCTGGTCGATGACGGAGCTTCGGTGTCAATTCGGCTGATGAGCACGCCAGCCGACCAGGCGCGGGCGCACCTGGGAGGGGTGAGAAAAATGCTGCAGCTCGCCATCCCCTCGCCGGTGTCCTACGTGCAGGAACACCTGACAACCACCGAGAAACTCAGCCTCGCGCAGAGCCCGTTTCGCACCACGGGTGACCTGTTCGCGGACTGCATGGTCGCCTGCATCGACGCGGTGCTCGGCGAGCGCGAGGTCTTTACGCGTGCCGAATTCGATGCTGCTCGCGATGAGGTGTCTGCAACGATTCTCGATTCGATGTTTCGTACGGTCTCACTCGTGAGCACGGTAGTACTCGCCGGGCGAGCGGCCGAGAAGGCGATCAAGGCAGCGTCGAGCGTTCACCTGCTGAGCCCGCTGGCCGACATGCGCGAACAGCTCGGCAACCTCGTCTACCCGGGATTCGTGTCTGCAACCGGGCTCACACAGTTGCGAAGAACACCCGTCTATCTGGCCGGAATCGTGCACCGCATCGGCAAGCTCGCCGAGAACCTGGGTCGCGACAGGGTGTGGATGACCGAGGTGCAGACCGCGTCGGAGCGCTACAGTTCCGCGGGCGGCACCCTGCCGCTCTCGCCCGACCTGTCGCCCAGCCTGGTCACTGCACGCTGGATGCTGGAGGAACTGCGCATCAGCCTCTTCGCGCAGCACCTCGGCACCGTGGGGCCTGTGTCACTGCAGCGGATTGTGAAAGTGCTGGGGAGCTAGCGGGTCTGCTCAACGCAGTTATGGTTTAAACCATGAGCAACGCAGTCATCGTCGACATCGTCCGCAGCGCATCCGGAAAAGGCAAGCCAGGCGGCGCGCTCTCAGACATCCATCCGAGCGACCTCCTCGCCGAGGTGCTGCGAGCACTCGTTTCACGAAACGACCTCGACCCGGCACTCGTCGATGATGTGATCGCCGGCTGCGTCACTCAGGGCGGCAAACAGTCATCCAACATCGCCCGAAACGCACTGCTCGGTGCAGGCTTTCCCGACTCCGTTCCCGGCACGACGATCGACCGCCAGTGCGGCTCGAGCCAGCAGGCCGTCGCGTTCGCAGCCCAGGGCGTCATCGCCGGCGCATACGACATCGTGATCGCCGGCGGAATCGAGCAGATGAGCCGCCAGCCGATCGGCTACGCCGGTATGGGCGACGACCCGTTCGGCAGCTACACGAATGAGAGATACGCACCCGGCCTCGTCAGCCAGGGCATTTCTGCAGAACTGATCGCGGCCCGATGGGGCTTCTCGAGACTGCAGCTCGACGAATTCTCTGCACGCTCGCATCGGCTGGCTGCGGCATCCGACTTCTCCCACGACATCATCGAGATCGCCGGGCTGAGCCATGACGAGACGATTCGCGAGTCGACGACGGTCGAGGGCCTCGCCGGGCTTCCGACCGCGTTTGCGAGTGAGAAATACGCGGCACGCTTTCCCGAAATCGAGTGGAAGATCACACCCGGCAACTCCTCGCCGCTCACTGACGGGGCATCCGCTGCACTCATCATGAGCGAGGAAATGGCGTCGAAACTCGGGCTCACCCCCCGCGCCAGGTTCATCAGCAATGTCGCCGTCGGGTCAGACCCGGTCGAGATGCTCACCGGAGTCATTCCGGCCACGAAGAAGATTCTCGCGAAAAACAAGATGTCAATCGGCGACTTCGACACCTATGAGGTCAACGAGGCGTTCGCGCCGGTGCCGCTCGCCTGGGCGCATGACCTCGAGGCCGATCCCGAGAAGCTGAACCCGCGTGGTGGCGCGATTGCAATCGGGCACCCGCTCGGCGCCTCGGGCACCCGCCTGCTCAGCGCGCTGGTCGGCACCCTCGAGCAGACCGGCGGACGTTTCGGGCTCCAGACCATGTGCGAGGGCGGCGGCATGGCGAACGCCACGATCATCGAGCGAATCTGACCAGGGCGGGTCGAGCTCGATCCGGTTCAGGCCCCCACGTAAGCGTTCCACATCGCGCAATAACGCCCACCCGCGGCGAGCAACTCGTCGTGTGACCCGACCTCGCTGATCGCCCCGTTGTGCAGCACCGCGATGCGGTCTGCCGCGCGTGCGGTCTGCAGCCGGTGGGCGATCACGATCGTGGTGCGGCCGAGGGCGACCTGCCGCATCGCAGCCGCCACCCTCGCCTCGGTGGCGAGGTCGAGGTTCGATGTCGCCTCATCGAGCAGCAGGATGACCGGGTCGACGAGCTCCGCACGAGCGAGAGCGATGAGCTGCCGCTGCCCGGCCGAGAGGGAGCGGCCGCGTTCCGATAGCTCGTGCTGGTACCCGCCGACGAGCGCCGACACGAACTCATGGGCTCCGACCGCGCGCGCAGCCGACTCGACCTCGGCATCCAAAGCGCCCTCACGACCGTATGCGATGTTGTCGCGCACGCTGCCGGTGAAGAGGAAGGCCTCCTGCGGAACGTAGCCGAGCTGCGAGCGATAGGCGCCGAGGTCGAGCGAGCGCACGTCTGTTCCATCGATGAGAACAGCACCAGAATCGACGTCGTAAAAGCGGGCGAGCAGTTTCATCACGGTCGATTTGCCCGCACCGGTCTCACCGACGAGCGCAATCGTCTCGTGCGGCGCGATCAGCAGGTCGATGCCCCGGATGGCTTCGGGCGGCTTACGGAACGCTGCATCCTCCTCGACCAGCAGACGGGGGTCGGATGGCCCACGCGGTTCATCCACACCGGGGCGAGGCGGCACCGACGGGTAGCTGAACCGCACGTCACGCAGTTCGAGTGCCCCGCTCAGACGACCGGGATCGACCGGATGTTCCGCCTCAGGCGTCAGCGTCTCGAGCTTCATCAGCTCTGCGATCCTGCCGACCGACACACGGGTCTGCTGCCAGGAGTCGAAGACCTGGGAGAGCTGCTGGATGGGCGAGAAGAACATGTCGATGTAGAGGATGAACGCGATGAGTGCACCGGTGGTGAGTTGCCCTCCGGCGATCATCCCGGCTCCGACACCGAGCACGATCGCGTTCGCCACCCCCGACAGAAACTGTACGAACGGAAAGTAGGTGGCGACCAAACGCTGGGCGGCGACCCGCGAGAACACGTAGCGTGCGCCAAGCCCGTGAAACCGCTTCATCGTCTCGGCCTCGTGCACGAAGGCCTGCGATTCGCGAACACCCGAAAGGCTCTCCTGGAAGTCGGCGTTGACGATCGCGATTCGTTCACGCGACTCGTCGTACAACCGCTCTGCTCGACGTCGGAACAGCACTGTGGCGATGGCGAGCGGAACAATCACCGTCAGCGTCGCGAGTCCGAGCTCGAGGTTCACGATCAGCAACGTGATCCCGACGCCGACGAACGTGACCATGGCGACGAGAGCGCCGAGCAGCCCGTTTTGGATGAGTGACTCGAACTGGTCGACATCCGTCGTCATCCTGGTCATGATGCGGCCGGCCATCTCGCGCTCGTAATAGTCCAGCGAGAGGCGCTGCAGCTGTGCCCAGATGCGCAGCCGAAGCGAGAGCATCACCCGCTGGGCTATGCGACCGGTGACGAAGGTCTCTGCGATCTCGTCGATCAGGTCGGCGAGGGTTACGAGCAGGAAGAACCCCGAGGCAATGAACAACACAGCAGCAGAACCGGTCTCTACCCCGCCGTCGATGCCCGTCTTCACCAGGTATGGACCGAGGATGCCGGCAACCGCATCGACCACGACGAACAACAGCCCGAGCAGCAGCGGCCGACGAAACTCTGCAAGCACCCGGCCGAGGGTGAATCCACGATCCTGCCTGGTCTCGCGCTCGAGGTCGATCGTGGGGATGTCCCGCGGTGGCCCGAGTGCGGCGACGCTCGCCTGCAACTCCGGCGTCGGGGCGGCAAGGGCACCCATCCCCCGGCCGCCGCCTCGGCCACCACCGCCGCCGTGCCCCATCCCGAGGGCGCTGGTCGCGCTCACAGCAGGGGCCACCCTCTCCTGGCCCGCACCGGCACCGAGATCCACAAGGCCGGCGAGCACCTCGATGCTGCCCTGTGCCACCGCCTCCGCGGTGTCTTCGTCGAGTCCGGTGATCAGCGAACGGTAGACGGCGCTCCGGTCGAGCAGGTCGTTGTGACTGCCTTCGGCAACGATACGACCGTGCTCCATGACGAGGATGCGATCGGCAAGGTGCAGCGTCGACTCGCGATGAGCGATCAGCACTACAGTGCGAGTGCCGAAGACATCCCGAAGCGCCTCGTGGAGTGATTCTTCCGTCGACGCGTCAATCGCACTCGTTGCGTCATCCAGGATCAGGATGCGCGGGTCGTACAGAATCGCGCGCGCCAGGGCGATGCGCTGCCGCTGGCCTCCCGACAGGCTGAGACCGCGCTCGCCGACGATGGTGTCGTAGCCGCGCGGGAGGGCGTCGATGAACCCGTGGGCTTGGGCGACGGTCGCCGCGGCCACGATCTGTTCGTCCGTGGCGTCGGGCTTTCCGTATGCAATGTTCGCCCGCACGGAGTCCGAGAAGAGAAAGCTCTCGTCGAACACCATGCCGACGTTCTCGCGCAGCGAGTGCAGGCGCAGGGCGCGCACATCGACGCCTTCGATGCTCACGCTGCCTGCCGAGGGGTCGTAGAAACGGGAGATGAGCGAGGTCAGGGTCGACTTGCCGCCGCCGCTCGGGCCGACGATCGCCACCCGCTCTCCCGCCGCGATCTCGAGGTCGATGCCGTCGAGCACGGTGGTAGCGGGGCCATTCGCTTGAGCGGTGTAACCGAAGCTCACCCCAGCGAAACTGATCGCGCCGCCACCAGCGGGGAGGTCGCGGGCATCCGCAGCATCCACGATCGCCGGCGGTTTGTCGAGCAGCTGGAAGATGCGCTCGATGCCCACCTTCGCCAACTGGCCCACGGTGAGGATGCCTGCGAGCTGGCGTGCAGGCGCCATCAACTGGGCGATGTAGGCCGAGAACGCCAAAAAGGTACCGATGGTGAGATCGTGGTTGAGCGCGAGCCAGCCGCCGAGCGCGAGCACAGCCACCTGGCCGAGAACGGGCACCGCCTGCAGCAGCGGCTGGTAGCGCGATTCGATGCGAATCGCCCGCATCTGCGAGCCGTAGACGCCGCTGGCAACCTCCGACATCCGCTCAAGCTCCCGACGCTCTCGACCGAAGGCCTTAACGACTCGAACACCGCTCACGTCTTCGTCGACCATCTGTGCGATCTCGCCCTCGCGCTGCTGGGCGTCCCAGCTGGCCGGGAACAGCCGGATGCGCATCCGGTACGACACCAGGACAAGCAGCGGCGTCACCACCAGGCTGACGAGCGCGAGCAGTGGTGACAGGATGAACATCACGACCAGCGAGAGCACCATCAGGATGACGTTGCCGCTCATGATCGGAATCATGTTGAGCAGCCCCTGCACCAGCGCTGAATCGGAGTTTGCCCGCGAGACGAGCTGGCCGGTCGACATTGCGTCGAGGCTGGTGAAATCCATTTTCTGCAGATGGTCGTGCATGTCGTTGCGCAGGTCGTTCTGCACCTCGAGGGCGACTTTGCCACCGCGGTATCGGCGCAGGTAGGCGAACCCGAAGGTGAAGAGAGAGAGCATGAGGAGCAGCACAAGCCACGGCAGCAGCGGCGAGTTCTTCGCGACGATGACGTTGTCGACGATCTGTCGAGCAACGAGCGGAACGAAGACCTGGGTCGCACTTCCGAGCAGCGCTGCCCCGAACGAGATGATGACTCCACGTCGGTGACGCAGCATGTAGTCCCAGAGCCGGCCGAGCCAGCCCGGGGTCTTCTCGTCAGTCACTCGCCAACTCTACGTCGGTAGTTCGCAACGCTAAGTATCGAGCACTGTGCCCCAGTCACTTCATCGAGTTGCGTGTTGCGGGCACTCTCACTCACTGCAAACAGCCCGCAACGTGCAACTCGGCGAGAAGAGCTGATCAGCTTGTGACGGCAGCCTCAGCCTCGTACTGCACGATGAGTTCGCGCTTCAGCACCTTGCCGCTTGGCCCGAGTGGCAGGGTCTGCACGATCTCGACCCGACGCGGGTATTTATACGCGGCGAGCTTCTCCTTTGCATAGTCGTACAGCTCTGTCTCGGCGACCGTCGCGCCGGGCGCAAGCACGACGACGGCCATGATCTCCTGACCGTGGGTCTCGTGTGACGTACCGAAGACGGCGGCTGTCGAGACTGCGGGATGCGCGGTCAGCACCTCTTCGACCTCGCGTGGATACACGTTGTAGCCATTGCGCAGAATCATGTCTTTCTTGCGGTCGACGATCCAGAGATAGCCGTTCGCATCCTTCGTTCCCAGGTCGCCGGTACGAAACCAGCCGTCCACGATCGCCTTCGCCGTCTCCTCGGGCAGGTTGAGATAGCCCTTCATGAGGTTGTGGCCACGGATCACGATCTCGCCGAGTTCATCTATCGGCATCAGTTCGATGCTGCCATCGATCTCAGCATTGGCGATCTCGACCTCCACGCCCCAGATCGGCGTTCCGATGCTGCCGGCGACCGGCGTACGACCAACATGGTTGAAGCTCGCGACCGGAGAGGTCTCGGTGAGTCCGTAGCCCTCGTAGATCGGCACCCCGAACTCCTCCGTGAATCGCTCGATAACCGCGAGCGGAAGGGCTGAACCACCAGAGACCGCAAAGCGAAGTTTCGGGCGTTCCTTGATTGTCTTCGCAGCTTCGAGGAGCGCGATATACATCGTCGGAACACCCATCATGATCGTGCACTCATTGTCGATGAGGGTACGGAGGGCGGTCTCGCCGTCGAACTTGGGCAGCAGCACGATCTTCGCGGTCGCGCGGAAGCCGGTATTCAGGGTGACCGTCTGTCCGAAGGTGTGAAAGAGCGGTAGTCCGCCGAAGATGACATCTTCAGGAACCATGTCGAAAGTGTTCAGCAGCAGCACACTCGTCTGCTCGACCAGAGCGAAATGACTGCCCATTGCTCCCTTCGGCTTGCCTGTCGTGCCGCTCGTGTAGAGGATCGTCGCCGTGGCATCTGGCGCCATCGGCAGGTAGGTACGGATCGGCTCCGCACCCGCGGCGAGCTTTTCGAGTTGGTCGATCCCCTCGATCGGCTCGGGCGAAAGCACAGAGAGCACCGGGACTCCCGCCTGCTTCGCGCCCTTCCCACCCTCACCGAGCAGGGGTGCGGCGCAGACGAGCATGGTCGCCTTCGAGTCTTTCAGCACGTATTCGATCTCGTCTGCCTTGAGCAGGGCGTGAATCGGCACGACGATGCCGCCGAGGCTCAGGATGGCGAAATAGACCCGAGGAAAGTCTGCGACATTCGGGATGAGCACCGCCACCGCGTCACCCTCCCTGACTCCCTTCGATGCCAGCGCGCCGGCGTAGTGCCTGGTCTGCTCCCAGAGGTCGGCATAGGTCACTTCGGATGCCCCGACCACGATTGCGATCTTGTCTGGGGTGCGCTCTGCAGTCTCTTTGAGAATGGATGCGACAGAGAGAGTGGAGTTGCTCGGGTTGGTCATGGGATTCCCTGGGTCAGCGTTGACTTTGTGCTCTGTCTAGAGAGCACCTCTGGGTGGAACGCTACGCCGTCACGCTGTGCGCTGGCAAACAGAACTAGGTGAGGTGCTTCTCGTAGCAGACGGCGTTCGAGATCAGTTCGTACGGTGCATACGGCGGGATCTTGACGTAGCCGATTGATTCGTACAGCGCGATCGCGGCGAGCTGGCGGTCACCGGTTTGCAGAACCAGCTTTGTGTAGCTCTGCTCGCGCGCAATCACTTCGAGCTCGTTCATGAGAAGTCGAGAAATGCCGCGACCACGCTGGGCTGGATGCACGACCACTTTCTTGACCTCGAGTGCATCACCGTGGGGACGGAGGCCGGCCTGGCCCGCGGCCACTTCACCATCGAGCGCGAGCACGGTGCCGACGATGGTCGGCGGATCTACAGCGAGAGCAGCCGAGAAGATTTTCATGACTTCGGGGTCGCGGTTGGCAACTGCAGTTGCGTACAGCTCGTCCATCTCGACATTCATGTCGTCGCGTAGCGCCTCAGCGCGCGGGTCGAGCCAGTCGACCCGCGCGAGAGTGATCTGTGAGACCTGTGTCACTACCCGTTACTTGGCCGCGACGGTGGCCGACGCGTTCGACTCGTACGACGTGTTCGTCGACTCGAAGAAGTTGACCAGCTGCAGGGTGTCGTTGGCAGCAGCCATCCACTTCGCCGGGTTCGACACGTTGTACTCGGCCTCGAAGCCGAGTTCTTCGAGCCTGCGGTCGGCCAGGTACTTCACGTACTGGTTGATGTAATTGGCATTGAGGCCGAGGATGCCACCGGGCAGCAGGTCGCGGTTGTATTCCTCTTCCATTTCCACGGCATCCAGGATCATCTGCTTGATTTCGGCAGCGAACTCCTCGGTCTGCAGGTCTGGGTTCTCTTCGAGAACCGTGAGGATCAGGTTGATGCCGAACTTGAGGTGCAGGCTCTCGTCGCGCACGACCCAGTCCATCAGCGAGCCGAAGTTGCGCAGCAGGTTGCGCTGACGGAAGCTCAGCGCCACCATGAAGCCCGAGTAGAACCAGACGCCCTCGAGGATGACGTTGTATGCAACGAGGTTGCGGACGAAATCTTTCTTGCCCGCTGTCGTCGTGATGTCGAGTGTGTTCTCGGTCATGCGCTTGATGTACTTGAGCTCAAACGCTTCCTTGCGAGCCATCGAGGGGATGTCGACGTGGGAGTTGTACGCCGCCTCCCGGTCGATCGGGAAGGTCTCGAGCACATACTCGAACGACATGCAGTGGTTGGCTTCTTCCCACATCTGTTTGGCGAGGTAGATGCTGCACTCCGCCGCGGAGACGTAGGGGTAGACGCCGAAGGCGAGCGCCTTATTGACGAGCAGCTCGTTCGGGTTGAAATAGCTCATCAGGAAGGTGACGGCGTGACGCTCTTCGTCTGTCATCTTCTTGAAATCGGCGATATCTTCACCGAGCTGGATCTCGTTCGGAAACCAGGTGTTTGCGACCGCCTGGTCGTAGAGGTCCATGGCCCACTGGTATTTGATCGGCTTGAGCAAGAGGCCTTCCTGCAGGCCGGTTCCTAGAATTCCCATTACTGGCACGCCTCACAGTGCAGCTCGTCCATCGGGTCGGTGGGAACTTCGTATTGGGTGCCTTCGGGCGAAAGCACAGTGTCGAACGTTGCCATGATGTCTTTCTACTCCCCTGTCTTGGGTGCGAGCCCGCCGAAGCCGAAGCCTCGACGGGGTGCAGCGGCTGGCGTTTCAGCCGCGGCCGGCACAGATACTGTGGAATTGAGCTCTTCGGCCTTATTGACCTTGACCGTGGACTGCTCGGCGGTGTGACGCGGCTTCATGTGCAGGTAGTAGGTCGTCTTCACGCCGCGCTCCCACGCCGACATGTAGATGTCCATCATGTCGCCGAGGTCGCGCGTCTCGAGATACATGTTGCGACTGATCGCCTGGTCGATCCACTTCTGGGCTCGAGCGGCGACCTCGAGGAACGCGTACGGAGACAGCTGGAAGCTGGTCTTGTATGTGGCCTTGACGGCATCCGGAATCGAGTCGATGTCTTGGATGTTGCCCTGGCTCCGCAGGATCTGCTCCTTGGTGGTGTTCCAGATGCCGAGCTTCTGCAGGTCGCCGACCAGGTTTCGGTTCACCTCGAGGAACTTGCCGTTCGAGGTCGCGCGGCTGAAGATCTGCGAGAACTGCGGATCGAATCCTGGGGTCGTGCCAGCAACCAGGCCGATGGATGCTGTCGGCGCGATAGCCATGAGGGTCGCGTTGCGCATTCCGCCCTTGACTTTGGTGCGCAGCGCATCCCAGTCGAGTCGTGTCTTTCGGTTGACCTTGATCTCCATGTCGCGATCGGCTTCGGTGAGTGCAATCGTGTCGATGGGCACAAGACCTTCAGACCAGCGTGAGCCCTCGAAGTTCGGGTATGAACCGCGCTCCTTCGCAAGCTCCGTGCTTTCGTCGATTGCCGCATAGGAGACGTGCTCCATGATCTCGTCGATCAGGTCGTACGCCTCTTCGCTCTCGTAGCTGAAGCCAAGACGTTCGACGATGTCGGTGAAGCCCATGACGCCGAGGCCGACGGCGCGGTTCTGCTGGTTCGAGAAGTCGGCCTCTTTCACCGAGGACCGGGTGATGTCGATCAGGTTGTCGAGCTGGCGAACTGCCAGTCGGGCGCTGGCTGCGATCTTGTCGAAGTCGATCTTCAGGCCGCCCTCTGCGAGGTCGATCACATGACGCGACAGGTTGATCGAGACCAGGTTGCAGACAGAGACGTTGTCTTCGTCTTGCGGCAGGGTGATCTCGGTGCAGAGGTTGGAGAGGTGGATGGTGCCCGTGTTGTTGTTGAGTGCACGGTTGTTGATCGTGTCTTTCCAGGTCAGCCACGGGTGGCTGGTGGTCTGCAGTGAGATCAGGATCGACTTGAACTGTTCGCGTGCACCGATCTTCTTGAACATGCGCATCTGGCCGGCTTCGGCCAGTGCGACGTACTCGTTGTACCGAACCGAGAACGCTTTGCCGTAGAGCTCGTTGAGGTCAGAGACTTCGAGCGGGTCAAACAGGTACCAGTCGTCGTCGTTCTGCACGCGCTTCATGAACTCGTCACTGATCCAGACGGCGGTGTTCGCTGTGCGGGTGCGACGGTACGGGTCGCCCGAGTTCTGGCGGAGGTCGAGAAATTCGGGGAAGTCGAGGTGCCAGTTTTCCATGTAGAAGCAGAGGGCGCCGAACTTCTTGCCGCCGCGGCTCACCGCTCGCAGGATCGAGTCGATGGTGTGCATGAACGGGATCGGGCCGGTCGATGTCGTGTTGTTCGAGCGGATCGGCGAACCCTGAGCGCGCAGCTTCGTGACGCTCAGCCCGATGCCGCCGGTTCCCTTGGTGAGCCACATGACATCGCGCGTGGTCTTGGCGATGTGCTCCATGTCATCCTGCATCTCCATGACGAAGCAGTTCGCGAGTTGCGGATAGACGGTGCCCGCGTTGACCAGGGTCGAGCCTGCCGCGATGTATTCGAGCTGCGACATCTTCTCGTAGAACGTGAGCGCGTGTGAAGTGGGGTCAGCCTCGTTGAGCGAGAGGCCCATTGAGATGCGCATCCAAAAGTACTGTGGAACTTCGAGGGCGTCGCCGTTGCGACCCTTGATTCCGTAGCGGTTGTTCAGGGTGACGAGGCCGATGTACTTGAGAAGTTCGTCGTGCGCTGGTTCGAGTGCTGCCGAGAGCACGTCGAAGTCGAACAGTTCGACGAGGCGCGTGTCGAGCAGCCCCTCTTCGACTCCGCGGGTGACGTTGGCCTTGAAGTGGCTGCGGTGGAGTGCTTTGAGCTCTTCGGCTGTCTCGTAGTCGCCGAGTACGCGCTTGTAGATGGTCTTGAGCAGCAGTCGGGCTGCGACG
Organism: Lacisediminihabitans sp.; assembly: GCA_043746355.1. Lineage (GTDB taxonomy): Bacteria > Actinomycetota > Actinomycetes > Actinomycetales > Microbacteriaceae > Lacisediminihabitans. The sequence goes on along the minus strand of JAYTRC010000055.1, from coordinate 47,634 downwards.
GTGTCGAACTCCGGGTCGTCTTTCACGTTCTGGAGGGCCACCTGAATGACTGCTTCATCCAGCTGCTGTGTCGTGATGCCGTCGAACAGGGTGAGCTCGAGTTCTGAGGCGATCTGGGTGACCCAGGTGATGTTGTCGTCGAGACCTGCGCTGGCACGCTCGATAGCCAGGTTGATCTTGTTCGCGTCGTACGGTTCGCGCTGTCCGTCGCGCTTGACTACGGTGATTGCCACCAGTGCTCCACTCATTAACTCTGGGAAAGTCGTTTCGACGCTTTCCATGCCCCTGAATACGTGCGTAGTTCTAAAAATTTGTAACTAAAAACCATTTGTCTCTAAAAACTGTCAGTCTCTCGGTCTCTAGAAACTTGCTCCCCCGGAAACTGTGCAGAATGCGTCTTGTGAGGGGCTCCTGCGAGCCGGGGTTGAAGTCGCTGTTCTGCGGTTTCACCACTATATAGCGGGCCTCCGACATTGCGCCAACACCACATCTAGTGGGCGTGTCCTCCACAGATGGGGATAAGTTGTCGGCGTTTTGCACAGGCTGTGGAGAGATTTGCGTGGTATTCGCGGGGTGGTGTCTGCCGGCCATGAGCGTGCACTTTGCCGTTCGCAGCTGCTGCCGTGTGGAATACCGGGGTTGAGCTTGTCGAGACCTGCCTGGCGAATTGGGCGGGTGAGGTCACGAAGCCCGCTGCGCCCCCGGCTACGGCCGAGCGCCGTTAATGGGGGCCGAACCAGCCAGCCCTACTTACTCGTCCCGCTGCTCTTCGTGCAGGTCTGCTGCGCGGCAGTCTGCCCCGTGACACTCGAGGGAAGCACAACCGCGGGAGTCGTCGGAGCAGCCGTCGCCGCCGCGGGAGATGGGGTCGCTTTAGAGGTCGACTTGCCACTCGGACTCGGCGCGGGGGTCGCAACTGCCGACGCGGTTGCGTTGGGGTCGAGTTCGGCAGCGCGGCCGACCTTCCCACTCAACTGGATCGGCTTATCCGCAACAAGAGCTGCATTTAGCACGGAAGCTGCCGACGTGAGCGGAATTACCCGGTTGGGATTTGCAGGATCAGCGGTGGTCGGGTACTGGAGGAAATTTATGTTTCCGAGACCGACGCCTTTCAGCGCCAAAGCGATAGCCACCATCGTCGTCGGGTTGGTCAGGCCATCGGTCAGTGTCATGTTCGATGCAGCGGTCTTAGCAATCGAGTACAGCGCGACCGGGTTACCGAGCACACCTGCCGAGGTCAGCTTGCGGGCCAGGGCAGAGAGGAATACCTGCTGGCTGCTGATGCGACCGAGGTCGCTTCCGTCACCGACACCGTGTCGAGACCGAACGAAAGCAAGTGCATCGGAGCCCTGGAGGGTTACCTCGCCCGCGGCCAGGTTGAGCCCGACATAGGGGTCGTGGATCGCAGACGCAATGCACACCGTCACCCCTCCGACAGCGTTCGACATTCCGACTACCCCGTCGAAGGTGATTTCGGCGGCATAGGGGATGCTGAGACCGGTCATCTGCTCGACGGTGAGCACGACACAGTTGAGCCCACCACGCGAGAGGGTGGTGTTGAACATCCCGCTCGATGTCGCACCCGAAGCACCGCCGTGACCATTTGGGCAGGACGGTATCGAAACCATGGTGTCTCTTGGGATGCTGACAACAGTCGCGCTCGTGTGATCCGCGGAAATGTGGAGCACCATCGTGACATCGTTGTTGCCCGCTCCTGAGCTCGCAGCCTGGTCTGCACGGTTTGCGAACTGGCCGCCCTGGTTTGAGCGAGTATCCGTGCCAGCGAGCAACAGGTTTACGCCACCTTCGATCGCCCCGACATTGGGCGGCGGCGAAATGGTCTTGCCGTTTTTATCGGTGAGCTGCACCCCGGTCTTGATGCTGGAGGTGACCTGCCAGACCGCGATGCCTGCAACGGAAAGAGAGCCCACAAGGGCAACGGCGAGCGCTACCCCGACAATGCGGAGGGCTGCGACGACGGGCTTGCTCGAGTGCAGCCTGCCGTGCCGAACGGGCTGTGCGCCTCGCGTCGTGCGTCGTGATGGATCGATCGACATAATCACCAGCTCCCGTCAAGTCGTGCTCCTGCACTCTAACTGAGCAAAATCGGGCAACCCTGCGAACCGCGGGAGTTGACCCTGATGCCGCAAACGCACGCGCCGGTAAGCTTGCAACCTTGTGAACAGCTATCTGAGCCTACTGAGAACGCGCGGCGTCGCGCGAATCATGTCAGCCCAGCTGGTTGCACGCATCCCGAACGGCATGCTGTCTCTCGCGTACCTGCTGCACATCGAGCGAATCACCCACTCCTATGGCGCCGCCGGCCTCGTGCTCGCTGCGACGAGCATCGGCCAGGCCATTGCCGGCCCCCTGACCAGCCGCTGGATGGGGGTGTGGGGAATGCGCCGCGTGCTCATCCTCACCATGATCGTCTGCGCAACGGCCGTCGGCACGATCGCACTCGTTCCCACACTGCCGCTCCCCTTCTATATGGTGCTCGGACTCATCGGCGGGCTCAGCACCCCGCCCATCCAGCCAGCGGTGCGCACCATCTACCCGACGATGGTGAACTCACGCCAGCTCACCCCGCTGTTCTCGCTGGACGCCTCAGCGCAGGAGGTGATTTGGGTGGTCGGCCCCGTCATCACAACACTGATCGCCACCCAGGTGAGCACGGTGCTCGCGATCCTTGTCGCTCTGACCTTCCTGCTGGGAGGGGGGATCTGGTTCATCTCATCGCCCGAGCTGGGCCGGGTGCGCATCCCCCGCAGTAAACGCAACCTCGGAGTCGTGCTGGCCAAGCCCGCTGTGCTGCTCGCCACGGTAACCGGCTTCCTGCTGATCGGCGCGTGCTCAGCGATTGAAGCCGGGGTTGTTTCGACTTTCGGCAACCACAGCCCGGAGTCCGGCATCGTGCTCGCGATCTTCTCGATTGGGTCGCTCATCGGCGGATTGTCCTTCGGTCACCTTCCGATCGGCCCGTGGGCGATGGCCCGACGCATCTTCGTGGTTTTCGTCGGCATGGCCCTGGCCGCTTTCTCCCTCAATTTCTGGTGGCTCGCCGTCACCCTGCTCATCGCCGGCATCGGCATCGCACCCGCCCTCGCGGTCATGTTCGCAATCGTGTCGTCGAGTGTGAGGTTCAGCGAGACAGCGGAGGCCTATGGATGGGTCGGCACAGGCCAGCTCATCGGTGCAGCCCTCGGCTCAGCTGTCGCCGGCTTTCTCATCGACAGGTTCCATGCACCGGGCGCGTTCTGGGTCGCCGCCAGCCTTGCCGCTCTCGGATTCATCATTCCGACGATTTTCCGGCGCGCGTCACCCGACCTGCGCGGTAAGGATGCCAGCCCGATCCCTGACACTGAGCCGATTCCGGTTCAGCCGAGCTAAAACGAAAGCCGAGCTAGAACCGCAGTCGAGTCAGCTTTGCAGCGGCTTCAGCACCTCGGCTTCAGCCACGAGTTCAGCGAACATCGTGCCGAGAACGGCGATCTCTTTGTCGTTCGGGCTGAATACCCCGTCGGCGACCTGGGCACCGCCGAAGGCGAGCTCGACTTCAGCCCCGACTCGCACCAGGCCGACTACAGCGGTGATCGGTTCCAGTGCCGTCACTCCGCGGCTTCCGCCCGACACGCCGCCGTAGCTGACGAAACCGACGGGCTTGCGCCACCACTCCAGGCAGAGAAAGTCGATGGCGTTTTTCAGCGCAGGCGAGAAGCTGTGGTTGTACTCGGGGGTGACGAAGACGAACGCCTCCGCAGCCGTGACCCTGGCGCTCCAGTCGAGCGTGTGCTGTTTCGTGTAATTGTGGAGGCGAGGGTGATTCGGTTCGTCCATGAAGGGAAGCGCCAGCTCGAGAAGGTCGACGAAGTCGATGTCGAACCCTCCGTGCGCTTCAGCTGCTGCCTGCACCCACTGGGCAATGGGAAGCCCCACCCGGCCGGGTCTCACACTGCCGACGATGATCATGAGCCTGGTCATTGTTCTCCTCGCAAATCCTGGATTTCAATCTTGCACCCTGTAAGAAGGAGCGATTCACACGAGCTGGGGCGTCACACGAAAAAGGGCGGCGCCGAAGCACCGCCCTTTCACTTCACCTTCCGCGCGCTAGTCGCGCAGGTTCTCCTTGTACTCGTTCTTGGCGTGCGTCGCATCACGCTCACGCTCAGCGGCCTTCACGTTGGCGTCGGCTTTCACCTCGTCAGCGTGATCGCCGATGCGCTCCTTCGTGTCTTCGACAGTGCGGCTGATCTTCTCGCCCGTTGCCGCTGCAGCGTCTTTGGCGTCATCGACAATGCCCATGATGTCCTCCTCAGGATCTCTGTGCTCGGCACGGTACGCCGGGATCGAGTTGCTGCAAACCCTCACCGCGTACGTTCGGAACGTCACCAGAAATTTCTCTGGTAGCGCCTTCTTATGCTGGGTCAATGATCGCAATACTCCGCAGCTGCGGCATCCTGCTGCATCGCAGCACCTCGGCGGGCACCGAAGTCTTTCTCGGGCATATGGGCGGCCCGTTCTGGGGGCGGAAGGATGCCGCAGCCTGGTCGATCCCGAAGGGTGAGCCGCTGGCTGCTGAGGCCGACCTCGCTGCAGCACTTCGCGAGTTCCGCGAGGAGATCGGAGCACCGGCCCCGGATGAGCGTTACCAGCACTTCGGTGACTTCAGCCAGTCGTCGGGCAAGGTCGTCACGGTCTTCGCCGCAAGCACTGCTGCAGAGGTGGTCTTCGTCGAGAGCAACACGTTCGATAGTGAATGGCCGCCGCGATCGGGTCGAATGCAGAGTTTTCCTGAGATCGACAGGGCGGAATGGATCGACATCGCTACGGCCATGGAGAAGGTCGTAAAGGGCCAGGTGCCGATACTCGAGCAATTGGTGCGGGTACTGCGAGCCTAAGAACGGCCCGCGACGTGTGCCTCGGTCACGAGCGCTTCGAGAACCGGCAGTGACTCTTCGAGCAGGCCGACGCCGTGCTCATTGAGCGTTGCGAGAAGGGCAGCCATTACGTCGGCCCTGGCCGACCTGGCCTGCATGATGTAGTCGACGCCAGCGGTGGTCGCCTCGATCCTGGTGGCACGACGGTCGAGCAGGTCTGTCTTTCTTGTGACGAACCCGCGACGGGTAAGGTCGACGGCGATGCGGGTCACGGTTGCTGCGGCGACGCCTTCGCGCTGCGCCAGTTCGTTGAGTCTGAGCGGCCCGAATTTAACGATGCTCGACAGTGCAGACAGGCCGCTGTGGCTCACACCCTCCGTCGCGCGGAGCATCCGGTTGAGCCTGCCGATAACGAGGGCGAGCCTGCCCGCCGCCTGGGTGAGTCGCTGTTCGTCGGTTTCGACGTTCTGGTTTGCCACGGGCATCCGCCTTTCCTCAGCCCGAAGATAACGTGATCAGCCGTGAACTGGGTGGCAGGTGGTCGAGCCGAAGGCGCAAATGCGAAGATAGCTGTGCAGTGTGTAGCCGCGACCTCCCCCTGAAGGGCTTTTTTCGATGATTCCGTTGAGCATTCCGAGCCCAGACCCGATTTTCAGGCAGTTCATGATCGGGCCGCTCACGATCCACACCTACGCGATCTGCATCCTCGCCGGGATAATTTTGGCAATCATCATCACCCAGCGCAGGATGAGCGCCCGCGGGGCAACCCAGGGCATCGTTCTCGACGTGATCATCTGGGCTGTGCCATTTGGCATCGTCGGCGCTCGCTTCTATCACGTGCTCACTCACACCGGCGATTATTTTGCGCCGGGCGACAACCTGTGGAACACTCTCGCCATCTGGGACGGCGGTAACGCGCTGTACGGATCCCTGATCGGTGGCGCAGTCGGCGCCTACATCGGATGCCGTCGGCACGGAATCAAACTGTGGTCGTTTGCGGATGCCCTCGCCCCCGCAATGCTCGTAGCGCAGGCGACCGGGCGACTCGGCAACTGGTTCAACCAGGAGCTGTTCGGGCTGCCGACCACACTGCCGTGGGGTCTGCAGATCGCGCGGCCCAACATCGCGCTCACGAACGATCACCTGGAGTCGCTGCGGGCGGGAACGCTCTTTCAACCCCTCTTTCTTTACGAGATCATCTGGAACCTGATCGGCGTCGCCATCATCATCCTTCTCGAGCGTCGCCTGCGCGGGCACGGGTCTGAACTGCGCTGGGGCAAAGCCTTCGGGGTTTACCTCATCTGGTACGGGCTCGGCCGCAGCTGGCTCGAGGCGATCCGTATCGATCCGACCAGTGACCGCATCCTGGGCCTGCCAGACAACGTGTTCGCCTCGTTCGTTACGGTCGCGGTCGGCGTCGTGCTGATCGTCGTACAGGCGCGTCGGCATCAGGGGAAAGAGCTTTCGGTATATCGCGACGACTGGGTGCCGAAGCCGGATAAGCCTGCCGGCAGCGACAGGACTGCCGGGAGCAACCAGACGGCGGACGCTGCCGAGGTAGCCGAAGCAACCGACACGCAGCCAGAGAGGGTTTCGTAGGCGAGGATGGGCTCAGCCAGCCCGCGCTCAGTGCGTCGCTGTCGCGGCGCAGAGGTCGGCGGGATGCTGGGCGCAGGCCAACCCCGACTCGGACGTTGCACTACGGGTAGCTGCTGCCCTCGCCCAGGGACGCCCACATCCCGAGCACCCCGGGCGTCGGCTGGTGGATCTCAATCGGGTGACCGAAGAGCTTTCCACCGCTGAACCAGTTCGCGACGGCACCGCCGACCGAGGTGGTGAGCAGGGCGCAGCCCGCGGACTCCAGGTGTTGCGTCTCGGCGGCGAGATCCGGCGTCCACCACGAGGTGTGGCTGACCGCTCCGTGAGCGACACCCAGAGCCGCGCGAAGCTCGGGCGGCTGCACGTCGTGCGCCTGGTTGAGCTCGAGGATGATGGGTCCCCATTGGGTGAAGGCAGCGGAGTGATCGAGGATGCCCGGCCCACCCTGGAACCGGAACTCCCCCAGGTCGACGTGTTCCATCACCCGGAATGGCCCCACCCCGAGGAGTTCGGTGGCGTCGGCCATCGCGGCGTCGAGGTCGTCAACCCAGTAGCCGATGTGGTGGAAACCGCGATTAGTCATCTGTGACCCCCGCTTTCGTAGCGCCCGTTTTTGTGGCGCTGACCCAGCGGAAGGTATTGACCATGCGAACACGCCCGGCGGCATCGGTGAACGGTATGAGCGCCTGTTCGATGGCGGCGCCGACGGCCGCTGCTCCGGCATCCTCGACAGCACGAGTGCCTCCTCCCGAGCCGCGCAGGCCACGCACCGCGTCGTCGACCTTGTCGTATGCCCACACGCACTCGACCTCGCCCTGGCCCTGGCCTTCCAGCGTGAGGCCGGCCGAGGCGAAGACTGCCTCGAGATTGCCCGGCGCTGACAGCGCGTACGGCTGGTGCTCGCCGTCGCGGGCAGGCGGACTCAACATCGCCATCGCGTCGTGGATCGCGGTCGACTGGGAGCGCTCCGGCTCCGCGAACATGCCGACGGCGAGCCGCCCGCCGGGTCGCAGCACGCGCGCGGCCTCGACGATCGCGGCAACAGGGTCTGCGGCGAACTGGAACGCATTGACGCCGGTGACCGCGTCGAAGCTGTCGTCTGCGAACGGCAGCACCTGCATGTCGATGAGCCGCAGGTCGGCCTCGGGCAGACGCTCTTTCGCAACGCCGAGCATCGCGGCGGAGACGTCGATGCCGGTGACCGTCGCCCCGCGCTCTACTGCGAGCTGGAGCACCAGGCCGGTGCCGCAGGCGACATCCAGCAGGTCGGTCCCGGTCGCGACCTGCGCCGCGTCGAGCACCGCCTCGAACAGCGGCCGATTGTGCGGCTCGCTGTACAGCGCCCACGCTTCGGGGTCAGCGCTCCAGAGTCGTTGCTGCAGCAGAGCAGACGCTGAGAGGATCTCGGTCATTTCAGGATCCCTCCGTCACGCGGCGCGCGAATTCCAGCGCCTGGTCGAGCAGCGGTGCGGTGTCGGCCACCCCGTTCCACATGTGGTTCGCCCCCGGCACGGAGGTGAACTCCACCTCGACGCCGTTCACGCGCAGGGCATCCGCGAACCGCTCGCTCTGAGAGTGTGGAACGAACTGGTCTGCCAGTCCGTGCGCGATCAGGAACGGCGGGGCATCGGGTCGCACCTGGTAGGCCGGGCTGGCCATTCTGGCTGCATCCGGCAGGTCGAGAGCTGTGCCGCCGAGCCACTCCGATTCGCGCGAGGCCGCGAGCGTCGCCGGATCCGCCGCTTCGGCAAATGCGACGAGGTCGGCCGGCCCGTACCAGTCGATGACGCCCAGCACGCTCACTCCGGGCACCTTTGCCGGGTCTTCCAGCGCCACGAGTGCGCCGAGTGTTGCTCCTGCTGACTCGCCCCAGACAATCATTCGGGAGGAGTCCAGGCCGTGCTCGGCCCCGTGCTCAGCGATCCACTCCATCGCGCTTCGAACGTCATCGACCTGCGCCGGGAACGTCGCCTCGCCGCTCAGCCGGTAGTCGACGGACGCCACGGCGAATCCCGCCGCGACGATGCGGTCGAAAGAGCTCTCGGTGGTGAAATTCGGGCCGAAGGCACGCCGCGAACCGAGCCGCCAGCCACCGCCGTGCACGAAGAGGATGACCGTCGCATGGCCGCCCAGTGGCAGGTACAGGTCGAGGGTCACCGGCCGGAAGCCCGGGATGGTGGAGAAGACCACGTCCCTGAGGACGGTTGGGCTTGCTGTCATGAACTGCTCCTGCGTCGTTGCAACGGATCCGGGCCGCAAAGGTTGCCCTGCATCACTGCAAACGATAGTCTACTTTCGTCAGGCGAAACTGGCTTTTAGAGGGGATCTTCCGTGGTCGATGACGACGACGAAACGCGCAAGCCGACAAACCAGTACCGAATCGAGTCTCTCGCAAAAGGGCTGCAGGTGCTGAAACTTTTCGACGAAAATACCGCGTCCCTTCGGCTGCGGGAAATCTGCGACCGCACCGGAATCCCTATGCCAACAGCATTTCGCATCGTCTCCACTCTCGAAGAAGACGGCTTCCTCGACCGCACGCCAGACGGCGACCTTCAGCCCGGCGTCTCCGTGCTTACCCTCGGCTCTGCGGCTCTCCGCGGCTCCAGCCTCGTACAGGTGAGCGAACGACCACTGCGTCACCTCGCTGAGACGACGGGCGAGACCGTCAACCTCGGCATCCTCATCAATGACCAGGTGCTGTACCTCGCCAGGCTCAAGAACGCCGACCTCGTCACCGCGAACGTGCAGGTCGGTTCGACCCTGCCCGCTGTCTACACATCGATGGGAAAACTTCTGCTCGCGTGGCTCAGCCCGCAGGAACTCGACGAGCGCATTGGCACACACTCTTTCATCGGCGGCGCGGGGCCGAACGCGGTCACGAGTCGCGCCGAGTTGGATGCCCGGCTCGCGAGCATCCGCGAACAGGGTTATTCGATCCAGGACCAGGAACTCGCGCAGGGCCTCCGCTCCGTCTCCATGCCGGTCTTCGGGAGGGCCGAGGCTCCTGTCGCGGCGATCAACATCGCAGTTTCGTCGTCGCGTCACGACGTGGCCTCCCTCCGGGGCGCGCTGCTCACCCAGCTGCAGGAGGCCGCGGCAGACATCAGTATGAGGCTCAGGGCGCTGTGAGAATGGAGCTTCCGTGAGACTGGCCCGGCTCGTTCCGGCTCAACTGGACGCAGACCAGGCCACGCTTTACGACGACATCGTGCACGGCCCCCGATCAAAGGGCGTGCAGCATTTCGCGCTGACCGCAGACGACGGCTCGCTCAACGGCCCGTTCAACGCGTTCCTGCTCGCGCCGGGGATCGCCAGGTCACTGCAGTCGCTGGGCACTGCCGTGAGATATGAGACCGCGCTGACCGCGCGCGAGCGCGAGCTCGCGATTCTCATTATCGCCGCTCACTGGGGCAGCACGTTCGAGCAGCAGTCCCACGAGGCTGTCGGCCGGGCGGCCGGCCTCACAGAGAGTGAGCTCGCCACGGTCAGTGCCGGCGGGGTTCCGACGCTGTCAGATCCGCGCGAGCAGGCCATCGCGAATACTGTGTTCGCGCTGGCCAACGGGGACCTCGACGACGAGCAGTGGGCGGTCGACCTCGAACGATCGACCATCTTCGAGCTCACCACGCTGGTCGGCTATTACTCAACCCTGGCCCTGCAACTCAGGGTCTTCCGCGTCGACACAGCAGAAGCACACAACGGAGCATTATGAAGATCACCCACCTCGGCCATGCCTGCCTCCTCGTCGAAACCGCCGGCGCGCGCATCCTGATCGACCCGGGAACCCTGTCGAGCGGTTTCGAGGGTCTTCGTGACCTCGACGCAATTCTCATCAGCCACAATCACGAGGATCACCTCGACGTTCCGAAGGTGGTCGAGCTGATCACAGCCAACCCGAACGCGGTCGTGCTTGCCGACCCTGAGAGCGCGCCGTCGATCAACGCTCGCGCGGTGAAGCGCGGCGATCGCATCGAGGTCGGCGGCTCGGTCATCGATGTACTCGGCGAAACCCACGCCCCGATCTACGAGAACTTTCCGGGCAGCGCGAACGTCGCATTCGTCATCGACGACGGCGCACTCTTTCACCCTGGTGACTCATTCGATGTGCCGGACGTGAAGGTCGACGTGCTCGCGCTTCCGATTAGCGGACCCTGGCTGAAGCTCGGCGACGTGATCGAGTACCTGCGCACCGTTTCGCCGCGCGTCGCCATCCCCATTCATGAAGCAGCCTGGGCAGACCTCGGGATGCCGCACTCGATGCTCGGACACTTCACGCCGGACGGCACGTCTCTCACCATCCTCGAACGCGGGGTCGCGACGGAACTCTAGCGGTGGAGCGGGTCGACGCTAGCCCCAGGACCGCTCGACGCCCTTGACCAGCGCAACCATCGCTTCGTGCAACGGGGTCGGTACTCCGACTTCACGTCCGGCTGCGACGATGCCGCCGTTCAGCACGTCGATCTCGGTGTGCCTGCGGGCAGCGACATCCTGCAGCATGCTCGCGCGGTGGCCATAGGCAATCTGGATCGCCTCGTCGATCATCGCGCCAGGGTCGGAGTCGAGGGTGATTCCGAGGGCGAATGCCACGGCCTCCCCCTCAGCGATCAGACCATCGACGATCGGACGCAGGTATGGGTCATCACCGAGCTGGCCGACGCTGAGGCCGGTGACCGCGCCGAGGGCGTTGCCGGCAGCGTTGAACACAAGTTTGGTCCATTGTGCACCCCGGGCATCTGCCATCGCATGGGCGGGCATTCCGCTCAGGTCGATCAACCCGGCGAGGGCGGTGACCTCCCGCATCGATGCGGGTTTCGGCTCGAACGGGCCGAGCCAGGTGCCCCCGGTTGCGTCGAAGTGCACTTCACCCGCACCGGTCGGATGCCCGGCCGCGAGTGTCGTTCCCCGGATCACGCGCGGCACGAACTCCGCGATCACCTCTTCGTTGCCGATACCGTTCTGCACGCTCGCGACCGCGCCATCGACGAAGATCGACGCTGCCGAGGTCATTGCAGCCCGCGTGTACTCGGACTTGACCGCGACGATGCCAAACTCGCACGACGGGATGTCCGAAGCAGAGGTGCGGGCATGGACTGTGCCGCGCAGGTCGGCTTTGCCGGTGAGCACCAGCCCGTTCCGTTCGATTGCCTCAACATTGGCGGCTGAGACGTCGAAGGCCCAGACCGTCACGTCATCGAGCTGGGCGAGATGGGCGGCAAACAGGCTGCCGATCGCGCCGACGCCGACGATGCAGACATTGGTCACGCGAAGCCCTGCAGCACGGCGGTTGCAATCTCGTGGGCGCGGGCGGGGGTGACACCAGCGATTCCCAAGCCGCCAACCGTGTTCCCGTCTTCGCTGATCGGCACGCCACCGGGCGCCGCCAGGATCGCGTACGGCACGGCGGCCGCCACCCGATCGAGCTCAGACCCGAACAGCCTGACGAGGTCGCCGCTCGGCCGCTGGAAGGTTGCCGCGGTAGCCGCGACGGCGAGCGAGAGGAAGGCACCGGCGGTTGAAGCGCCATCCATTACGTCCTGCTGGATCGGGTCGCCGCGATGGTCGACGATCGCGATCGCGAGGCGCTCGCCTCGACGGGTTGCCTCGGCGATCACCGCATCCGAGAGTCGCACTGCCCAGTCGTGCTCGTGCTGGGCCGAGGCGCGGGGGGCGGGCGCCATGCCAAGGCCGTCGGGCGCATCTGCGGGGAACTCGCCGAACGAACGAGCCCACCGTGCGTGATCGTCGCCGTGCTGGCCGACGTACGGAAGGCCGAGCGCATAGTGAATGAGGAGGTCTTCCGGGTTTGCTGGCTGGCCAGCGGCGATCATGTTCTGCTGCTCGATGCCGGCGGGGAAGAACGGACTGACCGTCGCCCCCGACGCGGCGATGCCGCCGATCACCTCTGTGCCGTCCGGGGAGAAGATCGGCATTCCGCCCGCCCCTGGGAAGAGTGCCTCAGGAGAAGCCGTCTTGAACCCCTGCTCTACTGGTGCCGAGACGAAGTTCATGCGCGTGAGGTGCTCTGCGCTCGGAATCTGCTGGGTGGCCGAGATCCATGCCTTCGATCGGGCACGGGTCATTCCCCCTGCGCCACCGCGGTCGAGCCGGGACGTCGTGACGAGTGCCCCGCTGCCTCCGACGACGGCTATACCGCCACGCAGCCCGAGCTGTTCGGCTTTATCGATCGCGCGCTGCACCAGCTCACGCGCCTCAGTCAGCGAAATGTCGCGGGTGCGCCCGGCGGTCACTTGCGAACCTTCACGACGCGCAGCACCGGCGACGGGCTGAGCGCCGGCGGTCGACTCGTCTTGAAGACCCTGTCCCGCAGCGTGACGAATCTCAGCGCGAGACCCTTCTCGCCCGCCATCTCACTCGCAACGCCGTTCGGGTTGCCGATGGCGGTGATCGCGAGCGCGATACCGGCGACGATCATCTGGTACTGGCCAACGTGCAACACGTTGTCGAGGAACGACACGAAGAGCCCATCTGAAGCGAACATCAATCCGGCTATCACAGCACCGGCGATGCGACCGATCCCCGCGACGTAGGTGATGGCGAGCACCGTCAGCGAGGTGAAGACGGCGAAGGTGCTCGACGAGACCGTTCCCTGCTGGTAGGCGAGCAGGCCGCCGCCGATGCCTGCGATGAAGGCAGACAGCGCGAACGCGTAGAGCTTGAGCGGGGCCACCCTGATTCCGACATACGCTGCGGCACGTTCGTTCGACCGCACCGCGATCATCATTCGTCCGGTCGCAGAGGATCGCAGCCTGGCTACGCAGTAGCCAACAAAGACGACGATGACGAGCAACAGCACCCCGAAGGTGATCGTCGGGTAGACGCCGTTGTTCGAGATGCCGAGGTTGAGCCCGAACAGCGAAGGCGGGGCGACTTTGCGCCCGCCGAGACCGCCGGTGAATCCGACGTTGCTGAAGACGAGCGCATCCATCGCCGCCGCCGCAGCGAGAGTCACGACCGCGAGCGAAACACCGCGAACCCGAAGTGCCGGAAGCCCGATCAGGATGCCGAGCGGCACGACAAGCAGCGCGCCGAGGACGAGCGAGAAGGGGAATGGTATTCCGAGGTCGCCAGTGAGATGACTGAGGATGAACGCCCCGACGCCGACGAACGACATCTGAGCGAGCGACACCTGCCCGATGAACCCGGTCAGCAGCACTAGCGAGAGACAGATGCACATCGTGATGAGCGATGACATGAACGCCGCGCGAAGGGAGCCCTGCAGGGCAACCAGGACGATGAGGCCCACGACGAAAGTGATGATCGACGTGAGCAGCGGCCTGGACGGACGACCCAGCTTCGGGTTCTTCCAGGTGCCGGGATTGCCACGTGCGCCGAGCCGCCGCGCACTCAGCGTCATGGTGATCAGGATGATGACGAAAGGAACGCCATCAGAGAGCCCCTGCTGAGGCAGCCAGGTGAAGATGGTCTGCAGTTTGACGAGCTCGGACTGCACGATGCCCAGGCCGAGGCCCGCAGCGGCCGTCCAGCCGAACGACTGGAAGCGTCCGATGAGCGCAGCGCCGAGTGCCGGAACCACGAAGAGCGTGTACGAGGTGGGGTCGAGCGACGAGATCGGAGTGATGAGGATGCCCGACCCGGCGGCCAGGAAGCTGGCGATCACCCAGTTGCGGCCGGCGATCGCGGTGGGCGAGATTCCGATCAGTGCCGCGCCGGTCTCGTTCTCTGCGCTCGCCCGCGTCGCAAGGCCGAACTTGGTCCACCGGTAGACGACGAGCAGCACGGCCGCGATGACAATGACGATGCCCGCGAGAAAGATACGGTCAGAGGGGAAGGCGATCCCGGCGAGCCTGATTGGCTCGCTGGGAAGAATGGGGGAACTCGCGAGGGAGGTCGTGCCGAAGTTGAGCACAGCGACGGCCTCGAGGAAGAGCATCACACCGACGGACGCACACACCTTGGTGAGAGGGGATGCCTGCAGGAGTGGGCGATAGATGCCGAGAAACAGGAGCAGCCCGAGCAGGGTGCCGTAAACGAGCGTGATCACCAGCGCGGGGGCCAGCGCCATGCCCTGGCCGCTCGTCAATTGGATCTCATGCGGGAGCACAATCCACGGGAGCTCGAGAACTCCCGTGGATCGCAGGTTGACGAACACGTATGCGCAGAACATCGCAATCGCACCGTGCGCAAAATCGATAACGCCTGTGCTGCGATATTTGAGCACCAGGCCGAGGCCGAGCAGTGCGTACACTGACCCGGCCCCGAGACCCAGGAGCACGAAGAGCAAGAAAGCACTCACGAGCGTTCGTCACATCCCTTTATTTATCGGTTGAGCGCGTCAGTGCGACTGGGGCACGTAGTACTTGCCCGGCTGCACGAACGCGGCCTGCGCAACGGTCGGCACACCACCCTTGATCTGGCGAATCTGCTGGTATGAGTTGCAGACCGCCGTGGCACCGGCGAGTTGCTTGCCGTCACAGGTGTAGGGGTGGCCCATGAAGTTGACATTGTCCGTGCCAGCACGGAACGCGGCAAGGATCTTGTCTTTTGTGAGGTCAGCGGTGCTGAACTTCGCCAGCTTCGCCTGCACGTCGATTACGGACTGGAAGCCGATGGCGGCCAGCGAGTCGAGCGCGATGGATGCCGGCGCGTACTTCTGAAGCGCTGCGAGGTAGATCTTGGTGTCGGCGGTGCCGGCCCCGGGGTCTTCAACCGGAGCCGCGAAGTACAGTCCCTCGGCTCCGCCGTTCGCGCCCTTGATCGCCGCAGGCGAGGTGCACGGGTCGATCCCGACGATCTTCGCGGTACTGCCGAGCTGCTTGAGCGAGTTCAGGATGTTCGGGCAGGCAGCAGGAGCATCGACGTAGATGACGTCTGGGCTCGCACCAAGGGCGGTCGCGACGGCCGCCGAAACGTCAGACGCGGTCGGAGCGATAGCGATCGGGGTGATTTTGGTGATGCCCGCGTTCTTCATGGTCGGGATGATCGCGCCTTCGGCGGAGGCAGTTCCCTGTGTGTCGGAGGTGTAGATGACCGCAGCGGACTTCGCCCCGAGCGTCTTTGCCGCGTAGACCGAGGCTGCGGCGTTGTCTGCCGTCGAGATGCTCGAGAAGATCACCGCGTTCTCGTAGTTCTGCTCGACCGGGGTGAACGGGATGCCACCGAGATACGCCAGGCCGGCGTTCTGGTAGATCGGAATGGATCCTGGTGCGCCGGTGTCACCCGCGCCGAGGATGGCGACCGGCTTCTGGTCGAGTATCTGGTTTGCACAGCGCGCTGAGGTCGACGGAGAACCGTCGGTCACACACGAGACGATCTTGATCGGGTGCCCGCCTATGCCCCCCTTGTAATCGTTGACGTAGGCTGCGGCTGCCTTTTCGGCGAGAAGGATCTCGGGGAAGGTCACCGGGCCTGATTCGATGTTGAGCACGCCGAAGACGACGGGACTGCCCTTCGCCGCGTTCGGCGCGCCGAGGCCGCTCGATGCAGCGCTCGTCGAGCTGGATGGGCTGGTGGTGCTGGTGGTCGAACAGGCCGCAAGGGCGATGCTCGCGCCCAGGGCGATGGCGACGATCGCCACGCTCCTGGCTTTCACTGTGATTGCCATGTCACTCCTTCATTGCAGTTTGTGTGGCGCAGCCCCGCCCGACGGGCGAGGTTTCGTGCAGCTCCCTGATGCGAGGGAGTGCAACTTCTTAGGGTTTCTGGTGGGTGAGTGCTTCGACTGCGTCGGCGTCACCGAAGTACGAGGCCTCGATGAGTTCCTGGCTCGATCGCAGTGTGTCGGTATCGCCCTGCAGCACGACGCGGCCGTGAGCGAGCACGTACGCGCGGGAAGCAACATCCATCGCGAGGGCGACATGCTGCTCGACGACCAGCACCGCCGTGTCGAGTTTCGCCGCGATGTCCTGCAGCACAGGAAGCAGTCGCTCGACCACCACCGGCGCGAGGCCGAGGCTCATCTCGTCGACGATGAGAAGCTTGGGCTGCCCGACCAGGGCACGACCGACCGCGAGCATCTGCTGCTCGCCGCCCGACAGCATCCCGGCCTTGCGAGCGAGGCACTTTTTGAGCTCCGGAAGAAATTCGAGCACTCGCTCTTCCCCGTCGGCTGCGCTGCCCCGAACGCTGGCAACCCGAAGGTTCTCTCGAGTGGTCAGGTCGTGGAACAGCGCACGGTCTTCCGGCACGAGCGCGACGCCCGCGCGGGCGAGCTTGTGTGCAGATTTACCAGAGGTGGATGACCCGAGCAGCGCGATGGTGCCGCCCATCGGCTTGATCAGCCCGGCGATGGCAGAGAGCGTCGTCGTCTTCCCGGCACCGTTGGACCCGAGCAGGGCGACGATCTCGCCCTTCGCGATGCTCAGGCTCAGGTCGCGAACGACGGGCAAGCCGTTGTAGCCGGCCGACATCGACACCACATCGAGCACGTTGCCGGTCGGCTCGAGAACGGCGGCATCAGGCTTCGACATGCTGATCTTCTTCGGCATTGTGGCCCCCCAGGTATGCCTCGATGACGCGGTCGTTGTTGCGCACCTCGTCGGGGGTACCAGACGCGATGACGGTTCCGAAGTCGATGACGTAGATGCGGTCACACACTCCGAGGACGAGCTCCATGTCGTGGTCGACGAGCAGCACGCTCACCCCGTGGCTCGGCAGTGAGCGCAGTCGCTTTCCGAACGCGATGCTCTCGTCAGTGTCGAGACCCGCAGCCGGCTCGTCCATGAGAACGAGCCTCGGGCGCTTTGCGAGCCCCCGCGCGACGCCGGCGAGTTTGCGCTGCCCGTGCGAGAGTTCGCTCGGAAAGCGATTGAGAACATCATCGAGATCACAGAGCGTTGAGGCCAAGGCGATGTCATCCACGCCCTGCGGCTTGCTGGGCTTGACCAGGTCGGCGAGCATGCTGAGGAAGTTCGGCTGCTCGGCAACCACCTGCAGGTTCTCGCGGATGGTCAGGTCGTCGAAGAGTTCGACCGACTGAAAGGTACGGAGCAGACCCTTGCGGGCGACGGAGTGCGGCGCGAGCCTGTCGAGGCTGCCGCCCTCGAACACCACGTTTCCGCCCCGATTGGGGATCGCGCCGGTGAGGGCGTCGATGAAGGATGACTTACCTGCACCGTTCGGCCCGATGAGTCCGACGATCTCGCCCTCATCGATCGTGAGCGACACGTTGTTGACCGCGACCACGGCGCCATAAGCGACACGCAGGTCGGTCACGTCTAACAGCCGCGTCATCGCGCCTCCGGGGGAGATTTTCCAGTTGGGCAACTTTCACTTAGAGAAAGTCACTTTTATTTCTGTTGTGCCAAACCTAATGCGCCGCGCCTCTGCTGTCAATTGCACCCGCGCCGTCAGCCCCGCCATCGGGAAGCTCGACGCTCGATTGCAGACAGAACGACAATGATTAGCACGACCCCGTCTGTCGAGATTTTTGTGTGAGTGGTTCGGCGTGACCGGCCGCGGTGAAGCGCCTCGGGTTTTCTGCCGCTCCTATGCGGGTTGCGGCTCTCGGTTGAGGTCCGCGTAGGGGGCTTGCCGCACTCGGCTGGTTGGACGTAGCCGAGGCTTGAGTGAAGCCTACGAGTGTTGTACCAGTCGACCCAGCCCGCGGTCGCGAACTCGACGTCTGCGAGGCTGCGGTAGGGCCCGTCGTGGAACACGGTGGTGCGGACACAGTCGGCCTTGTAGAGGCCGTTGATTGTCTCCTGATCGTCTCTATCAGCGCGTTGATGCTCCTATTGTTTGTCACGTCTTGTTTGTCACGTCGTGATTTCACCTGTCGTCGGGTTGACCTTGATCAGCTGATAGACCTCACGGATGACGTAGCGCGTGAGGCATCGGATGATGTCTCGTTTGCTTTTCCCTTGGGTGATTCGGCGGGCGACGTATGCCTTGGCGGCCTCGTGATGTTGCATACGCACGATCGCTGTGCGGTAGATGGCGTTGAGTTGTCTATGCCCGCCGTGGAAGGCAGGGAGAACTTCCTGGATCGCGCCGACCGCAACTTCACCCTCTTCGGACCGGCGAACGCGCGCGCCGAGGCGTCGTCGGGCGTGCCGATCGAGATCGAATACACGTGGTTGCCGCGAGAAGCGATTCGGCTAATTGAATGGCGCCAGTCGACAATTCCCTATAGGCTCTTATTTGACGAAACAAGATTTCACCTGATGAAAGTATGGAACCCAGGGCTTCTCGGATCCCGTGATCTGTGACCTCGAACTAGGTAAAGGCGCCAAGTGTCATATTCAGTCGTTCTTGAGGACGTCGAGATTTTCTACGGTGAGACTCGAGCGACCCAACCGCTTTCATTCACCGCACGGTCGGGCGAGTTGGTGTCAATCGTCGGTGCTTCCGGTTGCGGAAAGAGTTCCGCGCTGCGTGCGATCGGCGGACTCACGGAGCCTCGTTCAGGCACCGTGACGGTGAACGGCACCGAAGTACGCAATCCACGTCCGACGGAGGTCGCGTTCCTCTTCCAGCACCTGGCTCTGTTCCCATGGCGGACGGCTCTGCGAAACGTTGAGATTGGACTCGAATTCGCCCACGTGCCCCGGCGTTCACGCAAAGAGCGTGCGCTTGAGGCTCTGACGACCGTCAAGATGGATGCCTTCGCCGACAAGCACCCCGCGGAACTCTCCGGAGGCATGCGGCAACGCGTCGCGGTGGCTCGCGCCCTGGCGTCGCACGCCGGAGTGCTTTTGTTCGACGAGCCGTTCTCAGCATTGGACGAGCACTCCCGTCTGCAATTGGGCATGGAACTCCTGAAGGTGCTCGAGTCGGAGCAGAAGACGGTCATCTTCGTGACTCACAGTCTCGCGGAGGCGGTCTACCTCTCGGACAGGATCGTCGTGATGACTCCGAGCCCCGGGAGCATCGCCGAGATCCTCGACGTCGATCTCCCGCACCCTCGACACCCTTCGATGATGCAGAGCGACGAGTTCCACCGGATCACTGACCGACTGTCGGAGTTGCTCTTCTCCGGCGCTGACAGCTGAGATTCGCGTGCCAGCGCAGGGCAGCCGCCTCCGTCGAGTCGTCAGCAACTCACGATGGTTCTATATTTACGTCGCCGTCGCGGTTGTTCTCGTGTGGTGGATCCTCACCGCCAGCGGCGCCGTTCAGCCGATTCTGTTGCCGAACATTCCCAGCACTTTTCTCGCGCTCGGGAACCTCGTCACCCATCCGGAACTAATTCTCAACGCTGTTGGGACGACGTCGGGGACTGTCGTGATCGCCTTTGTGATCGCCGGCGTCGTCGGAGTCGTGATTGGACTGGTTGTCGGCAGTCGACCCCTGCTCTCACGTGCATACGAACCACTTCTGGCAAACCTCAGCGCGGTTCCGATCATCCTTCTGTACCCGCTGCTCCTCGGCGCCATGGGAAGTGGTCCGGCAGCAAAGATCCTGGTGGGTGTCATCGTCGCCGCTTTGCCTATCGCCATCGCAACTCAATCTGCCGAGCGTTCGGTCGACCAAGATCTCGTGACGGCGTCGAGAAGCATGGGGGCGAGCAGGCGCGCAGTAATCGGCTCCGTCGTGCTGCCTTCGATCTTCCCCCATATCTTCACGGGCCTGCGCACGGGTCTCGGATTGACGATCGTCACCGTCGTCGCGGGCGAGTTCCTCTCGAGCACGTCCGGGATCGGGTACGAGCTCGCCCAGACGAGCGAGGCATTTCACACGGCGGACCTGTTCGCCTGGCTTGTCGTCACGCTCATTTTCACCGCAGTTTTCATTGGAGTTCTGAGCGCAATTGAGGCTCTCGTTGAGAGAAAGGTAAGTACATGAAATACAAAGCAGTATTCATTGCGACGTCCGCGCTGGCAGTTGCGGTCATGCTGGCCGCATGCAGCTCCCCTGCCGCATCCCCGTCGCCAACGAGCACCGCGATAGCGCCCGCCACCGTCACCGTCGGGTTCGACAATCCGCTCGCGTACACGAACAACATGCCAATCGTCATTGCCATCAACGAGGGATTCTTCGACAAGCAGAAGTTGACCGTCAAAACGGTGGCGTTCAGTGGAGGGTCTACCGCCACGCGAGCGGTCGTTTCGGGCAGCGCCGACGTCCAGGCAGGTGTCGGCTTCGATCAAGTGGGCTCCTCGGCCAACAATCTTGGGACCAAGATCTTCTACACCGTTGCACGGGATTCCGACTTCGCTCTCTATGGAAGCAAAGCCGCGAATGTCGGCAAGCCCAAGGACCTCGTGGGCAAGACACTCGCCGCGTCCGCGTTCGGTTCGTACAGCGATTTCCTTGCACGCTCGACCGGACCGGCGATCGGCGTGAAGTCTGACGCGATAAAACGGGAAGCGCTGGGCACCAATCCCGCGCTGTTCGGGGCTCTGGCGAACGGAAGCGCAGCCGGTACGTGGAATCCTGCGGGGATCGCATCCTTGATCAACGGCACCACGATCGTGGGGACGACGACCTCGCTGAAGATCACGACTCAATACAGTTCGCTGATTGCCAAGACCAGCTGGCTGACGGCCAACCCGTCAGTCGCCCGGCGGTTTGCGCTGGCGGTACAGGAGGCCATCACGTGGCACAACTCGCACAAGGCTGCGGCGGTCGCGCTCGCAGAGAAGGAACTGAAGCTGCCCGCGGCCGCAGCCGAGGCGAGTTACGACGCCGCGAAGAAGATCTTCACCACCGACGGCAAGGTGAGCGTTCCCGGACTGCAAGCGATGGCGAAGGCGGTGCCCACCCTGGGCCTCGGCTCGTCGGCACCCGCCGTGTCCGGAATGTACACGAACGCGTATCTCCCGGCGAAATAGTGACTGACGAGCTCTCTACGCGGCGACTCCTGGCGCACCCTGCCCAGGAGTCGCCGCGCAGGCGACGTCCCATCGCCGGGGGCGCGACCGGGCTCCGCTGGCTCACAGTCGTGGTTCTCATCGTCATCTGGGAACTGGCTGTCGATCTTTTTGGAAAGAGCAGCCACTTCTTCGCCTCCCCGACCGCGATTCTCGCCAACGGGCTTTCCGTGTTCGGCGACCCGCAGGTTCAGCAGGCCCTGATCGTCACCGCAGGTCGATTCGGTATCGCGTTCGTCGCGAGCGCGGTGGTCGGCGTGACTGTCGGTCTCGTCATCGGGCGACTGCGTCACGTGGCACCGGTCGCCAGAAATGTCGCGGTCGTGATCTACGCGGTGCCACAGGTGGCGCTGTACCCCCTGTTCGTGGTCTGGCTCGGGCTGGGCCAGAATGCGGAGATTGCGTTCGGAATCTCACACGGCCTGATCCCCGTGCTGTTGGGCACGATGACGGCGTCCTCCCGAGTCGACAGCGAGCTTGTCCAGGCAGCGCGAGCGATGGGGGCGAGCCGTTTCCACGTGTTGCTGAAGGTGATCCTGCCGTCGTGCCTGCCCTATATCGTCGGTGCCCTTCGCTTGGGGGCTTCGCTCTCGCTCCTCGGAGTGTTGCTCGCCGAGCTGCTCGTGTCGGTCGACGGGATTGGTGGGACGCTCAATCAGCTCGCCGGCACGCTGCAGCCGGCTCCACTCGATGCGCTCTTGGTTGCCGTGACCATTGCCGCCATCGTCATCAATGTGGTGATCACTCGTGTGTACGTTGGGCTGATGCAGACTCGTGGCGAGTCGGTGTAGTCAGTGCCCGATCTCGTCGCCTGAGTTCCACCAGAGCTCGATGTCGTGCACGAGTGTCACCACGAGTTCGTGAAGCAGAGCGTGAACGCCCGGGTCGCGCCCTGCAGCGACCACTCCGTCCTTAAGCACCTCCAGCTCGGTGTGGCGGTGAGCGACTACATCCTGCAGCACGCTGGACCGGCCCCAAGGGTGTGCAGCACCGAGTCGGCGAGCATGGCTTCGGGCTCGCCCTCACAGGTGATGCCGTGGGCCGTGGCGACAGCGGTCGCCTCCACGACCAGGGCGCTCGTCAGGGCGCGCTGGCAAGGTCATCGGCGAGCTGGCCCACGCTGGACGCCGTCAGCGCCCTGACACGCCGCCCGACGTCATCCGCACCCTGCCCTACGGCACGACGCTCGTGCTGTTGCGCTCCGCTTCGCCCATCGGGACCCGGATGCGCGAGCGGACTGCGCGCCCGGACGCCGCCGAACTGGGCGCGCAACGGGCTGGGTCGAGAGGCTACTCCGCCGGGGATGACACGCGCGACTCTCTAGCAAGCCGAGACCCAATCGGATCACCTGACCCGACGAAGAGTTCGCGCGGATGGGTGACGGCGTGGCGCTGAGGTGGGCGGGCACGAGGCCTGTCAATCACGGTTGTGTGAAGAACTCATGCATCAAGTTGCCGGAGCGCGCTCCCTCCGTTTCCTCGCAGCTATGCCCGCGAACTGTAACGCGATCTCCACGTTTCTCCGAGCACTCCGCCACGGATACAGGGCGAGATCCTGGAACACGAAGGAGATCTCCTTCGGACGCGGCCCCGTGACCACGGTACCGTTCACCAGCACGTCACCTGAGTCGGCCTGGAGCAGGCCGCCGATGGCACGCAGAGCCGTGCTTTTACCGCATCCGGATGGCCCGATCAGGCTGACGAATTCGCCGGGCCTGACTTCGAAATTCAGGTCGTGCGCGGCGAGAACAGGTCGCCGCGCATTGTCAGCCTCGGTTCTCGGCGAACCTGGTTGTGATGGAGCCGATGCCTTCGATGCTGCTGGTGAGCACATCGGAAGCCCGGATGAAGCGTTTCGGGGTACGGGCGTTACCGATACCGGCAGGTGTTCCGCTGAAGATGATGTCGCCAGGCATTAGCGTGCACACCGCAGACAGCCGCGCAATGAGCTCGGGAACGTCGTAGATCATGCTCGACGTGCGGGAGTGCTGAAGCGTCTCGCCGTTGATGCCGCACTGGATGTCGAGATCGGCCGCATCGTCGAATTCATCGACTGTGACCAGCCACGGCCCAGTTGGGCCGAACCCGGTGTAGGACTTGCCCAGACTGAACTGCGGCTTCGATCCCTCGAGCTGCACGTGACGCTCCGACAGGTCCTGGCCGATCGTGTAACCGGCAACGTGCCCCCACGCGTCGTCCCGACTGACGTGAAGAGCCTCCTTCGCGATCACCACGACCAGCTCGACCTCCCAATCCACGAACTCACTCGGCAGGGTGACAGTGGCCTCCGGGCCGGTCAGGCAGGCCGGGAACTTGGTGAACGTGACCGGCATCGAATCGCTGGGGTAGCCGGCCTCGGTCGCGTGCTCCGCGTAGTTGATGCCGATCGCGAAAACCTGCGCCGGACGGGGCACAGGGGCATCGAGAGCTGCACGATCGAAGGGCTCGGCTGTCGCGACATCCACAGTTCCGGACCACGCGACGAAGTCCTCCCAGCGGGTGTAGACCGCCTGCGGGTCTGACCCGAATGCGCCGAAACTCGCGCGCTCGACATCCACAGCCCCGTCATCGACAACGATGACGAGACGGCCGGCGAGGTTGCCCAGCTTCACCAGTCGACCCGTTGCGGGGCGGGCTCACCGTGCGCCTCTTCCCAGCTGACGACGTGGTTCTTCAGCACGCCGATGCCGGTGATCTCTGCCTCGATCTGGTCGCCGGGCTGAAGGTAGAAGTCGAACGGGTTCGGCTGCACGGCTGCGACACCGGAGATGGTGCCCGTGGTGATGATGTCACCCGCGCTGTAGATCTGCGGCGAGTGGTATGCGACGAGGTGCGGGAACTTGATTCGGGTCTGATTGGTGTTGCCCTGCTGGCGCACCTCGCCGTTGACGCGCAGCTGCATGGGCAGCTCGTGCATGTCTGGCACCTCGTCGGCCGTGACGATCCATGGGCCGATCGGGCAGAACGTGTCGATTCCCTTACTGAACGAGAACACCCCTGACTCCATCTCTTTGCGCTGGATGTCGCGCGCGGTGATGTCGTTGAAGACCGTAAAGCCGGCGATGTAGTCGGTGGCTTCATCCGGCCCGAAGAACTTGCCCGACTTACCGATGATGATGCCGAGTTCGAGCTCATAGTCGAGCTCTTTGGTGAGGCCCTCCGGGTAGACGATGGCGTCATCCGGTCCGATGATCGCATCGACATTTTGAAAGAACACGATGCCCTTGTGCACGGGATGCGACCAGTCGACAGCCTGCAGCTCTTTGTGGTGGTCGGCGAAGTTGCCGGCCGTGTGGAAGAACTTCTTCGGCTGGATGGGCGCACGAAGCCGCACGTCGGAATACTGCAGGCGCTCGCCGGTCTCCGTGACGTCACCGCCCCGCTCGAAGTACTCGCGCATGGTGGGCACGTCGAGTTCGATGACGACGCCCTCTTCGAGCTCCAAGCGGCCGACACGACCGTCGTCGAAAGTGATGAGTTTCATACTTGCTGTCCTTTTCCTGGCGGGGCCTAGGCGCCGACCATGTTGAATCCACCATCGGCGAGCAGGTAGCCGCCGGTCAGATGTGCAGCTTCTTCCGTCGCCAGCCACAGGCAGGTGCCCGCGACGAATTCGGGCGGGGGGATGACACCCATCGGTGTCTGGGAGATGAGCGTCTCGCGACGGCCGGCCTTCCAGTCGGCGCGACTCAACAGCTTCTCGGTCTCCATGAAGCCCGGGGCGAAGGTGTTGACTCGAACCGCGGGGGCGAGCACCTTCGCATACGACTTCGTGATTCCGAGGATCGCATACTTGGCAGCCGCGTACTGCGGCGCGCGCGGAGAGCCGCGCACGATCACGGTGGAGCCGACGTTGATGATGTTTCCGCCGTTCGGCTGCTCGAGCATCCGCTCCCCGAACTCGTGGGTCATCAGGAGGGTGCCCTTGACGTCGATGTCGATAACCGCGTCGAGGGCTTCCTGGGTCAGCTCTCGCCACGACATCTGGTCGCTGGAGACATCACCGACATTGTTGACGAGAACGTCGAGCGTGCCGAACGCGGCGAAGACTTCATCAGCCATGCGCTTTATCGCTTCCCAGGTGCCGATGTTCGCCTGCACCATGATCGCCTCACCGCCGATGGCCTCGATACGCGCGACAGTCGCCTCAGCCCCTGCCTTCGAGGAGTTGTAGTGAACGGCGACCTTCGCGCCCTCCTGGGCTGCGCGGAAGGCGATCTCGGCACCGAAACCGGTTCCGGCACCCGTGACGAGCACAGTCTTGCCTTCGAAGCGGGGAAAGATCTGGGTCATTTGTTTCTCATTTCATTACTGGTGGAACAGCGTGCAGGTGGAGCAGTTAGACGAGTGTGCGGCCGCCGTCGATGTACAACACGTGGCCGGTGATGAACTGCGCGTGGTCGGAGGAGAGGAAGAGAACGGGGCCGACGACCTCGGCAGGCACACCGAGGCGACCGGCCGGAACGAGACTGACCAGGTCTGCGCGCACGCCGGGCTTCGCGAGGTAGTCGGCGGTGAGTGGGGTCTCGATGTAGCCGGGCGCCACGGCGTTGACGGTGACACCGGAACTCGCCCACTCCGCGGCCATTACGCGCATCATCTGGTTGAGTCCGCCCTTGGACGCCGCGTATGGCGCGTGATTCTTGTGGGCGAGCAGGCCCGAAACCGAGGAGAACACGACAATGTGGCCGTGCTGTTGCTCGACCATGTAGCGGCCGGCAGCCTGCGCGACGCCAAAGGCGGTCGACAGGTTGGTGCGCATGATGTGCTCCCACTCCGCCTCAGTGAAGTCGAGCACGGGGCGACGATCGTTCATGCCGACGCAGTGCACGAGCACGTCGAGGCCGCCGAGCGTGTCGACGGCCTGGGCGACGACCCTGGCCCCTGCGCCCTCCTCGAGGAGGTCGGCCTGCACGACGTTCACCGTCGGCACAAGCGCTGCAACGCCGACGAGTCGTGAGCGGTCCCTGTCGACGATGACGACGGATGCTCCTGCCGCGACGAATCCGGCGGCAAGGTCAGTGCCGATCCCGCCTGCTCCGACGACGAGCACGCGGCTGCCGCTGAGGCCAAGCCAATCCTGCTTCGCCGCTGGAGCGTCTTCTGTGGTCTGCACGCTCACTGTCCCAACTTTGCTTCACTTCACTGTGTGAAAGTCATTTTCGTTCTCTGAATCTACTGTGGTTCTCATGACGTTGTCAACGCCGACATACATCACCCAGCGCACTCTGTGGGTGCCGTCGAGAAGCTCGTTGCGCAGCGCACTCAAGTTCACCGGGCTGCGTGTTTCGGGCGGTATAGCGCCGCCAAAGTCAAGTGGTGGGAGCAACGGGTGAGGTTTCGAGCAACTCGAACCGCTCTAGCGGCTCAACCGGCCGCTAGACACGCTCGAAGACCGCCGCGAGACCCTGACCGCCACCGATGCACATCGTCTCGAGGCCATAACGACCACCGCTGCGCTGCAGCTGGCGGGCGAGTCCGGCCAGGATGCGAACGCCGGTCGCCCCGATGGGATGCCCGAGCGAGATGCCCCCGCCGTTCACATTCGTGCGCTCCCAGTCGGCGGGTGTGAATCCCCACTCGCGGGTGACAGCGAGCACCTGGGCCGCGAAGGCCTCGTTCAGTTCGATCAGGTCGAGGTCTTTCATGCCGATCCCTGCCCGTTCCAGCGCGAGTTTCGTCGACGGCACCGGCCCGAGCCCCATCCTGGTCGGGTCGACCCCGGCCCGAGCCCACGACACCAGTCGCACCAGCGGCACCAGCCCGAGCTCGGCTGCTCGCTCGGGCGTAGTGACGATGCACACCGCTGCCGCATCATTCTGGCCGGAGGAATTGCCCGCAGTCACGGTCGCACCCTCAATTTTCATCACCGGCTTGAGCTTCGCGAGCACTTCGAGCGACGAGTCGGCTCGGGGATGCTCGTCCCGATCGACAACGGTATCGCCCTTGCGACCCGGCACCGTGACCGGCACTATCTCGTCGTCGAACAGCCCGGCGGCCTGGGCCGCTACCGCGCGTCGGTGCGAGCGGAGGGCGAGTTCATCCTGTTCCTCGCGGGGAATGCCGTAGTCGCTGCGCAGGTTCTCCGCTGTCTCGACCATGCCACCCGGTGTCGGGTAGTACTTGCCGCCTGCGGTTTCCCGACCACGGCTGAGGGCGTCGTGCAGCATGAGTCCTGCGCCGGTGATGCCGCGGCGCCCCTCGACCGTGTAGATCGGCGCGTTCGACATCGATTCGACACCACCCGCGACGACGAGTTCTGACGCCCCGGTCTGGATCTGCATCGCAGCGCCGATGACCGCCTGAAGCCCTGATCCGCAGCGACGGTCGACCTGGTAGCCGCCGACCGTGACGGGCAGCCGCGCATCCAGCGCAGCCACTCGCGCAATCGGTGGTGCCTCAGACGACGGGTAGCCCTGGCCGAAGATGACATCGTCGACGTTCGCGCCGTCGATGCCCGTGCGGGCGATGAGTTCCTCGATGACGCGGGTTGCGAGCGAGAGAGCAGACACCGTGGCAAGCGCACCGCCGAACCGGCCGACCGGGGTACGGATCGGCTCGCAGATGACGACCTCACGCAATTCGCTCACGCAAGCTCCACCCGAAGCGGCGCTCCGGTAGCGGCGATGACCTCATCGACGGTGACTCCAGGCGCGACCTCGACGAGCACGAGGCCATCCTCTGTGATGTCGATCACGGCGAGTTCGGTGATGATGCGATCGACGCAGCGAACCCCGGTCAACGGCAGACTGCATTCCTCGACGATCTTGGCGCCGCCGTCTTTGGCGACGTGTTCCATCAACACGATGACCCGATCCGCTCCGTTGACCAGATCCATCGCACCGCCCATGCCCTTGATGAGCTTGCCGGGCACCGCCCAATTGGCGATATCACCGGCGACCGAGACCTGCATTGCGCCGAGCACGGCGGTTGCGATGCGGCCGCCACGGATCATGCCAAACGACGCAGCGGAGTCGAAGTATGACGCCCCCGGAAGCACAGTGACGGTCTCTTTGCCGGCGTTGATGAGCTTCGGGTCGGCTTCGCCCTCCCACGGGTACGGTCCGACGCCGAGTATTCCGTTTTCGGAATGCAGGATGACGGTCACCCCGTCAGGGATGAAGTTCGGGATGAGCGTCGGCAGGCCGATACCGAGGTTTACATAGCTTCCGTCGTGCAGCTCGAGCGCGGCGCGCGCTGCCATCTCGTTTCGCGTGAGTGCCATTAGGCGCGTGCCCTTTCGGTGGTCTTCTCGATCGGCAACTCGGTCGCCTGCTCGTGGGTGAGCTGCACGATGCGGTCGACGTAGATGCCGGGCAGGTGCACCTGGTCAGGATCGATCTCTCCCGGTTCGACGACCTCGTCGACCTCGGCGATGGTGATGCGGCCAGACATACCGGCGAGCGGGTTGAAGTTGCGGGTGGACTTCTCGAACACCAGGTTGCCGTGCCGGTCACCCTTCGCGGCGCGCACCAGCGCGAAGTCTGCACGAATCGCCTGCTCGAAGACATACTCGCGCTCCTCCCCCAGCGAGCCGAGCATGCGGGTCTCCTTCGGCGGCGACTGCACGGCAACCGTGCCGTCAGCGGCGTACCGCCACGGAAGACCGCCCTCAGACACCATCGTTCCGACGCCGGTCGCGGTGAAGAACCCCGGAATGCCGACCCCGCCGGCGCGCAGCCGTTCGGCCAGGGTGCCCTGCGGGGTCAGCTCCACCTCGAGCTCACCGCCCAGGTACTGGCGCGCAAACTCTTTGTTCTCACCGATGTACGACGCGATCACCCGGTCGATGCGGCCCTCGCTCAAGATCTCGCCCAGGCCCCAGCCGTCGACGCCACAGTTGTTCGACACCACCTCGAGGTGGTCGGTTCCCTGCTCGAGCAACGCCCGGATGAGCACGATCGGCACCCCGACGAGGCCGAAGCCGCCGACCGCGATCGTGACACCGCTCGGAATGTCTGCGACAGCATCCGCCGCAGACGCATAGGTCTTATCCATCTGTGTTCACGTCCAATTCTGCGAACACCGCGCTGGCGATCGCGAGTGCGTTGTTGGCTGGGGGAAGGCCTGCGTAGAGGGCGGTGTGCATGATGACCTCCGCGATCTCGAGCCGACTGAGTCCGTTGGTCAGCGCTGCGCGCACGTGCATCGCGATCTCGTTCTCGTGGCTTCCGGTCACGAGACTCGCGAGCGTTGCGATGCTGCGTTCACGACGGGAGAGTTCTGCCCGGCTCCAGATGTCGCCCCAGGCATAGCGGGTGATGAACTCCTGAAACGCGGCGGTCTCGGGGGTGATCTTCGCCAGGGATGCATCCACGTGTTTGTTGCCGAGAACCGCGCGACGGGTGCGCATCCCCCTGTCGTAGAGATCGCCGCTCGTCGACAGCAGGTCTGCCAGCACCGCAGCGGCCTCCGCGGGTTTCTCGACGGCAGCCAGGTGCGAGGCGCCGGCGACCTCGATGTACCGCGCGCCCGGGATGCTCGATGCGAGCAGTTCGAGGTCGGCCGGGGTCGTCAGGGGGTCGAACTCGCCACTGACAACGATGGTCGGCACGGCTATCGCCCCGACGTCGGCGGTGCGGTCGAACCCCGCGAGCGCTCCACAGCAGAACACGTATGAGGCATCATCCGTCTCGGCGAGGTCGTTCAGGATGCCGGATGCCGCGCCCGGTTCGCGCCCAATGAAATCGGGGGCGAACCACCGGGCCGGTGTCGCTCCGACCAGTGAGGGGGTGCCCTGGGTCGTCACCTGGGCGGCCCGGTCAATCCAAGTCTGCTCGGTGCCGATGCGTGCGTTCGAGCAGAAGATTCCGAGGCTGAGGATGCGGTCAGGATGCCGCAGCGCAAGCTCGATGCCGACAGCGCCGCCGAGCGAGACCCCGGCATAGTGGAAGCGTCCACCCCCGACCTCGTCGACCAGTCGCAGCACTGCATCCGCGAGCTCGCCCATCGTGAACGGTTCGGTTGCGACCGGGCTTGCACCGTGGCCAGGGAGGTCGAAGCGCAGCACTCGGGCGCGTCCGCGGGCCGCCGACGAGACACGGGAGGAAAGGGCAGACTGCCACAGCGCCGTCGTTGTGCCGAGGGAGGGCCCGAGCACGAGCAGTTCAGATGAAGCCGACGACGGATCAGCCGGATCGATCACGCAGCGGATGATCGGAACTGTCATGAGCTGGCTCCCTCGTGGCGGCGAAGCGCCGCAGTGATTACGGCATCGGCGCTTGCGAAGATCGAGTCGTCTGACAGGTCGACGATCTCTCCATCGAGTTCGGCTGCGAGCGCTGCGCCGAACGGCAGCTCGGGCGATACCTGTTTCACGGCCCGGCTCACCACCGCATTCGCAGCGGCGCGCCCGAGAGTCACGGTCAGCAGCGACTGGGCATGTTCGGCCCAGGCGATACCGCCGTTCAGGTCGAGGTTGGCTCGCATGCGTGCGGTGTCGATCGTGAGTGAGCCGAGCATCCTCGCGGCCGCATCGCTCGCCTCGATCGCCAGGCGCAGTAGCGAACGAAGGGCAAGCCATTCGGTGTGCCAGGCGCCGGATGGTCGCTCGTCTTCGGTGATGAGTGAGGAATGGACTGTCGCGAGGAGCCCGGCAGACTGCAGCGCAGCAGACCGGATGAGAATCGCCGTGGTCGGGTTCTGCTTCTGCGGCATCGCGGAGGAGGTTCCGCCCGAGCCCTCCGCGACTTCGCCGACCTCCGTGCGAGCGAGCACGAGCACGTCGGTTGCGATCCGGCCGAGCGCGCCCAGGGTGAGCGAGAGCGCTGACGCCAGCAGGGCAACCGGGCTGCGTTCTGCCTGCCAGGAGCGGCCGGGGTCGGCGAGGCCCAGTCGTTCGGCGAGCGACGCGCGGAGAGCTGCTGGGTCGCCGCCCAGGTCAAGGAACGCCGCTCCGGTCCCGACTGCGCCCGCGAGCTGCACCGGGAGTTCCAGCGAACCGAGCGCCTTCCGGGCGACGGTAATTCCGTCGAGCCACGACGACGCCTTCGTGCCGAACGTGATCGGAGCTGCGTGCGTTCCGAGCGTGCGCCCGACCATGACGTCGTGGCGGTGAGTGTCGGCCAGCGCAGCGAGAAATTGTGCTGAAGCGGTGAGCGATGCCTGAGTGGTTGCGACTGCGCGCGACGCGACGATCATGATCGCCGAATCGAGGATGTCCTGGCTGGTCGCACCACGGTGCACCCAGTCCTCCGCCTCCCCGGCCTGGTCGCGCAATTGCCCAACCAGCGGGATCACCGGGTTGCCGCCGGCCTTCGTGCCAGCCCCGATCGCGACGAGATCGAGCCCCTCTGCCGTGAGGGAGACGCGATGGCCCCACGCCTCGGCCAGAGCAGACTCGACCGTGACGAGAGCGTCGAGAATCGCGGCGTCATCGACCGCACCCGTCCACAGCGGGTCAAGCAGGCCCCAGTCAGGCACCGGCATCCACGCCGTAGTCGAAGAACACCGTTTCAGATGGCCCCTGCAGGTGGATATCGAAGCGATAGCCGTCATCATCAACCGCCGCCAGGAGCGTTTTCCCTCGCTCGCCGAGGGCCTCCACGAAGGGGTCGACCACGTCGTCGGCGAAGTACGCCCGGGTGAAGAGGTGGTGCAGCAGGCCGCGCGCGAAGACCGTAACCATCACATAGGGTGCCGCCCCGGAACGCATCGACCCCGGCTTGACGGTGGTGAACGAGAAGTGGCCAGATCCGTCCACGGCGGCCCGGCCGAAACCGGTGAAGGTGTAGCCGTCACGATGCAGGCTTCCCCGCGTCGCGACCGGTGCGCCCGCGGCATCCGCCTGCCAGATCTCGACAACAGCGTCTGGCACAGCTTCACCTGCACCGTCGAACACGGTTCCGTGCAGCCTGATGGTGCCCGGCGAGTGCGGTGGCAGAAGCTGGTCGCCGCCTTCGTACGGCAGCGCGTAACCGAAGAAGGGGCCGACCGTCTGCGATGGGGTCTGGTGCAGTTCGCTCATCGGTCGTCGCCTTCCTGTTCCATCCGGGTCGACTTCGCCCCTGTGAGCACGATATTCCAACGGTAGCCTGTCGCCCACTCCGGCTGGGTCACGTCGTGGTCATAGGCGGCGACGAGCCGGTCGCGCGCCGACTGCTGGGAGATCGACTGCAGGATCGGGTCGAGCGGAAACAGCGGGTCACCGGGAAAATACATCTGTGTGACGAGCCGCTGCACGAACTGGTCGCCGAACAGCGAGAAGTGGATGTGGGCCGGCCGCCAGGCATTCCGGTGGTTCTTCCACGGGTATGGGCCTGGCTTGATCGTGACGAACCGGTAGCTGCCGTCATCCCCGGTCATCATGCGTCCCGCGCCGGTGAAGTTCGGATCGAGAGGGGCAGGATGCTGGTCGCGCTTGTGCACATACCGACCGCCGGAGTTTGCCTGCCACACCTCCACCAGCTGGTTGCGCACAGGCCTGCTGTCGCCGTCGAGCACGTGCCCGGTGACGATGATCCGCTCGCCGAGAGGTTCACCGGAATGCTGGATCGTGAGATCTGATTCGTCTGCGGCGACATCGCTGTGGCCGTAGACCGGCGAAACCAGCTCGATCGCTTCGGGATCTGCGCGAACGAGGTCGTGTTTCGGATGCCGCAGGGCGCTGCTGCGGTACGGGAAGAATCCGCGGTCGGGGTGACCGCGAGTGCCATCGTCTGCTGCGTGGGCTGCCGCGATCTCCGCGGAGATCTCGGTCTGGGTAGGCAGTTCCATGGTCAAATCCCTTCGATTGGCAGGCCCGTGTACTGCTCGGCCAAAGTCTGCAGGGCGTACTCAGATCCCGTGACGAATTCGAGCTGGCCGACCTGGCCGCGGTAGCGGAATTCAGCATCGGTGCCTCGATCTTTGGCGGCACCGCCGCTTGTGTGCAGCATCTCGGTCATCCAGCGCGAGAAATACTGGGTTTTCCACTGCCGCCTAAGGGCTCGGTCGCTGTAGGTCGAGAGAGGCGCGGCGTCGCCAGCGTAATAGGAGGTGAAGGCGGCGCCCAGCATCGCGACATCTGAAATCGCGGCATTGAGCCCTTTCGCGCCAGTCGGCGGCACAATGTGACCGGCGTCACCGACGAGGAACAACGCTCCGTAGTTGAGGGTGGATGCGACGAAACTGCGCATCGGGGTGATCGACTTTTCGGTGATCTCACCCTCGTGGAGGGTCCAGCCGTCGATGCCGAGGCGCTCGTGCAGACCTTCCCAGATGCGCTCGTCGCTCCAGTTGGCGACGTCGTCGTCAGGGTCGACCTGCAGGTAGAGGCGCGAGACCGACGGCGATCGCATCGAGTGCATAGCGAAGCCATCGGGGTGCAGCGCGTAGATGAGCTCGTCGGTCGACGGCGCGACATTCGCGAGGATGCCCAGCCAGGCGAAGGGAAACTCCCGCTCGAAGCTGGTGATGGCCGTGGCCGGGATGATCGTGCGGCAGACCCCGTGGAATCCGTCTGCCCCGACGACGAAATCCGCCTCGACGTCGTAGTCAGTGCCCTCGTGGGTGAACCTGACCGACGGGCGGGGCGTCTCCACATTGCGGGGAAGCAGATCACTCGACTCGAAGTACACGGCTGACCCGAGCTCGTCGTGGGCGAGCATGAGGTCGTTCACGACCTGCTGCTGGCCGTAGACGGTGACAGTGCGTCCGATCAGCTCGTGGAAGTCGACGTGGTGGCGCGTGCCCTCGTACTGCAGGTAGATGCCGTCGTGCACAAGGCCGTGCTCTTTAAGCCGACCGTCGAGGCCGAGCTTCTCGAGCACCTCGACCGAGGCCTCCTCGAGTACACCCGCGCGAATGCGGGAGAGGATGTACTCCCGCGAGCGAGCTTCCATGATCACGAAGTCGATACCCTGGCTGGCGAGCAGGTGGCCGAGCAGCAGTCCGGCAGGGCCGGCGCCGACGATAGCGACGGTCGTGCGGATGTTCATGCGTCACAGTTTCGCGCCAAGTGGCGTCGCCACGGTGCGACGCTTCCACTGCGTGGAAGCCTTCGATGTGACGAGATCAGGATCGCCAGCCGAGCGCTCGCGAAATGCCACGCGCGGCGACGCCGACGGCCAGGGGGTAGCGCGGATCAGAGCTGCGGTCCGCGTGGGCGACGATCGACACCGCGGCGACCACGGCATCCGTGTGGTCCCGGATGGGTGCAGCCGCAGAGAAGGAGTCCTGCGTCATCTCGTTCTCTGAGATCGCTATGCCCGCTACCCTGATCTCCCCAAGTCTGGGGGCGAGCTCGGCCTCCGTGGTCATCGTGTTCGGCAGATATTTGCGCGGCCCGGTCGAGAGGAGTTCTGCGAGCAACTCGGGGGGCGCCCAGGCGAGCAGCACCAGTCCGACACCGGTCGCGTGAAGGGGAAGGCGACTTCCGACATCCGAGATCACCGGTACGGCCGAGCGGCCGGAGATGCGCTCGAGGTAGAGCGCACCGAGACCGTCACGCACTGCGAGATGCACGTTCTCGCGGGACAGCTCGTAGAGATCCTCGAGAAACGGCAGTGCGGTGCTCCGCATCCTGCGCGCCGTCGGGGCCCGCACGCCGAGCTTCCAGAGGCGCATCCCCACGCGGTAGAGACCGTCGTCGCCCCTCACCACCCCGCCCCAGGCGACCCACTCGGCCACCAGCCGATGGGCGGTCGACAGGGGCAGGTTCGCGCGCTGCGCGATCTCGGTGAGACTCAGCTCACCGGCGGTTGCGAACGTATCCGCGATGGCGAATACCTTCTCGGCGACGCTGCGATCATCGCCGTCAGCGCGGTTGCCAGACATGGTGCCAATCTAGCTGGCGGGAGAATCTGCGGTTGCGCCCGGGCAGCGGCCGGGCGCGTGTCGTAAACCCGAGAAACCTAGCGGCGACTGCGAATAGACCGCAGAATCGCACCGATCACGCCGATGATCAGCAGGATGATCGCGATGTACAGCAGAAATTTCAGCGCGGCGACCGCGAAGCCGAAGACCCCGAGCACGATTGCAGCGACGATGAGGATGATAAAGAGAGCGCCCATGTGATGCACTCAACTCTCATTCCGCGGCCGCGTCTAGGTGCGAGCGCCGCGCAACTTCATGACGCTCACCACGACCGAGATCGCGGCACCGATCACCGCGACCACCAGCGCACCGTTTGCCGCGTTTGCCTGAGACGAGAGCGAGGCTGCCGATGCCCCGCCGACTACGAGCGCAATGCTCACCGCCGCAGCTCCTGCAGATTGCGCTAGCGATCGATTGAGGTTCAGGATGCCCGCGGCAGAGCTCGCATAGTGCATGGGTGCGGCCGACATCATGTCGCGATTGTTCGGGGACTGGAACACGCCGAAGCCGAGGCCGGTGACCGCGGTCGAGACCAGCACCTGCCAGATCGGCGGATGCCCGCCGAGCAGCGCGAGAGAGAGCAGCCCTGCGGTGAAGATGCTGAGCCCGATCACCGCGAGTCGCTCGCTCGGATAACGGTCGGCGAGCCGCCCTGCGATCGGCGCGACGAACACAATGACCAACGGCCACGGCGTGAACAGCAGCGCGGATTCCAACGGCGTCGCGTGATACGCGGTCTGAAACAGGAACGGCAGTGCAACGAACGCGACCCCCTGCCCGAAGAACGACCAGAACGCGGTCAGTACGGCAAGGCTGAATTTTCCGTTGAACAGGGTAAGAGGGATGACAGGGCGTTCTGCCCGCCGCTCGACGCGCACGAGCAGCACGACTAACCCGGCGCATGCGGCGAGCAGCAGTGCGGCGACCCAGAGCGTCGACGTGGCAGACAGCTGGTGAACTCCAACCAGGAAGCATGCAATGGCGGCCGCTGCCGCGAGCGCGCCCAGGGCATCGAAGCGCGAGCGCGGCGGAACGCGGTGAGGGATCACCACTACGCCGAGTGTTAGTGCGACCACACCGATCGGCAGGTTGATGAGAAATAGCCACTGCCAGCTCAGGTTGGCGAGAATGAGGCCGCCCAGGGCCGGCCCAGACGCGATCCCGAGCGCGACAGTCATCGCGTTGAGGCCCAGGATCGTGCCGAGCCGTGCTGGCGGGAACAGCCTCCGATAGAGGGGGATCGCGACGGCGAAGATCATTGCGGCCGAGACTCCCTGCAGAACCCGGCTGGCGACGAGCCACTCCAGGTTTGGCGAGAAGGCGCACGACAGTGAGGCCAGGGTGAAGAGAGGCGTGCCGATCACGAACATTCGCTTACGGCCGATGCGGTCTGCCAGGCCGCTCATCGCTGGCAACGCACACGAGACCGCCAGCAGGAACGCCGTTACCACCCAGACCACGTCTGACGGAGTTGTGTGAAGGTCGTGGGAGAGTTGGGGCAGGGCCACGTTGACGATCGATGAATCGATATTCGTCATCAGCATCGTGAGCAGCAGGGCGACTACCGAGAGATTGCGCCTAATCGGCGAGGGCTCGACGACGACCTCGGGGTCGGCGTTAGTCATCCGTGAGCGGAACGACCTCGCGTAATTCCCACGGGATCTCACCCTCGAGCGTGACCGGCTCAGGGGGTGGGCTGCCGAAGGGCACAGGGTCAAGCGTCATCCCCGAGAACGGTGCTCGACCCTCTGGGGGCGGTTCGACCGGGGTCAGGTCGCTCTTCTCGGGCATGTCTCAACCCTACGTTGCCGCTCTGCCACTGGGTGCGTGTCCTCCCATCGGAGGACTGGCATTTGGTAAGATTTATTGGTCGGAGGGGACGTCATGCGGGGGGCTATTCGTGCAGCGCTGCACCCAATGATGCGAAGCCGCGGTCTCGGAATGCTCGACCTGATGACGTCGGTGCCGCATCCGCGAGACGAACCCCGCGTGCACTCGAGTGGCCTCAATGCCGACCGAGTACTCCTGCTCGGCGAGGGCCCTGCCGTCGGCTGGGGAATGGCGACGAACGATCTGGCCCTGCCTGGTGCCCTCGCGCGATCGATTACTGCCACAACCGGCCGCGGCGCCGATGTCGATGTGGTGTCGAGCGCATTGATGAGCCCGGCGACTGCCCGCGAAGCACTCGCCGATATTCACCTGTGGCGCTACGACGCTGTCGTGCTCACGCTGGGCCTCAACGAGGTTGTGCAGCTTGCATCCATCGAGACCTGGCAACACGACCTCTCCGAGCTTCTCGATGAGCTCGACGCCGGCCTTTCCCGATTCGCTCGAGTTTTCGTGCTCGAAGTGAACTCCATCACCAACATCAGCAGGCTGGACCGCATACTCGACGGCATTGCGACGCAACACCTGAGGGCGTTCAACCGGGCGACCGCCGCCCTTGTTGCCGAGCGCGAAAAGGCTTCTTTCGTTGCGTACGATTCCGACCGAAGCGGGGAGTCGACCCGCACTCGCGGAGCGAGGGAATACCAGGAACTCGCCCGGCTGCTCGCGTCGGCGGCCACTCCATCGCTCGAAGTCGGGTGGGCTGCGACATCCTCGACCCCACATCGCGACGAGAGGGCGAGCGGCACTGACGAGGATGCCCGGCTCGAGGCGGTGCTGGCCCTCGACATCCTCGACACCGAGCCGGAAGACAGCCTCGATCGAATCGTCGAGCTGGCGCGCCAGGTCTTCGGCACATCGTCGGCCGCGATCACTGTCATCGATAGGGACCGCCAGTGGACGAAAGCCGCATCGGGCCCGTTTGCGCAGAACACCAGTCTCGAGTCGTCGATCTGTCGGACGACCATCACCACTGCCAGCGGACTGGTGGTCGCAGACGCGTCGGTCGATGACAGGTTCGGGGATCTCCGCGCGAGCAAGAACGGACCGCCTGTGCGTTTCTACGCCGGCTTTCCGGTCGAAGCGCCGAACGGCGAACGGATCGGCGCGCTGTGCGTCTTCGACACGGAGGCTCGGGATCCCGCAGAGGTCGATCAGGCTCTGCTGCGTGACCTTGCGCTGATGGTGCAGTCCGAGATCTGGGCGAGGGCGAGCTGACATGAATCCAGTCGATGCACTCAACGAGATCGCAGCGCAGGTTGCTGACGGGCAGTTGAAGAAGACCGAGGGCATCGGCGGCACCACGTACGAGGTGATAAGGGAGGCGCTCGACGGTCGCGTTCCCGCGGATCGCATCGTCACCACCTGGCCGGTCGAGCGCCTGCTCGACTGGGCGCGCGGCTGAGCACATACCCCCCACCAAACAGAGAGCACCACACGTGACCTACAGCGCTGACCAGAACCGCTACGACTCCATGGAGTACCGCAGGGTGGGGGCAAGCGGTCTCAAACTCCCCGCGCTCTCGCTGGGCTTCTGGAATAATTTCGGCGAGACTAAATCCCTCGAAACTCAGCGAGCAATCGTGCGCCGCGCATTCGACCTCGGCATCACGCACTTCGACCTGGCCAATAATTACGGCCCGCCCGACGGCTCGGCCGAGAGCAATTTCGGACGCCTGCTGCACGACGATCTCGCACAGTATCGCGACGAGATCATCGTCTCCAGTAAAGCCGGGTACTACATGTGGGAGGGGCCATACGGAGACTGGGGTTCGCGCAAGTACATGCTCGCCTCTCTCGACCAGAGCCTGGGCAGGCTCGGTCTCGAGTACGTCGACATCTTCTATTCGCACCGGCCAGACCCTGAAACCCCCATCGAAGAGACCATGGGGGCGCTCGCGACAGCGGTGACCAGCGGCAAAGCGCTTTACGTCGGGGTGTCGAATTACACGCCGGAGCAGACTCGGGCTGCGGCAGCCGCGCTTGCCGAGCACCGCATTCCGTTGCTCATCCACCAGCCCCGCTACAACATGTTCGACCGCCACATCGAAGACGGGTTGTTCGAGGTGCTCGACGAGGTGCACGCGGGCAGCATCGTGTTCTCGCCCCTTGCGCAGGGGTTGCTGACAGACCGTTACCTTGACGGCACAATTCCCCCGGGTTCGCGTGCAGCGGAGGGGCGGTGGCTTCAGCCCGGGCCCCTTGGTGAGACCTATCTCGAGCGGGTCCGCGGTCTCACCGTGATCGCAGAGGAGCGCGGTCAGACGCTCGCCCAACTCGCCCTCGCCTGGGTGCTCCGCCACCGCCAGGTCTCGTCGGCTGTGATCGGCGCCAGCAGCGTGGCCCAGCTCGAAAACAACCTGGGGGCGCTGGGGTCGCCAGCACTCACCGAAGACGAGCTCGCGCGAATCGACTCATTCGCGGTCAGCGGCAACGGTTTGCGCTGACTATCGCGCTGGCAGCGCCACGGTGTCGCCGGGGGTCCCGCTCGATCACCTCTCAGCGCAGGGGCGGAGTACGGTGCGCATGGTGACCGGTCGAGCATCCGCTCCCGTAAAATTATCCGGTCGACTCTCACCTCTCACGTCAAGGAAACCCGTGCCGCATTCCGTTCCAGCCCTCTCCGCCCCGACCGCAAACGCGCCACTCGAGCTCACCACCGTCGAACGACGAGACCCGGGGGCCAATGACGTCGTTATCGACATCAAATTCGCCGGCATCTGCCACTCCGACATCCACCAGGCCCGCGACGAGTGGGCGAAAGGCATCTTCCCGATGGTGCCCGGGCACGAGATCGCCGGCATAGTCTCTTCGATCGGCAGCGACGTGACGCGCTACAAGATCGGGGACCGCGTGGGAGTCGGATGCTTCGTGGATTCGTGCCGCGAGTGCGAGAACTGCCTCGCCGGCGAAGAGCAATATTGCCTGAAGGGCGAGGTCGGCACATACAACGACCGCCTCTACACCGGCGAGCCGACCAGCGGCGGGTACAGCACCGAGATCGTCGTCGACGAGAACTACGTGCTCGGCATCCCCGAGGGCATCGACCTGTCGGTCGCAGCGCCGCTTCTCTGCGCGGGAATCACCCTCTACTCGCCTCTCAAGCACTGGGGCGCAGGCCCCGGCAAGAAGGTCGCGATCCTCGGTATGGGCGGCCTCGGGCACATGGGAGTCAAGATCGCTCACGCCCTCGGAGCTGATGTTTCTGTGCTCAGCCAGACGCTCAGTAAGCAGGAGGACGGCCTCCGCCTCGGAGCCGATCACTACTACGCCACGAGCGACCGGGCCACGTTCAAGGAGCTCAGGAATCACTTCGACCTGATCGTCAACACCGTCGCGGCCAACCTCGACATGCACAAATATCTGAGCCTGCTCGCGCTCGACGGCGCACTCGTGAACGTCGGGATACCGACCGAGGCCGACAGCATAAAGATGTTCTCGCTCGCCGCCCAGCGTCGCTCTCTCGCCGGATCGAAGATCGGCGGCATCCGCCAGACACAGGAGATGCTCGACTTCTGCGCTGAGCACGGCTTCGGCGCCGAGGTCGAGGTCATCTCGGTCGACCAGGTCAACGAGGCATACGAGCGGGTCATCGCGAGCGATGTGCGCTATCGCTTCGTGATCGACGTGAGCACCTTCGCGGCGTAAGCGGCGGCTCCCACGCCGGCTGCCGCTCGCACCCCCGCGGCGACGATGTCGTGTTTCGTCAACGATGTGGCTGCTAGAAACCGAACAACGTTGACGAGACGCAACAACGTCGCCGGACGATGCAGCAGACAGCTCTGTAGAGTCTCGCGGCTGTGCTCTATTGGTCGTCGGTGAGCGAATCAGCTGTGATCTGGAGGCTGTGGGATCCGCCACCGAGCGCGACGCCGACGAGAATCGCCGCTGCCAGAGCAGCCAATCCGCAGACCAGGTATCCGATCGAATAGGCGTTGTCGAGCGCGTGGAACGCAACACCTTTCAGCGGGTTGAATGGCACGGTCTGGCCGTTCGGCAGCGTCACTGTGGCCGGCACCCCATTCG
Organism: Lacisediminihabitans sp.; assembly: GCA_043746355.1. Classification (GTDB taxonomy): domain Bacteria; phylum Actinomycetota; class Actinomycetes; order Actinomycetales; family Microbacteriaceae; genus Lacisediminihabitans. The sequence continues at coordinate 6,660 of JAYTRC010000055.1, read as the reverse complement.
CACCCAGCGGACCGGAATTCACCGCACCCACCGCGGCTTCGAGCCCGGGCTTCTGCGCGGCTGACGCATGCGTGGGAGCGTCGTTGAACGCCGCGAGGGCTTTCTGCAACGACGCACTCGCGGCGACTTTCTCCGAGATCGACGATGCCGCCTGAGTCAGAGCTATGGATCCGATGACGGCAGGGCCAAGAGTGAATCCGAAATCGCGGAGCAGGCTGGTCGTGCTGCTCGCCATTCCTGCAAGATGGTTCGGAACCGTGTTGACCGCCACGCCTGTGAGGGAAGAGATCGCGAAGGCGAACCCGACACCGATGACTGCCAGCGGGGCGATGACGATCGCAATCGACATGGTCGATGCGGGAATTGTGGCCAGCCACAGGTCGCCCACCGCAATGAGGGCGAATCCGACGCACATTATCCAGCGCGGATTGAATCGCTCGGTGAGGCGGGAGACCAGCGGTGCAAGCAAAAGGGCAAAGCCATTGATCAGCACGAACGCGATAGAGGTTTGGAGTGGAGTGAATCCTTGGATCGCTGAGAGCCGGATGCTCGAGGTATATGCAGTTCCGAGGAACGCGAACATGCCGAAGACCGTCGCGATGGCCGCAACGGAGAACGCTCGATTCCTGAACAAATCCAGACGAAGAAGCGGTGCCGACGACCGACGCTCGACGAAGATGAACGCCACGAAGAAGACGATCGCGACCACGAACCCGCCGATGACGTCGGCGCTGCCCCAACCACTCGAAGACCCCTGGATAACCGCATAGAGAAGTGCGAACAGGGTGATCGCGATGGTGATCTGACCGGGCCAGTCGAGGGAGCGACCTTGCGGTGCCGACGAGTTCTTCGCGAACCCAAGTGCGACTGCAGCACTGACCAACGCTAAGACGATGATCGCGATGAAAGACCAACGCCAGCTTGCATTCGCATCACTGCCGAACTTCAATCCGGCCAGCAATCCACCGAGAACGGGCGAGATAAAGCTGCCTGTCGCAAGCGCGGCCGCCCAAATGGAGATCGATCGCGCCCTGTCTTTCGCGGTGTGGGTGCCGGCGGCGACCATGGCCAGGGTGGTAGGCATTATCGCCGCGGCGCCGATGCCTGCCACAATCTGCCCAATCCACAGCACGAAGACCCGCGTGTCAGTCGGAGCGCCCGCCCCTGGCGACAGCACGCTCACCAGCGCACCTATGGCGAGCAGAAAAGAGCCTCCCACCAGCAGTCGCTTTCGGCCGAAGAGGTCGCCGAGCACGCCAAAGGTCAGTTCGAAGATCGTGACGGGCACGAGGAACGCGTCGGAGATCCAGGTGAGCTGCGATGACGTCGGCGAGAGGTCCTGCTGGAAAAGCCCATTCAGCACTGCGGGAATCGCGAGAGCCGCCTGTGCAACCGCGATTGAGATCGCAGCGGAAATAAGCGTTCCTCGGGTGAGTCGATATGTCGAGTCGAAACCGGTGGATGCCGTCGACGCGGAGGTCGGATGGGTCATCAGTTCTGCCTTCCTCATTGAAGTGCCGCGGTCGCGACTGATTCACGATATTGGCACAGAGCAAGTCAAAAGAACAGGAACCCTTATCAATTTTAATTCAGACCGAACGGCGAGAGCCGCCTCGCGACGATGGAGGGACGGAAACGGTTAGTCTCGCCAAGGTCGCCCGCGCCGTTTGGAGCGCACGACGCAGCCTGGCTATCTCCGCGACGCTCAATTCGGAGAAGACGGCTGACTCCAGCTCGGCGACCACCCCGCGGTACTCGTCGAGGAGAGCCCGCCCTTGTGACGTGAGCGAGATAAGCAACCGCCGTCGATCGCGATCGTCGGGATGGCGCTCCACCAGGCCGCGACCCTGGAGGGTCTCGATCATGTCGGCAATCGACTGCGGAGTGACGAAAGAGTTTCTCGCCAACTGAACGGACGAGATGTCGGGATGGTGCTCGAGCACCGTCAGCGCTGTGTACTGCAGCGCGGTCATTCCTATCGGCCGAAAGATGTCATCGAGCCGGGATCGCGTAGCCAGTTCCAGTTGCTTGATGATGTAGAGCAGTGTCGGTTCACTGGGAAAAGGTGCCGTCGCGATCACGTCGGCGGCAACCGGGTCTTTCTGCACGGTGTTCCTCCTCTGACTGGAATCTAGTAACTCGGATGACCCTCGCCATGGTCGAAACCACGGCACTTCGTTTCCCCCGGCTGCAGCCCATGGTATTCAGCATGCCCACGGCCGTTCGGTCTACTTGCTGCATACGGCTGCCCTCCCGCGCGGACAACGCGCACGCGCCCAGCCATTTTCAGCGCGGGACCGGTTGGGCCAAGAGATGGCTCCATGGGGTCGCTCACGTCGCCCTCATAGTTTGGTCGCTCACGTCATCGTGGGGCCCACGACCACGAATGCCCCGGCGAAATATCGCCGGGGCATTCAAACACCAGTGGACCCTAGGAGATTCGAACTCCTGACCTCCTCGATGCGAACGAGGCGCGCTACCAACTGCGCCAAGGGCCCTTAAGTGCGTAGCTACGTTATCACTTTCGCTGTGCGTAATTCGTCGGTGAGGTCTCGACAAGCTCGACCCGCTCAAGCGAGCTCGACCCACCTACGCGCGACGACGAGCCAGCGCGGCATCCAGGTCTGGCGAGCCAGTCTGGGAGGGGTCGACGATTCCCATGGCGGCGAATCTGCTCGCGGGGCGCAGGGGCGCCACCTCGGCAGCCTGGTGGGCCTCGCGGAGCTTTCGCTCGGCGTCCGCTGCCGCTTGGCGCAGCTCGGCAGCAGCCTGGAGCGATACGTCGACGGCGCGAGCGACCTGGGGTCGCGAGAGATAGAGGGGTTTCGGCACTGGCACGGGCGTCCACGGTTGGCGCGATGGCATCACCGAAATCGTGGGTGAGGTCTCGACAGGCTCCACCCGCTGCACTTCGACCAGGCTGTGGGCAAGCTGGGCCCGCGCGCGCGAGACGGTCGCCATCTGGCCCAGCATCACGAACGAACCGACGGTGACCATCGTGCCGGATGCAAGCAGCAGCCAGGCGCCGGTCGTGAGCAGTTGCGAGACCCCGAATCCCGTGGCGACGATCGCTCCGAGCAGCACGAGTGAGGTGACGGCCCGGGAACGACGCAGCCGACGCGACGCTGGAGAAGTGACCGCGACATCCGCAGCGAGGTATGGCTGCACCTGAGCTAGCTGACGAGCAGCGACCTCGCGGGTTTCCTTCTGGCGTACGGATGCACGAGCACTCGCAGCAGCTTGGGCGCGAGTGATCGCATCCGTGCGTTGCAGCTCTTTGCGCAGCATTTTCTCGTGCTGGGCGACACTTCGAGCCGTGGTCTCGGCGCGAACGGCGAGCGGCACCTCAGCGGATTCGGCCAGCACCCGCAGCGTCTGCTGCAGCCGCAATGCGTTGCGCTCGGTCGACAGGTATTCCCGGCGACGCAGCCACGACGGCACGAGATAGGCGAGCCAGAGCACGGCAGCGATAGCGAGAACGACGCTTGATCCTATTCCGTCCGCTGGCATGCTCCTACGCTACGAGCGCGTCGCGATTAACCGCGGCTTTAGCGCGGGTGTGTTCCGGGCTGGAGTGCCGCAATCCTGTCGACCTCTGGTATGACCCCGGCTCCCTCAGGCACCCGATCATCGTGCCAGCGACGCAGAACGCCGATCGGAAGCTCTTCGGCGACGAGGGCGAAACAGAAGTGATCGCGCCAGTCACCATTGATGTGGATGTAGCGCCGACGAAGCCCCTCATAGCGAAAACCGAGCTTCTCGACGACCCGGAGGCTCGGCGCGTTCTCGGGCCTTATGCAGATCTCGATGCGGTGCAGGCCGACCTGGAAGTAGCAGTAGTCACTCGCGAGGGCAACAGCGGTCGGCGTGATGTCGAGGCCGGCGAATCGTTCTGAAACCCAGTATCCGATCGTCGCCGACGACAGGGAGCCGTATGTCACGCTCGACACGTTCAGCTGGCCTGCGAACTCGTCTTTGTATTCGATTGCGAAGGGAAGGCCCAGGCCCGCCCGCGCGTTGGACTGCAGACTGCGAATGCTCGACCGCACATCGAAAGACATGGCGCCGTGCGGGTTGGTCGCCTCCCATTTTCGCAGCCAGCCACGATTGTCGAGCAGCTCGCGCTCGAGGGCTCGTGCGTCTTTCAGCCGGATGGGGCGGATCGTGATGAGACCGTCGCGAAGGGTCGGAACAGCGATTGCCATGTCAGTCGAGACCCGCCGCAAAGGTCTTCAGCCAGGGGCGGAGATCGGGGCCGAGGTCATCCCGATCGACGGCGAGCTGCACGATGGCCTTGATGTAGTCGAGCCGGTCGCCGGTGTCATAACGCCGGCCGCGGAAGACCACGCCGTACACACCACCAGCGACGTTGGGGTTGGCCGCGAGGGTCTGCAGCGCGTCCGTCAGCTGGATCTCCCCGCCCTTGCCCGGGGGCGTGTGTTCCAGGATGTCGAAGATCTCCGGGCGAAGAACGTAACGCCCGATGATGGCGTAGTTAGAGAGCGCCTCCTCCTGCGATGGCTTCTCCACCAGGCCGGTGATCCGCACCACGTCGGCGTCTTCAGTGGCCTCGACAGTGGCGATTCCATAGAGGTGGGTCTGCTTCGGATCGACCTCAAGCAGCGCGACGATGGTCGCATTGCGAAGAGCCTGCTCCTCGATCATCCTCGACAGCAGCACATCACGTTCGTCGATGATGTCGTCACCGAGAAGCACCGCGAACGGCACATTTCCGACGTGCATGCGCGCACGAAGCACGGCGTGGCCGAGCCCCAGCGGGTCACCCTGCCGCACGTAGTGCACGTCAGCGAGGTCGGTGGAGTAGTTCACTTTGCGCAGGCGCTCGATGTCGCCCTTCTCGAGCAGGGTTGCCTCGAGTTCGCCGACGCGGTCGAAGTGATTCTCGAGGGCGCTCTTGTTGCGCCCGGTGATCATCAGTACATCGGTGAGACCGGCGGCAACGGCCTCCTCGACGACGTACTGGATCGCCGGCTTGTCGACGACAGGAAGCATCTCCTTCGGCATCGCCTTCGTCGCGGGAAGAAATCTCGTTCCGAGACCTGCCGCAGGGATAACCGCCTTGGTGATGTGGAACGCCATGCTGCCAAGGTTATCCTTTGATCATGACCGGTGACGTGAGCCACCTGAAGCGCGCACTCCGCGCCGAACTTCGCGAGCGCAGACGCATTATGACCACGACCGAGCGCGAACAGGCGACATCCCACATCACGGCGCATCTGCGCGAGCTCGCTACGGCTCTGGGCGCCCGCTCGGTCGCCGCGTACCTTCCCGCGAATGATGAGCCGAACATCCGGCCATTCCTCAACTGGGCTGAGTCGCAGGGCATCACCCTCCTCTTTCCGATCTCGCGCGACGATGGCCTGCTCGACTGGACGCGCGGCGAAGGTGAAATCGAGCAGGAGGGCCTGTTCGGCATGCCAGAGCCGGTCGGTGAGCTGCTCGCACCACGGGCGATCAACGATGTCGACCTCATCGTGGTTCCGGCTGCGTCGGTCGGCAGGGACGGAATGCGGATGGGGTGGGGGCGCGGGTACTTCGACCGCACCCTCGGATCGATGGAGAAGTGCCCGCCGGTCTATGCTGTGATCTTCGACCGGGAACTGGTCGACAGCGTGCCCACCGAGGTGCACGACCGGGGCGTCGACGGTGTTGTGACACCGAGCGCCATCGTCGATTTCTGACCCAACTCAATCGCTAGGACTTTTCGTTGCCCACCTATTCGTACCGCTGCGCGAACTGTGACTATGCCTTCGACCAATACCAGGCCTTCACCGACGACACCCTCACCGTGTGCCCGAACTGTGGCGAACCGCAGCTGCGCAAGGTCTTCAACAACATCGGAGTGACCTTCAACGGCTCCGGTTTCTACCGCAATGACAGCCGCAGTGCATCCTCAACCACCGACAGCGCTCCGGCCGCGAAGAATGAAACTGCACCAAAAGCCGCTGCCCCGAAGACCGACGGGCCAGCCCCGGCGCCCAAGAAGGCAGAATCTGGTTCGGCTGCGTCGTAGGCGCCGCTAGCGTGGACGCATGATCAACGGATTCAAGGAGTTCATCCTTCGCGGCAACGTCATCGACCTTGCGGTCGCGGTCGTCATCGGTGCCGCGTTCACCGGCATCGTCAACGCCGTAGTCGCGAGCGTGTTCAACCCGCTGCTTGGCGCACTGTTCGACTCCACTTCGCTTGCGAAGGCGCTGCCAGTCGAGATTCCGACGACGAGCGGAGGGCACGCGACCCTGTACTTCGGTGCCGTAGTCGCCGCGGTGATCCAGTTTGTGCTGGTGGCGGTCGTTGTGTACTTCGCACTCGTTGTGCCGATCAATTACCTCAAGAAAGTGGCGTTCGAGCGGCAGAAGCAGGAGGCCGAGGCGACCCCGTCAGACATTCCGCCCACCGAAACCGAGTTGCTCATCCAGATTCGCGACCTGCTGGCGGGCACCCCGTCGCCCGAGGGCGATCACGAGTTGCCGGGTCACGCGGGTAAGCACGTCGACTGACGGGTCACCACCGGCCGCTTCGGCCGCGTGCCGCCGCGGTCGCTCGCTGCCCACCTCGCGCTGCCCACCTCGCGCTGGCACGGTCGCTCGCCGCCCAACTTGCCCTCGCGGCGGGGGTATAGCGTGGCGGGCCCCGGAG
>JAYTRC010000054.1:0-3316 GCA_043746355.1 Lacisediminihabitans sp. | reverse complement strand
ATCCACAGGCCGCTCACGCCGCCGATCGTCTTCGTGGCGAAGGTGTATGACTCGTCCACGGGAAAGGTCGCTGTCACTCCATCGAAAGCGGCGCGAACCTCCAGCGCCGGACTGGCGAAGTCGAATGGTGCAGCTGCGAGCATTCCCCTGAGTGCGGCTAATTCGTCTGAGGTCATTGTCGGAATCCCTTCGTGAAGTGCGCGCCCACTTTGGCGTGTTACCCACTCTGGTTCGAGCCGCTCTTCTGCACTATGACGAGCGCGTAGGCAGACCGTGTGTCTGTGGCAGGTTGAAGTGGCCCCGTTGTGACGGTCTGGTTTGGCCCCACTTGCGACTTGCCGGGGTGGTTGTGACGGTTTGATCTGGCCCCACCTGAGCGTGGTTTCCATCAGTTGTTGACGATGGGAGGCCGGGATGGGGTCGAGGGTGGATTTGTTCGCGAGTATCCGTCGTGATGCTCGTGTTGAGGGTCTGTCTGTTCGGGAGTTAGCTCGCAGGCATGGCGTTCACAGGCGAACGGTGCGTCAGGCGTTGTCGTCGGCCGAGCCGCCGCCGCGGAAGACGCCGGCGAGGTCGTCGCCCCGGATGGAACTGTTCAAAAGAGCGGTTGATGAGATGCTGGCCGCTGATCTGACGGCGCCGAGGAAGCAGCGGCACACCGCGATGCGGGTCTTTGCCCGTCTCGTGGATGAGCATGGAGCCGATCAGCTCTCTTATTCAACAGTCCGCGATTATGTGAGGGTCAGGCGAGCTGAGATCAACGAGGCCGCCGGCCGGCACGTGGACGTGTTCGTGCCGCAGGAGCACGCGCCCGGCGCGGAGGCTGAGGTCGATTTCGGTGAGGTGTGGGTGGACCTTGCCGGTGATCTGACGAAGTGCCACATGTTCGCGTTCCGGATGTCGAACTCCGGCAAAGCGGTGCACCGTGTGTATCCGACGCAGGCGCAGGAGGCGTTCCTCGAGGGCCACATCGATGCGTTCGAAACTCTCGGCGGGATCCCGACGAGGCATATCCGGTACGACAATCTCAGCAGCGCGGTGTCGAAAGTGATTTATGGCGCTGGCCGGCAGCGCACAGAGAACCCCAGGTGGGTGTTGTTCCGTTCGCATTACGGTTTCGATTCCTTCTATTGTCAGCCAGGGGTCGAGGGTGCGCATGAGAAGGGCGGCATCGAGGGCGAGGTTGGCCGGTTCCGTCGCACCTGGCTGACACCCGTGCCGGAAGTGCGGTCGTTGGCCGAGCTGAACGAGAAGATTCGGCTCTTCGATGAACGCGATGACGAACGGAGGATCGCGTCGCGGATCCGGACTGTGGGCACTGACTTCGCGCTCGAACGCCCACTGCTCGCACCGTTGCCTGCTGAGCGTTTCGATCCTGGTACGTCGTTGACGCCGCGGGTGGATCGTTCCTCGTTGATCACGGTCAGGATGGCGAAGTACTCCGTCCCCGCCCGGCTCATCAACCGGCGGGTTCGGGTGTCGTTGCGCGCCTCGGAAGTCGTCATCTTCGATGGCCGCACCGTCGTTGCCGAGCATCCCAGGGTTGTGTCCAATGGCGGTCAGAGCGTGAACCTTGACCACTATCTGGAAGTCCTGCAGCACAAACCTGGCGCACTGCCCGGCTCGACCGCGTTAGCGCACGCCCGCACATCGGGTTCGTTCACGGGTGCGCATGAGGCGTTCTGGGCCGCAGTACGGAAGACCGATGGTGACGCCGCTGGCACTCGGCAGCTCATCGAAGTTCTGCTCTTGCACCGCCATATGCGATCCGTGGATGTCGTGGCCGGTATCACCGCCGCTTTGACGGTCGGTGCGGTCACCGCTGATGTTGTCGCGGTCGAAGCGCGCCGCCACGAATCCGAGGACGGCAGCCTTAGCTCGGAGCGGCGCGAGCTTGATCGCGGTACCGGCGATGATCGGCGGGTCGTTAGTCTGACGCAGCGCCGCCTGGCTGACCCCGCCGCTGTCATCGCGGGCCTTCCCGCTGATACCAGACCGCTGCCCTCCGTTGACGGGTATGACGAGCTCCTCCGCCTGGCACGACCATCCGACGCAACACCAACAGATAGGAAAGGAACTGGGTCATGACACCGATCACGACGACCGTCACCACCACACTCCGGCGAAGAAGAGGCCTCACTGAACAAGCCGCTGCAGCCGCTATCGAGCAAGCCTGCCGACGACTGCGGCTGCCAACAATCCGAGCGGTCATGGATGAGGCGGTCCGGGCAGCAGAGAAAGATCAACTCACCTATCAGGGGTTCCTCGCCGAGCTGCTGCTCGCTGAATGCGATGACCGCGACCGACGCGGCTCGATCCGTCGGGTGAACGCTGCCGGGTTCCCGCGCAGCAAATGGTTAGGCGACTTCGATTTCGACGCGAACCCGATGATCAGCGCTGCCACGATCAACACCCTCGCCGAGGGTGAGTGGATCAGGAAAGGCCAACCGCTGTGTCTGATCGGTGACTCCGGGACCGGGAAATCGCACCTGCTGATCGGGCTCGGCACCGCTGCAGCAGAGAAGGGCTACCGGGTGAAATACGCCCTTGCCACCCGTCTCGTGAATGAACTCGTCGAAGCCGCCGACGAGCGAGTCCTTGCCCGCACCATCGCCCGGTACGGCCGCGTCGATCTGCTCTGCATTGACGAGCTGGGCTACATGGAACTCGACCGCCGCGGCGCTGAACTCCTCTTCCAAGTCCTCACCGAACGAGAAGAGAAAAACAGCGTCGCGATCGCATCCAACGAATCCTTCAGCGGCTGGACAAAAACCTTCACCGATCCCAGGCTCTGCGCCGCGATCGTCGACAGGCTCACCTTCGGCGGCAACATCATCGAAACCGGCACCAGCTCCTATCGGCTCGCTCACACCAGGAACAAACGCACCAGCGTCGCCACAAGCTGAAGTCAAGCCTGGGTCATAGCCGCCCCATGCATTCAGAGATAGGGAAGGCGCTTAGTCCTGCTCGATCGCCAGCGACCAAACACTTTCAAAGTCTGCCGCGCCTATTGACGAGGGAAGAAACTCCCCGTCGCTGCGGATCTCCTCGATACCCGGCCATGGCTCCGCCGAGAGAAAAGTCGAGCCCGAAGAACCCTGCGCGCCAGCGAACGTCATGTGACCATCGCGGAAGACATCGACCTTGCGGAGCTCGACCCCATCGAGCAACTCAGCGTACAGATCAACCGGCTCATCATCGAAATCGTGCCGCCAACTCACCCGCCGATACTCCATGAACCCATTCTGATCCCAAGACGCGTTCCTGGGGCCGAATGAAACCGTCACACCGGGGCCAAATCAACTTGACACAGCCA
>JAYTRC010000053.1:0-8140 GCA_043746355.1 Lacisediminihabitans sp. | reverse complement strand
AGACGCTCGAGCGGCCCGAGCTGTTCGGGGTCAATCCGGAGGTCGGACACGAGCAGATGGCCGGACTCAACTTCACCTCGGGCATCGCGCAGGCGCTCTACCAGGGCAAGCTCTTTCACATCGACCTGAACGGCCAAAAGGGCATCAAGTACGACCAGGATCTCGTGTTCGGCCACGGCGATGTCGGTAACGCGTTCGCGCTCGTCGACCTGCTCGAGAACGGCGCAGCGAACGGTGGGCCCGCGTATGACGGTCCGCGTCACTTCGACTACAAGCCGAGCCGCACCGAAGACTTCACCGGCGTGTGGGATTCGGCCGCAGCGAACATGCGCACGTACCTGCTGCTCAAAGAGCGCGCGGCCGCGTTCCGGGCCGACCCAGAAGTGCAGGAGGCACTCCTTGCGTCGCGGGTCGCCCAGATACAGGAGACGACGCTCGCGTCAGGGGAGAGCTACGACGAACTTCTCGCCGACCGCTCCTCGTACGAGGACTTCGACACGGATTCATACTTCGGCGGTAAGGGCTTCGGCTTCGTGCGCCTCAACCAGCTCGCTCTCGAGCACCTGCTCGGTGCTCGTTGATGGGTGCCCGCGAATGACAGTCGTCGTCGGTATCGACTCGTCAACCCAGAGCACCAAGGTGGTGCGGGTCGATGCCGCGACGGGCGAGGTGTTGTCGCTCCACACAGCTGCTCACCCCGAGGGGACGGCCGTAGACCCTGAGCGCTGGTGGGAAGCCCTGGTCGCTGCCGGCGGAACCTCGCTTGACGGGGCGGCAGCAGTCGCAATCGCTGGCCAGCAGCACGGCATGGTCGCGCTCGATGGCGAGAACCAGCCCGTTTTCGACGCCCTGCTGTGGAACGACACCCGCAGCGCGCCACAGGCGGATCGCCTTACCGCGGAATTAGGCTCTGAGGCCTGGGCCTCGGAGATCGGCGTGGTGCCTGTTGCGTCGTTCACGGTCACGAAAATCGCCTGGCTGGCTGAGACGCACCCGGATCTGGCGGCGCGCGTGACACGGGTGATGTTGCCGCACGACTGGCTCACCTGGCGACTGCTCGGCGGCGAGGGCGAGCCGACGACCGATCGCAGCGACGCGTCGGGCACCGGGTACTGGTCGGTGCCCGACGGGCGCTATCGCACTGACCTGGTTGAGAAGATCTTCGGGCATCCGGTGGCTCTTCCCAGGGTGCTCGAGCCGGCCGAGAGAGCCGGGAAAACTCCCGGCGGAGTCGTTGTCGGGGCGGGTGTTGGTGACAACGCCGGCGCAGCGCTCGGGCTCGGCCTCCGCGAGGGAGAGGTCGTCATCTCGATCGGGACCAGCGCCACAGTCTTCACCTCGACAGACACGAGAATCATCGACCCGACGGGTGCTATCGCCGGGTTCGCGGATGCCACAGGCCGCCAGTTGCCGCTCTTGGCGATGCTGAACGGCGCACGTACCCTCGTTGCCACTGCTGCCGTTCTCAGCACAGACGTCGCCGGTCTCGACGAGCTCGCGTCCGCAGCATCCATCGACGCAGGCGGTCTCACGCTCGTGCCATATCTCGACGGTGAACGAACGCCCAACCTGCCGGACGCAACGGGCAGCCTGATCGGCATCACCCGAAGCAATCTCAGGCCAGAGAATGTCGCCCGCGCGGCGGTCCTCGGGTTACTGTGCGGGATTGCAGACGCGCTCGACAGCCTTCGCTCGCACGGCATCCCCGTGCAGAAAGTGCTGCTCATCGGGGGCGGGGCGCACTCCCGCAGCCTGCAGGATGCTGCTGCCGACATCTTCGGCGTGAGCGTCGAGGTGCCGGTGCAGGCCGAATATGTGGCGCTCGGGGCTGCCCGGCAGGCTGCATGGGTCTTGTCCGGCGAGGCGGAGCCGCCCGACTGGCCGCGTTCGCTCGACCGTACTATCGCGCCGTCGGCCGACCGGTCGTGGGCGATCAACCAGCGCGAGCGTTACGCAGCCGCTGTGTCGAACATCTACGGGGTGTGAGGCTGCCTTCAGTTGCTGAACGCCGAGTGGAAAATCGCTTTAGCCTGGGCGGCCACGGCCGGCCGATCATCCTGATCAGTGCGGGAGAGCGCGAATGCGAGCATCGCGATCGAGAGCATCACATCGCCGACTGTCACTCGCGCGGCGACCAGCCCATGTTCCTGATCACGGCTGAGCATCGCGCTGGCAACAACGGTCAGCCGCGTCTCGAGATGCTTCGCACGAGGGTCATGCCGGTTGGCTGCTGTCAAGTCGATCAGGGCAGCTGAGCCGATCGCCTGGTCTGCGATCGCATCGAACAGGTCGTCGAGCGTCGAGTCCGCTTGCGTCGAGAGGTCTTCGAGCGCGGTGATGTTGTCGTCGAAGACGGCGACCCCGAGCGCGATGCGATCGGGGAAGTGGCGATAGAGGCTGCCCTGGCCTACGCCTGCCCGACGTGCCACGGAATTCAATGGTGCGAGCAGGCCGGATTCGCCGAAAACTTCGCGGGCCGCGTCGATCAGGGCCTGTCGATTCTCGGGGCCTGCGCTCGGCCCGCGATTGGTGTTCTGGGAGACGGCCACGAGTGTAGCGTATTACCGGACAGCGTTGTCCGGTACCAGACAGAGAAGGCAGGAACACCCATGGCTAAGAACACAGGAACCCTCACGGCGGACTCGTCCGTCGGCACCTGGCTCGATGACCCGGCCGGTGGCCCGATCATGCGCGACCTGCTGGCGCAGGGTGGCCAGGACGCGGGCGTCCTGAAACCGGTTCGTCGTCTCGCACTCAAGCGCCTCGTCAAAATGAGCCGCGGAATGTTCACCGATCAGATGGTCGCCGACCTCATCGCGCGAGTTGAACCCGGCGAGATCCCGGCGGGGTTCGCGGCTGAGGCTCCGAGTGAGCCGTCCGCTGCAGGGGTCGAGCGACCCGAGTGGGTCGAGCGGGTCACGCAGGGCAGATTCACCGGCAAGACAGTGATCGTGACCGGAGCAGGATCGGGTATCGGGCGAGCGACAGCATCCCGCGTCGCACGAGAAGGCGGCCGCGTCATCGCCGTCGACATCTCAGAAGAACGTCTCGCCGAATTCGTCGCCGACCTGCCCGAAGCCGACCTCGTGAGCGTCGCAGGCGACATCACCGATGACGCGGTGATCGCCAGCATCGTCGCAGCGGCAGGCGAGCGCATCGACGCCCTGGCGAACATCGCAGGGATCATGGACGACATGACTCCGGTGCACGAGGTGTCCGACGCGGTCTGGTCTCGTGTGTTCAGGATCAATGTCGAAGGAACGATGAAGCTGATGCGCGCGGTCATCCCCGCGATGCTCGCCCAGGGTGCCGGTTCGATCGTGAACACGGCGTCAGAGGCTGCACTTCGCGGATCCGCGGCCGGTGCTGCATACACGGCGTCCAAGCATGCCGTCGCTGGGCTGACCAAGAGCAGCGCGTTCATGTACGGGCCCAGCGGCATCCGGGTCAACGCTGTCGCCCCCGGGCCGACCATCACCAACATCGAGGCGACATTCGGATCCGTGCTGGGGGCGGAACGGGTGCAGCTCGGAATGGCCGTCATGACTGATGCGGTCGAGGCCGATGCACTCGCCGCGTCGATCACCTTCCTGCTGAGCGATGACGCGGTGAACGTGAATGGCGTGATCCTGCCATCTGACGGCGGCTGGTCTGTCGCCTAGCGGCAACCACGCGGGTTAGAGCGCGATCGGCAGCGCCGGCAACGCTGTCTTTCGCCCGTAGTATGCCCACGGAAACCACATCGAGCCGATGCGACTCCAGCCCTCGCGTTCGAGCGCGCGTCGGTGCGTGCTGGTCGCGAGCACCCTCAGGTGTTCCCACTGCACCTCAGAGCGCTCGACCAGGTGATACAGCGTGCCGAACCCGATGGAGTGCCAGCCGTAGGTGCCCTCGCGTGCGAGTACCTCCATCTCGTCGAATGCGGTGAGTGGTGACAGCTTGCGCGTCTCGCCGATGCCGGGCTCGATAGTCTCGCCAGCGAAGCGCTGTTGCGCGGCCTGCCGGGTCATCCCGAGTCTCGCGCCGATCGCCTCCCAGCTGTTGCCAGCCCCGCGGGCGGCCTGCACGGCAGATCCGAGGATCTCGGAGGTCGCGACGCGAGCCGCTGCGGCGACCTCGATAACCTCGAGGTAGGCGGCCGGATCCGAGGTGATCCGTTCCGAGAGGCCGGCCCTGGACTCGAAGATTGCGTCGCGGAGGAGTTCGTCGAGCGCAGTCCCGTCGGGATCGAGGGGCATCAGCGAGCGACCGTGTCCTGGGCGCGCGCCTTCGTCATGGAGATTCGGATGAACGCACCGGCGAGCGCGATCAGGATGAACGCGGCCGCACCGCCCGCGATTCTCAACGGCAACCACGGGGAGAGGATGGGGAGAACTGCGCACACCACTGCTCCTGCTGCGAAGAGCGCGCCAAGGGGTGACTGGAATTTACGCGAGCTGGCCATCCTGTCAACCTAGTGTTGACGTTCGACGACGTCAACCTCGGGTTGACTATTGGGAGAGCCCCAGCCGCGGAAACAGGACCGAGTAGCCCTCCTGCAACCCGCCATACAGGGCGCCGAGCACGTGGCCGCCGTTCGGCACCTCGAAGTACGTCGTTTTCCAACCTGCGGCGGTTGTGGCGGCAGAGACCCGCATCGCCTGCTGCCGATAGCCATAGTCGTTCGACCCGACGGTGACGATCGCGACGGTATCCGGATAGCTGTGGCTGGCCAGCTGACCCAGCGGCTTTTGTGCGTCGTACGCGGCCTGGCTTCCACCGAAATCCGAGACGCGCGTGGCTGCAGCGTGGTCGGCGCCCGGATACTCCTCACCCGATATGTCGAGCACGTTGCCCCACACCTGCGGGAACTTCACCCCGAGCGAGAGGGCACATTCGCCCCCGTTCGAGTATCCCGCAATAGTCCAGTGGGCTGCATCCTGAAGCACATGAAGGTGAGTTCGGGCCCACGGAACAACATCCTGGGTGATGTAGGTCTCGACCTTTCCGTAGCGCGTCGTGTCGAGGCAGAGCGGATCGACCGAGGGGTTGCCGATCTGATCGACGATGAGAACGATCGGCGCGAGGCCGGAATGCGCCGCGGTCAACGGGTCGAGGATGTGCGCGGTGAAACTGGGATCTGGGCTGCCTGGCTGGCCCATCATCATGATCACGAGCGGCAGGGCGGGCGGGTTGGCAACGAGAGCCGCCGGCGGCATGTATAGGCCCGGCGCTCGCGCCGCGAATCCAGAGACGGTGTTGGGGATGATTACCTGGCCCTGCTGGCCGGCCGCCGGCATACCGACCGGCGCGTGCCAGTTTGCCCAGAGTGCGCCGCCGGCCAGCAGCGTTGGTGTCGGGGTCGGTTTTGCTGTCGCTAAGGGAATGGCGAGGGTCGGCTGGGTGGAGATGCCCGCGAGGTCGGCGGGTGTGCGTTCGAGTCCGAAGTCTGCATTCACTCCGACGAAGCCAGCGGCCACGAGGAAGATGATGCTGGCGATCGCGCCCAGCTTGCGCCCTGCCGGCGATCGCCACAGGTTCGAAATCGCAAAGGCAACGGCGGCGAAGGTCGCAACACTCCAAGCGGAGGTTGTGGAGCTCAGCTGAACGCCGAACGTGTTCGTCACCGAGACATACCAGAGCACGAGGGCGGCGATGCCCGCACCGGCAGCGAGGGCGATCACTGACGTGACCAGCCACCTCATCGTTGGCCTGCGCAGTGCGAGGAACACCAGCGCGACGCCCCCGAGCACGTACGCAACGACCGGGACCACGCCGTCGACGATATTGACCCTCAGCAGCGCTGCGGCGGCGGGAGTCGTCTTTGGGCCCGTCCACGTCTGGAGTGCCAGAAAAATTACGAACGCCGTGATGAGCGCGAGGATGATCGTCGCAGTCATCGCCAGCCCTGAGACCCGTCGCGTTCGTTGTGCAATTGGCCTGGTCGTGATTGGGTTGGTCTGAATTGACCTGTCGAGCACCAGTCGCTCCGGGAACCTATCGCGGCCGTTGTCTGTCGGTGGCGGGGTGTCGTCGATCACCGTCGAATTCTGCCATAGCCGACCGACGATTCAGTGCCGGTAGGGTTAATGGCGCGAAGGGGAGTATTCCACAACGCCGCAGTCGTCAAGACGGTCGCCAATGATGCTGGCCCGGATGCGGTGGTGCCTTAATCGGCGCGGAAGAGACTTTCGGTCTTCCGGCGCTCGCGCCGACTAACCGAAAGGCTCACAGTATGGAACTTCAGCTTCCGCTGGTATTCGAGATCACGACGATCGTCGTGCTCATCGTGATCGTGATCGCAGACCTGGTGCTCGCGTACGCCAGGCCGCACATCCCGTCCACGAAAGAGTCGAGCCTCTGGGTCGGCTTCTACGTGTTCCTCGCGCTGGTGTTCGCGTTCCTCATGTTCCTCTTTGCGGGGGCGGACCACGCCAGCGAGTTCATCGCGGGCTGGCTGACCGAATACAGCCTGTCGATCGACAACCTCTTCGTCTTTGTCATCATCATGGCCAGGTTCTCGGTGCCGAGAAAATACCAGCAGGAAGTACTGATGGTCGGCATCGTCATCGCCCTCATCCTTCGAGGCATCTTCATCCTGCTGGGCGCGCAGCTGATCCAGCACGTTAGCTGGATTTTCTACATCTTCGGAGCGTTCCTCCTCTATACGGCGGTGCGGCAGGCCCTGGAGGGAACCAGGGAGAGGGATGAGAAGGAGAGCGGCGTCATCCGCCTGCTGCGTCGTCGGGTTCGAATCACGAACGAGTTCGATGGCTCGAAGCTGCGCACCCTCGTCGACGGCAGGAAGGTTTTCACGCCGATCATCGTGGTGTTCCTGGCCATCGGATCCACCGATCTCGTCTTCGCGCTGGACTCGATCCCGGCCATCTTCGGCATCACCACGAGCCCGTTCATCGTGTTCACCGCGAATGTGTTTGCCCTGATGGGGCTCCGCCAGCTGTACTTCCTGCTCGGCGACCTGATCGAGAAACTCCTCTACCTCAAGTACGGAATCGCGTTCATCCTCGCGTTCATCGGCGTCAAGCTGGTGCTGCATGCGCTCCACGATAACCAGCTTCCGTTCGTCAACGCAGGCAAGGGAATCGCCTGGGCACCCGAGATCCCAACCCTCGCGTCGCTCGCCGTCATCGTCGTCTCGATGGCAGTGGCAGTGGGTGCGAGCCTGATCAAAATCAGCATCGATCGGCGCCGGACGGTCGCTGCCGACTGAGTGGATGAATGGGTAGTACTGCCCATTGCCCTGGAGACGGGGGTAGACCACTCTATCCCCTAGAGTGGTGCGGGTAACGGGTGGAACAGGGGCTTCGTATCGTGGCGGACGGTCGGCAGGAGTACGTGTTGCCTGACGGTTCCGCGCGGTTCCGATTCTCGGGTCATTCAGATCGCGGCGCCGTGCGAAAACTGAACGAAGACAGCTTTTTTGCAGACGTTCCTTTGTTCGTCGTAGCAGACGGAATGGGCGGTCACGCTTTCGGCGACAGAGCGAGCCAGGCCGCGATTGCGGCATTCTCGACGGCGTTCGCAAACGTAGATCACGCCCAGCCGCAACAGGTGCTCGACACCATTCGCATCGCAAACGAGGGTGTGCTCGCTGTGAGCAAGGCTGCTGGCAAGCCTGGGGCTATCTCTGGCACGACGCTTGCCGGTGTCGCGTTTGTCGAGGCGGGGCCTGCCGGCAATTATCACTGGATGGTTTTCAACGTCGGAGACTCCCGGGTCTACAGCTGGGACGGACGCGCGCTCCAGCAACTCAGCGTCGATCACTCGGCAGTGCAGGAGCTGGTCGATCTTGGCCACATCACCAGGCTCCAGGCAGACCATCACCCGGACCGTAACATCGTGACGCGTGCCCTTGGCGCTGCCAGTCAGGTTGACGCCGACGTGTGGATTCTGCCTGCGCGTGAACGCCAGACCTTCGTGCTCTGCTCCGACGGCCTCACCAAAGAGCTGACTGACGACGAGATCGCGCGCATCATCGTCTTTCACGCCGCAGAGGCGACTCGCGAATCCGACAGTCTCCCGGTCTCTCTCGCTGAGCGCCTGGTGAACGCTGCCATCGCAGCGGGCGGTTCCGACAACGTGACCGTGGTCGTTGTAGAGTCTGACTTCGCTGGCTCCATGACCGCTGGCGAAGACACGG
>JAYTRC010000052.1:0-5879 GCA_043746355.1 Lacisediminihabitans sp. | reverse complement strand
AGTCGACGGCGATGTGCATTTCCAGTCCATCGGGTGAAAGGCGGTGCGTGTGGAAATGTGCGCCGGCGTTGTTGATGAGGATGTGTATCGCCTCGTGTTCTGCGGTGATCGCGGATGTGGAGTCGATCAGATCCTCTCTTTGGGAGAGGTCTCCGGTGATCACCTCGAGCCGCCCCGCCCCGGCCTGCTGCGCGATCTGGGCACGGAGGGCGTCTGCTCGGCGCGGATCACGGACGACGGCAACAACATGTGCACCGGATCGGGCGAGCTCGCGGGCGATGACTTGGCCCATCCCTCCGGTTGCTCCGGTCACGACCGCGACTTTGCCCTGAAGCGGCGCCGGGGAGGTCATCGGTGAATCCTCGGGTAGCCACGGATGAACTGCGGGTCCTCGGCCTCGTGGAGGAGGAAGGATGCGAGATCCTCTCGGCCGATGGAATGCCAAAGCCGGATCGGTAGATTTGCTCCCACCTGATAAATGCCTGTTGCGGGGGTGTTTTTCAGCATCGGCGGTCGAACGATTGTCCAGTCGGTGTGGGACGCGGTAATCAGAGCCTCCATTGACTCCTTGTCTTTCATTTTCTCGCCCACGCTAAACCACCCGGCCCGCGAGTACAGGGAACGGTCATGGGTCTCCAGCACCCCATGTGCGCTGACTACGATCAGCCGCGATACGTTCTGCTCGCTCATCGCAGCGATGGCGCTGCGGATCCCGTCAGTGCAGACAGTGGTCGGGCCCTTGTTCGCTCCTCCGAGCGTGCTGATCACCACGTCCACGCCGACGAAGGCCATCGCAAGGGCGGCCGCATCAACAGGATTCGACCACTCTGTCTCGGACAGGCCTGCCGTTTGCTTAGAAGCTCCTGGGCGACGAACAGGTGCGACCACCTCGTGACCGTGCTCAAGCGCGCGTGCTACGACATGACGACCGGTTGCGCCGGATGCCCCGAGCACTGCAATCTTCAGTTGCGATACCTTTTGTCTCATAGTGAGAATAGTTGCACGAGCTCGCTTATGAGTCAACACGTCTCGTAAACTAGTCGGTGTGAGTACCCAGACCGACCCGCGATTCCTCCGAAGCAGAGAAGCGATCTTGAGCGCTGCCCGCGAGCTGTTGGGTGGCGAAGGGCCTGGCGCGGTGACGCACGCGCAGGTGGCCGAGCGTGCGGGTATCGCGCGCGCGACGGTCTACCGACACTGGCCCCGCACCGATCGACTTCTCGCCGAAGCGATGACCATGGTACCGATGCCCTTTTTCGAGGCCGCTACCACGCCAGACCGGACCTGGCTTCGAAGCGAGCTTACAGCGATAGCTCGACAGTTAGAACACGACGACGTGCGGGCTGTCGCTACGACGCTTGCCAACGCCTCGCTCTGGGATAACGAGATGGATGCGCGGCGAGAACGATTCGCGACGATCCTCACCGAGCGTCTCGTCGCCGCTCTCGCTATTGCTCAAGCTCGAGGTGAGGTGGTACTAAATGCCGCGCCTGAAGTCGCTGCCGCTCTTGTGGTCGGCCCTCTCTACTACAGAAGCACCATCGAACATGGCGCGGTCAATAGCCTCCTTATTGAAGCAGTCATAGAGGGGCTGGGAACCTGGCGATGAACAACGGTCACGGGAGAGCACGCACTGATTTACCGGCCACAGCCGAACTGGACGCCCACCCCCAAACCCGTTCTAGAAGGGTCTGCCCCGGCTTTGCTCAACGGGCCTCTGAGACTCTGCGGGTTCTCGGTGGAAGTGTCGACGACAGGAAGGATGTTGATTATGCCTAAGCCCTATCCTGCTGAGTTTCGTCGCAATGTTGTCGCGGTTGCCCGCCGTAACGAGGCCCTGATTCCCGGATCGTAAAGGACTTCGGGATCTCGGATGCGAGGCTGGTTGAACCGGGCGGATTTCGAGGAAGGTGTCAAGCCCGGTGTGAGCTAGGACGATTCCGAGGTGCTGCGAGCGGTGAAGAAGCGGATCCGCCTTTTGGAGCAGGAGAACGGGATCCTGCGTTACGCGGCCGCGTATCTGTCCCAGGGGTCACTCCCAAAATAGTGTTCTCGCTGGCCTTCGAACTGGCTGCGAGGTAACTAGGTCGGCAAGATCGGCTGTGAGTTTCGCCGCCCTTTTGTCAGTTCAGTCGGAGCGTGCGACGAATGAATCGGTCGAAGGCGCGGTCGGGCAGGATCCGCTTCACGAAGAGCACGAGTGTGGCGCCGCCACCGACCGCGTAGCGGGTCTTAGGGCGGCGTGAAGTCACGGCGCGGCCGATGGCGCGGGCGACGACGATTGGGTCCGAGGCGATTCGTTCGCCGTTGACACTGCGGTAGTTGGCGGCGAGTTTCCTGGCCTGGTCGCCGTATGCCGACCCGCCCGATGCGGCATCCAGGTTGTCGGCGGAGATGGCTGCCCACTCGGACTTGATAACGCCCGGTTCGATTACTACGACCTTGATGCCGAAGCCAGCGGTCTCAGCGCGCAGGCTGTCACTTAGGCCTTCCACTGCGAACTTGGTCGCGTGGTACCAACTTCCGAGCGGTTCCCAGATCTTGCCTCCGATGGACGAGATGTTGACGATGTAGCCGTCGCGCTTGGCGCGCTGGTGGGGGAGCACCAGTTGAGTCAGCCGGGCAAGGCCGAAAACGTTGACCTCGAACTGGTGGCGTGCTTCGGCGATCGGCACATCCTCAAGGGCTCCGTACGAGCCGTATCCGGCGTTGTTGACCAGCACGTCGACCCGACCCTCGGCAGCGATGATCCCCTCCACCAGGGCGACCATTGAGGCGTCGTCGGAGAGATCGACCGCGACGACGTGAACACCGGCAAGGGCGAGACTCCGCATCCGGTCGACGCGCCGCGCAGCCGCGTAGACCGTGAAGCCAAGGTCCAGCAGGTGGCGGGCGGTGGACTCACCGATGCCCGAGGAAGCTCCGGTGACGAGAGCAATCTTGTTTGGCACGATTCTTCTTTCGTAAGTATCTGGTTGGTTACATTAGAATGGCACGCCGTGGGGAGCTATGTCAATATCCAGTTGGTTACCCCTAGAATCGGCCTATGCCACCGGACTCGAGCGACACTAAGCGCCGCCTCCTCGCCGCCGCGCGCGAGGAGTTCGCCACTTACGGCCTCGCCGGAGCCCGCGTGGATCGCATAGCCGAGACCGCAAATGCCAATAAGCGCTCGATCTATGTGCACTTCGGTCCGAAAGAGCAGCTGTTCCAGTTCATCGTCGACCAGAGTCTCGCCGAGCTCGAGGAAAGCGTCCCCTTCGACGCAATCGACCTGCCCGGATACGCGGGGAGGATGTTCGACTACCTGACAGGCAATCCGCAGTTCGGTCGCCTCTTCACCTGGGCGCAACTCGAGGGGACCCCCGCCACGGAAGGCGAGACGAACTCCTATGCGCGAAAGCTCGCCGCACTCACCGCCTCGGGGGATCCAGATGGCGTGGACACGCTCGCGCTGACAATCGGAATGGTGCTGTCCTGGTTCTTCGCTAGCCCCGCCCTGCGCGCACTCGCCCCAGAACCCGAAATGTCCCCTTCGCGGCTCACTCATTTCCGCGCCGACCTCGTCGCTGGCGTCGCTGCTTTGCGATCGGCTCGCGACGCGACCATTCGCTGAGCCAACAACACGGGCCATCCCCCCATTACAACCTGAATCTACGAATCAGGTTCTCGATTGAGCAGTGCGGTCGCCAGATGGCGACAAAGTTGAGGCGGTGCGAGCCGCGGTCGCCGAGGATCTGATGCAGCTGCCAGCGGCGTTGCGCAAATCGTTGACCTGGGACCGCCTTCGGGATACGGCCGAATATCAGCAGCTGGCCCAACATCCTGAGATGGACATTTGCTTCTTGGACCGGGCAGCCCATGCACCGCGACGACGACCGCGGGCGAGACTAAGCGCTGGCCGACCCAGGCTTCGGTCGCAGAACGCGGCGACATCCTCATCGAGGTGCCGCAGATCAGCGACACCTCCGACTTGGAGATCCCGGTGTTGGCGCCGAGCGCTCAGGCGGGATCGTCGACTTTCCGGGTCGAGACGCCGTGAACATAGGCCTCCATTGCGATCGCGAACAGGACGTGATCCACCCGGCGGTGGCGCTCCAGCACCGACGGGATGAAATTCCGTTGCCGCAGCTTCGGGATCCGCAACTCGAAATCCCCGGCCGTGGTCGTGAGGGTGGGAGGACGAGTGCCGTTGCGTTGGATCGTCCGAGCGGGGGTCCGCTCGAACGGCCTGGCGCCGATGAATGCGGCCGCTTCCGCGTTAATCAGCTTTGGGTAGAGCGTCTCGGTCGCGACCCTGATCCGGTCGATGACATTGGTGAGTTTCAGTTGGCCGAGCAAGTCAAGGAGGGCAGACTGGTCAAGAGCCATCGTGCGTTGTGTCCTTTCGTGAGATTCCTAAACAGTTCTCACTGACCATCGCACGACGGCTCACCCCGTCCACGAGGAGACACCCGGGCCGGCAAAGTACACCACCACCAGCGACGTCACCGTCTCCGACTCTCACCAGGGCGTGCAGAAGTGCGCCGGCGCTTCCCACCGCTCGCTGAAGGGTCAACGTCAGATTTCTTGTGTAACTGGCATTCGGCTCAGTTGAGAAGTAGGCGCATAGCAGCGGATTGACATTTCGTTAGGTACCTACCATACTTGTAAGGTGCCTAACGAAATTATTCCGGGCTGGGACGACGCAGGTTTGTGGGCGAAGAAGTACTTCCTCGCTAGTCGGAGTTTGATGGAGTCCGTCCTCCGTGCCTACGGTCTCGGAAACACGCAGTGGTATGTGCTGTACCGACTGGTCCCGCAGCGCCCGGTAAGCCAGAGGGATCTCACGCGTGAACTCGAAGTTGAGCGTGCGACCTTGAGCGCGGTAGTCGCCGCGCTTGTCCGAAAGGGACTCGTTCAACACGGACCCGATCCGATAGACCAGCGACAGAAGCTGCTCCACATCACAGCTGCCGGCGCGACCTTGTGGGCTTCTCTTCCCGATCCGATGGCGCTGATCACCAAAATCGCCTTCGACGGGGTAGACCCCGCCGACATCGCGACCATGAACCGCGTGCTGAGCGGCGCCACCAAACGTCTCACTGACTACAGGAAAGAAACCCGATCATGACAATTCTCGTCACCGGCGGAACGGGCTTAGTCGGCCCCCGCCTCCTC
The DNA here is from genome assembly GCA_043746355.1 of Lacisediminihabitans sp. Lineage (GTDB taxonomy): Bacteria > Actinomycetota > Actinomycetes > Actinomycetales > Microbacteriaceae > Lacisediminihabitans. The sequence goes on along the minus strand of JAYTRC010000052.1, from coordinate 719 downwards.
AAGCGACTTACCGCAGCGGGTATCGAATGCCGTGCGCTGGTCAGGTCTGGCAAAGATCTCCCAGATGGCGTCGGCCGCATCGACGGCGATGTTCTCAGCCCAGACTCCCTTCCCGCCGCCGTAAAAGGTGTGACGGCGGTCATCCACCTCGCTGCCGTGTTCCGGACGCGTGACGACGACCAAATATGGGCTGTCAACCGTGAAGGGACCCGAAACCTGATCGCCGCCGTTCAGGAACACTCACCACGTGCTCGCTTTCTGCTCGCCAGCACCTCCAACGTGTACAACGCGGAAAGCCCGCACCCCGGCCGCGAAGACGACGATGTAACCCCGACCCTGGCTTACCCTGCGAGCAAGATCGATGCCGAGAAGCTCCTTCGCTCAAGTGGGCTGACATGGGGAATCCTGCGGCTCCCGTTCATCTATGGCGATCAGGACGGGCACCTTGAATCGCTGCCCGACCTCGCTGCTGGTATGGGATGGCACCCCGCGCAAAAACTGAGCGTTATCCATCACGCCGACGTTGCCACAGCATTCACACTCGCCCTTACTGGCGCATTCGACGGCCGCACCGTCAACATCGCAGACGAGTCGCCCCTGAGCATCTACGAGATGTCACAAATCGTGGGCTACAACTACCCGTCATCCGCCGAACCGCTTCCCCAGCCGTGGAAGGGCCAGATGGATGTGACCCTTGCACGCGGACTCGGCTTCACACC
>JAYTRC010000051.1:0-18806 GCA_043746355.1 Lacisediminihabitans sp. | reverse complement strand
CAGCTTAAGCCCGAGTTGCTGGGAGTGCCGTGCCGCAATATCGGCCACAGCGGCGTTGAGCCCCGGGTCTTCGCCGCGAGCGAGCCCCCCGTATTCCAGCCGGATCCGCCCGCCCTCCTCTTCGATCGCCTTCACCCACACGCGTCGGCGCGGAACGAACAGCGATGTCAGCAGCCCGACGAGCACGCAGATCGCGAAGAACAACACCCAGCCCTGCGTTGGGTCGCGGTGCACGTCGAGTGAGGCGAAGCGCGGAACGCTCTTCTCGAGATTATTTTTGTCACCGGCTGGCGCCATGTTGTCAAAGGTGATGGTGCCGAGGCCCCCGGGGATCGCTGCGGTCGTGCCCGGCTTCAGGTGGATCGCGGCGGTCGGGATGCCCGGCCCTGCAATCTCGGTCATCTTTGAAACGTCGAGCGCGTATACCGACTTCGGTGCCCCGGTATTGATTCCGAGGCTGCCGGTGTACATCACGAGCGAAAGTTCTGGGTTACGCAGGTCAGGATGGGTCGATGCGAGCACTCCGCTTGAGTTGTTCGCGGCGGTCGGGTAGAAAAAGCTACGCATGCCGACCTGCTTTTTCAGCCCGTCGGGAACCTTGATGATGCCCAGCGACGTGAGGTTCGCATCCTGAGGCAGGTAAGGAATCGGCTCTGAGAAGACGACTTTTCCGGACGGATCGCGCACCGTCACGTGCGGTGCATAACCGTTACCGAGCAGGTAGACCTGGTTTCCCCCGATCTCGAGCGGCGAGTTGACCTTGATCGTTCGCTTGGTGCCCTTCGTGCTCTCGCCTTCGTACGTCGTCACCTTCGCGGTGTAGTCGATCGGCTGACCGTATGCGTTGAGATTCTGTTCCTCGTACTTCGCTGTGAACGAATTGAGCACGATGCGGTACGGGTCGAGTTGGGTGTCCGTGAAGAACCGGCCCGGATTGAACGAGTCGAAGGTAAGCCGCACATTGGCGAAAGCCTGCCCGACGACGAGCACCTTCTGGCCGGTGTAGCCGAAGCCGCTACCGATTCCGACCGCGAACAGGATGCCGATGAGGGCAATGTGGAAAATCAGGTTGCCGGTCTCGCGCAGGTAACCGCGTTCGGCCGAGACGGAGAGCGCTCTACCGGTCTCTTTGGCGGGCCCTTCGAACAGCTGCACCCGATAGCCAGAGCGGCGCAGGAGGCTGCGAGCGGATTCGACAGTCGACGCCGCCGTGATGAGTGCGCCAGCGGCATCCACCTGCCCCGGTTCGATTTCGAACGCCGAGAATGTGCCGAGGCGCTCGAGGTGCGACGGGGTGCGCGGCGGCCGAGATCGAAGGGCCTTCGCGTGGTGAATCGCCCGCGGGATGACGCACCCGATCAGCGAGATGAAGAGCAGCAGGTAGATGGCCGAGAACCAGACAGACGTGTAGACGTCGAAGAGCTGGAACCTGTCGAGAATGGGCGCGAGAGTGGGGTTGTTGGCAAAGTACTGCGTCACGCCGTTCGGGTCTGAGCTGCGCTGCGAGAACAGCGATCCAGGCACCGCCGCGATCGCGAGCAGCAACAGCAGGAACAGCGCGGTGCGCATGCTGGTGAGCTGCCGCCAAGAGAAGCGCAGGTAGCCGACGAACCCGAGCCGGGGCTGCGCTATCTCGCTCTTCGGCTGTGGGGCAGGAGAGTCGAAGTGATCAGATGGGCGAGACAAATCCTCCGATCACCGACCCCAGGCTCGAAACGAGGATGCGCCAGACCCCGGTGACCATGAGAAGTCCGATCAGGATGAGCAGTGCTCCACCGATGATGTTGATAACGCGGATGTGGCGCTTGAGCCAGGCGACAGACCCGGTGACCCAGTTGAGGCCGAGAGCCACCAGCAGAAAGGGGATGCCGAGGCCAAAACAGTAGACAACGCCGAGGAGCACTCCCCGCCACGCGCTGCCACTGCCTGTGCTGAGCGCGAGGACCGCGGCGAGCGTCGGGCCGATGCACGGTGCCCAGCCGAGCCCGAACACGACGCCGAGGAGGGGCGCCCCGCCGAGTCCTGTCGCTACCCGCCACTCCGGCTTGAGGCTGCGCTGCAGAAAGCTGAACTGGCCGATGAAGACGAGCCCCATCGCGATGAGAACGACGCCGGCCACCCTGGTGATGATGTCGATCCACGGAATCAGCAGCAGCCCCGCCGTGGCGAAAACCAGGTTGAGGGCGACGAAGATGACGCTGAAGCCCAGGATGAACAACAACACGCCGAGCACCAGTCGGCCGCGTCCCTTGCGCTCCTGGGTTGCGGCGAAACCGCCGACATATGCGAGATAGCCCGGCACGAGTGGCAGCACGCAGGGTGAAGCGAACGCGATAAGGCCGGCTAGCAATGCGAGGGGCAGCGCAACGGCAAGGTTGCCCCCGGTGATCAACTGGCCGATGTTCATTTACTTGTTCTCCGCGAGGGTGCTGCTCACGAGGGTGTTGAGGATGCTCTGCGACTGCAGTTCACCGAGAACGCGCGCGGCTATCCGACCCTTCGTGTCGAGAACGAAGGTGACGGGCACCGTGCTGGCAGAGACCGCGCCGTTGAAGGCGAGGCGCGCTGTTCCGCTGTCAACATCCAGCACAGAGGGATATGTCACCTGATGGGCTTTCTCGAATGAGATCGCCGTGTCGGCTCCGTCGGCGGTGTTGACACCGACGAAGGCGACGCCCTGGTCCTGGTACTTCTCGTACAGGCCCTGGAGGATCGGCGCTTCGGCCCGGCACGGAGCGCAACTGGCGTACCAGAAGTTGACCACGACGACTTTGCCGCGGTAGTCCGAGAGCTTGAGCGGTGAGCCATCTTCCGTCGTTGCGGTGAACTCGAGCGCGCTGGTGCGTTGGGCCGGCTTGACCAGCACCGGCTGTCCAGTGTCGTCGGTGTAGGTCGTGCCGTTGTTGTTGGTGTAGCTGGAGTCCAGCCCGGTCGTGCTGGAGCATCCGGCTAGCGCAAGAAGCACCACAGCCGCGAGGAGTACGCGCCTCACACGGCCCCCTGGTCGGTGGCCTTCGCGAGGATCTCAGATGACAGGTCTTCGTATCCGACCTCGACGAACGATCCTCCTCGACGCTCGAGAGTCGTGATGCTCGAAAGCGTGCATCGGCGCTGACGGGGATCGTGAAACGGTCGCTTGCCCGCAACCGCGCGCTGCACCATAACGATCGGCATCTGGTGGCTCACCATCACGACCTCGCCCGTCTCGACCGACGCCCAGGCGTCATCGATCGCTGCGAACATCCTCTTCACGACCTGCTCATACGGCTCGCCCCAGCTGGGCTTGAACGGGTTCATGATCCAGGGCCAGATCTTCGGATGCAACAGCACCCCTGCCCCGAATTCGTAGGTACCGCCCTCGAACTTGTTGGTGGGCTCGATGAGCCGCTCATCGGTCTGGATGGGCAGCGCAAAACGTTCTGCCCACGGCGCAGCGGACTCCTGCGCGCGAAGCAGCGGGCTTGCGAAAAGTGCGGTGATCGGGTGGCCGGCCAGCTCATCCGCTGCCGCCACGGCCATCTGCCTGCCCAACTCTGAGAGGTGGAACCCCGGAAGACGCCCGTACAGGACGCCGTCTGGGTTGAACACCTCGCCGTGACGCACGAGATGGATTTGGGATGCAGCCACCCGGCAAGTCTACGTTTCGGGCGGCTGCGCGATCGCCGTGAGTACGCCCAGCAGTGCGGCTCTAGCCTGAGCACGCCACCGCTAAACTCAATTCCCGTGACGAAACGCACCCTGATCAAGAACCTTGCTGCTGCAACCGACGGGCCGGTGAGCGTCTCCGGCTGGGTCGACGTAGTCCGTGACCAGAAGAAGGTGCAGTTCGTGGTGCTCCGGGATGAGTCCGGCGCAGTGCAGCTGGTCAACCCGAAAGGCGAGGAGCCAGACGCTCTCTCCGACGGCATCTCCGCCCTTACCGCTGGCACCTTCCTCACCGCAACAGGCGAGCTAAAGCACGACGAGCGCGTAAAGCTCGGCGGCGTCGAGATCAAACTCGCCGGCCTCGAGATCGCAGCGACGGCGCTGCCCGAAAACCCGATAGCAGCAGACTCCGGCATCGACAAGCGCATGGACTGGCGCTTTCTCGACCTTCGTCGACCGGAGCAAAATCTCATCGCGCGCGTGCAGAGCACCTTCGAGCATGCGCTGCGCACGTACTGGATCGAGCACGATTTCATCGAAATTCACACCCCGAAGCTGATGGCGAGCGCGAGCGAGTCGAAGGCCGAGCTGTTCGAGGTCAAGTACTTCGAGGGCAAGGCTTACCTTTCGCAGAGCCCCCAGTTCTTCAAACAGATGGCCCAGCCGGCTGGTTTCGGCAAAATCTTCGAGGTCGGTCCGGCCTTTCGGGCAGACCCGAGCTTCACGAGCAGGCACGCGACTGAGTTCACCAGTGTCGATGCTGAGTTCAGCTGGATAGACAGCCACGAAGACGTCATGAAGCTGCACGAAGAGCTGCTGGTCGCCGGGCTCACCGCCGTGAAGACGAAGCACGGCGACGAGATCAAGGCCCTGTTCGACCTCGAGGTGACGGTGCCCACGGTGCCGTTCCCGCGCATCCCGCTCGCCGAGGCGAAACGCATCATCGCCGAGCGCGGCTACGAGGTTCCGCGCACAGACGATGACATGGACCCGGAGGGCGAGCGTCAGATCGCTGCATACGTGCACGAGACGTACGGGCACGAATTCGTGTTCCTCACCGACTATGCCTCGAGCATCCGGCCGTTTTATCACATGCGCCACGAGGATGACCCGTCGCTCACGAACAGCTACGACCTCATCTTCAACGGCGTCGAGATCTCTACCGGCGCCCAGCGGGAGCACCGCATCGATGTGCTCGAAGCGCAGGCGAAGTCGAAGGGGCTCGACCCTGAGGAGCTCAGCTTCTACCTCGACTTCTTCCGCTACGGGGTGCCGCCACACGGTGGGTTCGGCATGGGGCTCAGCCGCGTGATCATGCTGCTGTTGCACCAGGCGAACCTGCGGGAGGTCACCTTCCTCTTCCGCGGGCCAACGCGCCTGCTGCCGTAGGCGCCCGGCCACACTCTTCAGGCTGCCCTCTCCGAAACGGGCCAATTCGTGCCGGATGGGCCAACGCGTCTGCCACGATTGCCCGGACCAAACCCTGCGGCGCGACCTCGGGCTGATACCGTGACGGGCATGGAGAACAGCAGCAGGCAGGCAGCGATCGATTCGGGTGAGGCTTTGCTCGCCATCCTGCGGAGGCACATCGATTCAGTCGCGGCCGTAACGGACGAGACCGATGCAGCCGTGGAGGTTGATCGCCAACTCTGGGAGGCCATCAGCGACTACGGTGACGCACTCGACGAGCTCTACGATGATGGTGAAGACGAAGATGATGAGGCCGAGGATGCCGGCGAGCTCACCTTCACCGTGCGCACCCGCTACGACTACACGGTGCTCGACGAAAAGGAATTCCTCTCCGCTGGCAAGGGTGTCGGGGCGGCCGTGGTCGCGTTGCTCCAGCGGGCCGGCGGCAAGCCGCTGAGCGCTCTCGAGGTCGATTCGCTCGAGACCGGTAGCGGCCTACTCACGGTGCACCTCAACGGCGAGCCGTTGGTCGCCGAAGACTTCGCGTCAGCCGACGAGCCGACCGACCTGCTGCTCATCGATCCGAGCGAAACTCTCGCGCACGTCGTTGACGAGCCGGTGTACGGCTCACGCGCCGAAGCCGCCGCGAAGGCCCGCCAGGACTAGCTAGGCGTATCGCTACCCGCCCCATTGTTGCGTTTCGTACCGATTGTTGCTGCGCGAACAGCAACGATCGCTACGAAACGGAACAGTCAGCGGTGGGAAGCCTGACTAGACCAGCACGTCGACGGCTGAGCGCTTGTCGAAGTACGGCTTGATGACCGCGACGACCTTCTGGTGCTCGGGGTGCTCGATGTAGGTGCGTAGCGCAGCCTCGTCGGCGTACTCGCCGATGAGCACGAGATCCCAGTTGCCGTCGATGGCGACAGCGTTTGTTGAAACGCTGAGGCTGGTGATCTCTGGAATCAGCGCCGGCAGCGTCATGAGCTGCGCCGACACGAACGATGCGACCTCGGCCTTTTTCTCGACATCCTTCTCGAGAAGGGTCCATGAAACGACGTGCGTGATCACTGTGCTGCCTCCAGAATGGCCGACCGTAGGCGCTCGGGTTCGACGCGCCAGATGTTGTGCACCCGACCGTCGATCAACACGACCGGGATTTCGTCCTCATACTTCTCCATGAGTGCGGGGTCGTCGAAAATAGACAACTCAGTCACGGAGATGGATGCCAGACTCGCCAGCTCATCGACGACAGTGGCCACGACAACTCGGGCCGCATCGCACAGGTGACACTCTGGCTTGCCGATGAGAGTGACAGCCACTGTGGACATGGCAGAACGGCGAGGAGTTACTTCTTATTGCGACGCTGGTGGCGCGTCTTGCGAAGCAGCTTGCGATGCTTCTTCTTGGCCATGCGCTTGCGACGCTTCTTGATTACGGAGCCCATAACGACCTCTACTGTTCTTGACGGACGACCGGGTCCGTACAGAACCGCGGAAAAATACAACTTTGTTATCCTACCCGACTTGGCGGGTCGAGCTTGTCCGGGGCGCAGGCTGTGGTAGCCCTCTGGCGAGATCTCGATCACCCCGGAGCTACTGCTCGACCCGCTAACGCGCTACGCGGTGTCGGCGACGTGCGAGTCGATCGCAGCTTCGACCGCGGACTCGGGAACGCGAAACGAGCGGCCGAATCGGATGGCCGGCAGGTCGCCTGCGTGCACCAGACGGTAGACCGTCATCTTCGAAACACGCATCATGTCAGCCACTTCAGCGACGGTAAGGAAGCGGACGTCAGAAAGATCACGTGCCATCTCTGCGCTCCCCGGGGTGATACGAGTGTTACTCGTGTGCTGAAACGTAACTGTATGGGTTAGTGATGCCTGTGAGCAACCACCTATCTTTCGTCGTGGCGGGTGAATCGGCTCTTGATCGGCGCGACGGCATCCTGGATGCGCTTCTGGGCGCCGAATGATGCTGCGGCTGCGGCCCTGCCGACAGCGTTGCCCGCGCGACCCGGCTCTGGCAGCGGCATCCCCGACCATGCTGCAAAAACGGCAGATCCTGCCACATCAGCGCTCGTATCGAAGTCAGCGCTGAGGAACGGGATGAGCCAGTCCTCGAGGTCTTCGAGCGGGCTGGTATCGATGCAGTAGTAACGGTGCTGGCCTTCTTCGCGCACGGTCACCAGCCCGTGATCTCGCAATACCTTGAGGTGCTTCGAGACCGTCGGCTGGCTCAGCCCAAGCTTGCCAACGATCTCGCCGACGCTGATCTCACCGCTGTCAGGATCGTGCGCGACGTAACGGTCGAGGAGCACCTGCAGCAGGTCACGCCTGGTCGGGTCAGCGACCACGTCGAAGATGTCAGCCATGAGAGACAGGTTATCCGGCTGCGAGCTCCTTTGCCCGTGCAAGTGCCGCCGCGGTCGCCCGGTCGAACAGCGCCGAGAGGCCGGCCTTCTGCAACTCCGCCATCGCGCGCTCTGTCGTGCCGTTCGGGCTGGTGACCCTGCGGCGCAGTTCACCGGGCTCTTCGCCGGTGGAGACCAGCAGTTGGGCCGCCCCCAGAAAGGTGCCGTCAACCATCGTGCGTGCCTCTGCGGGGGTGAATCCCAGGCCGATCGCCGTCGCGGTGAGTTCTTCGACGAGGTAGAAGACGTATGCCGGACCGGAACCCGAAATTGTGCTGAGAGCGTCGATCTTCGACTCGTCGATCTCGAGCACCTCTCCTATTGTCTCGAAGAGCACGCGCACGACGACCATGTCGCCCTGGTCGGCTCGCGAGCCAGCGCTGATGCCGGTGACCCCGCGGCCGATGACCGCCGGGGTGTTCGGCATCGCCCGCACGACGATGGACGGGATGACCGCCTCCATCGCCGCCGTGGAGACCCCGGCCGCGACGCTCACCACAATCGCGTTCTCGCCGAGACCCGGCGCGATCTCGCGGAGGACGTCGAGCACCATCGCCGGCTTCACACCGATAATCACGACGTCGGCCCCGGTCACCGCACGCAGGTTCGCTGCCGGGTCGAGTTCAAGAGAGAGGGACTCGACGTCAACCGATCTCACCGCAGCGGCCTTCAGCTCGGTGCGGTTGGTCACTCGCAGGCCGTCGACGGAGTTGGAAGGATGCAGCAACCCACTGAGGATCGCCCCGCCCATCGATCCGGCGCCGATGATCGCGATCGCGGGGAGGCTCGTCATCCCCTCATCTTAGGAGCGGTTCCCTTCGCCCGATCTGGCCCCAACCTAGGATTGGTGTCATGAGCACTCAGGGCAGCAATCGGCCGATCGTGGCCGCCATGCTGGCAAATCTCGGCATCGCGGCGGCGAAGTTCGTCGCCTTCTTCTTCTCCGGTTCCAGTTCCATGCTCGGCGAGGGCGTGCATTCTCTCGCCGATACCGGCAACCAGCTTCTTCTGCTGCGCGGCGGGGCCGTGTCACGCAGAGAGGCCGATGCCGAGCATCCATTCGGCCACGGTCGCGAGCGCTACGTTTACGCGTTCGTCGTCTCCATCATCCTGTTCAGCGTCGGCGGTGTCTTCTCGGTCTATGAGGGCATAGAGAAGGTGCAGCACCCCCACGCGCTCACACTGCCGTGGATTCCCATCGCCGTGCTGCTCATTGCCATGGTGCTCGAAAGTTTCTCACTGCGAACCGCCGTGAAGGAGTTGAACCACACCAGGGGCAAGCAGAGCTGGCTCAGCTTCATCCGGCATGCCAAGGCGCCGGAGCTTCCGATCGTGCTGCTCGAGGATGTCGCAGCGCTCACCGGGCTTGCGCTCGCGTTTCTCGGAGTCGGGCTCACCATCATCACCGGCAACGGCGTTTACGACGGCGTCGGAACCCTCGCCATCGGGGTACTGCTCGTGGTCGTCGCGATAGTGCTCGGCATCGAGACAAAGAGCCTGCTGGTCGGTGAGGGCGCGTCTGCAGCCGACACCGAACTTATCCGCGACGCGATCAACGCAGACCCGGAGGTGGAGGCGCTGATCCACATGAAGACCCTCTACCTCGGGCCAGACGAACTGCTCGTTGCAGCCAAAGTCGCTTTCGCCGCGAAGAAGCGGCTGTCGGATGTCGCAACAGCAATCAACGCGCTTGAGGCCAGGGTGCGCGAGGCAGTTCCCATCGCTCGGGTGATCTACATCGAGCCTGACGTCTACGCCCCACCCAACCCCGACAACCCGTCGACCGAGTCGATAGTAATTCGCGCCGCCGACTGATGTCTCGGCGCGGGCAACCTACCGCGCAGCCTCGAAGAACTCGCGCAGCACCGCAGCGCAGGCCTCTTCCTCTACCCCCGCGTAGACCTCTGCGCGATGCGGCAGCCGGCGGTCGCGCAGAATGTCGTAGACCGATCCGGCTGCACCGGCCTTCGAGTCCCAGGCGCCGAACACCACGACAGAAACCCGAGCGGCAAGGATCGCACCCGCGCACATCGGGCAGGGCTCAAGGGTCACGACGAGGGTCGTGCCGGTCAGGTGCCAGTCACCGAGGGTCTCTGCAGCGGCCCGCAACGCAAGAATCTCGGCGTGAGCGGTTGGGTCCTGGCGCAGTTCCCGTTCGTTGCGGCCTTGCCCGATGAGCGTGCCTGACGCGTCGTAAACGGCGGCGGCGACGGGCACATCGGCGTGCGCGGCTGCAATCTTTGCACTGGCTACCGCTGCGAGCATCCACTCGGAAAATCGAGCCATCGCCCACCTCCCGCTCGGCTAGATTGAGCCTATGCGAGTCCACGTTGCCGACCACCCTCTCGTCACCCATAAACTCACGGTTCTGCGTGACAAGAACACGCCGTCGCCCACTTTCCGCGCTCTCGCCGAAGAGCTCGTGACGCTGCTCGCCTACGAGGCGACTCGGGATGTTCGGGTCGAGACGGTCACGGTGCAGACCCCGGTGGGCCCGGCGCAGGGCCTCGCGATCAGTGAACCTCGACCGCTCGTCGTGCCCATCCTGCGTGCTGGGCTGGGGATGCTCGAGGGCATGGTGAAGCTCGTGCCGACCGCTGAGGTCGGCTTTCTCGGCATGGTGCGCAACGAAGAAACCCTGCAGCCCGACATCTACGCGGAGCGCCTGCCGAGCGATCTCTCGAACCGGCAGTGCTTCGTGCTCGACCCGATGCTCGCCACCGGTGGCTCACTCATCGCTGCGATCACCTACCTCTTCGACCGCGGTGCGGTCGACGTCACAGCGATCTGCCTGATCGCAGCGCCGGAGGGCCTTGCCGCCGTCGAGAAGGCAACAGAGGGCCGCGAAGTGCACATCGTCGTCGGCGCTCTCGACGAGAAACTCAACGAGGTCGGCTATATCGTGCCCGGTCTCGGTGACGCAGGCGATCGGCTCTACGGCACCGTCTGAGGTTGACAGTGCTGCGGTTCGTATCAGATAGTTAGAACATGACTATGACTCCATTCAACCTGACCACCCTCGAGGTGTCTGGTTCTGTTGTCATGTGTTGTCGAATGTGTGCCTAATCGGCCAGTGCGCTTATTAAAGCGCTAAGCCGGGTTCCTCGCACCGTGTCTTTATGACTACGTGCCGGGACCCCAGGGTCTTCGCCCCTCATAACGGGTGATTCCCACTACCGCACGCCCTGTTTCATCCCGAAGGATCACACCCTCATCATTAGAGGCCCTTCACCGTTCCCAAGGAATTCGACCATGTCACTCGCAACCCTCGATCTCGTTCGCCCCGCTCACCAGACCGCACTCCACGCGGCACCAGAGCCGACCCCTCTCGGCTCGCCCGCCCCGAAGATCCGTGCTGTTCCGACCGGAACCGAAGCGCGCGGTTTCGTCATCTACGTCGGTGTCGACGAGGCAAAAGCCCTCGCAGCCGGCACCGACCTCGGCGCACTCGTCGCAGCCCTGAAGAAGCTCACCGGCGAACTCGTGCCGACCGCTGAGACCTACGCGGCAGTCGCTCTCGCCCCCCAGGGAGCAGGAGGACGCGACGTGGATGTCGTGCGCCTCGCCCTTCAGGACCCCTCGGCACTGGCCAGCCACCGCCAGCACATCGAAGAGGAACCCACAGCCCGGGCCGGCATCATCGTCGACCTCTCGCGCAAGCGGGTGACGCTGGATGAGGTGACTGCCCCCCTCACCTACAAAGAGTTCGAGTTGCTGCAGTACCTCGTGTTGCGCGAGGGTCGCACCATCGACCGCGCTGAGCTGATCTCTTCGCTCTGGTCGGTCGGAGATGACGACGCCCCGAACGAGCGCACCATCGATGTGCACGTGCGTCGGCTGCGGTCGAAGCTCGGGGCTTACGAGGAGATCGTTCGTACCGTGCGCGGCGTCGGCTACCGGTTCGACCGGCACGCCGACGTGTCGATTAGGCACACGTCGACACCGAGCCCCGACCTCTTCTAAGCGCTCGCTACGCTGATCTGGTTTCGGCCAGCACGCCCGCTTCAGCGAGCGCGGCGCCAACCCGGTTCGAGAGTTCATCGAAGACGGTCGCTGTTCTGGATGCTCCGATAATGCCGCCCTTGAGAGCACCAGCGGCGTGCTCCCGGCTCAGCCGCGCGACGATCCTGTCACCATCCTCGAAAAACTGCACATCGAATCGCATGTGTATCGCCTTGCCGGCGAGCCCACCGAGCAGCAGCGTGCGGGTAGCGTTGCCGCGGCTCGCGAGCAGTCCGCCGTTCGGCGTACCTTCTGCTGTGAAGCCGTTGGCCGCGAGTATCCCTGCCAGTCGCTCGCGGGCCGCGTCGATCGAATCGGTGAGAAAGAAATCGTAGTTTGCGGCCATCGGCCCATTGTCGACGGTTGCAGCGCACCCTGACAAGTTCACGACGCGAAGGGACCTCCCCAAGACAATTACGTATGCTCGTTTTTTCACGTGAGAGCCTGTAACACTTGGTTGGTGGATTCAGTGACATTTCCGTGGCAGCATTGACCCTCGCTCTGCTTTCCTGGACCCGAATTCACGGAGTGGTCAGCCGTGAACCCCGCGGTCACCTCGCTGCGACGAGCATCGACCCTGCAATCCTCTTCGGCACCGAGATGCGCACTGTTCGGTGGTGCGCACCCGCGCGTCAGACGCGTGCGCCCGCTGCACTACCGGGTCGCCTCGGTGAAACGGCTCGGCGTAGCGCCCGCCCCCATTGCCTCCGGCAGAACCATAGGTGCGACCGACAGCGAACCAGAGAATTCCCCCGACCAGCGGGAGCAGGATGACGAGCAGCACCCAGACCACCTTCGGCAGGTGTTGGATGCTGTCGTCCGGCCTGGTGATGATGTCGACGAGCGACGCCACGACCAGAGCCAGGATGAGAAGCGCGATCACAATGCCTGCCATGACCATGATCCTAGTGAGCGGCTTTCGAACTCATCAGGTGTCGGACCTGAAGAATGACGGACCCTGTGCCGAGCATCCGCACGCCCGCATGGTCGTTCTGCTGAACAGTTCGTGCGTCGTGACCCTGGTTCCGCGTGGGCTCAGGTGCTGCCCTTCGGCTTTCGGATCAGGCGTCTGGTGTCCCTAGCCATGGGTGATCTGGCCGGTCCTCTCGCGCCTCTGTCACCGTGTCCCGCGGGTGAGAGCTCTCCATCGCGTCTGCTCGGTAAAGATCACCGTGACACACAGCGCGGTAACGGCGATCGCAACCCAGGCCGGCCAGATCACCCAGGCAGCGACGGCACCCGCGGTCAGGTGGAGGAGGACTATCAAGATCGTGCCGATGCCGGGCACGGCGATCCGGGCATCGCCGCCGGGCCGGTCACCGGGGGTGCCGAAGACGGCGGGGAGACCGATGAGGATCACGATGGACGCAAGGGCGAGCACGATCGAGTGCGGCCATAACGCCCATGGTGTGGCGGTCATCGCGATCAGTTCGGCAGCGACTCTGAAGCCGCCGCGCACGTTGTCGTGGCCGGGCGGTCGACGACGACGGGCTTGCACGGCTCGCGGTCGGTTAGTCGGCGCGGGAATGGTTTGCGCGCGGCTCATGATGCTCCAGCGGTGGTGAGGCCGCGATCGATGAAGGCGACCATCCAGGTGAAGCTGTCATCGACGCTGGTATTCATCTGAAATCCGCTCCCGGATTCGAGGCTCGCGAAGCCGTGAAGGATGCTGCGGAGCATCCTTATGGCGTGGATCTCGTGATCGTGATCGAGGTGGTAGCCCCGGAGGGCGGCAGCGAATGAGTTCAGGGTGCGGTCTAGCGCGACGGCGAGTGGGTCGTCAGCGCCTAAGGGGGTGGCTCCGATGGTGGCGGCGTACCTACCGGGGTGTTCGTGGGCGTAGGTGCGGACGGCTTGCGCGGCGGAGGCGAGGGCGTCGCGGCCGGCGCGTCCCTGGGTCGCGTCGCGGATTGCGTCGCCAAGCTCAGTTGCGCCGAGGATCGCGATGCGGTGGGTGAGGTCGGCGAGGCCGTCGACGTGCTTGTACAGGGAGGGAGCTTTCACTCCAAGGCGATCCGCGACGACGCTCATGCTCAGCTGCGCGGGGCTGAGTTCGTCGGCAAGCTCGGCCGCTGCTTCCGTCACGGTCGCGGGGATGAGGCCCGCCCTAGGCATTGTTCGCGGCGGTGACGTGGGCCTTGCGGAGAAACGGCACGACCAGGGCGAGAACTTGCGCGGGGGTTTCAGTGTGGGGGTAGTGGCCCGCACCATCGATGACGGCCAGTTCTCCGAGCCCCCCCGTCAAATCGCTCATGATTTTCTCGCCCTCGCCTCGCGGGTTGGCCCAGTCGGGGTCAGCGCTGCCCTCGATGATCAAAACCGGACACTTCACCCCCGCCAAGTAGTTACCGGCATCGGCCGGGGAGGTTTTGGTCATCGCGTTCAAGACGGCCATCCGATTGGGCTGGCTCAGCATCGTCTCGATCCGGGCGCGCTCCACGTCCCAGTCCGCGGGCTTGGTGGGGATCGCGATATCCAGATAGCTCATCCATCCCCTGAGGCTGCTGCTCATCATGACCCTCGTGAGCTGTGTCATGCCAGCGCGGACGTGCTTGTGCTTGAGGGCACCCAAGAGGTCGAAAGACTGCTTGCGAGTAAACGGGGCGAGCTCCACGATTCCGACGATCAAATCCGGCGCGGTCGCTGCGGCGATCGTAGCTGCACCACCGCTGATGGACTGTCCCACGATCACGGCAGGACCACCCAAATGGCGGACGACCGCGACCAAATCACCGGCGATGTCCGTGCGCTCATAGCTGGCCCACCCGGTGGCGCTGGAGTCGCCGCAACCGCGGATGTCGACGTTCGCGACCCGGTACCCGGCGGCTATAAGCTCCGGAACCACGAAGCGATACGAGTGGCGCGTGTCACCCATCCCGTGAGCCAAGACCACGAGCGGTCCCGTTCCGGTGACGTCATAAGCAATCGTTCCATCGGCGATATTCAGATACTCGAGCATGGCATCCTCCGTTAGCTACTGTATGTAGCCAAAAGCTACTGTGCATAGCCCTGCGATGTCAAGTTGAGGTTTCCGCCTGCTCGCCGCGGGCAGGGCCGGAAATGGCAAAGGAGGAGGGTCGCGAGCTTTTGGCAGCGGCCCTCCTCTTTCAGGGAGGGTGAGACGTCAGGGGATGCTGCGGCTTTGACTGCTAGACCCTTGCTGTGGAACCGACTTGCGGTTCTCCCTGCGCGGCGTTCGAGACGCCCTCCCACGCCTCCCAGGTGGCGAGGCGCCCGGCATAGACGCCCCGCGCCATGGGGAGAACTGTGGATCCGAGCGCAAATCGGAGCGGCGGTTCTTCCGCGTCGACAACGCTGAGGATCGCATCGGCAGTCGCCTGGGGGTCACCTCGCTCGGCGCTGGCCAAACCACCGAACACCCGGGCCCGCAGGTCCGCGTAGGTGTCCATTCCTGCCACCATTTTCAGAGACGTGGGGCTGGCGAAGTCGGTTGCGTAAGCGCCCGGTTCGATCAGGGTGACCTTGATGCCGAAGGGCTTCACCTCAGGGGCGAGGCTTTCATGGATCGATTCGATGGCCGCTTTGGTTGCGCAGTAGAATCCGATCAAAGGCATGGGGCCGATCCCGAGGGAACTCGAAACGGTGACGATGTGACCGTGGCCCTGCTGGCGGAGATAGGGCAGGGCTGACTGCACAACATGCACCGCGCCGAAAAAGTTGGTGTCGAACACTGCGCGGATGTCTGCATCGGTCGCCTCTTCGACCGTTCCGACGAGTGTGTAACCGGCGTTGTTGAGGACAACGTCGAGCCTGCCGAAGTGGGTGTGCGCTTGTTCCAGTGCCTGCTCCACCTGGGAGGTATCGGTGACGTCGAGGGCCAGAGGGAGGACTGCATCGCCGAAGCGTTCAGTCAAACCTGCCAGGTCTTCCGCGTTACGGGCCGTCGCGGCAACTTTGTCGCCGCGTCTGAGGGCGGCCTCTGCCCAGATTCGACCGAATCCGCGTGAGGCGCCTGTAATGAACCAAATCTTGTTTTCCATGGATCTCCCTATGGCCTAAAGTAAACGTTGTTCAGATGCAACATGGACCACGGTATGCGTTAATCTGAACACTGTCAAGATAAATCAGGCACGGAAGGACTCGGGCACACGATGCCGGCAGAACGCGCGACGTACCATCACGGCGATCTTCGCGCTGCCCTCATCCGTGCCGCGGACGACATCATCGCCGAGGGCGGTATCGAGGCGTTCTCTCTCCGGGCTGCCGCCCATCGAGCCGGTGTTTCGCCGGGAGCACCCGCGCACCACTTCGGGAGCGCTAGAGGCCTCATCACCGAGGTCGCTCTCCTGGCCTTCGAACGGCTCGACCGGTCCCTTGACGAGATCGAGCACTCGGACAACGTCGTGCTCGAGGTGCGCGCCCTGAGCCGCGCCTTCATCGGATTCGCCATCGAGCACCCGGGGCATTTCCGCCTGATGTTCCGTAACGAGATCGTCAACCGCGAAGACCCGCGCTTCTACGAGACCAGCGGCAGGCCCGGCACCCGACTCGGGCTTGCGGTCGCGGCGTACCACGGCAAGTCAGACGTCGACCTTGATCGCTTCGAGGATGCAGCGGACATGCTCACCGGGTTGGCAACGTTGCAGGGGTTGGCCACGCTCGTACTCGAGCAGAAAGCCGACCACTTCTTCAATAACGCGACATCCGAGGAATTCGTGAGGAACGATCTTCCACGCGTTCTCGAAAGGTTGTACCCGGGCTGATCAGGCCCCCGTTTGGCACGGGGATCGGCGTTCGTCCCTTACGATCCCAATAGGCGCAAGGGAGCAGCTCGGATCAGCGACACGAGGCGCTGCAATCTGGGCAAGCCAGAGGCCGGGTTGCTGATTCCGCCGGTGCCGTGCAGACGAACCCGAACATCCGTGCGGTTGACCGTGGAATCCACGCTCACCGACCAGTCGATCGCGTCCACGGCACCCGCCTCGCGCAGCAAGCGAGCAAGGATTCGATCCCAGGTCCCATCGCCCGAATAGCGGCGGTGACGCTTCCACAACGTCTGCCACGGACCGAAGTCTTGCGGCACATCCCGCCACGGCGATCCCGTCCGGAACCGGAAGATGATGCCCTCCACCACCCGACGGTCATCCCGAAACGGACGACCACGCCGCCCCACCGACGACGGCAACAACGACTCAATCCTCGCCCACTGGGCATCGGTCAAAAGAGCAGACCGCGACATCTTCCAAGCATCCCGCACGACACCCAAACTATTTAGGAGACACGCCCTAGTCGTCGCCCGGAATCGCGGGCGTCTGGGCGATTAGGTTCGATACCCGTGAAGTGAAGTTGCGACAGATAGCGTGTCCATATTCGAGAGTGGGCCGGGCATCCCGGACACCAGCTCGTTGGATTGCCCGAACCCTGCTGAGTGTCGTCTGGGTGCACATCACGCTGAAGGGCAGCGGGACCGGCACCGAGCAGCCCCGCCGCGTACGACGCCCACGGCGTTCGAGTGGCCCGTCCGAATCAGGGTGAGCGTCAGTCCCACCACAAGCGTCTCCAGGCAATCAAGCTCCGGAATGATCAACCGAAGCGATCTCTTGCAAGAAAAGCTACGCCCGCTGGTCCAATAAGCCTGGCCGAGACATCAGCGTTTCAGACATCCGGGTTGGCCAACTACGCGGCAATTGGCCAACTAAATGGCAGCGTGGCCAACAAGAATGGCGATTGGCCAACTCGGGCGTCTAGGGCTGTCCCTTTTCACTGGACTTGTCGTTTTCTCACCGTAAATGTCGCTGCCTGTTCACGGCTGACCAGCACTTTTGCCGCGCAACATGGGGGTGCTCCGTCGGGTTTGTGTCACTCAACTTGTCGCAAACTTCGGAACTGACGCGGAGAGGAAATGGGCATCCGAAAGCAACTGAAATCGCGACGTACACCCAGACTCACCCAACCCAACACAAATCTTTGTCGGAGGTGACGCCCCCGGGGGTGGTGTGGTTTCCCTGGTTCAGAGCGTCGGATCGTCGACGTGAAGAGCCACCGTGTGATGGTCAGTGAGAACCGACTAAAGATCTCACACAAAGGACACAACACACGATGGCTCTTGACCAGTCTGCCCTGCTTGACCTTCTTCGCGAGTTGAAACTCACCGATGTCACCGACCGTATTCGAGTCGCGACCGAGACGCTCTACCAGGAGCTGATCGACGCGGAGGCGACCGCGTTTATCGGCGCCGGTCCGTTCGAACGCTCAGACGAGCGCACCACTCACCGCAACGGCACCCGTCAGAGGACCCTGACCACCACGGCTGGGGAGCTTGACTTGCGGATCCCGAAGCTGCGCGCGGGGACGTTCTTCCCCGCTCTGCTGGAGCGTCGGCGACGGATCGACCAAGCGTTGTTCGCGGTAGTGATGGAAGCGTATTTGCACGGGGTCTCGACGCGGAAAGTCGACGACCTCGTCAAAGCGCTCGGCGCCGATACCGGGATCTCGAAGTCCGAGGTCTCAAGGATCTGCGCGGGCCTTGATGCGGAAGTCGCCCAGTTCCGGGATCGGACCCTGTCGATGCTCGACTACCCGTATGTGTTCCTCGATGCGACCTACTGCAAAGTCCGCGTCAACCACCGCATCGTCTCTCAGGCGATCGTTGTCGCCGTCGGGGTTGCCGCCGACGGACGCCGCGAAGTCCTCGGCTTCGACGTCGGAGACACCGAGAACGAAGGGTTCTGGACCGCGTTCCTACGGTCGTTGAAGGTTCGTGGTCTCGACGGGGTGAAGCTGGTGATGTCGGACGCCCACTCCGGGTTGAAGAAAGCCATCAGCACCGTTTTTCAGGGCGCCGCCTGGCAGCGATGCCGGGTCCACTTCATGCGCAACGTGCTCTCCGTCGTGCCTAAAGGATCCCAGGACATGGTCGCCTCGATCATCCGAACGATATTCGCCCAACCCGATCGGGAACACATTCACAGCCAGTTCGTCGAGGTCGCCACGATGCTCGGCCGGTCGCATCCGAAGGTCGCCGCCATGCTCGACGACGCTGAGCATGACCTCCTCGCGTTCGCCGCTTTCCCAAGGCGACACTGGCGCCAAATCTGGTCGACAAACCCGCTGGAGAGGGTCAACAAGGAGATCAAACGCCGCACCGACGTCGTCGGTGTCTTCCCCAACCCCGCCGCCCTGCTGCGCCTGGCTGGAGCAGTCCTGATCGAGCAACATGACGAGTGGGAGGCCGGCGAACGCCGCTACTTCTCCGAGTCCTCGATGCTCGAACTGAAGACCATGAACACCGACGCCGACACGATCGAGGAGGTGACCACCCTGCCCGAACTCATCGCCGCCTAAGCTAAAACCACTGACCCCACACGGTGAAGCCA
>JAYTRC010000050.1:0-68587 GCA_043746355.1 Lacisediminihabitans sp. | reverse complement strand
CCAAACAGATCGGGCTTCTCGAGGGTGTCGATGAATGCCATGGCGTGGCCGACGGTGGGAAGCAGGATGTCGCCGCGCGGCTCATTGGGCTTCGGCTCGATCGCGAACCGGATTTCGTAGCCCTTGTCCGTCACGTACTGGGCGAACAGGTTGACGGCCTCCCTATAGCGCTCGAGAGCACCTCGGATGTCTTTGGCCGAATCGTATTCAGCCCCCTCACGCCCGCCCCACATGACGAAGGTCTTCGCACCGAGCTCGACACCCAGCTCGAGCTGGCGCATCGCCTTGCGCATAGCGAACCGCCGAACGCCGCGGTCGTTCGAGGTGAATCCGCCGTCTTTGAAGACCGGCGCGCTGAACAGGTTCGTGGTGACCATGGGAATGATGAGCCCGGTGTCGGTCAGCGCCTGCTTCAGTCGGTCGATCTGCTTCTGGCGGTCGGCATCCGAGGATCCGAATGGGAACAGGTCGTCGTCGTGGAAGGTGAGCCCGTATGCACCGAGTTCTGCGAGCCGGGTGACGGCCTCGACGACATCGAGCGGGGGACGAGTCGGGCCGCCGAACGGGTCTGACCCGTTGTAGCCGACCGTCCAGAGTCCGAATGAGAACTTGTCTTCGCGAGTGGGCGTGGCGGTCATGGCTATCCTTTTATTCAGCGTCGTCGGTGATTTGTTGTTGCGTTGAACATATTATCGACGGAGCCCCGCGCGCGCTATTACAAGAGGGAAATTGTGGATACGAGAACCAACTGGTCAGGCAATTACAGCTATCGTGCGGCACGCCTGGCCGAGCCGGAATCGATAGCCGAACTCGTATCACTCGTCGCCGGCGCACCCGCGCTGAAGGCGCTGGGCACCCGGCACACCTTCAACGACCTCGCCGACACCGACGGCACCCAGGTGTCCCTCGCCGCACTGGTCGAACCACCTGTGATCGATGGTGACACCGTGACCGTATCTGCCGGTACGCGATACGGGGATGTCGGCCGCATCCTCCAGGCGGCGGGTCGCGCCCTGCACAACATGGCCTCGCTCCCCCACATCTCCGTCGCGGGAGCAATCGCGACAGCGACGCACGGGTCGGGTACGGCGCTCGGCAACCTGTCAACGGCGGTGAGGTCACTAGAGATTCTTCGCGCTGATGGTGAGCTGGTCTCTCTCGACCGCTCGCATCCAGACTTTCCCGGTGCTGTCGTCGGGCTCGGTGCACTGGGGGTCGTGACCCGGGTGACACTGGCAACCGAGCCGAGCTATGAGGTGCGCCAGACGGTATTTAACTCCCTACCGTGGGAGACCATCGAGCAAGACTTCGAGCCGATCATGGCCGCCGCATACAGCGTGAGCCTGTTCACCGACTGGAGCACCGATGGGGTGCAGCAGGTCTGGGCAAAGAGCCGGCTTGGAGCCGTTGAGAGCCTCGCCGGCCGGTCGCCGTCTGCGGTGAAACAGCATCCCATCCTCGGCGCGCCCGCTGAGTTTGCGACCGGACAACTCGGAATTGCCGAGCCATGGAACGAGCGGCTGCCGCACTTCAAGCTCGAGTTCGAGCCGAGCTATGGCGAGGAGATCCAGACCGAGTACCTGCTGCCGATCGGTTCCATCGTCGGGGCGATCGAGGCGCTCCTGGCACTCGCACACCGGTTCGGGCACCTGCTGCTGGTGACTGAGATCCGCACGATCGCGGCGGACGAGCTCTGGATGAGCACCGCATACGAACGCGACTCTGTCGGCATACATTTCACCTGGAAGCGCGACCAGGCCGGCGTCGAGTCTGTGCTCCCGCTCATCGAAGAGGCTCTTGCACCGTTCGATCCCCGACCGCACTGGGGCAAGCTCTTCACGATGAAGCCGACTCCCCCGCGCCTCGACGACTTCCGTGACCTGGTCGAGCGCTGGGATCCGCGTGGCGTCTTCCGCAACGCGAACCTGCGGAGGCTGTTGGATTAGGCCTGCTGCGAGAACGCCGCCGGATCAGCGAGCAGTGACTCGAACGCCAGTTCACCGCCCCCGATCATCAGCAGGTCTGCGCCCAATTCAGCGGGCCGGATATCGGTGGCCGCTCGCGAGGCAGCCAGCGGACGGTTTGCGCCGAAATCCTCCAGCCGTCTCGGATCAGCGCTCTGCAGATCGGCGAGGAAACCCCCGAGCACGATCAGGCTCGGGTTCAGCATGTTGATCGCGTTGCGAAGTGCGACCGTGAGGAAGTCGAGTTGTCGACCGACCTCTGCCGTCACCAGCGGATCACGCGCGGTCGCCAGGGCCACAGCGAGATCAGTCGCGGTCTCGGAGGTGAGACCGGTCACCTCGAGCAGCCGGTCGCGCCGTACCTCGGTCTCGAGACATCCCACCGCTCCACAGTGGCAGGCCCGCCCGTATGGGTTCACCATGGTGTGTCCCAGCTCGCCCGCGTAGCCTTCCGCGCCGGTGATGGGCACGCCCCCAGCGACGATGCCTCCGCCAATTCCGCTCGCACCGCCATTGAAATAGACGACGTCTGGCACGGCACGAGCCCTGCCGAACGCACTCTCGGCGAGTGCGCCGAGATGGGCGTCATTGGCGACAGAAACCGGCAGGTTTGTCGCATCCTGCAGCAGCGCGGCGAACGGCTCGTCGTGCCAGCGAAGGTGAGGGGCGAGCCGAACCATGCCGTCCGATTGCCGCACGAGACCGGGCACCGCAACACCGACCCCCGTGATTCGGTGCTTTTTCTCGAGCTCAGGGCGAAGTGAGTCAATCAGCTGTGCGGTGATGCGAACAGCATCCTGCGCCGAAGGAAGTTCGCTTGGCGGGTGCCGGGTCGTTGACAGCACCACACCGCCGAGACCCACCACGCCAACGGTGATTGCATCGATTTCGGGGTTCACGGCAAAGGCAATAGGTGTGGTGCTCGGACGCACCATGGGGCTCGGCCGGCCGACCTGGAAGGTGGATTCCGCATCGCCTTCGCGGGCGAGATCGAGCTCGACCAACTCGGCCACCAGCGCGGCAATTGTCGACCGATTGAGGCCCATCTGCTGCGTGAGTTGCGAACGGGACATGCCGCGCTCGTGATGCACCAGCCCGAGAATCACCGACAGGTTATGCCGGCGAACGTGGTCATTGCTGTTGCCACGAATCGCCGGTCGAGGGTCAGGGCGGATCATCCCACCAACCTACCTTCCCGGGTTTCGCGTCCCTTGGGTCCCAGGGATGCGCACGGTCACATGGGTTATCAAACCGTTATGCATCAATATGTTGCGCTCATCACCATATTGCTCCAAACTGCATGAGCCACAGCTCATTGACGAGTGTGGACACCAAGGAGTGTTTTCCTTCCCACAGAAAGGGAGTGACATGAAGACATCTTCATGGATCTCTATCGCCGCCGTCGTATCCGCGTCAGCACTGCTGCTGGCCGGCTGCTCGGCCGGCGGCAGCAGCAGCACCTCGGGCGCAAAGGCTTCCACCCGAGCATGCGTCATCCTTCCCGACTCGGCCTCGTCGCCGCGTTGGGAAAGCCTCGACCGCCCGGCCCTGCAGAAGGCGTTCACCGACGCCGGCTTCAGCGCCGACATCCAGAACGCCCAGGGCGACACCAGCAAGTACGCGACCATCGCGCAGCAGGAGCTCACCAAGGGCTGCGGTGTCATGGTTCTCGTCGACTACAACGGCGCGGCGCTGGCGGTGACCCAGAAGGCCGAGAAGCAGGGCATCCCGGTCATTGCATACGACCGCCCCATCACCGACGGCAACGCCACCTCTCCCAAGATGGTCGCCGACTACTACGTTTCGTTCGATAACGAGAAGGTCGGTGCGCTCGAGGGCCAGATGATCGTCGATGGCCTCAAGGCTGCAGGCAAGGACGCGGCGACCGCGAAGGTCGTCTACATGGGCGGAGACCCGACGGACGGTAACGCGAAGCTCTTCCACGACGGCGCAGTAGCCGTTATGAGCGCAGCGGGCATCAAGCCGGCCGCTGAGCCGACCGGTATCTGGGATGGTGCCAAGTCTGCGACCAACTTCGAGCAGGCACTCACCTCGCTCGGTGGCAAGGTCGATGCGGTGTGGGTCGCCAATGACACCAACGCTGCCGGCGTCATCACCATTCTGGACAAGAACGGCCTGAAGGTTCCTGTCTCCGGGCAGGACGCTTCGGTAGCCGGCCTGCAGAACGTGCTTCTCGGCAAGCAGACCGGAACGGTCTACAAGCAGGTCTCTCTCGAGGCCAAGGCAGCATCGGATCTCGCGATCCAACTGCTGAAGGGCAAGAAGCCGACCGCGAACAAGACGCTGTACGGCAAGCCGTTCATCGCGGTAACCCCGGTTGCGGTCGGACCTGACAAGGTCGAGACGGTCGTGAGCAACGGCGACGCCAAGGCGTCGGACATCTGCACAGCAGACGTCGCTGCCGCCTGTGCGCAGTACAGCGTGAAGTAGGCCTAACCCACCTGCAAAGGGTCGGCCTGCAGAGGCTCCGTGTCGGGTTCGTGAGGTACCCGGCACGGAGCCTTCTCCGGCTACAGCACGCACCATCAACCTCACCCATGCTGCGGAACGACGTCGTTTCGCGAAGTGAAAGGAACCCGACATGGATACGCCAATCATCGAATTGACGGATGTCACGAAGAGCTTCGGTCCGGTCAATGTTCTAAAAGGGGTGAGCCTCAAGGCCTACCCCGGCAAGATCACCGCACTGGTGGGAGACAACGGAGCCGGCAAATCAACCCTGATCAAGGGTCTCGCGGGGGTGCAGCCTTACGACGCGGGCGACGTCAGGTTCAACGGCGACGTTGTGCACCTCAACAACCCGAGGGAGGCATCCGCTCTCGGCATCGAAGTCGTGTACCAAGACCTCGCCCTGTGCGACAACCTCGACATCGTGCAGAACATGTTCCTCGGTCGTGAAGAGACATCATTCGGCACCTTCGACGAAGGTGAGATGGAACGCCAGGCATCCGAGACTCTGCGTTTACTCTCGGTGCGCACCGTGAAGTCCGTGCGTCAAAAAGTGTCATCTCTCTCGGGCGGGCAGCGTCAGACAGTAGCGATCGCACGGTCGGTGCTCAAGGCGGCAAAGGTCGTGATCCTCGACGAGCCGACCGCAGCGCTCGGCGTCGCGCAGACAGAGCAGGTGCTCAACCTGGTGAAGCGGCTCGCTGACCAGAACGTCGCGGTCATTATGATCAGCCACAACCTGGTCGACGTCTTCCAAGTCGCCGACTACATCAGCGTGCTGTACCTCGGGCAGATGGTCGCGTCGATCGAGACCAAGAACACCAACAGCGACGACGTCGTCGGCTATATCACTGGCAGCAAGACCTACACGGGGGTACCCGCATGAGCGACAACAGAGTTCCCCAGGCACCGACACCGACGCTCGACACCACGTCGCTCCCGGCCGATGGCGGCATGATCGGTAGCGGCCAGGAGGGCGGTCTCAGCGACCAGGTGCGTTCCTACATCCAACGCGTTCGCGGGGGAGACATGGGCGTGCTGCCGGCCGTCGGCGGATTCGTGGTGCTCTGCATTCTCTTCGCGGCGCTGAGCCCCTACTTCCTCACCGAACGCAACTTCGCCAACCTGCTCACCCAGGCCGCGAGCTACGTCATGTTGGCCATGGCACTTGTGTTCGTGATCCTGCTCGGCGAGATCGACCTCTC
The DNA here is from genome assembly GCA_043746355.1 of Lacisediminihabitans sp. GTDB lineage: Bacteria > Actinomycetota > Actinomycetes > Actinomycetales > Microbacteriaceae > Lacisediminihabitans. The sequence continues at coordinate 62,949 of JAYTRC010000050.1, read as the reverse complement.
GGCCGGTGTCACCTCGGGGGTCGCGATGTCGATCTTCGTGGTTCTGACCAACCCGGGCGGCATCGGGATGAACTGGATCCTGGCACTCGTGCTCTCACTGCTGACCGGTGTGGTGATCGGCCTCTTCATCGGCTTCTTCGTGGCGAGAGTCGGTATACCGTCATTCGTTGTGACGCTGGGGCTCTTCCTTGGATTTCAGGGTCTGCAACTGCTCATCATCGGCACCGGTGGGCTGTATCGCATCCAGCAACCCGAGATCCTGGCAATCCAGAACAACAACCTGCCGACCTGGGGCGGCTGGCTGATGCTCGCGGTGATGCTGCTCATCTCCGGGGGCAGCGCGGTGATCGATCGCCGCCGCCGTACCCGTGCCGGCGTTCCGAACCGCACGGTCCTGCTGGTGTGGATCAAGCTGGCCGTCATCCTCGTCGTCGGGGGCATCTTCGTCGCGCTGCTCAACCAGAACCGGGGCCAGGTGAACTTCCTCAACGGCAAGGCCGTGGGGGGAACCGTCATCCAGGGTGTGCCGATTGTCGTCCCGATCACGCTCGTCATCCTCTGGGCTGGCACCTTCATGCTCGACCGCACCAAGTTCGGGCGCTACCTGTACGCCATCGGAGGCAACCCTGAGGCAGCACGCCGTGCCGGTATCAAGGTGATCGGCGTCAAGTGGGCCGCCTTCGCTATCTGCTCCACCCTCGCCGTGGTGTCTGGTGTGTTCACGGCCAGCCAGGTTGGATCGGTGGATGCCGCCTTCGGTCGAGATATCGTGCTCTTCGGTGTCGCGGCTGCGGTCGTCGGCGGCGTGAGCCTCTTCGGGGGACGCGGGCGCCTCATCCACGGCGCCGTCGGCGCACTGGTGATCGCGGTCATCACGAACGGCCTCGGCCTGCTCAACCTCGGCAGTGGCGTGAACTACCTGGTCACCGGCGGCGTGTTGATTCTGGCGGCAACCGTAGACGCGGTCTCCCGCGTACGTAACGGCGGCTCGATAATGCGAAGGTAGTTTCAGCGCTGGGACTCGAGCTCCCGCGAGAGGAATGCCCACTCCAGCTGGTGGCTGATGGCTTGGTTGATGGCGTCTACCCCGTTGCTCGGCGTCACGATGTCGTTGCCTCGCGCGCCGAGCGTGACCCGCAGCGCACGCACGATCTGCGGGTCGTCATCGGCGATCAGGATCTTCATGCCGACACACTGTCCTCGACGATCGCGGGCAGCGAGATCACCATGGTGAGGCCGCCGCCCGGAGTGTCGTCAGCCTGCAGCGTGCCGCCCATGCCCTCGACGAAACCTTTGGAGAGAGCCAGACCGAGACCGAGCCCGGTCGAATTGTCTGTGTCGCCGAGACGCTGGAACGGTACGAAGATGTCTTCCCGCCTGTCTTCAGAAACTCCTGGCCCGTTGTCGGCGACGCGAAGTTCGACCAATCCCCCGAACGCGCTTGCCGAGATTCTGACCGGCGCGCCCGGCAGTGAGAACCTCCGGGCGTTCTCCAGCAGGTTCACGAGCACTCGCTGCAGTAACCCGTGATCTGCGATCACCTCTGGCAGGTCATCCGCGATACCCAGCTCGACGTCTGCAGGGCCGAGCCCGAGTTCGTCGATCGCACCGAGAATCACGTCTTGCACGAGCAACGGCGATGTCGTCACCGCGAGGGCTCCAGCCTGCACTCGGCTGACATCAAGCAGATCGGTCACGAGCCCGGCGAGCGTCTCGAGGCTCTCCTGTGCGGTCGCGAGCAGTTCATCCCGATCCGTGTCAGACCAGGTGACATCGGTGCTTCGGAGTCCCGTGACCGCCGCCGTTGCCGCCGTCAGTGGTCGCCGAAGGTCGTGCCCGACGGCCGCGAGCAGAGCACTGCGCATGCGGTCGGCCTGGGCGAGGGGCTCGACCTCACCGGCGGTCTTGACCAGCGCGTTGTGCTCGAGCGCCGCGTCGATCTGCGCTGCGATCACCGAGAGCAGGCGGCGCTCGGATGCCGCGAGATCTGGCCCGCGCAGCTCGAGGGTGCCGCGCTCCCCCACCGGCAGCACGGTGAGGTGATCCCCTTCGGCGACGTCACCGGAGGCCACAACCACCTCTTCGCCCGCAACGATGCGAACACTGCTGAGCTTGAATGACTCGCGAGTTCTCGAAATGAGCGCTTCGAGGGCATCCTGCCCCCTCAGCACGCTTCCGGCGATGGTTGCAAGCAGTTCAGATTCTGCACTCGCACGCACGGCAGCCCTCGACCGACGGGCCGCCTGGTCGACGACGTAGCTGACCAGCATGGCGTTGAGAACGTAGAGAGCGAGCGCGAGCACGTGCGCCGGTTTCGCGATCGTGATCGTGTAGAAGGGCTGCACGAAATAGAAGTCGAGGGTGAGACCAGAGAGAAGGGCCGCAAACAGAGCGGGCCAGATTCCGCCGATCAGGGCCACCACGACGACCAGCAACTGGAACGCGAGCACATCGCTCGCGATCGTATCGTCGGTGCGGAACGAGACCAGCAGCCAGGTGACGAGCGGGCCTGCGGCCACCGCAACGATGAAGCCGATCAGGCGCCGCTTGAGGGTCAGCGCTCCAGAGAGTCGCGGGAGGGCAAACCTGCCCCCGGCCGCAGCGTGAGTAACGATGTGCACGTCGATCGGGCCTGCCTGCCGGATCACGGTCGCCCCGATGCCCGGGCCGGTCAGAGCGGCGGTGAGGCGACTTCGCCTGCTCACACCTATTACCAGCTGGGTGGCATTCGAGGCCTTTGCGAACTCCACGAGGGATCGCGGAATGTCGTCGCCGATGACCGGGTGAAAGGTGCCCCCCAGTTTCTCGGCCAGCGTGCGCTGGGCTGCGAGTGCCCCGGGATGCGCCTCGACCAGTCCGTCCTGGCTCGTCACGTGAACCACGATGAGTTCTCCGCCTGCCGACCTTGCGGCAATTCTGGCACCGCGCTTGATCAGCGTCTCGCCTTCGGGCCCGCCGGTGAGTGCGACGACGACCCGCTCGCGTGCCTCCCACTTGCTGTCGATCCCGTGCTCGGTGCGATAGGTCTTGAGGGCGCTGTCAACTTCGTCAGCCAGCCAGAGCAGTGCGAGTTCTCGCAGCGCGGTCAGGTTGCCGAGCCTGAAGTAGTTCGAGAGTGCAGCGTCGATTCGGACGGCAGGGTAGACGTGCCCCTCAGCAAGCCGGTCACGCAGGGCCTGCGGTGCGAGGTCGACCACCTCGATCTGGTCGGCGGCGCGGAGGATGTTGTCTGGCACCGTTTCGCGCTGGGGGGCCCCGGTGATCTGCTCGACAACATCACTCAGCGATTCGATGTGCTGCACGTTCACCGTCGACATCACGTTGATACCGGCGTCGAGGATCGCCTCGACATCCTGCCACCGCTTCTCGTTCTGCGAGCCTGGGGCGTTGGTGTGGGCGAGCTCGTCAACGAGGGCGACGTCGGGGTGACGTGCGATGACGGCATCCAGGTCCATCTCATCGAGCCTGATACCGCGGTGTTCAGTCAGCTTTCGCGGGATGACCTCGAGGTCTTTGAGCATCGAAGCCGTCGCCTTTCGCTCGTGGGTTTCCACGACGGCCACCACGACATCCCGGCCCTCTTCGCGAAGCCTCTCGCCCTCCTCGAGCATCGTGTAGGTCTTTCCGACGCCCGGGGCGGCGCCGAGCAGCACCCGGAGCCGCCCTCTCTTCACAGTGTCAGCCCTTCAATTTGGCGAGCGCGATGTTCAGCTCGAGCACGTTCACCCGCGACTGGCCGAGGTAGCCGAGGTCGGGCGCCTGAATCTGTGACTCGACCAGTTTCTTCACCTCGGCGACGGGCAGGTTGCGCACCCCGGCGATGCGATCGACCTGAAGCAGGGCGTACGCCGGACTGATGTGTGGGTCGAGTCCCGACCCGGACGCTGTGACGGCATCCGCCGGGATGCTCGACTCAGGCACCCTGTCTGATTTCGCGATCGCGGCCTTCCTCTCCTTGACGGCCGTGATCAGGTCTGCGCTCTCCGGCCCATAGTTGCTGCCGCTCGACGCCGACGAGTCGTAGCCGGTGCCAGCCGCTGACGGCCGCGACTGAAACCACTCCGGCAGCGCGTTGCCCTTCTTGTCGGTGAAGCCCTGGCCGATGAGAGCCGAGCCGACAGTGGCATTGCCCGAGGTGATGGTCGAGCCGTTCGACTGCCACGGCAGCACGAGCTGGCCGATGCCGGTGATCACCGCGGTGTAGCCGACGCCGAGCACGACGGTGAAGATCAGCAGGGCACGGATGGCGACCCAATATTGGCGAATTGCCGTTCTTGGTGAACTCATTGTTAGTTCTTCTTTCCAGTTCGGGTGAGGTTCAGAAGCCGGGGATCACGGTGATCAGCAGGTCGATCAGCTTGATGCCGATGAACGGCAGGATGATGCCGCCGAGGCCGTAGACCAGCAGGTTCCTGCTGAGGATGTTGGATGCCGACGTCGCCCGGTATGCCACGCCACGGAGCGCAAGGGGGATCAGGAACACGATGATGATCGCGTTGAAGATGACCGCAGAAAGGATCGCCGATGCCGGGGAGTGCAGGTGCATGATGTTCAGCACCGCGAGCCCCGGGAACACCCCGGCGAACATGGCCGGGATGATCGCGAAGTACTTGGCGACGTCGTTAGCGATTGAGAACGTCGTGAGCGAACCGCGGGTGATGAGCAGCTGCTTGCCGATCCTGACGATGTCGATGAGCTTCGTCGGGTCGGAGTCGAGGTCGACCATATTGCCGGCCTCTTTTGCGGCAGACGTTCCCGTGTTCATCGCGACGCCGACATCCGCCTGGGCAAGGGCAGGAGCATCGTTCGTTCCGTCGCCGGTCATCGCGACCAGGTTTCCGCCCTCCTGCTCTTTGCGGATCAGGGCGAGTTTGTCTTCTGGAGTAGCCTCCGCGAGGAAGTCGTCGACCCCGGCCTCGGTCGCAATCGCCTTCGCTGTGAGTGGGTTGTCGCCCGTGATCATGACGGTGCGGATGCCCATCAACCGCAGTTCGGCGAAGCGCTCAGACAGGCCGTCTTTGACGATGTCTTTGAGGTAGACGATGCCGAGGATGCGGGCATCTCCAGCGGCCGATTTGGTCGCGACGACCAGCGGGGTTCCACCCGCGTTGGAGATGGTGTCGACGAGCTCTTCCAGTTCGGCCGACTCACCGCCGGCTATCCCCGCCCAGGCGATGACCGCTGAGCCTGCACCCTTACGGATGTGCGAACCGTCGGGCAGGTCGAGCCCGCTCATGCGGGTCTGCGCGGTGAAGGGCACGATCTCACCAACCGTCGTACCGGTGTTGGCGAAGCCGTTCTTCTCGGCCAGCTCGACTATCGACTTGCCCTCCGGCGTCGGGTCGCTCAGCGACGAGAGCGCGGCAGCGCTGATCAGGTCTGCCTGCTCGACGCCCTTCATCGCGGTGAACTCTGCAGCCTGGCGGTTTCCATAGGTGATCGTGCCGGTCTTGTCGAGCAGCAGCGTGGTTACGTCCCCGGCAGCCTCGACCGCCCGGCCAGACATCGCGAGCACATTGCGCTGCACGAGGCGGTCCATACCGGCGATTCCGATCGCCGAGAGCAGGGCGCCGATCGTGGTCGGGATCAGGCAGACCAGCAGGGCGATGAGCACCGGAATGCTGACCGCGGATCCGACGTAGCCAGCCACCGGGTTCAGCGTGAGAGCCACGATGACAAAAACGATCGTGAGACTCGCAAGCAAAATGTTGAGCGCGATCTCGTTCGGCGTCTTCTGGCGCGACGCGCCTTCGACGAGCCTGATCATGCGGTCGACGAAGGTCTCGCCCGGCTTGCTCGTGATGCGCACCACGACGCGGTCCGACAGCACTCTCGTGCCACCGGTGACAGCGCTGCGGTCTCCTCCGGACTCGCGGATGACCGGGGCAGACTCACCCGTAATCGCCGACTCATCGACCGACGCGATGCCCCAAATGATGTCCCCGTCACCGGGGACGAGCTCCCCCGCCACGATGACGACAACATCGCCGAGGGTGAGATCGGCAGAGGAGACCGGCGAGGTTGTGGCGCGCTCTGCGCCAGCATCCTTCCCCTCATCGTATGAATCGACCCGGTTGGCGATCGTGCTGGTGCGGGTTTGGCGAAGACTCTCGGCCTGCGCCTTGCCGCGACCTTCAGCGACAGCCTCGGCGAGGTTGGCGAAGACCACCGTGAGCCACAGCCAAATGGCGATGCCCCAGGTGAATGAGGCCGGAACGGGTGCTCCGCCCGACTTCGCCGCGCCGCCGATGAAGGGCTCTGCGATCGCGATCACTGTCGTATATGCGGCACCGATCTCGACGATGAACATGACCGGGTTGCGCCACATCTGGCGCGGGTCGAGCTTCTGCAGGGCACCAGGGAGCGCTGCGATGAGTTGGCGCGGGGTGAATGCGCTCTGCTTCGGAGCCTTCTCTCCGCTCGGGCTCGCCTTCCGCTCTTGAGTGGGTTTTTCGATGAAAGTGGACATGGTTAGTGCAGCCCTTCAGCTAGCGGTCCGAGCGCCAATACGGGGAAGTAGGTGAGTGCCGTCACAAGAACGGCGACTCCGATGAGCAAGCCGACGAACTGAGGCCTGTGGGTGGGCAGGGTGCCTGCTGTCGCCGGGATCTTGTCCTGCCCAGCCAGCGAACCGGCCAGCGCCAGCACGAACACCATCGGCAGGAAGCGGCCCAGAAGCATCACGATGCCAAGGGACGTGTTGAGCCACGGGGTGTTCGCGGTGAGCCCAGCAAACGCCGAGCCGTTGTTGTTGGCGGCAGAGGTGAACGCGTAGAGCACCTCAGACAGCCCGTGAACCCCCGGGTTGAAGATCGATGTCGTGAGCACATCGGCCCTGACCGCTGGGATTGCGAAACTCAGCGCGGTGCCGAGCAGCGCCAGGGTCGGAGTGATGAGAATGTAGATGCTCGCGAGCTTGATCTCCCGTGGGCCGATCTTCTTGCCGAGGTACTCAGGCGTTCGCCCGACCAGTAGCCCGGCGATGAACACCGCGATGACCGCGAGGATCAGAATGCCGTACAGGCCAGACCCTCCACCACCGGGAGCGATCTCTCCGAGCATCATGTTCAGCATCGTCATGAACCCGCCGAGGGGGGTGAACGAGTCGTGCATCGAGTCGACGGCGCCGGTTGACGTGAGTGTGGTCGACGTTGCGAACAGCGTTGAACCCCAGATGCCGAAACGCTGCTCCTTTCCCTCCATTGCTGCGCCCGCGAGCTTGGTTGCGGCGCCACCCGTGAGGGTTTCAAAGAGGGTGAGTGCGATGAGTGACACCACGAAGATCGTCGACATGACCGCGAGAATTGCGTTGCCTTGGCGCTTGTCACCGACCAACTGTCCGAAGGTGCGGGTGAGGGCGAACGGGATCGCGAGCATGAGGAAGATCTCGAACAGGTTCGTCCAGGCCGTCGGGTTTTCGAACGGATGCGCGGAGTTCGCGTTGAAGAACCCGCCACCGTTATTGCCGAGCATCTTGATCGCCTCCTGCGACGCGACCGGGCCTCCCGGAATCGACTGCGTCGCACCGGTGAGGGTGTGCACGGTCGTGAATCCGTTGAAATTCTGGATGACGCCGCCCGCGATCAGCACGATCGCTGCAACGATTGACAGCGGAAGCAGCAGCCGAAGTGCCGTCCTGGTCACGTCGACCCAGAAGTGGCCGACCGTTCCCGACCTGCGGTAGCTCAGCCCGCGAACCAGGGCGATGGCGACTGCGATGCCGACGGCCACGGAGAGGAAGTTCTGCACTACCAGCCCGCCGAGCTGCACCGCGTAGCCCATGGTGACATCCGGCGAGTACGACTGCCAGTTCGTGTTGGTCACGAAGGACGCCGCGGTGTTGAACGACAGCCCCTCCGGGATGGCGGGGTACCCGAGCGCATACGGCAGCACGGCTTGCAGCCGCTGGATCGCGTACAACAGCAGCACGCCGACCAACGAGAAGACGAGCACGCTGCGCAGATAGAGGCGCCAGGTCTGGTCAGACGACGAGTCAACCCCGATAACGCGGTAGAAACCACGCTCGACCTTCAGGTCTTTGGAGGGGCTGAACATCCGCGCCGTGTAGTCGCCGAGTGGGCGATAGACGAGGGCGAGCAGCACCACGAGAGTCAGGATCTGGAGGATGCCGAACAGTAGTCCGGTCATCAGAAACGCTCCGGCTTCACGAGAGCGAACACGAGGTAGATGAGCGCCGCCACGGCGAGCACGGCTGCGACGATGGTGAACACGATCACAGCTTCTCCACCCCCCAGGCGACAAGCCCGATTACCGCGAAAACGGCGATCGTGACGAGAACATAGACAAGGTCGAGCACGGAGAGCTCCATTCGATCTGCAACGCGGCGCCCACACTCGGGCCCGATGCCACTGAGGCACAGCAGATGAGTAGATACCCTCCGTCGCAGGCGTTTCGGTTTACTCACGGAACACGTACGGCAGGGGCCGAAACCCTAACGAATTCCTAACGTGTGGGGCCGCGAGCCAAAACGAATGCGCGACTCCCAGAAAGAGCTATGGTTCGGAGAGCGGCGGCCGACCAGGATGCCCGTTTTGAAAGGTCCACTCTGATGGATGTCTCTCTGCGCCTCATCATCCTGGGCTGGACCTTCACAGGGCTCCTCCTTGTGCTGGTCGTCATCTGCATCGCTGCGGCCAGGGGCGCACTGCCGCTGAATGGATTCGTCGGAATTCGCATCCCCTCCCTCATGCGGAACGACGCCGCGTGGCGTGCCGGGCATGCCGCGGCCGTGCGGCCCGCCACTGTGGCGTTCGTCGTCGCGCTGATAGCCAGCGGAATCGGCCTCGCGCTACCGCCCGCATATTGGGGCGCGATAGGCGCGTTCGCCGCCGGGGTGGTGTGGGTGTTCATCCGCTCGTCACGTGCAGCCCGGAGTGTGCCGGCGTCCTCGGGCTAACGGCAACAACTGACTTCCGCATACGACCGACCCCATCTACCCAGTAGGGGTCCTTCTCGAGGACGACGCTGAGGGCGAGGATTAGCCGATTCGGCGCCACTCCGAAAGTGCTGAGCGTGAACAGTGATGCCCGGCATCAATGTTTTCTGGAAAACGCGACGTCGAACGACGCGGTCGGTAGCTCCCACAGCAGCGAGTGGACGAAGCCGACCGCCTCAGCGGCGCCGTGGAGCCGATCCATGCCGGCGTCCTCCCATTCGATCGAGATCGGCCCGGTGTAGCCGATGTTGCGCAGCGCGCGGAAGCAGTCCTCCCACGGCACATCGCCGTGCCCGGTGGAGACGAAGTCCCAGCCACGCCGCGGGTCGCCCCACGGCAGGTGCGAGCTCAGCCCGCCGTAGCGGCCGTTGTGTGGCTTCAGCCGGGTGTCCTTGCAGTCGACATGGTAGATCAGCTCGGCGAAGTCGAGGATGAAGGTCACCGGATCGATGAACTGCCACATCATGTGCGATGGGTCCCAGTTGAACCCGAAGCTCGTCCGATGGTCGATAGCCTCCAGGGTACGCACTGACGTGTAGTAGTCGTACGCAATCTCCGACGGGTGAACCTCGTGGGCGTAGCGCACGCCCTCTCCTTCGAAGACGTCGAGGATCGGATTCCATCGCTTGGCGAAGTCCTCGTACCCCTTGTCGATCACCTCGCTCGGGACTGGAGGGAACATCGCCACGTACTGCCAGATCGATGACCCTGTGAACCCGACCACCGTGTCCACGTTCAGCCGTCTAGCCGCGCGCGCCGTGAGCTTCATCTCCTCGGCCGCGCGCTGCCGCACGCCCTCCTGGTCGCCGTCGCCCCAGACGCGCGTCGGCACGATCGCCTCGTGCCGAAAGTCGATCGGGTCGTCGCACGTCGCCTGCCCTGAGAGGTGGTTCGAGATCGCGAAAAGCTGCAGCTCATGGCGATCCAGCACCGCGCGAAAGTCGGCGAGGTACGTGTCGTCCTCAACGGCGCGCTGCACGTCAAGGTGTGAGCCGCATGCCACCTCGAGGCCGTCGTAGCCCCACCCCTGAGCGTGCGCCGCCACCTCCTCGAGCGGCAGGTCAGCCCACTGGCCGGTGAACAGAGTGACCGGTAGCGTGCCCATCAGACTGAAACCCACGTATCGACCGCCGCGGATTTCAGCACAGCATCATCTACGCGAGCCGAATGTATCTCTGGGTCTTCCGGCTCGAAGGGGAGCGACTGCAACGCCCCATTGACCTCAAAGGTAAGTGCGTCCTTACGGCCCGGGGCTACTTGGGACACCATCAGCGTGCGGAGGACACCACGACAAGTCTCGAACAGCACGGCTACCACCTCCTCTTTCGATACGACCTTTTCATTTCGCCCCGCGTAGGCGGTTCGCGTGCGTGCGCAGAGTCTTCCGACGCGGTCGCTCGTCACGAATTCGAGAAGGTTAACCAGAAGGGACCCGATGTCGGCGAATGCTCGAGCAGGCCCTCCTGTGGACTTTTCCCTGCGCCAGTTGGTCGCCGTCGGTCTCGACATCCAGTCCTGAAGATAGTGGCCACAGATGGACCTCAGCTCGACGACGACACCCGCGCTGATAAGCCCGCGGGCCTCGCGCGCAATTGGGTGGAATCGATAGACGAACGGCACCGTTGCGACGAGCCCGTGTTTCTCGGCGAGACCTTGGAGTTGCTCCGATTGCTCACTGCCTACTCCGAGCGGCTTTTCGCAGACGACATCCTTACCAGCCTGCAGGGCTTTCCGCGCGATCTCGAAGTGCGTTGCGTTCGGGGTGCAAACGTGGTCTACATCGATGTCGCTTGCGAGGAGTTGATCGAGATCTGCGGCGGCGACCTCGATCTTGGGATCATTGGCGGCAGCGACGTTGCGCAGTTCAGAGGATCCGAGGACCACTGCGCGTAGCTGTACCACGGCTAATTTGGTCTCACTGCTTGTACGTTCACGTCAACATCGTCATACAGTCCGGCTGACACGTCTTCAAAGAGTACCGGCCGGCCGATAGTGGTTGAAACATAGACGGATCGGATCAGCGCTAGTGCATCAAACGCATGCTGCGCACTCACTCCTGGAACGCCGCCCTCAACGATTGCTCGCACGACATCCAGATATTGACGGTGGTGGCTTGCGGGGTCCAGCCGGTATTGGTCTTTGCTCGAAGCGGCAGGGAGCTCAAACCCGAGACGGTAGTCAGGCTCTTGAGCCAATGCGAGCAATTCGGGCGCCATATTGCCAGCGGTGACCTGCAGGCCCATCAGTCCCACGTCACTTTCAGAGTTCTTTGACGAGTGGTAATAACTGAGCTCATCGTCTTCGATCACCGCTGATCCACAGGAGCCCATTACGTGAACTCGAGTCGCCAAACCGGGGTACGCAGCGGTAGTTGCGTGCACAACGGCAATCGCACCCGATTCGAAAGTCGCGGTAGCTACCGCGGAATCTTCCACTTCAATGCGATCGTGAGCGATCAGGGCGGTCCTCCCGAAGACCTCGACGGGCCGCCCCATGAAAGAAAGAAGAAGATCGACGTTGTGAACGGCCTGGTTCATCAGTGCCCCACCTCCGTCCATCTGCCAAGTTCCACGCCACTCAGCCGCATCGTAATAATCTTGCGAACGCCACCATGCGGTCGATGCAATAGCCGAACTAAGACGTCCGAACGCCTGATTGCTGAGCGCCTCGGTGACCAGCTGGCTGGCGGTATCGAATCTGTGCTGACTGATGACGCTTGTGACCAGGCCAGCTTCAGCGGCCGTTCGGGCTCGATCGGTCAGCGCGCGAGCTCTCCGAAGGTCAACATCGAGTGGCTTTTCTATGATCACGTGACGACCGGCGTCTAGCGCCGCGGCAGCTTCGGCAACGTGCAGTCCGCTGGGCGTGATGAGAACGACAAGTCTCACTTCGGGGATCGTCAGCGCGCTTGTTAGCGATTGAAACTGTTGCGGTCTTGGATGTCCCGCGTTGGAGAGGAGCTCAGCCACCCGCTCCGCCGCACGTGGGACGGGATCCACCACTGCCGCAATTTCGAGCGATTCGATGCCTGACGCTATCGCGGCATGCACCTGGCCCATCGCCCCGCATCCAACAATCGCGACACCGATTTTGTTCGAGTCCATAGTCTCCCTTTCCAAAGATCTCGCTGCTACGCGAGTCGTGTTAGCAGTTCCGGCAGATCGGCCATCGAGTCGAACGTCTTAGCCCCCTCAGCACGCAGCACCGCCTCAGCGGCGAGCCCGTTCACGTATCCGAAGACGGTCATGCCGGCCCTTCGCGCAGCGCGCACTCCTATAGGCGAGTCTTCGATGGCAACGCAGCATGTCGGCGCCACGCCAAGAATCTCAGCGGCCCTGATGTAGACGTCGGGCGCGGGCTTTCCCATTGGCACGTCCTCTGACGTCACAATTTTTTCGTTGAAGTACTGAAGTAGATCAACGAGCTCAAGCGCGTCGCGAACTCTAGTTCGGGCGCTATTCGACGCGACCGCGATGGGTACCGCGAGGGACTCAACGACACTCTTCACGCCTGGAACGGCCTGTAGTTCCTCGCGCAGTGCGCGCTCACGTCGACCCCGATAGGGCTCCCTCCAATTCGAGGGCAGAGCTCCGATCTCACGCTCTATCTCAAAGCGATAGTCCTGCTCGGTCAGTCCGACAAAGCGCGCATTGAATTCTTCGATAGTCACCTTGCAACCGAAATCCGCAAGCATCTCTAGTTCGATAGCGGCGAGTCGCGTTTCACTGTCAACGAGTACGCCGTCGCAGTCGAAGATGACGGCCTTCACGCAACGCCCACTGTCTCGACGTAACGGGCAATATCGGCTGTGCTTGACAGATTCATGTCAGAGCGCCGCAGCAAGGTAGGCCGCGCCGTATATCGGCGCATCTGTTCGGTGCTTTGCTGCGACTACGAGAACCTGCCGCTCATCGCTGAACGGGGGTCTCATAGCGCTGTTGATACCACTCCAGAAGGACTGCCCGGACTGCGATACTCCGCCCCCGATAATTATTGCCTCTGGGTCAACGGAAGCGCTGATAGTGCTCGCGACATAGCCGACCGCTCGGCCAGCTTCTTCGAGGATGTCCTTCGCCAAAGCGTCGCCCTGACTTGCGCGGGCAGCCACATAGGCACCCGTGATTGCACCGCTGTTCATGCTGGTCACCTCGCCTGCCGCGATCCTCATCTCTGCGCTGAGAGCGATGGCGGGACCTGCAGCCACGGTTTCGAGACAGCCGATACCGCCACAGGCGCAGTTGCGTCGTGCGCCCGGAACGGGCAGATGACCGAACTCTGCCGCGAGTCCGGACCCGCCCTCATACGGTTGACTGGCGATGATCAGGCCACCTCCAACACCAGTGCTGACAGTCAGGTACACGATGTTCGACATGCCCTTGCCCGCGCCGCTGCGCCATTCACCGCACGCTCCGGCCGTGCCGTCGTTCCGAACGATTACGGGTGTTCGGAAATGGTCACCAAGTATTCTTCCTAGCGGGAGTCCGTCCCAACCCGGTACGTGAACTGACCTGCGGACGACACCGGTATCACCTTCGACATGACCGCCGAAGCTGACCCCCACGGCTGACGCGACAACGCGCTCGTCCTCGAGCAGCGTGTCGGCTAGATCCAGAGCGCTCGCGAGATTGCTCGGCCCGTCAGCAGTTGCGGCTACCGTCTTCATTCGGCGGATTGCAAGAGACTCGGCGTTCACAAGCGCCACCGCGAGTTTCGTTCCACCAAAGTCGAACGCAATCAAGAGACGTTCGTCGCTCCCGGGATGAGACATGGGCGTTCTCTAGTCCCACCCAGCGGGCGCCGTTCCAAGCCTGCTCCGAAGCTCGAGCGCGATGATGTGGAGGAACATCACGTGATAATCCTCGATCTGCTCCATTACTTCCGAAGGGGCTCTCAGCGTGAGATCGCTGAAGTCAGCGATCTTTGACGAAGACTCTCTTGCCCCTGTGAAGGAGATGGTGGAGGCGCCGCGTGCGCGTGCATACTCCATTGCGCGCAGGACGTTAGGTGAACTGCCGCTGCCGCTTAGCCCGATTACGACGTCGCCTTCATCAAGAAGGTTCTTCAATGGCTCGACAAATACGGAGTTATAGTCGACATCGTTTCCGTAGGCCGACATGAGTGCGGAGTTGTCCGGAAGGCTCATTATCCTCAGACGAGCACTCGCTGGCAGCTCGGATGCGGGGGCGCCGAGGTCCGAGGCCGAGCCCTTGCCAAGATCGCAAGCCATATGCGCCGCCAAAGCTGCACACGCACCGTTTCCGAATACGAAAACCATTTGGCGGCCCTCTACCGCGGCCTCCAATCTGTCAACTATCAGGCCGATCTCTTTCGGGGGCCCATCGGCGAGTCCGTCGCGCAAGTGACTGTAGTAGCGATCGGCGACAGCGGTTTCGGGCATGGGGCGTGTGTCCAGTCTTCAGGATGCTTGGATAGCTCTGATGTATTCCAGTCCGAGGCGCGATTGATCGCGGCGCATCTCAGGACTGATGTCGGCGCCAAGTCGGGTGGAAAAGAATGTCTCGAATGCGAGCCATCCGTCATATCCGATGGTGTCAAGTGCGGCGAGAACTGCGCGGAAATCGATATGCCCGGTTCCTGGCGACATTCTGTCGTTTTCGGCCAAGTGAAGGTGAACGAGAGCGTCGTCGACCGCGACAATAGCCGCGCCAAGATCTTGCTCTTCGATATTCATGTGGAAGGTGTCACCGCCCACTCCGACCCAGGGGCTTCCCACCTTCCGCACTACGCGCAGCGAATCTTCGAGCCTATTGCCGACGTTCGATTCGAACCGATTCAGCGCCTCATACGCGATCTTCACATTGAACTCGCCGCACGCAGCAGCCGAAGCAGAGAGCGCTTCAACAATTCGCTTTTCGGCATCCAGCACGCTCATGTCACCAAGCTGACGATTTTGATAGCCACCGCCTGCCATGATCCGCTGTGCACCTATAGCCGCTGCCATCTCGCTGATACGCGTCAGATAGGCCACAGTATTCGGTGCCGGATTGCGGATGAGACTGAACTCTGGAGGGAAGACGAAGTGCATCGCGCTTGCAGACAGCCCGGCGTCGTCGAGACGCTGCTTGACCGCTGTCAATCTGGCGTCGCTCGTCGTAGCGGGAGGCAAATGGTAGAGAAGCGATATCTCAATTCCTTCAAATCCGAGCTCAGCGACAGCGTCGATGTCGTCGAGAAGATCGGTCTCGGGACCGAGCGTGCCGCTGCAGACGCTTACGCGCAGAGTCGAGCCAGGCACTACTCGGCGTCCTTTACTGCCGGCCCGGTCTCGAGGACGTATCCAGCTCGCTCGTAAAGATCGAGCTGCGGCGGCGACGCGCAACCGATAGTGATAAACGGCTCGGTGTTGGTCGCGGGGTTTCGCGTTCCGTGCCACACACCAGCTGGCGCGTACAGTACGTCACCTTCCGCGACGTCGTACCACTGGTCGTCTAGGTAGAACTGACCATTGCCGCGAAACACGATCAGCATTTCTTCTGAGATCGGATGTTTATGCGGGAGCATCCCCTGACCCGGGAAATGTGTGCCCGCCGTCATCCCCACCCCTCGCGCTCCGACATTGGGTGTCAGTACCAGGTGAGTTTCTAGGCCGCTGGGCTGGCGATGGAGGTGCCCGCGGTTAATGTTGAAAAGTCCCCCACGTAGGCGGACATCGGCTGGATCCCGAGGCGATTCGGGTACCGGATTGGTCAAGGTAATGCTCCTCACGTCGTCATCGATGCGGTACTGCGTCTATGTAAAAGACGTCGTCGGTACCGACTATAGCGCCAAACGACATAATTACGGTGAATCTCGACATTTATACGACGACATGCAGTCCCGCAGCGGTGGAGGCCAAAAATAGTGCGACGCGAATGGTCTAATGGATCCATGAGCAAGGCGAACAGGCCTCTAGGATCGTTCGACGCGATCGACCTATACGGCGTTGCTCGCGCCCACGGGCAGACTTCCTACACTCTGAGCGAGCTGGCCCACCTCACGGGCCGTGCCCGCTCTACGGTGGCGCTGCGAGTCGACGAATTGCTTGAGTCGGGATTGATCGCTCACCTTCCTGATTTGCAGGCTTCAAGGGGAAGACCGTCGTCGAGGGTGTCGTTCAGCCCCGCAACCTGGGGAACGATCGCGATCGACATCGGTCTCGCCCACAATCTCGTCGCGCTGCTCAATCTCAACGGCGAGATCATCGCCGAGTCCACGTTTGCCGCACGGATGGCTAATGGACCTGAGCCGGTGCTCGACGCGGCGATACAAGCAGCGCGAGCTCTCCTCGAAGCGCAGGCGAACTTCCGAATCGCTGCGATCGGTATCGGGTTGCCTCTTCCGGTTTTTCATCGTGATGGTCGACCTTTTAACGCAAGCAACCTGCCGAATTGGGATGGATTCGATGTACCTGCGCACGTGACGCGCCAGTTGGAGGTGCCTGTTCTCGTCGACAATGACGCCAACCTGGTCGCACTTGGAGAACACGCGTTGCGACCCGAAGCCACTGAGATGATCGCGGTTGAGGCGTCAACGGGTATTGGGGCGGGGATCATCAGCATGGGCACTTTGCTTCGGGGGGCGAAGGGTACCGCGGGCGCCATCGGTCACATTCGCGTCGGCCGGGGCGACGGGGTCCAATGCATCTGCGGCAACGAAGGATGCCTCGTCGCCATGGCGAGTGGGCCAGCTATCGCTGGCGTTCTGAAGGCACACCAACTCGAAGCCGAGAATGTGGACGACGTCATCGAGCTCGCTCGCAATGGAGATCTGTTGGCGATCGCTGCAATTCGTCGGGCCGGAAACGACATCGGTGAGGTCCTAACCACATGCATAAGTCTGTTCAACCCATCACTGATCGCGGTAGGAGGGCGACTCGTAACGGCCGGCGATCACTTGATCGCAGGAATTCGCGAGGTGGTCTATACACGCGCGACTCCCTTTGCCACGGAGGGCCTGAGCATCGTCCGGTCGCTTGAGCCAGTGCGGGCCGGTCTGATCGGCGCCGGAGTTATGGCGACGGAATTCGCGCTTGGCCAGGAAAATCTTCGCCGCCTAATGACGAACTAGGGCGCGAGCGCCAGAACTACGCGGAGCAGCCGTGGCCCGAAGACCTTGACTTCCGAACTAGCCGACAAGCTCGCCGCGCGAAGCAGCTCGAGCTGTTAATGTCCCTGCCTCCGCAAGGCCTATGCGACCCTCATCCGGCCCTCTGACCGCCCCAAATATCCGGGAGCAACCGGGTCGTCGTGATCGCCTGTTGAAGCGTCTCGAAAATGCCGGCAGTCTCAGCCCTTTACTCCGCCGGAGGTCAATCCAGCAACGAACCAGCGCTGGAACGCGGTGAAAAGTGTCAGGACGGGGATGAATGCGACGATGACGAAAGATGCGAACAATCCCCAAAAGGCTCCGTATCCAGTCTGCAGATAACGAACGATGCCGTTCTGGACGGTCTTCATATCTTCACTCGTCGCCAGCACGGTTCCGACGAGATAGTCGTTCCACACGAAGACAAAGATGAAGATGGCGATCGCGGCAATCCCCGGCCGGATGAGCGGAAGGACGATACGCCACAAGATCTGGATTCGCGAACAACCGTCGATCGCCGCGGCCTCTTCGATTTCGATCGGGATGTTCTCAATGAAATTGCGAAGGAACAGAATCGTCTGTCCGCAAATAATAGCGGTATAGACGACTATCAAGAACGGATAAGTGTTGACAAGGGCCGTCTTGACGAACATGGAGTACAGCGCGATGAACACGACAATAGCTGGGACCATCGACAGGAGGAGAATGCTCGTCATGACGAATTCCATTCGTCGAGTACGGAATCTCGTGGCCACGTAAGCCGCCGGTACACAGATCAGAAGCGCGAGGACAATAGTTCCGAGAGCGTAAACGAGTGAGTTGAGGAAAAAGCGCCCATTCGTCGAGTTGAAGATCCCAACGTATTCCGCCAGCGAGAACGGATTCGGGATCCATTTGGGCGGAAACTGAATAGTGTTCTGCGGTGTCTTGAAAGACGTAGACAGAATCCAAGCGACCGGCGGCAGAACAACGACGGCCGAAATCACGATGAAGATCCACTTCGGAATCGAACGCAGCGCAACTCTCGCTCGGCGGCGAGTCCTCATGTTTCCGGTCACAGACTTTCCTTCCGTCGAAAACGAATTGCGACGAGCGTCAACACGATGTTGATGACAAAAAGCAGCAGCGCAGTCGCTGACGCACCCGACAAGTCATATTTCTGAAAGACCTGGTTGTAAACGCGCATCGAGAGCGTCTCGGTTCCGCCTAGTGGGCCTCCGCGCGTCGTGACCAGGATGATTGTGACCATCTGCACATAGAGCATCAGCAAGACAATGACAACTGAGACGATGGTGTTGCGCAGGTAGGGCAACGTGACGTTTACGAATCCCCGCCAGATGCCGCCCCCATCCATACGCAGGCTTTCGTGGAGTTCCGGGGGAACGGTCTGAAGAGCGCCCAGAAACAAGAGCATCGCCTGAGGGTACGACCACCACGCGGTGATCAGGGTGACGGCGGCAAGCGCACTCCCCGTTGACGAGAAGGCGTTGGTGGGGCCGAATCCCAGAGCCTTGGTGATCGCCGTCCCTGGCCCGTAATCAGGGTTGAGAAACCACATCCAAATGGTTCCAGCTGTAGCTTGCGAGAGCAGCCACGGCAGCAGGAGCAGACCACGAACCGTGCGCTTGAAGTGGTGGACATTGTTCAGCACAACTGCCGACAGAAGACCTGCTGGCAGCGCGATGGCAAGCGCACCCAACGAGAAGATGACTGTGATTCCGATGCTGCCAGGAAGGCTGGAGTCAGAGAACAAATTGACAAACGAGTTCAGACCGCTGAATTTGCCGATCTGGTAGTACGTCGTCTCGTGTAGCGCCGTGTACGCCGTATAGAAGAGGGGCCCAACGAAGACGAACAGGAATACGGCGCAGACGGGCGCGACGTATAGCCAAACGATTCGATCCCTACGTGCGCGACCGGTCTTCTCCGTGCGCCGAGACGGCGCGGTGAGATTCGACGCGACCGGCAAGTTCGTGATTGCCATGAGAGGACCTTGCTTTCCTCGGGGAGCCCGCGCGTGCGGGCTCCCCGAGTTAGAGGGTGAGTTACTACTTCTTGTTCGCTGCGGCCTGTGCGGAACTGATGAACTGCGTCCCTGTCGTCTTGTTCAACACCAGTGCTTGACCGGCGTTGGCGAGTCCGGAGGACAACGAGATCCAGTTATTCGGGTAGTCACGCGGCTGGCTGTTGCTCTTCACGTAGGTTGCGATGGTGTTGATGGTCTTCGCCGCCGCCGTCGTGAAGTAGGACTCCTTGTAGGTGACTGCGCGAGTAGGCACCTCGCCGCCAGTAGCCATCACTACGCCGGCCTGAGGGCCAGTCATGTACTGAATGAACTTCCAAGCCGCGTCGGCGTGCTTGCTTCCTGCGCCGATTCCGAGCGTCCATCCGAAGGTTGTACCAGTCGTCCCACCGGTTGAGGCCTTCGGCAGCGGCGCCGCCTTTACGTCGGGCGCAGTGGTCGCGAAGGTCACTTCGCGCTCGGTACCCAGAACCGCCATGGCTACAGTGCCGTTGGCGAGGCCATCGGCAACCGAGCTGTAGGTGTCGGAAACGACGTTCTTTCCCAGCGCATTTGCGTCACGCAGATTGGCAAGCAGGTCGCCGAAACCGTCGCCGGTCTTGGTTGCAAAATCTGCTTGGCCCTTGGTGTAGATTGACTGCCCGGTCTGGGACATGTAGCAATCAAAGAAGGTGCCGATGACCGCAGAGTTGTCAGTGTTCGAGAATCCCGTACCGAAACCCGTGTATCCGGCGGCGGCAGCCTTCTTGGCGACGTCAACGACCTGGGCATACGTCGTCGGCACGGCGACACCAAGTTTGGTCAGGATCTTCTGGTTGTAGTAGAGGGTGCACGTGCGGTATTCGTAAGGTTCCGCGACCTGCTTGCCGTCCGGCCCCGCGAGGTTGGTGGTTGGGTGCAACCAGTCCTTGGTATTGGATGCTGCGGCCGGCAACGGTGAATACGCACCCGCGGCAGCCATCTGCGGGACCACCGGTGAGAACATCTTGAATACGTCAGGCGCGGTACCGGCTGCCGCAGCCTGAGGCAGCCGTGTCAGCATGTCTCCGAGCGCGACCACCGAGAGGTTGATTTTGATGTTCGGGTTGGCCTTCTCGAAGTTCGCGATGTTCGCGCTCAGGGCCTGCGACCTCGGGTTGGCCTGGGTGGGGTCGATGAAATCCCAGTAGGTCAAGGTGACGGGGCCCTGAGACTCCTGCGGCTTCGAAGCAGTTGTCGTCGAACAACCTGCCAGAAGCATCGCCGAAACGGCAAGGACTCCCAGAACGATGGGCCATCGCTTCTTTGTCATAACTCTCTCCTTTGAGGTGTGAGGCCGATGCGGCCCACTTGGCGGTTCGGGATATTTGGTAGCCAGCTAATAAGCCGACATCCGATCGAACGCTAACACTCTTCGTCGCATATGCGGCGAAACTCGGCATTAATCGTTCGAGCTTCGTTACTTCCGTACGCGTAGTCCAGCGGACCATCAGGCGAACGCAAAACTAACGCTGGGAGGGTGTGCGCCACTAAGCCAGAGACAAACACGAGGGGTCTACGGCTCGCCGCCCCCGCCCAGCTGCATCCACGACGGCACCCAGGCCGCCGATTCGAGGCTTCGGCGCTGCCGCGATCTCGCGGACCGGTTGCCGCCGTTGAGCTACGCATAGCATGACTGTAACAGCGTTTCTTTCTTGATGGAAGGTGCGAGGCAGGCAGCGTGCGCTGATACGCGTCGCCTTGAATGGGGCGCCGTCTGAACGTCAAGGTTTACGGTCCCCACGACGAGGATGCTTGCCCCTCGAGTCGCGTGTGGGAGATCCCGATTCACATATCAGAAGAACGCACTCTTCACGGCCTTCAGGGGCTCGGAGACTGACCATAGTTTTCCAGTTATCAATCGCAGAGCCGCCAGCTCTGACCTCCGCGCCGTCAGTAGTTGCTGGATCGGGACGAAGCCCTGCCTCAATAAAGCGAGCATCCAGACCTTTTGGAATCGCAAGGTCACGCGCGACAGGCTGACTCGGCCCTCGCCGACCGAAGAACTTCGGTGCCGGAACTGGCTACTCCGCAGTGCTCCGCGGAGGCTCGCGACCTGCTCTTTCGCTGCCAAGGCGGGGCCCGCCACGCGCCGTTAGGACTTGGAGCTGGGTCGCCCGGGAATATGGCTAAGGATGGACTTGGAGAAGCCGCCGTCGACACATACATCTTGCCCCGTGACGTAGGACGCTAAGGGGCTCACAAGGAACTCAATCACGTTCGCGATGTCGACCGGCTCCCCGATCCTGGACAGCGGGATGATCGCCTCTCTTGCCCTTTTCATCTGGGGGTCGATGTACATCTGCTCGGTCATCCCGGTGCGAGTCATACCCGGCGACACCACGTTGACACGGATCCCGTCAGGCGCCCACTCCAACGCGAGGGTCTGCGCGAGCAGGGTCAACGCAGCTTTGCTGGGGCTATACGCACCCGAACCTGCGTGTGGGAGCTGCCCCGACATTGAAGAAGTGAAACAAGCAGCACCGCGGCTGTCCCTGAGGTGCGTGTAGCTCGCCTTGGCAAGGAGCCATGCGCCGCGGAGGTTGACGGCGAACATCCCGTCCCAATCCTCGACAGAGAGATCTTTGAGCGCGCTGGGGTTTGCAGTCCCCGCGTTCGAAACCAAGGCATCCAGGCCGCCGAATTCGTGAACAGCAGTTTCGACGAGCCGTTTCGGTACGTCGGGATCTCCTAGGTCCCCCGTCAGGGCGATAGCAGCGCCCCCCATCGACCGGATCGAGCGGACGACTTCGTCCTGCCCGGCGTTTGATTCGTGTCCGCACACGGCAATCATCGGCTGGGCGCCTCGAGCCAGCGCCGCCTCCGCGAGTCTCACGCACGTGGCGGCGCCAATTCCACTGCTTCCGCCAGTGACTATTGCTCTCATTACAAGCACTCCTTACGTTTTTTTCGAGGGAATGTCCCTCGATATAGTGATGCGGATTGTAGATCTAGACCATAAAAGGCAGCGAGTTGTCTGGGGCGACATCGGTCGGGGTAGCGAAGCGCTACCTCTGATCTGAGTCGGGTAGGTCCCAGCCCACCTTCTTGAGATCGTGCATCGCTTTGTCGAATTCGAACAAAGTGTTGTTCTCGCGAATGATCTCGAGTACGACATTGTCGACTCCCAGGGTTGCCTCAACGGCGGCGCCCAGGCCCCGAAAATCGATCACCCCAGTGCCGATCGGATCGTGTCCCCAGGTTTCGATGCCGGTGTCGGAAATATGAACCAGCGCGATGGATTCGTTATTCGCGAGCAAACCGCTGACGGGGTCTTCTCCAATGAAGGCAGCATTCGCGACGTCGTAGACGATCTTCAAGGAATCGTCGTCGATCGCCCCCACGATATTCACTAGGTCTGCGATTGTGGGTGCGAAGCAATAGGGTGTGTTCTCGAAAAGGAGCCTGATGCCGGCCTGCTTTGCCAGCGGGATCAACGCGTCAAGGCTTTCTTGCATCCATCCATGCACGCGATCGAGCGATGGAGAGATCATAGGTCGTCTCGTTCCCGGAGAGATCACGATGTCCGGGACGTTCCACGTATCGGCCAGATCGATCACAGACTGAATGTGTTCGATGCTCTTGCGACGCATACTCGCCCCAGGGCTGGCGAGATTGATGTCGTATCCCCCAGCGTTGAGGGATCGGATCTTCGCCCCGTATTGATCCAGCCTTATGCCAGCAGCATTGCGCTCCGCGATTGACATGTCATCGGGCCAGCAGTGAGGGGAGCTGATCGGTACCTCAAACGTCTGGTATCCGTTGTCGACCAACTCAGCGATCGCGTCGATCGCCGATGCTGACCAGAGATAGGAGAAGGTGTTGATGATCACGTGTATTTCCTCGTCTTTCTACATGCTTCATAGCCTGCTGCCAGCTTCGGCTGGCCGGCAGTAAGAGGTAGATCGGAGTCGTAACGCACAGTGAGGCCGCCGAGCAGGCCTCTAGGCGGAGATCTCTTCGTCCGCAGCCAGATACGTGAAACTGGGCCAACTGCGGGAGATATCGGCTGCGGCAGCCAACAGATGCGGCGACAGTTCGTCCAACCGAGCCCGAGTCATGCGCACCGAGGGCCCGGCGATGCTGATCGTGCCGGTGGCTTCCCCACTTTGCCTCGCTCCGATAATCGGCGCCGCCACAGCGTTGATCCCCAGATCCATCTCCTCGAACGTCGTGGCATAGCCGCGACGACGGACTTCATCGAGCTCGACCAGGAGGCCGGAGCGATCAAGAGGCGTCCGCGGCGTGCCGCTGAGCCAGCTCTCATGCTCGAGCGCGGCTGTAATCCGCTCTGCCGAGAGTGTGGAAAGCCAGGCCTTCCCGGACGCGGTGGCATAAGGTACCGCATCCTGACCCATGACCGGGTCAAGCCGCAGAGACGAGTTCGAGCCCTGCGCTTTCGCGATCCACTGGAGCGAGTCGTTGGTCGCCACCGCTAGACGAACTAGCTCCTGGCACTCCGCGGCGAGCGAATCTAACGCGCGCTGAGCCCACGTGCCGACCCCAGAGGACGACAACTGCCGAAGGCCGAGAGCCCCAAGACTGTGCGTAGCGAAGTAGCTGGACGTACGAGGATCTTGCTTCACATACCCGGCACTGACCAACGCAGAAAGAAGGCGAAACGCGATGGCTTTGTTGACGTGCAGATGCTCCGCGATCTCCGTAACACGCCGACCGCCAGGGTGCGGCGCCAGCATCTCGAGTACGCGCATCGCGTCCGTGACGTTGTCAGCTAACGCCATAATTTTATCTCCCCGACATGGTGGGCCTCAGCAATTGCAACGCTGTTACAACAGAGTTCCATGCGTCCACCGCAGTGTCAAGCCACGCGGCGAGCCGCGCGACTGCTCCGCGGACAAGACCTATTGCTGCGCCAGGTCTCTCAGGCTCGCAAATGCCATGTCGTCGTCATTCGACACAAAGTCGTGCTCACCGGCCGTCCAAGCGCACTCGAGAGAACCGAATCGTTTCCAGTAGGCGTCCCAGTCGGCGAGCTTGATCCGATCTCTCTCGCTACCTCTCGCGAGCAGCCGCTGCCGCACGACGTCCGGCGACGCGCGCACATGAATTACTCGAATGCGAGCGTCCGGCCACGCGGCGCGCTGGGTAGCACGTGCAAGAAAGCCTGGGTCTCCCAAATATGCTGCGAAGGGTGCGTCGAGCACGACGGAATGGCCCAGTTCTAAGTTTCGTCCGGCGATGTCGAAAAGCGTCTCGTACTCGGCAGGCATGATTTTTTGCACATAGACCTGGTTCGATTCACGGTCTGACGGATCTTGCCCCAATGCCGCGAGCGCAACCTCTACGAGCGGGCCTGCAAGCGTGTCCTTATCGAGGTATACAGCACCCGTGAGGGAGCTGAGGTACTTGGACAACGTCGATTTGCCCGACCCCGCGCCGCCGACCGCAATGTAGGCGACGGGCACCTCCAGGTCGCTCGACGTCATCGGTTTAGTCGAGCGATTGCGGCTACAAATCCCTCCGCCGCAGCGGTAACCCTGGCAATATCTCCGTCGGGTCGACCGGCCTTGGTGATGGCGCTGCCGACTCCAACCGCTGCGACGCCAGCATCGAACCAATCGCCGACGTTTGCCTGGGTGACACCGCCCGCCGGCAGAATCGGAATATGTGCGAGAGGCGCGAGTATTGCCTTGGTGTAGGCAATCCCGCCAGCTTCAGTCGGGAAAAGCTTGACGATGTCGGCGCCCGCTTCGGCGGAATTGAGGATCTCAGTCGGTGTGTAGGCACCGCTGATCGTGGGGACCTGGTAGCGGTTGGCGACGCGGATCATGTCCGGATTGAGATTCGGACTGACGAGGAATTGCGCACCGGCCTGGATGCTCGACCACGCGGCGTGACCATCCAGCACTGTACCCGCGCCGAAGACCACGTCTTTACTCGCGAATCGATCGGCTAGACGCTCGATCACGGTCAAGGCTCCCGGGATCGACAGCGTAATTTCGAGGGCGCGGATACCACCGGCGACGGCAGCCGCAGCGACCTCGAGCGCCTCTTCAGCGTCATCGAGGCGGACGATGAGAACGTTTCCGGATTCGCGGATCGTTTCGAGGACGTCGAGTTTCTTGAACATGACACTGATAGTTACACCAATTTTCCCATTTTCACGAATCAGAGGCCCTCGTTGCTGACAATCTGAAATCGGCTGTAACATCGTTACTTGTAATCGATCTCACATATCGTTCTGATCGACGGCCATGGCGGTACCTGGGTAGCAGCAAGCAAGGAGTGCGCAGCATTGGAGCTTTCCTCCTCGGACCCCCGTCCCATCGCGATAGTGCTGGGCGCATCCCACTGGCATGCGCCCCTCTACCTCGATGGACTCGCTCGACGCTTCCGCGTAATGGCAGTGCAAGACGCTGACCCTGAAGCAGCACGCGCCTTCGCAGCACCACTCGGTGCTCACATAGCGGAAAGCGTTGATGACGCACTAAACGAAGACAGAATCGACATCGCGTTCGTCTTCAGCCCGCATCACGAGATGCTCGCCGTCAGCCGAAAACTGATCAATCGGGGCATCCCGTTCGTAATCGAAAAGCCCGCGGGCAAAAACCTCGCGGAGCTTAACGAAATCGCGGCTGAGTCACGCCGGGCCGGTGTCGCAGTCACGGTGCCGCTTGTACAGCGAGACGCTCCAACCGACGTCTGGCTGCGGAAGGCCGGCCACATTGTGTATGAGCGAATGGCGTTCATCACCGGGCCGCCAGACCGATATCGGCGAAACGGCAACTCGTGGATGCTCGAACCGGCGCTTTCCGGCGGCGGCAGTTTGATGAATTTGGGCGCACACTTCGTCGACTTGGCCGTTCGCCATCTTGGCAATCCGAGCGAAATCGTTCGCAAGCAGTCGACCACGCTTCACGGCACCGCGGTCGACGACCACGCGACCATGATCCTGACCACGGACGCAGGTCACGAAGCCATCATCGAGGTCGGCTACTCGTTCCCCGATTCGCCACTCAAGCGCTATTGCAGTTTCACCGCGGCCGGAACCAAAGGGTTCGCCTCCATCGATACCGCTGGCAGTGCACTATTCACTGACAATGACGGGACCACCACCACGGCGACCATAAACGTGGACAGCGACCCGCTTTACGAGGCCTTCGTCGACGCTGTCGCCGACACTCTCGCAACGAGATTCGCCGGACTGACGACTCTGGCCGAACTCGCAACCACCATGGAGATCATTTGGTCTCCGACATCCGATACGGGTGGCATGTGACGTCCGAGGTGAGCATCGAGGACGTTGCCGAGGCGGCGGGAGTGCATCGTGCTTGAGCCATCACTGCTTGTTCGTTCCTCCACTCAGAGACTCCAACCATGAACGCGAATCCCGGTCCCCTTCCTGGCCTGCAGTATGTGGACCACGTGGCCTTCACGGTCCCCGACTTGGAGGAAGCGTCTCGGCTGTTCACTCACGTTCTCGGTGCTGAGGAACTCTATCGATCCGCCCGGGGGCCCGATCCCTCGCAAATGCCGGTGCACTTCGGCGTGCCCGCGGATGCGCGTCTGGAACTGCGCATGTTCCGGCTCCCGCCGAACCTGAACATCGAGCTGTTCCAGTGGTGGAGTGCGGACCGCTCGACCGCGTTCCCCCGCGCCAGCGACGCTGGCGGCCACCACCTGTGCTTCGTCGTCGACGATGTCGACGACGTCGTCGCGGCCATAAGGGACCTCGGTGATATCGAGATCCTCGGCGCCCGGAAAGAGGTCGCCGGGGACAGCCCCGCCGTGGCTGGAAACCGATGGGTATACGCCCGCACAAACTGGGGGCTCATCCTCGAGTTTGTCGACCGCTCTCGCGTCGGTGACCCTCCACGGCTTGTCGGTCCCCTTGACTGGCTCGACTGTTCGCCCTCGCAGACCTCGGAGACACCCGCGTGAAGATCGCCGGCCACACCCTCGGCACCCCCAACCACACCGTCCCTGAAGCCCTCCGGCTCTTCCGTCGAGCAGGCCTCGACGCGGCCGAGGTGATCTATCAGGACGACTACATCAGCGGTCTGCCCATAGGCAATGCTTCCGCAGCAGAGGAGGCGGCACGCGTCGCTTCTGACGAAGGCATCCCAATCATCGGCCTCACGCCGTATACGACGGCCATCAATTCGATCGACGAGAGCGTGCGTCGCCCCGCCGTTGATGAGCTCCGGTCCGCCATCGACACCGCTCATGCCGTCGGCGCAAACCGCGTCCGCGTCTACTCCGGCGCATGGCAGCCGAATCAGCGCGATCACGCTCAGCACTGGACGCAGCTCATTCGCTCGTTGGAAGAGTTGTCTGGCCCCGCGGCAGATGCGGGTGTCGTCCTCTGTGCGGAGAACCACTTCGGCACCATGACGCAAACCGCGAAAGACACCGCGAGGCTAGTCCGCACCCTAGACTCACCGTCCGTGCGCGTGCTTTACGACCAGGCAAACCTCACCTTCACCCATGACGAAGACGTTGACGCCGCTTTCGCTGTTCAGGGTGACCTGATCGGCCATGTGCACGTTAAGGATCTGGTCTTCAAAGACCCTAGCGCCCCGTTTGTCGCCTCCGAGACGGCCCGCGTTCACGCCGAGGAGCGTGCTGTCATCTCACGCGTCGTTGGCGACGGCACCATATCGTGGTCCCGCATCCTCCATTGCCTCCTTGAAGTCGGCTACGACGATGTGCTCTCGCTCGAGTACGAATATCGCTGGCACCCGCAGGACCTCGCGGATCCCGAAACCGGATTTCGTCGCGGCGCCGAGCATCTTCGTTCACTGCTGTCGCAGCTCGATGTGAATACCGACAGCCAGAACACCGAGCTACGCTCGTGAACGCGCTTCGCGTAGGCGTGATCGGCGTCGGCAACATCGCCAACATCGCCCAGCTGCCCACGCTCGTGCAACGCGACGATGTCGAGCTGCGAGCCCTGGTGTCTCGCCGCGACGACCCCAGCGCCCTGCAACGCCGATGGGGATTCGCGAACGCCTATCGCACGGTCGAAGCGATGCTCGACGCCGAGGAACTTGACGCAGCCTTTGTGCTCACTCCTCGTTCCGAGCACGTGCAAGCCGTGGAGAGCGTGCTTCGGGCCGGCGTCGACGTCTATTGTGAAAAGCCGCTCGCTACGTCGACGGCCGACTCATTCCGACTTGCCGAACTTGCCGACCAACATGACCGGATCTTGATGGTTGGATTCAACCGCCGTTTCGCGCCGGTGTACGTCGCTGCACGTGAGGCTTTCGGTCCGCTCGGAGCTTCGTTCTGCATCGCGCAGAAGAATCGTGCAGGCTCCGAATACCGGGCAACCTTCGAGAACGCGATCCACATGGTGGATTTGCTCCGTTGGTTCGGCGGGGGGGATGTCGTCGAAGTCTCTAGCGCCGCTGCCGGAACTGACCCCTGGGAAGAGGACGGCACTGCCGCGCTCGTGCGATTCTCGACTGGCAACACGGGTTTGCTCGTCGCGGCACGCCAGGCGGGGGCGTGGGGCGAGAAGCTCGACGCGTACGGGCAGATGCGTTCAGCCGAGGTCATCGCCCCAGACTCTGTCGCTGTCACCGCCGACGGTGTCCGGACCGTTCGGTCGATGAGCCCTGAAGCGTTCGGATGGGCGACTGCAACCGAGACGTTTGGGTTCGCTAATTCGGTCCGGCATTTCCTGGACCGGGTCGTCGATCGACAGCAGCCGTTGACTTGCGGGTGGGAGGCGGCCAAAACGCAACAGCTCCTCGATCAGATCCTCGCGGCGGCGGGGCTGCCTACTGAGGAACAGGAGGGGCGGACATGGTCCAGCAAGGCAGTGAAGTGACCTTCGCGACGCCGCGTCAGGTTGCCCTGGTCACCGGATCCAGCGGCGGCATCGGTGCGGCGGTCGTGGAAGCGCTTCGAGCCCGGGGCGATCTCGTTATTGGAGCTGATCGCGGTCCGCTTGACGGACAGGCGATCACCGGTTTCCACGAGCTTGACGTGACCGATGCACAGCGTAGCCGTGATGTGATCCGTCAGGTCATGGCCGACCACGGTCGGATTGATGTGCTCGTGCACGCCGCCGGCGTTCTCGGTGAAACGCCCGATCCCCTGCTCACCACAACGGAAGAATTCGAGCGCATCATGCGCATCAACGCTTCGGGCACGTTCACGATCACGCGCGAAGTCGCCGTTGCCATGCGCCGCATCGGCACCAAGGGCGCGATCCTGCTCTTGTCGTCTGTCGCGGCGAAGGAGGCACGGATCGACTACTTGCCGTATAACGCCAGCAAGATCGCTGTGCTGCATATCATGTGGTCGATGGCAAAGATTCTCGGGCCGAACGGCATCTCGGTCAACGCCGTCAACCCGGGCCCGGTTGACACGCCGATGTGGGCACAACTCGCCGGCCAGTCTGGCGCCGCGCGAGCAGCGCGCGATTTCCGCGCATCGCAGCTGCCGATGCAGCGCTTCGCCCAATCGTCCGAAGTCGCAAGCGCGATCGCGTTCCTGACGGATCGGGCCAACCGGTACATCACCGGAGTCTCTCTCGACGTAGCTGGTGGAGCTCACCTCGGCATGGGGTCTTAGACAATGCTCTCGCTGGTGGCCGTCCGGAACGAGGCTGCCACCTGCGCTCTTGTCGTCAATACCCGCTGCGCGAAGGCACGCCAAAGTTCGCGAGTTGAGCTATAGATCCATCTCCAAAACGGCGGCCGCACGGCGAGCAATGAAGATCCCGCCTAACTCGGAACCCCGGCCAACTCGGCCCTTGGCTTTCATGTCCGAGAACGTCGCATGGGCTTCTTCCGTCAGAGCCTCGTCGTTGGGATAGTGCGACACTCGAAGCCGCTCGAATTCGGTCAACGGGCGATCGGGCACCTGAATCTGTGGGCGCTTGTAAACGAGGCGATTCTTGGCGCCATCGACGTGGTGATCAATGCAGACCGTGCACTGCGATAAGTAGTCGATCGAGTCCGACCTTTTGCATGTCATGTATCAAGTGTGTTCTGACCGTCGTCAGATCTGGTTAGGTACATGCCAGCGCGAGTCAAGCGCGATCTTGAAGTGGCTCCCTCCGCGGTGTCGATCAGGTCTTAGCTGAACGTAAGTGCAGGGGCAAAGCCCGAACCCCGGCAGGCGCGGTAGCGGCACTCGACTCCTGCGTTTATGGCCAAATTATGCCACGACCCGATTTCGGGCCTTCCGGCTTATTCCAGTGGAACTGCAAAACCCCCGGGCTGACCAGGGGTTTTTCATGGTGACCCCAACCGGATTCGAACCGGTGTTACCGCCGTGAGAGGGAGCTCAGCACGCCCGGAACGACGGGCTCTCCCCCGGATTGGGCTGTGTTTGCGGTGATCCCGCGTACGTTGAGTGCGTCTGGAAGCTTCCCGCCGTCAGGATTCGTAGCCAATTTGTAGCCACGCTGCCGGCCCTCGCCGTCCCCACTGACGCGCGACATACGCGGTGGTCAGGGTAGGTGCGGGCCGCGCACCTCGCAAGCGCCTACGCCCTCGGCTCCGATCTCCCTGCTAGCTCACGTCCCGTATTAGGAGATCGAGCGGACGAAAATCATGCTGCCCAAGCGTTCATGGGCCTATGAGTGCGAGCGATCCCGCGCGAGTTCTAGAAGTGAGTTGCGGATCGTGCTGCCGAATTCCAGCCCGTAACACATGTGAAGGTTCTTGAGACCGCTTCTTGGATGCCAAAGTTTTATGAAACGTATTATAGATCTGGCATGAATTCGCTATATTGATTTACTAGCGCTTTTAGAACACGATATGAAAGCTTTCATATCTGAACAACGGGGTTCACAATGATGAAGATGCCAGTAGTGGTCGTTGCGGTCGTCACGGCAGTTGCGTTGGGGCTGGCGGGTGTCTCAGGAGCGGGAGCTGTCGTCAACGGTTCGCCGGGGTCTGACGGCTCTTTCGTTCATCACACCGACGGCACTGCTGCGAATGTCTACCGCTACGGTCCATCGATTATCATGAACGGCGACGGCACGGGCGATGCCTGGTTCTGCGCGCCGAGCTACACCGGCCCCTGGGACGACATCGCGCACAAGCAGACGACGGACTACGGCAAGACTTGGACCAACGACACTGTGGTGCTGCAGGCCACCGCTGGCTCACGCGATGCGCTGTCGAACTGCGACCCCGGCGCCATCAAGTTCGGTGGCTACTACTACATTGGCTACACTTCGACCGAAGACACGCGGGGCACCGACAACCAGGTCTACGTGGCGAGATCGACCTCGCCCACCGGCCCGTTCGACAAATGGAACGGCAGCGGATGGGGTGGCAACCCACAACCCTTCGTCACGTACACGGATGCCGCTTACGCATACGGGGCAGGCGAGCCGAGCTTCGTCATCGTCGGCACCACTTTGTACGTCTACTACTCGTGGAATGGCACCGCAGCGGATGGCTCGCCGGTCACGCAGACCCGGGTCTCGACCGCGGATCCCACGAATGCCAACTGGCCAGGTTCGCTCACCTATCAGGGGGTCGCCATCGATAAGACCGCCTTTGCCGCATCGGACTCCGCCGACGTGAAGTACATCGATTCGCTCGGCAAGTTCATTGCGGTCACCACCTCTCGTCGGTTCGGCCCGAGCGCATACCTGCAGTTCTGGGAGTCGACGAACGGCCTCACCTTTCACCCGTCGAACATCACGGCCGGATACTCACGTCCGTACCTGCACAACGCCGGGTTGAGTGGGGATGCAACCGGACACATCGACGCGTCATCGACCCACAACTTCGTGGCATACGCCTTTGGACCGATCTGGGCCGACTGGGACACCTACGAGAACCCGATCACCTACTCGAATGACAGTCGACCGGCCCCTCCACGCATCCAGTCCGTGGTTCCCAAAAACGGCTCGGTGACGGTGAACTTCACACCGGATTCGACCGTTACGGGGTGGACCCTGAGTTACGGCACCAGCAGTGGGAGCTACTCGGGTTCCGTTGCACTCACGACGACCACGGGTACTGTCACAGGGCTCACAAACGGTGTCAGGTACTACTTCTCGCTGAAGAGCACCAATTCGTCAGGCACCAGTGACGCATCAGAAGAGGTGTACTCCACCCCCGAGAACTACGTCACAGTGCCGATTGTTGCAGCGGCGTCATCCAGCTCGCTCTCTGGTCATGCCGTCTCGGCCAGCTACGACGGGAACCCTGCCACCTTCTATTCGAGCGTGGGGCACAGCACCAGCGCGGCAACGGAATGGGTATCGTACGACTTGGGAAGCACCCAGACCATCGGGCGCATCACGCTGTCGCCGCGAACACCGTACCCGCTGGCTGCCCCCGAAATGGGCCGCAACCTCAAGATTCAGGCGAGCAACGACGGAACCACTTGGTACTCCCTCAACTATCTCGACGCAGACCAGGTGGGCGGCACGATCACCGAGCCGCTGGCTGTTCCGGTTTCGACCAGGTACATCCGTATTTATGCAACGGATCTGGCTGCAGACGACTTCAACAATCACTACCTGCAGATCGGGGAAGTGAAGTTCGAGTCGGTGCCGGTAACGGCGTTCTCATCGTCGGCGACCACCGGATGGGAGCCCTACCATCTCATCGACGGCGACCTGACCGGGGCCAACTCCGACTTCTCGAGCGCACTCTACACCTCTGCCGCCCACACGGAGCTTGTGGCTCTCGACCTCGGAGAGACCAAGTCGCTGACGGGAGTGCTCCTCACGCCGCGGCCGTCGGGCCTCGGCTTCCCGACCAGCTTCACCCTTCAGTCGAGTCCAGACTCAAGCACGTGGACGAACATCCCGGGCCAGAGCTACACCGGCTTTACCAACCCGGGGAGCAACCCAACCGCGTTCCGATTCGCGACACCCGTGTCGACCCGCTACGTACGACTCCAGGCAACCAGCCTGGGGTCAGACAACATGGGCAACTACGCCCTGCAGCTGGCTCAGATGCAGCCGCTCTATAACGCGCCGATCACGGCGAGCGCGTCGTCGACCACGCTGGGCTTCCCGGCATCGAACGCGGTGGATGGCAACCCGAACACGATGTACTCGAGCGTCTCTCATTCGACCGCCTCGGCGACCGAATCGTTGACTCTGGACCTGGGTGCCGCGACCGCGGTGAGCAAGCTCCGGCTGTTCCCCCGCCAGGGGTACAGCTTCCCGGCTGCGCTCAACATCCAGTACAGCACCGACGGGACGACCTGGCAGACCGTGCCGGGGCAGACCTACGAGTCATTCTTCAACCCCGCAGACGCGGCGACTTCTGACAATATTCAGGTCGACCCACTCTTCGACTTCCGTACGGCAATAACGGCGAGATACTTCAAGATCGTTGCGACAACGCTGCGACAAGACAACGGGGCGTCGTACTACTTCCAGCTGATCGATGTGCAGGTGAACCCGTGAGAAGGTCGAGGCTCAGTATCAATGGCTAACGAGAATCACGGCAGAGGGTACGTCCCGGTGGGGCTCCCCCTGTCGGCTCCCGACAAACTCACCATCACCCTGTGGGATTTCTCCTGGTATACGCGCACGGGCGAGAACGAGCCGTTTGCTGACCTCGACGCCTCGGTGCGCGAGGCCGTGGAGCGCGGCTACAACACCATCCGGATTTGCGCGATGCCCTTCCTTCTCTTCGGATCGGGACTCGACACACGCGACATCACGTTCGACCGACTGAGCGGTGACTATGCAGCCAACGTGCGCTGGTACAACGTCGGAGGCAGAACCATGATTGATGGGCGAGCACATTTGCTGGCGCTGTTCGAGGCGTGCAAGCGGTACGGCGTCGTGGTGATTCTGTCCAGCTGGGAGTACCAGCAGTCCTCCGCGTTTGCCGCCGAGTCGTCGTGGTGGGATGCGCTGGTCGCCGTTGACCCGGAAGACAGGCCGCTGCGGCTCGCAGAAGCGCTGTCAGCCATGCTGGATTTCCTGGCGGAACACGGGTTGGATGACCGGGTCGTTTTCACCGAACTCCACAACGAGGTTCAGGGTGGCCATCTCACCGACGGTCTCGAACCTGCGCTGCTCAGAGAGGGCGAACTGATTTTCGCCCTGAAACCCCGGCTGTCGCGGGGCATCGCTCGGTTTCACGAGCTTCAGCCCGAGCGACCGGTCACCGTGAACTACGCGGCCGTGCCCCTCGGCGGATTCCGTGGCGTGCCAGCCGAAATCGACATCTTCGTCGTTCACCCATACGTCTACGGAGTGATCGACGAGACGATCCGCGTGTTGCACATGCACGATACCCTCGGCGACCTTGCCCCAGGCGACAGGGCGGCCCGCGAGCTGATGCGGGCGGGAGCACCTCCCGCGTCGCAGTGGGTTCTCCCCGAGCGCGACAGCTGGAAATACCAGGCGTCCATCATCGGCGCGATGATGTACTACACGCACAACTGGGTCGATCCGGCGCAGTTCGATCGCTATCTCTATGAGCGCTACGAGTCGCATCGCCACGAAATGGCCCGTGTGCTGCGGATCTGGATGGATGCTGCGTGCGACTTCGCCATCGGTCGAGCAATTCCTCTGGTCTTCGGTGAGGGCTGGATCGGATACACCCCCCTCGACAGTGAGTTTGAGGGCGGACCGGTGGGTGCCGAATTCTGCCGGCTCGCGATCCGTGAGTCGGTTCGCGTCAGCGCATACGGAACAATTGTGTGCTCCAATGCCGCACCGCATCACCCAATGTGGTCGGACATCCTTCTGCAGCAGGAATGCAACGCGCTTTTTGCTTCACCGTCGATTCCGCAATAGCTCGTCCCATGACGATTACCGACGGATTCCCGGGCCAGCGAATGCTCGTTCTTCCCCGGGCCCGGGTTCGGGAATTTCTGGACCAGCCCCGAAACAACCACATCGTTGTCAGCGACTGCGGATACTTCCCGGAGGCACGATCGCACGGGCGAACAAGAAATAGCCCGGTGGCACAGTTGATCGTCCTGGTCTGCGCACAGGGCAGAGGGTGGTGCCAAACCGCGACGGGCAGGTTCGGCGTGGAGGCAGGTCAGGTTGTCGTTCTGCCTCCGGGCTTCGCCCATTCTTACGGGTCCGACCCAGCTGCCCCGTGGACCCTGTGGTGGCTTCATATTGATGGTCAGGAGTTGCCAGCTTTCTGCGATCGCATCGGCATGACCATCGAGTCACCAGTGCGCACACCAACAAATCTCTATCCGCTGGTATCGCTCATGGCCGAGATTGTTCAACGGATGGAACAGGATGCGACAGGTCAGAGCCTGTTCGCAGCAACGGGCGCAGCCTGGCATCTCCTCACCCTGCTGGTCGCCGATCAGACACCGTCAGGCAGTTCCACCGAGGTCGTCGAGCACGCCGCTGAATATCTTCGTGCTCACATCAGCGAGCACATCAGCGTTGGGGAGCTATCGGCAATCGCCCGGCTCAGTAGTTCGCATTTCAGTACCGTGTTCAAGAAGCACTTCGGCTACTCGGTCGTGCAATATCAAACGCAATTACGAATGGCTCGCGCTCGCGAACTGTTGGACACCACAACGCTTCAGATTGCCGCAGTCGCCAGCGCTGTCGGCTATCAGGATGCCTTCTATTTCACACGTCATTTTCACCGGATTCACGGGATGACGCCCCGCGCTTATCGCAGCCGGCACACCGGCTGAACTGGACATAAGCGTTTTGTCCTGTAACTGAGCCGGATCGTTCTATCCCTCCTCTGAGACTCCTCGTAGCGTGTCAGGCATGCCCCCCGCGATGCCGCTCCCGCCCGTACCGCCCGAATTGGCGAACGATCGGGTCGCGGCCTGGTTTGAACCCTTGCTCATCGACAGCTACCTCCCCGAGGAGCCGAGCCCCTATCCGGCGTTCCTTAACTCGCGCGTCTACCAGGGATCATCTGGACGAGTGTTCCCGCTGCCCTTTCACGAGCGCATCAGCCAAGAGCGTAAGCCACACTCGTGGGCTGCCCTGCACCTCGAGAATGAATGGGTTCGGCTGGTGATCCTCCCTGAGCTCGGCGGCCGAATCTACGTGGGTTACGACAAGGTTGCCGACTACGACTTTTTCTACCGTAATAGCGTTATCAAGCCGGCACTCGTCGGGCTCGCCGGCCCGTGGGTGTCTGGCGGTGTTGAGTTCAACTGGCCGCAGCACCATAGGCCGGCAACGTTTCTTTCGATGGACTACGAGATCGAGCGAGAGCGCGATGGCGCCGTCACCGTCTGGTGTAGCGACCATGATCCGTTTACTCGAATGAAGGGGATGCACGGCATCAGGCTGAGGCCAGACACGAACGTGATCGAAGCGCGCATACGTCTGTACAACCGGACCGACGAGACTCAGACTTTTCTGTGGTGGGCCAATGTAGCGGCAGCGGCCAACAACAACTATCAATCGTTTTTTCCCACTGACGTGAACTTCGTCGCGGACCATGCTAAGCGGGCCATCGCCAGCTTCCCCCAGGTCGACGGGCGCTATTACGGAATCGACTACCCAGCGAGGGTCTCAGCAACACACCCTGATGCCGATCGCCTGGACTGGTATCGCAACATCCTTGTTCCTACCTCGTACATGGTTCCAGTGTCTGATTACGACTTTTTCGGGGGCTACGACCACCGAAGGCGGGCCGGTTTCGTTCACTGGGCAGACCACAGCATCGTGCCGGGCAAGAAGCAGTGGACCTGGGGCACTTCCGAGTTCGGCGTGGCGTGGGATCGCAATCTGACCGATGACGACGGGCCCTATGTCGAATTGATGGCGGGAGCGTTCACTGACAATCAGCCCGACTTCTCCTTCATTTCCCCCGGTGAGACGAAGTCGTTCAGCCAATACTGGTATCCGATCCAACAAATCGGCACTGTCCAACAGGCAACGCTCGATGCGGCGCTTCACCTGGTCGTTGTCGAACGGTCGGATGGCGCGTCCCTTGAGGTCGGGGTCGCCGTCACGGCAATTTTCGACGACGTCACCATCGATGTGCGAACGGCGGAAGATATCCTCATTTTCGGGAGGCGCGCAGAGCTGAGTCCCGGAAGCCCCTTTTTTGAGAGCGTTGAAGTGGATTTGAGGGAGGGTGACCGGCGGTTTGTCGCTCGGGTGCTCGCCGGTGGCCGTGTGCTCGTGCAGTGGACTAGCGGCGAAACTTCTCGGCGCGAGCCCCCCGCGATCGCCTCTGAACCCAGCCGGCCGGAAGACATTGATTCGGCCGATGAGCTTTTTTATACCGGTCAGTACCTTGAACAGTACCGCCATGCGACGCGGCGACCCGAACCCTACTGGCAGGCGATACTTGATCGGGATCCGTCTGACGTGCGGGCGAATCTGGCTATGGGGGCTGTTCGTGAGCGAGCTCATCATCGTGCCGCGGCAGAGTCGCACTTTCGAGTCGCGCTCGGCCGCCTGCTCGGCCGCGTTCCCAACCCAGCGGACGGCGAAGCGCACTACCGACTGGGAATCAACCTTACGCTTCAAGGTCGGGACCGGGAGGCGATCAGTTTCCTCAAGAAGGCGACCTGGCACTCCGCGTGGGCCGGTGCGGCATCCTTGGCCCTGGGCCGGCTGCACTCCCGAAGCCAGTCTTGGGCCGAAGCAGCGCAGTCGCTTCGTGACGTAATCGCCCTTGATCCGTCACATTTGCAAGCGACAGCGCTCCTCGCAGTCGTGCTTCGACACAGCGGTGAATCGGACGAGGCGGAGCGCCTCCTCCGCGCGCAGTTCGATCGCGACCCTCTCGACCAGTGGACACGCGACCTTCTTGGTTTCAGGCTGACCGCTGACGCTCCAACCCTCCTCGACGTCGCCATTGAATACGAAGGTGGCGGATTTCACGAGGATGCCCTGCGCCTCCTCGATCACACTGTCGAGGCCGCCGAGGCGACTCCGCGGGGCCAAGTCAACGTTGGGCCCCTGGCCAGATATCACCGAGCCCTGGTTACGTCTCGGCAGGGTGCTGACCCATCGGCGTCTCTCCAATCCGCCCGGAGGAGCAATGCCCTCCACTGCCTCCCCTCCCGCCGGGAAGACATCGACGCGCTGCAATTCGCCCTGCGCACCCACGCCGACGATCCTGTGGCCGCGTCTCTTCTGGCGAGTTGGAACTTTTCACAAGGCAATCACGAGCGCGCAATCGCATTGTGGTCGCTGTCTCTTGAGTCGCCGTCTGATCCGATATTTGCCGCCATCACACATCGCAACCTGGGTATTGCGACTTACAACATCCGCCGTCACTCTGCCGCGGCCCGCGAGCACTTCGAGGAGGCGAGGCGGCTCGCACCGGAGGACTCGAAGCTACTCAACGAGCTTGACCAACTGATGGCAAGGACGGGGGTCTCGGCGGCAGAACGCTACAGCCTCCTCGACGCACACCCCGACCTTGTCGCCGAACGGGATGACCTGACTATTGCCTGGGTGACCCTGCTTGTCACGGCGGGCTTTCTCGAAAGGGCTGAGGCAATCATGCGAGAGAGGGCCTTCCAGCCCTGGGAGGGAGGCGAAGGCCTTGTTCTGGCCGCGTGGGATTCGGTGAAGATCAAGCAGTTCCACCGAGCGCTCTCACGTGGTGACGGTGAAAGCGCCAGAAACTATATCTCCGAAGCGGTCAACCATCCATCGTCATTGGGCGAGGCTCGGCACCCCATGGCAAACCAGGCACGGTTGCAGTGGCTGACTGGGCTGTCTGAGCGGGCGCTCGGCCGGGACGATCTGGCCACGTCCGCCTGGGAAGCGGCAGCAGATCATGAGGGCGAGCCCAGCGATCAGACACAGTGGTCTATTCGGGCCCTCGCTGCGCTTGGACGCCACGATGACGCACGCGCTCTCACCGAACGCCTCGAGCAGTACGCACTCGGATTGTTGAGCACGCCGGCGCGAATCGACTTCTTCGCAACTTCGTTGCCGTCGCTGCTGACCTTTCACGATGATCCGACGGTGGCCCGACACGCGCTCGGGCGACTGCTTCTCCAGCAGGTCGCGGCGCTGGGTCAAGTTAAAGGTTTCACCAATGGGCAATTGTGAACGCTCAGGTGCATAATCAAGTGTCCAATATCGTTCACTATTCAGCATATGCTGAACCCGAGCACCACAGATGAACAGTTCATATGTGCTCATGACAGAGACGGATATACTCGTGGCCGGTCCGGTGGGCATTAGAGAAGTTGCTGAGCGCGCCGGTGTATCGATCGGCACCGTCTCCAACGTGTTGAAC
Organism: Lacisediminihabitans sp.; assembly: GCA_043746355.1. Classification (GTDB taxonomy): domain Bacteria; phylum Actinomycetota; class Actinomycetes; order Actinomycetales; family Microbacteriaceae; genus Lacisediminihabitans. Next base: position 23,744 of record JAYTRC010000050.1, on the reverse strand, counting down.
AAGCCAGGCGGTGTCAAGCCTGCCTATCGACTTCGGGTAACCGAAGCGATGAACGAGCTTGGTTTCGTGCGTAACGACCTCGCTCGCCAGCTCCGCATGGGCGGCGGAACGACCCTCGGTATGATCGTGCTCAATGTTGCCAACCCGTTCTTTGCCGCCCTAGCGCACGCCTGTGAGGCTGCGGCAGAAGAGGTGGGTTACACGATAGTTTTTGGGAGCAGCGACCAGATCGCGAGCCGCGAGGATCGCTACGCCGAACTGTTCGAGATGCAGCGTGTCACGGGCATGATCATCGCTCCGCTCGACGGAGCAACGACGCGGCTCGAGCAGCTTCGACGCCGCGGGATGCCGATGGTGCTCTTCGACTTCCATGCCGACACCGGACAGTTCTGCTCCCTCGCCCTCGATGGGCGCCGAGGCGGATACCTCGCCGCCCGTCACCTCATCGAAACCGGCCGCAAGCACATCGCCTTCCTGGGTGGTCCGCTCCGCCAGGTCGAAGACCGGTGGATGGGCGCGATGGAAGCCTGCGCCGAAACGTCCGGGGTGCGGCTCAGTCGAATCGACACGGTCGACCAGACCGTGAGCGACGGACGCGCTGCCGGCGAAGCGCTCAAGCTCGAACCGAAAGACGAGCGCCCTGACGCCATCTTCGCGGCCAACGACCTCCTCGGCCTCGGTCTCATGCAGTCCGTCATCCTGGCCACCGACCTTCGCATTCCCGAAGACCTCGCCATTGTCGGCTATGACGACATCGACTACGCCGCCTCGGCGATCGTGCCCATGTCGACGGTGCGCCAGCCCGTTGAGCTACTCGCGAAAGAGGCGATCCGCCTCGTGCTCGCCGAGAAGGATGCCGGCCCAGACCACGTTCACGAGCACCTGCTCCTTGAGCCGGAACTTACGATTCGAGAGAGCTCGCGGCCGCTCTGACGTCCTCGACCGTGTAGTGATACCGGCCCGAGGTAACGTCTCGCGGCGCTTCTTCGCCCGGCAGCCACACTTCGGCTGTCACCCCGGTCGGTATCTCCACATCGAGTGAGAATGTGCCATTGTTGCGCGCCCAGGCCACGCTGATCTCCCCGTAGGGCGACTCGTGTCTGGCCGACGCACTAGTGAGGTCGCCGACCAGGTTCGGGCGAATGCGCGCGCGACGGTAGCCGGACGCGAGGGCGCTGAGCCCGGCAACGCTTCGGTGCAGCCAGTCGGCCACAGCGCCATACGCGTAGTGGTTGAACGAGGTCATGGTGCCCGGGTTGATCGAGCCGTCCGGCAGCATGGAGTCCCAGCGTTCCCATATGGTGGTCGCCCCCATTTTCACGGCGTACAACCACGACGGAGACTCCTCCTCCATCACCATGCTCATCGCCAGCTCGGGGTGACCAGCGATTTCGAGGGCGTCGAGAATCACCGGGGTGCCAACGAATCCGGTGCTCACCCGCCTGTCGGCTTCGCGCACCAGCTCCGCCAGCCGCTCGGAGGCGCGCCGACGTTTGTGCTCGGAGTCGAGAAGATCCCACTTCAGGGCGAGGGCATAGACCGTCTGGCAGTCGCTGTGCACGGTTCCGTCTGGCCCCACATATTCGCGGTTGAACGCTCGAACGATGGCCGCGTGCTTGTTCGCATAGTGCTCGGCATCCGAAGCGCGGCCGAGAAGCTGCGCTGCCCTGGTAACCAGAAATGTCGACCGCGCAAAGTGCGCTGTGGCAACGACCCCCGGGTCGGCCTGTGCGCTCGATGGATCGTCCGGGGGCGCCGTGGGGTCGAGCCAGTCGCCGAACTGCTGGCCCTCGTCCCAGATCAGGCGCTCGCCGGCCAGGCTCGACACTTTCTCGACCCAGAGCACCATCGACGGGTACTGACGTTCAACGAGGCCCAGGTCGTCGAATGAGTCGAAGAGCGCCATCGGAACGATCGTCGACGCGTCGCCCCAGGCCGCGCGGGCAGGGTCGGTTTCGCGCAGCGCATCGGGGATGACGTTGGGCACGCTGCCGTCTGGCTGCTGCTCCGCCGCGAGGTCGCGTAGCCATCCCGCGAGAAAGCCCGAGGTGTTGTAGAGGTAGTTGGCGGTGGGGGCGAAGACCTGGATGTCACCCGTCCAGCCGAGCCGCTCGTCGCGGGCAGGGCAATCCGTTGGCACATCGAGAAAGTTGCCCCGCATGCTCCACACCACATTGCTGTGCAACTGATTGAGCGCGGCGCTCGACGACTCGAACCATCCCGTTCGGCGCAGGTCCGATCCGAGCACGAGAGCCCGGATGTCGTCAAGCTCGAGGCCGGGCACCCCGGTGACTTCCGCGTAGCGGAACCCGTGGAAGGTGAAGGTGGGAACGAGCGTCTCCGCGGGAGCGCCTGACGTGAAATAGCTGCTGGTGGCTTTGGCCGACCGAAGCGGTCGCACTCCCAGCTCGCCGTTCTCGAGCACCTCCGCGTGGCGCACGGTGACGAGGTCGCCGGCACCGAGGCCGCGCACCCGAAGCTGCACCCAGCCGACGAGATTCTGTCCGAAGTCCGCAATGACTTTGCCACTCGGCGAGGTGAGGAGCCGCACCGCCGCAACCTCTTCTGTCACCCGCACCGGAGGCCCGGTGGGCGCGACAAGTTCGGGGCGTGCGTCGTCGAGAATGTCGACGCCTTCAGTCAGCTTCCCCGCTGGGTTATTCGAGATGCGCAGATCACGCGACTGGCCGTCGTAGAGATCGTCGAACAAGATGCCGCTCTCGGTGGCGCGCCACGACTCATCCGTCGAGAAGGTGTGGGTCGATCCGTCGGCACAGACCACTTCTAGCTGGGCCAGCAGAGCGAGCCGGTCTCCATAGGTGGAGCGATTGCCTGGCCACACGAGCTGGCCTCGATACCACCCGTTGCCGAGCATGGCGGCGATGAGATTCACGCCTTCACTGAGCTGATTGGTCACGTCGTAGGTCTGGTAGCGCAGGCGCTTGTCGTAGGCGGTCCAGCCGGGCGTCAGGAGGTCATCGCCCACCCGCGTGCCGTTGATCGAAACCTCGTACAGCCCCTTGGCCGTCACGTAGAGGCGCGCTGATACCGGCGCACTAAGAAGTTCGATCTCGGTAAAAACGAGGGGCGCTGCAGCATCCATGCCGCCGAACGTCTTCGGCGAGATGAAGTGGGCCGACCAGTCGGCGCTGGCCAGGAGTCCTACCTCGATCGTGGTTCGTTCACTCGGCGCCGACCACTCGCCGCCCACCCCAACGCGAACCGACACCTCGACGCGTTCACGGGAGCGCAATGGTTCAAACGGCCATCGCTGGAAAACCTGCTCTGGGGATTTGCGCACGTACGATCGACGGGAGCCGGACGCATTCCAGACAGTGATTTCGTAGTGCTCGGGCACAAATCCAGGCAGGTCACTCGTCAGCTTCCAAGAAAGGCGCGGTGCGGAGTCGCCAATGCCGAGGCCCACGCCATACTCGACCTGCGGCGTTGACACGATTGTTCTCGACACAGCACTGTGCCCCACCTCCGCAAGCATCCTCGATTGTCCTCTCGATCGCGATAATACGTTTCATATCTCGCTCAGGGAACTCTAGCCACACTCGGGGCCCGCTGCACAACCCTCCATCGAAGCGCTCAAAATACCGGTGTAATTGTTTGTAAGTTCTAATTGACACCACCAGGACCTCATGCAATAGTGACCCGTGAAAGCTTTCATAACTGCGAGCTAGTTCACTTATCCCCCAAGAGAGCACTGCAAACAAAAGAAAAGGAAGTGACACTGTGGTCACCAGAAAGTCCGTGGCGTTTAAAGTCGCCACCGCCGGCCTCGCATTGGCGATGGCCGTGGGCCTCGCAGCATGCAGCACGAGTGCCAGCACCGATTCGGCATCCAGCACCAAGACGGTCATCGTCGGCATGAACTCCGGTCTTGTGCCGCAGTTCCAGAAGTACGCCGACCTGTACAACAAGACGGCCAAAGCGAAGATCAAGCTGGAGGCGATCCCTGACGCGCCTGCCGACTACATCCAGAAGCTCGTCACCCAGAGCCTCAGCGGTTCGCTGCCCGACGTGATCTTCAACTACGACTCGCTCAACCAGCAGCTTGCTGCCAGCAACCTGCTCTACAACCTGACGCCGTGGCTCACCGAGGGTAAAGACGGCCTCAAGCGGAGCAGCTTCGTGCCTGCCTTCCTGAACCAGTACATCGCTGACCCGAAGTCGGGTGCCATCGGCGGTATCCCGGTCAGCGCAGACTCCACGATGCTCTTCTATAACAAGACCCTGTTCGAGAAGGCCGGCGTTACCGACCTCCCTACAGACAAGTGGACCTGGGATGACCTGTACGCCGCTGCGAAGAAGATCAGCGCAGCGGGTGCAGGCAAGTACTGGGGTCTCGAGACGCCGATCGGTACCGGCGACGCGAACTTCATCAACTACCCCTTCCTCACCGCCGGTGGATCGTCGATTTACGACACGAAGACCAAGAAGTTCGACTTCGCCAACGCTAAGGGTCTTGCCGTCTGGAACTACATGATCGAGCCGTACACCGAAGGCTGGGGCACACCCGCCGCTACCGGTGCAGCGGTGGACTACTTCGCTGCTGGCCAGTCGGCCATGCGTCTCGACACCCGCCCGGCGATCGCTCGCTACCGTGACGGCCTGAAAGACGACTGGAACGTCATCAACCTTCCGACGCTCGACGGCAACCCCGTTGTCGGTGGCGGTTCGTACGGCCTGTCGATTAGCGCGAAGTCGGACAACAAGGACAACGCCTGGAAGTTCCTCGCCTGGTTCTACTCCACCAATGGCGGGATGAAGGCGGCTGAGCCGAACGGCGTCATCCCGGCAACCACCGACGGTATCAACAACGGAACCTGGCTGAAAGACACGAATCCTGTGCCCGCCAACCTGATTGCTGCGACCAAGTACGCCGTCAAGACGGCGAAGCTCCCCCCGGCTGTTCCCAACAAGGCAGCGGCAGATCTCGGCCCTGACCTCAAGGCTGCGCTGCAGGAAGTGCTCGTCGGTGGCAAGAGTGTGAAGGATGCATACACTGAAGCCCAGGACAAGCTCAACGCTGAACTCGGCTAAAGCTCCACCTCAGAAGATTCGGAGATTCGGGGCGCCGGCCGGTGGTCGGCGCCCCAAATTAACATCATGACCAGCAACCGTTCCGGCCGTTCCGACGCCATCAACGCCGGGCTCTTCCTCACCCCGGCCCTCCTTCTCTTCACCGTCTTCATCGTGATCCCCACGATCGCGGTCCTCGCGCTCAGCTTCTTCCAGTGGAACTTCTTCTCCGATCCCGTCTTCGTGGGGTTCGACAACTTCACTCGACTGTTCGCCGACCCGCAAGCCATTCAGGCGCTGGGCGTGACCCTCGCTTTCCTGCTGCTCGGGGTCGTGCCGACCGTCGTCATCGGGTACCTGCTCGCGGTGTTGGTGAACACCAACATCCCGGGTATCGGAGTTCTCCGGGTTCTGTACTTCGTTCCCGTGGTCGTCTCGGTCGCGGTGTCGGCGGTGCTCTGGACCTTTCTGTACAACCCGCGGCAGGGTCCGCTCAGCGCCATCCTCGCCCTGTTCTGTGTGCAGGCTCCCAACTTCCTCGGCAGCACGAGCTTCGCGCTGCCCGCCCTCGTGGTCATGATGATCTGGGCGTCGCTCCCGATCGTGATCGTGCTCTACCTCGCGGGGTTGCAGCGGATCCCCGACGACATCTACTCGGCAGCAGCCCTTGACGGTGCCGGCCCGTGGCGGGTGCTCTGGAGCATGACCTGGCCGAACGTGGCGTCGACGACCGTCATTGTCGGCATCCTTCAGATCATCAACTTCACCGCCGGGTCGCTCGACCTCTCGGTGATCATGACCGGCGGTGGCCCGCTGCGGTCGACAACGGCCCTCGGGCTGTACGCATACCAGGAGGCATTCAGCCATCAGGATGTCGGCTACGCCAGCGTGCTCTCCGTCGCCCAGATGTTCCTCATCATCGCGCTCGTCCTGATCGGTCGGCTCGTCATCGGACGAAGGTTCTCATGAAAACGCGAAAGCTTCGTCTCGGCCGATACACGAGCGTCATCGTCTTCGGGCTTCTTCTCGCCTTCCCGCTCATCTACCTGATCTCCGGATCGCTGATGACCCGCAGCGAGATTATGCAGAACCCGCCGCCGCTGTTTCCCGCATCCGCCACCTGGTCGAACTTCGTGCAGGCGATGGGGTACCTCGACGCGCGGTCGATCGTCAACTCGTTCATCTTCGTGATCGGGGTGCTGCTGGTTCAGCTGGCCATCTGCCTGCCGGCCGGCTTCGCTCTGGCGAAGATCCCGTTCAAATGGTCGGCACTGATTATTGCGATCTTCCTGGTGCCGATCTTCGTGCCGACCAACCTGATTCTGATCCCCACCTACGTGGTCACCTTCAAACTCGGACTGGTCAACACCTTTGCCGGGCTCATCCTGCCGATCGCCGGGCAGGCATCCGTCGGTGTCGTGCTGTTCCGTCAGTTCTTCGCGGGTCTCCCGAACGGACTTATGGATGCCGCACGCATCGACGGCGCGTCCTGGTTCCAGACCTTCACCCGCATTGCACTCCCGCTGGCCAGGCCCGTGATCGCGTCGTACTCGGTGATCACGTTCCTCACCGCGTGGAACCTCTACATCTGGCCGCTGATCGCCGGGAGCGGTGAAGACACCCGGGTGCTCACGGTGGCGCTTGCGCCGCTCGCCCAGGGGCAGTTCAGCCTGATCTCGCCCTCGGTGACCTTCGCTGCTGCGGTGATCGTCATGCTTCCGGTGCTCGCCGTGTTCATCGCGTTCCAGAAGTGGTTCACCAAGGGCATCGTGGGTACCGGCCTCGAGTGATCGTCAGCGCTGAACATCCGCTGCGCTCGCTGGCGAGCATGGTCCGGCCATACCGCCGCCGTGTTCTCGCAGCAGCGGCCTTCAACGCGCTCAAAGACAGCCCGGTCTGGCTGGTCCCGGTCTTCACGGCCAAAATCATCGACACCGTCGTCAAGGGGCACGACTTCGGCCAGTTGTGGCTGTGTGTGGGGCTGACGGTTCTCGCTTTGGCGCAGAACTACCCCAATCACCTGCTCTACGTGCGCATGTACAGCACGGTGTATCGGTCGGTGGCCGCCGACCTGCGCAACACTCTCACCGGGAATCTACAAGGCCTCAGCATTGGCTTCCACAGCCGGCGCAGCGCGTCGATCATCCAAAACAAGGTTGTTCGGGATGTCGAGAACATCGAGTTGCTCATGCAGCAGGTGTTTCCGATCGTGGCCATCTCGGTGAGCATTCTGGTCGGCTCGGTCACCGTCACCGCCATCCAGGCGCCGGCCTTTCTCGTGGTCTTCGCCCTGACCGTTCCGATTGCGGCCCTCCTCGTGTCGGGCATGCGCACCCGTGCCGCGCGACGAAACGAGGGATTCCGCATCGAGATGGAGAACCTGTCGGCGACGGTCGGCGAAATGGCCGCGCTCATTCCGATCACCCGGGCGCACGGCCTGGAGGCGACCGCATCGCAGCGGGTCGCCGCGACGGCCGACCAAGTGAAACGCGCCGGCCTCGAACTCGACCGGCTCAACGGCAGATTCGAGACGACATCCTGGGTCGCGTTCCAGGTGCTGGCTGCGCTCTGCCTCGGGCTGGCCGGCTGGGCGGCGATGTCCGGCATTCTGCCGATCACTCCCGGCCAGGTCGTGCTGTTGAGCATCTACTTCGGAACGCTCACCAACGCCATCACGCAGCTGGTGGGCCTGACGCCGATCTTCTCGAAGGGGATCGAGTCGGTGCGATCGATTGCCGAGGTGCTCGAAGACCCCGATCTGGAGCTCAACGCCGGCAAGGCCGAGGCGGACAGTATTGACGGCCGGATCAGCTTCGAGTCGGTGTCGTTCAGCTTTCCCGACGCTGCCAGCCCGGCGATCTCGTCGATCGATCTCGAGATCGCGCCGGGCGAGACAGTGGCTTTTGTCGGGGCATCGGGGTCGGGCAAGTCCACGACGATCAACCTGGTGCTCGGGTTCATTCGCCCGACCGAGGGCAGAATCACCATTGACGGCCGCGACATGCAGGGCCTCGACATGCGGAGCGTCAGGCGATTTATGTCGGTGGTGCCGCAGGAGTCTGTGCTGTTCGAGGGCAGCGTTCTCGAGAACATCACCTACGGTGTCGACCACGTTGACACCGTGCGGGCGCGCAAAGCGCTCGTCGACGCGAACGCGGCCGAGATCGTCGATCGCCTGCCCGATGGGTGGAACACGCGCATCGGTCCGCGGGGTGCACGGCTGTCTGGCGGCCAGCGGCAGCGGCTTGCGATCGCCAGGGCGCTCATCCGCGACCCGCAGATTCTTTTGCTCGACGAGGCAACGAGTGCGCTCGACAGCCAGTCTGAGGCGCTCGTGCAAACCGCTCTTGGCACCCTGATGGCGGGGCGAACGTCACTGGTGGTGGCTCACCGGCTGTCGACCATCCGTTCGGCCGACCGCATCGTGGTGATGGAGCAGGGACGCATACTGGAGGTGGGCACCCACACCGAGCTCATCGCCCTCGACGGTCGGTACGCCCGGCTGCACGCGGCCCAGAGCTTCTAGCTGCGCGCTACCAGGTGCGCCGCCGGGGGCTCACCCCGACCGAACCCAGCTCGAACGATGCGACCGAGTCCGCCGGGTCGAATTGCACCGAGACCTCGACGGCTATCACGGCGCTGCGACCCGCCCATTCGCCGAGGTCTGCAGCGATGCGGTTCCAGCCCGCGGGCCACACCGGGCCGCTGGAGCGCACCGACGATCCGTCGGCGCCGAACACGTCCAGCTGCAGTATCACAGCTGCGGCCGGCCCGCTCGCGCAGGTATCGACTTCGGCGTAGACGAAGGTTGCCGCGGTGAGGTCGACCGGAGCCGCGCAGTCGAGCCGCACTTGGGGTTCACTGCCCGTCACCTTGACGGTCGGCCCGGGAACCTGGCCGTGCGGCACCGGCATGCAACGAAGGCCTGCCTCGGAGACGACGAGCGCTCCCCCGAGTGAGGTCAGTCGCCCGGCAGCGATGGCGCTGGCAAGCCAGGCGCCACCGCCCGCAACATCGCCCGATTCCTGCATGCGGGATGGCGCGTGCCACTCCCCCGGGTCGACCGGCGGCAGTTCGGGCTCCGGCGCCCATTCGCCGTCGAACCGGTGCAGGCCGCTGCCCACGGTGCGCAGGCGTTGCTCCGGCAGAACGATCTCGGCTTCGCACCCCACCGGCACCGTGACCGTCAGGGCAACCTGTGTGCCGTCACGTCGGTATGAGACCCCGACGGTGCCCCGCACGGTCGCTCGCTCGTAGTCGAGCCGCGTGACCTGTCGCACGAAGGCCGGCTGCACGCGGAACTTCTCGAACCCCGCTGCGACGACGGTAACCCCGGCCAGGTAATCCTCCGCCCAGCCTGCGAACGGCGCTCCCAGCCCCAGGTGGTCGAGCGAGCCGGTGCCCGTGTTCGCCGGATCGATCCACCAGTTTTCCCACAGGGTTCCTGGGCCATCGCGCAGCATGGCTCCGATTCCCGGCTGCAGCGGCTGAAGCAGGGCATCCATGATCACCTGCGATCGGTCGGTGGCTGCAAGCGCGCCAACCACGTGTCGCGTGGCCGCGAACCCCGAGCTCACGCGCGCTCCCCGCGCCCTCACATCCCGCTCGATCAGTTCGCCCGCGCCGGCTATGTCGTCGAGCCAGCCCGCGCCGATCGCGAGGGCGAGCGACGCCTGGGTGCCGTTGGCGACCTGCCCGGTGGCCGGGTCGACGAACCGACGAATCGCCGCCAGCCGGAGCGTCTCCAGCTGCTCACGACGGTCGTCGGCCGAACTCTCGCCGAGCGCCACCTCCAACGCGATGAGGGCACGCAGCGACTCGAGGGTGCCCGCGGTGTGCAGCAAGCGCGGCGGCGTCTGGGTGAGCGCCAGCCAGTCGTGACCGTAGCTGATCGGCGCGAGTCCGATCACACTGTCGCTGTCGATGCAGGAGAGCTGAAAGTCGACCCAGCGGCGCAGCATCCCGATGTTCTCACTGAGCACCCGCCGATCGGCGTAGGTCATCCAGTGCCCGAGAAGCACCCGGTGCACGACCCCGCCCCAGACCGGATCGCTGGGCACCCGCGGAAAACTCAGGTCGGGCGCGATCGCCGGGATGGAGCCGTCGGGCTGCTGGCTGGTGCGGAGGTCGCTCAGCCACTTGCGAAAGAAGCTCTCCATATCGAAGCTGGAGAACTCGAAGTCAGCCGACGACGAGGTGTCCCCCGTCCACCCGGACTGCTCGCGGGTGGGGCAGTCTTCGGGGATGCCGTGAACGTTGTTGAGAAGCGTTCGCCGGCCAACAGTGATCAGACGCTCGATCACCGGCTCGTCGGTGGTGAGCGTGCTCACCGTCTGCAGGTCGCTGTGAAGCGGCAGCACCGATACCTCGATCGAAGCGGTCGGAGGCAGACCGACAACCTGCAGATACGCGAACCCGTGATAGCAAAACCAGGGCTCCAGCAGCTGCCCGACCTCGCCGGAGGTTACGTACTCGACCACCTGGCGATCCCGACCGTGGTCAAACGGCATGGTGAGGTTGGTGGTGTCAACGTTGCCGCTATCGTCGAGCCCTTCGCCGTGGATCACGCGAACGGTGAGTCCACGAGGCACCGCTGAACGAAGAATGATGCGCGATCGCCCGGCGATGTTGTCGCCGACAGCAAAGACCTCGGGGCCGCAGGCGGCGGCTTCGCGCACCGAGACAGTCCTCACCGGAGGGGATGGATCGGGCAGCACGTTCACGGGAGGTTCTGACGGATCCGACGGCGCGGCCGATGCCGCCAGCACGACGGGCGCGGGCGCGGCGCCCATCGCCGCGGTTGAATCGTGCCGTTCGAGGTAGAAGGGAATCTCCTCGCGTACCTCGCTCTCGCGCGCGGTCATCCTCTCGACCGTCCCCGCGAAAATACGGTCGCCGTCGAGCGTGTCGATGACCACCTCCGCGAGAACGCGGGGATCGAGGCCGGTGCGCTCCCACTCGCCGCGCGCGAGCGTGAGGCCGAGATCGTTGCTGCCGGCACCCACCAGATCGGTGACGTCGAAGCTTCGGTAGAGCGCTCGGGAGTAGTCAGTGCGGGAGGGGTCGGACGAATCGGCGTTGACAGCGTGACCATTCAGGTCGGCGCGCACGAGACCCTGTGCGGTGACGTGGAGCCGGGCACGGGTAACCTCGCCGGGCACCTGCACGACCAGATGAGCCGTCGTGCAGGCCGTGACGGAGACCCACTGGGCATGCCAGTCCGCGAAGACCAGCGGCCCGGTTTCGAACGTATTCGCCGCAGACCACGGGCTCCACTCGCCGAGCTCATCCTGCACGCGCACCGACCAGGTGAACACCCCGTGTGGTTCGAGCGACTCCTCGAGCACGACCCACGGTTCCGCCTGAGTTGCCAGCAGTGTGTCGCTAAGCCACGACGTTCGCAGTTCGCTGGCACTCTGCTGCTGGCCCGCGCGCACCAGCGGAACGGTCCAGGAGAGTCGCGGCAGCGCACTGGCCACGGCGATGTGCCGGTCTGCCCAAGCCGGTGGGGCGGGGCTACCATCTACTCGGAGTCTGACCGGGGCTTGGGTCGACATCTCCCTATTCACGTTCGGGAAGCTGGAGTGTGCCGGCCCGGTAGTCGGCGATGACGCCCCGGTACCACTCGGCAGACTTCTTCGGTGTGCGCTCCAAGGTCAGCTCATCGACGTGCACGAGTCCGAAGCGTCGGCTGAAACCGGCCGACCACTCGTAGTTGTCGAGCAAGCTCCAGAGGTAGTAGCCCCGAACATCCGTGCCGTCTTCGATGGCACGCGCGATCCAGTGCAGGAATCCCTCCACGTAGCGGATCCGCTCGTCGTCGACCAGCGGGTCGGTCTTGCCAGGGGCGTCGGGGACACCATTCTCGGTGATGTAGACGGGACCTGTCCACCCGTAGTCGTCGCGCACCATCTCGAGCGCTTCGTAGGCCGCGCGCGGGTAGTACTCGCTGCCATCGTCGAGAAAGTTGCCGCCCGGGTTCGGGTTGCTCTGTGCCCAGGTGCCGGGGGTCTGACTGGTCGAATCGACGACCACCCGCGAGTACACGTTCACGCCCAGCCAGTCGATCGGCGACTCGATGATGGCCTGGTCCTGCGGCTCGATCTGGGGCAGGGTGCCCTCGCGTTCGAGTCGCGCCCGCAGACGGTCGCTGTATCCGCCGCCGCGGAGGGCGTCGAGGAAGAAGCGGAAGCCGTCGTCTTCGCCCTCGTCGGCGAGCGCCCGATCGGCTGCGGACTCGGTCAACGGCTGGCGCTTCCAGATATCGAGCACCACTCCGATCTGGCCGTCGGAGTGAGAACTGGCCCGAAATGCGTGCACGCTCTTACCGTGCGCCAGCATCGCGTTGTGCATCGCCTGGCGGCCAGCCTTCGCGTCACGTTGGCCCGGAGCAAACCAGCCGAGGCCGTAGCCCACCCAGATCGCGATCGGCTCGTTGAGCGTCGCCCACTGCTTCACCCGGTCGCCAAAAGACTCGAATGCCACGCTCGAATATTCGGCGAACCAGTCGGCGACATCCCGGTTGACCCATCCGCCCCGGTCTTCGAGCACCTGAGGAAGATCCCAGTGGTAGAGGGTCACGTTGGGGCGAATGCCCGCGGTGAGAAGGTCGTCGATGAGACGGTTGTAGAAGTCGAGGCCGGCGGGGTTGACGGTCCCGGTGCCCTGCGGGATAAGTCGCGACCAGCTTAGCGAGAGGCGGTAAGTGTCGACGCCCAGGTCTTTCATGAGCTGGATGTCTTCCGGGTACCGGTGGTAATGGTCACACGCCCTGTCGCCCGGGACGTCGCGGTCGACTTTGCCCGGAGTCTGGCTGAAAGTGTCCCAAATGGATGGGCTTCGCCCGTCGACGTTCCAGGCCCCTTCGATTTGGTACGCGCTCGTCGCGACGCCGAATTCGAAGCCTGCAGGAAGGTGAAGCGCTGCTGAGCCATTCACGGTATTTATGAGACCTTTCATCTTTGAAATGCGCAAGCAAACACCATACAACTAATGGATTATCGGAGATTTGCTGAGCCTGAGTCTAGTAAATATGAAACGTTTATTGTAGGGTTTTGGCTAGTTGCTGCTCGGTAAAACGAGGGCTTCATCGCACGTTCCCGCCAGTAGTTTCTCCCTTTCACTCACGCGGGCAAGTTACACGAAGCAGGTCAAGGGTGGGGGCGGCCGGTGCAGGCATCCTCCACCCGAACCGCTCCCGCGTAACTACACGTCGAGTGGGCTGACTGTGAAAGCGTGTGTGCGTGGGCCGTCTGCGCCTACCTTAATCGGGCCTACCTCCATCGGGCCGGCAGCTGCGACCATCGACTCTCCGTCGGCGCGATGGGTGATCCGTTTTCCGGAGAATTCCGCGGGCAGCTCGATTGACGCCGCACAGTCCGCCGGCAACTCGACCAGCAGGCTGATCTTCACCGGATCGAAGTCGATCGTGACGACGCCCTTCGGCGTGTTGGTCGTACCCGCCACCCGGTTGAGCCCCGCCGACACGGGATGAATCTCGAGGTGCGTGCCTCCCGGCGCTGCCACGGTGACACCGAGCAGGCTCTCGTGCAGCCAGATCAGCGGCACGGCTCCCCACCCGTGCGATCCGGTGACATCGTTCGGCTGAGTGGGGTTCAGCTCCCCCTCCGCGAGGCCGAGATCTTCGCGCGAGATCCAGTACTCCGGCAAGGGCCCGCCAAACGGACCCTGAAGTCGCTCAGGGGTGGGATTACGCGGGTTGCCGGGGAGGTAGGGGCCGTAGCGCTCCAGAAGGTGGGCAACGGCTCGCTCCCCGAAACCGTGCATGGTCATGGCGGTGAGAACGCGATACGAGGTGCTGGGGTTGTTCCACCGAAGCATCGGGGCCGGCGGCGAACCATCGGGCGCCGGGAAGGCGTACTCGATCAGCTGTCGTGCGCTCTCCGCGCTCACCAGGCCGTCGAGGAGCGGTGCAACCTGGCCCGACTGGCTGAGCCCGCGCCGGATGCCGGTAGCCGGGTTATAGACGTCGGCCACCAGCTGTGCTGTGCCCTCCCCGCCGTCGTAGAGGTGCTGCCGAATGAAGGCGCCCCGCATGAGCTCCGCGGTGCCATCGAACTGCTCGGCTCGGGCGGTGTCGTCGATGGCACGGGCCATCACCGCGCTCCAGCGCAGACGTTCGATGATCCACGGGGTGATGAGGCCGCTCGATTCCCCGTCGGCGGGTGGCAGCGAGTTACGAACGTCACCGAGAACGTGGGCGGCGGTCCAGATTCCGTCTGGGGCGACATCGGCCAGCAGGGCGTCCCAGTATGCGCAGACCTGCGGCCAGTATTCGCGCACTAGGTCGCGATCATCGTGCCACCAGTACTCGTCGTAGAGCATGGCGATCCATTGAACGGACCAGTCCCACCAGCTAGGGTACGCCGGGTAGTTGCTGGGAAAGAATGGGTGAAGTTGCCCGTCAGCGCCCTGGCCTTCTGCGAGCGTGCGAATGGCCAGCCGACGCAGCGAGGTGTCGCCGAACCACCGCGCGCTGAGTACGGCGCGCGGCTGCAGGTCTTCGATCCACTGCCCGTCTTCGCGGCCGGGGGTGTCGACGTAGGCGTCCGACATGGTGACTTCGGCATGAATCAGGCAGAGCTCGACAATCTGCGCGAGCTGCTCGTTGTCGGCGTCGAAGGTTCCGATGTGCTCAACCGGGTACTGCGACGTGACAATACCCAGGTCGTCGATCGTCACCTCGCCGGCCGAGCAGAAAGAGACGTGAACCGTAAGCCACCGTGCCGTGCGCTCGTCGGGAAGCTCGTAGTACGGGTCGGTGCCTCCAGGGAGGATGCTGTCGGCATACCCGCGACCCACCACCGAGTCGACGTCGACCCAGCCATCCTCCGTGACGAGTAGCCGTCCGTCCCAAGCCGAGATCGACACCTCACCGTAGCCGAGGGTGACTTCCACGTCAGTGGTGGCGTTCATCCGCAGGAACGGGAACCCGTGCACCGGGCGCCGAAAGTCGAAAGTGACGTAAACCGTCTCCCCCGCCTCGCCCCTCACGATCAGGGGCTCGCCTTTGAGAAACTGTCGCGCTTGTGCGCCGAAAATCACATCGGGAGTCAGTATGGAAGCCGACACTTGCGACACTAGTGCCTTCACCTCGCCCACGAACGCGATGCCCGCCGCGAGAACTTCCAGTGGCCGCTCAGCGACTTCGCGCTGGCCTGGCGTCTCAACAAACGCGGGGCGTTCGGGCCAAGGCCCGTTGACGACGCGGGACGCTGTGGCCCAGCCGGAGAAATCACTCCTCGGGTCGTGCACATCGGCCGTCAGTCGAAGCGCGCCATTCCAGCGCAACGGAAACCGAACCCGCCCGGCACCATCGGCCAGGCCTCGAAACTGTTCCGCCCCAAACTCGAAGTCGTCGGCGGGCGCCCAACGCCAGGTGTCATCACTCGTCAGCCAGCTGCTGTCGAAGAAGAACCCGGCATGCTCATTTGCCGTGCGCTGGAAGGTGGTGATCGGGCCCCAGTTATGGTGAAGCACGACGACAGTGTTCACGCCAACGCGCAGTGCATCGAGCGGATCAACGCGCTCACCACGTATGTGCGGTTCATGAAACCGCGTGACCTTGCGTCGCTGTGCGAGCCCGTTGATCCAAAGGTGGGCGTTGCTGTCAGCGGCGAACAGGATCTGGGGGTCAGTGGGGATCTCAGCCAGCTCTACCGTGGTACGGAACCAGGTATAGGTATTCACGGGCGCGCGCTTGCCGGCGCTCCGCCATATCCAGTCAGCCACAGCAGAGACCTCCACAATTGCGTTCAGATTACGGCGCCCTGAAACCTTTCATAGCATGTGTGTGCGGTGGGACGGTGTCAAGCTGAGAGGGCAGCAACACGATGATCTTCATCAATTGGTGAACCCTGGCTGTGACGAATCGCGACAGGTTACCGTTGCGGGCGACTATCGGAGCTTCGACCATTTGGCTTGCCGCGTATGACGAAGCTCCGATGTAACGCACCTTGCTCTGCCGGACGACGTCGGTGAGCGCTGAGAGGGTCTCGTCAACGTCGGTGCCGGCGGACGGGCGGTGCACCTGGTACAGGTCGATGTAGTCGGTTTCCAGGGGACGGAGCGAACTCTCGGCCTCCTGCATGATCCATTTCCGCGACCCGCCGCTGTCGTTGGGCTGACTGTCCATGGGCATGAAGAACTTCGTCGCCAGCACCACATCGTCACGACGGCCTTTGAAGGCTTTGCCGTCGGTTTCTTCCGATTTTGCGTTGGAATAAACGTCGGCGGCGTAGATGAAACTGATGTCGGCATCGAGCGCTTTGTGGATGACTCGAACCCCAGTCGTCGTGGTCAGCGTTGCCCCAGGCGCCAAACATCATCGCCCCAGGCAGAGTTAGCTGACGCCAACCACGGTCCGTTCGAGGGTCCGGTATTTCATGATGCTTCCTTCAGTCCGCAGCGGACGGCACTATCAGGCCGCGGCCTGTTCTTTGATCTTGGCGGGGGCGTTCATGAACCCATCCGAGCATCCGCTCGACCCATCGACGCGATCGACAGCGACATCATTGAGTGGTACGCGTGTCCTTGCAGCTGCCCGTGCTTTCGCCGCAGTCGGTTAGTGAGCATTCGGGCGCCCAAGGGGTACGTCGTACGCTCTAATCCCGGAGCTGTGCTGGCCGGGGCTGCGCCCGATGCCTATACTTCTCGCAAGGGGTAGTCCGCTGACCTGGTCGAGCATTTCGATCGTTGGCAGCGGCGAGGAGGCCGCATAGTGAGCGAAACGATGTCGCGGGCGGTGCACCGCAGGGTGGCGGTGGTCGTCGCCGCGATCGCGGCGGGGGTTCTTCTGATGGCTCTGTCCGGGTCACCCGCGCACGCATCGGTTGTGCCGACGGTGGGGCTGGGGACGGCGGATAGTTATGAAGTTCTCGCCGGATCGACGATAACGAACACGGGCACCACGACCATCACCAACGGAGACGTCGGACTAAGCCCGGGGACCGCGGTGACGGGCTTTCCTCCGGGCGTGATCACCAACGGGGTGATCCACGCCGCCGACGCGCAGGCGCAACAGGCCCAGGCTGATCTTGTCACCGCTTACAACGATGCAGCTGGCCGGTCGCCAGCCGCCCCCGTACTGGGCAATACGCTCGGTGGGCTCACCTTGGACCCTGGCGTCTACAGCGGTGGCGCCCTGGACCTCACGGGAACAATCACTCTCAGGGGTGATGCGAACTCGGTTTGGATATTTCAAGCCGCGAGCACGCTGGTTACCGCCAGCAACAGCGTTGTGGCATTCCAAGCTGCGGGCGCGAACGGTACCCCGGGACCCTGCAACGTCTTCTGGCAGGTCGATTCCTCCGCCACTATCGGCAGCGGCTCCCAGTTCGCCGGCACCGTGATGGCTTTAAGTTCGATTAGCGCCAATGCTGGGGCCACGATCCAGGGACGGCTGCTTGCGCGTAACCAGGCGGTCACGCTGATCTCCGACACGATCACGCGGCCCGCCGATTGCGCAGCGCGCAGCGCGATCCTCGCCAGCACTCCGACGGCCGCGCAAACAGCAGCAACGCAAGCCGCAGCTGCAGCAGCGACAGCGGCGGCGGCTGCTGCAGCACGGGCGGCGGCGGCATCTCGAGAGCTCGCCGCGACCGGCGTCGATCCGATCCCGGGCTTGGCCAGCGCGGAGGCCCTGATCGTGATGGGCGGGGTCTTCCTCGTCGCGTCCCGGTCGCGGCGTCGCACTGCCAGGGCATCCACCACACGCACCACGCCGGTCGGCAGAGTTCGCTAAGCCTGCTGCAACGCCCTGAAGGTTCGCACCCGCGACAAAAAGTCAGACGCATGACCGGTACCCAGCAAATGTCCCTCCTGGCACCAACTCGAGGACCCACTTCAGGCGCAAGTTGCTACACATTCTTCGAATCCCTCGCCGCGACCACCGTCAGTGGCGCAGCCACCACTCTCCCCCCACGACCCGGCCGAAACCGTGCAGCTGTCGGCTAACGGCACCACCGTCCTCGCCTACCTTGGGTTCAATGTTTCTCCGATCCTGTGGACGGGTCTTGGTCTGCTTCTGGCGGCCCTCGGAGTGATGGCAACGTGGCTGGTTCATCTCAGATCCTCTCGCGCGTCCTCTCGCGGGACAACGTTCCGATCGCACTAACCGGTGGTCACGGCCAGAGCTTCACGGCACTGCGAAGCTCTGCACTGTGCCCTTCGCCGAGAACGGCTCCGACCTCACAGCTCAGAGGAAAAACGGACAACGGGCTTCACCAGCAGTAGTTCCTTCAGATGGCGATCGTGCAGCTAGCGCATCGCCCGACTTACTCCCCCGGGCGCGCCGGGATGGCGGTCAGATGACACAACATCAACAACCACACACTGCAGCGCCCTCACTGTCAAAACCGATAACACGCTCTCGGCGGGTTACCAGGGTGCGCGCGTTCCGTCCCAGGACCAGATGGCGCCGGTCGGGGCTTCGTCGGGCATGAGCGCGAGGCGGATGGCGCCGGCCGCGGCCTCTGCTGGGTCCCCGCCGACGGTCATTCCTGCGATGAGGTTGGTCGTCCTGAGTCCCGGCGCCAGAGCATTGACCTTGAAGTGGGGGCCTAGTGCCTGGGCGGTGAGGAGTGTGACGGCGTTGACAGCGGTCTTCGAGCTTCGGTAGGCGAGCCCTCCCCCTTTCACTCGCTCCCAGTCGAACTGCGGGTTGGGGCCGCTGCTCCAGTCAAGAGATCCCGTGCCACTGGAAATGTTGACGATTCGGGGGTGCGCGGATTGGCGCAGGGCAGGAAGGAACGCCTGGGTTACGGCGATGAGTCCGAAAACATTCGTCTCGTAGGTGCGGCGCAATTGCTCGAGCGGGGCGTCGACGATTCCTTCGCCTCCCGGATTGATGCCGGCGTTGTTGATGAGAATGTCGAGCTCGCCGATGTGTTCCGCTGCTGCGGCAATCGAGTTCGCATCGGTCACGTCGAGCTGCACCGCATGCGCCCCTTCACCGAGTGCCTCGGCTGCCCGCTGTCCCCTCTCCATGTTGCGCGCGCCGACCCACACCTTGAGGCCGTGCCCAAGCAACTGTTTCGCGATAGCGAATCCGATGCCGCTGTTTGCACCGGTCACCAGCCCAACAGCTCCTGTCGCAACTGGACTCAGACGCTCGGGAAGTCGCTCCACTTGGTCTGCCATGAGATCTCCTAACTCCAACGATGTGGTTGGAATCCTAGGCCTGATCAATCTCATTTCCAACTCGAACGTTGGTAGATTGGCAATATGGCGTGGGACACGGAGGGCACACGGCGGAAATTGCGGGACGCGGCCTTGGTCGAATTCGCGGCGCAAGGGTTCGCCGGCACCACAGTGGGGGCAATCGCGGCACGTGCCGGAGTCAACAAGGAACGGCTCTACAGCTACTTCGGCGACAAGCGCGCGTTGTGGGACCTCGTGCTCGCCACCGAGCTCGAGCGCCTTGCCTCCTCGGTGCGATTGACGGGTGCAGGGTTGGACGACATCGGCGAGTTCGCGGGCGCTACTTTCGACTATCACGCCTCGCATACTGAGATCGGCCGCCTGCTGCAGTGGGAAGGCCTGCAGGAAGGTCCGCCCGCCGACCCCGTCGGACGCACAAAGCACTACCGCGAGAAGGTGGAGCGTTTCGCTGCCGCCCAGAAAGACGGACTCCTCGATCCCGCGCTCAACCCCGCTCACCTCGTCTTTGCCCTTATCGCCGTCGCCGCCTGGTGGCAGACCGTGCCGCAACTAGCAGAAATGGTCACCGGAGCCGCATCAGACGACGACTCTGAGCGAGCGCGCCGCCGCGTGTTCGTAGTCGAGGCCGCACGACGACTGGCAGCGCCGACCTTCTGATGCCCTCACCTTGCGCGGGGCATCCGAGCCAGGCCAAGTGCCCCTTTAGTGTGAAAACGGATAACGGTCTTGACCAGTACTAATTGTCATCTGAGACCCTGCATTGGTGATGTGCTTCGTCACTTTCTTGACGCCGAGAGTCTTCTTCGTTGATTGTGTTCACTCTAGAGGCGACGTCAAAGAGTGACCTGCGGAAGGCAGGACGCGCTGGTTCGATGACCTTCGACGTAGACCCAACCCAGACCCGAATTGGTTAACGCCCCCGCGTGATGGCCACCATTCGATCCACCGCGATCTGCTTGCTCACACTCGCCGGACCAGCCAACATCGCCGCTGCCCTACGACATCACGCCAGAAATGCCCGAAGACCCGTCAAACGACTCCTGACCAGCTGAAATACGACTTTGACGGGGCCCTGGGGAGGTAGCCGACGTCTCGCCAGTCGTCGACGTGATGTGTCTCGCATCACGATGGTGCCCTACCACGGCGGGGCCAGACACACCCACCGTCACTCGCCAAGCATCGCGGTGATCACTCGGGCGCTGCCAATTCCGAGTGGCCCGTCTCGCATGGCCGCCTGCACCGAAGCAAACACACCAGCATGCGTCGTACCGATCGCCGATACAGACGACCTCGTTGACGTGCCGAGTTTCACCCGGCCCGCAGCGGTTCGTTTTTACACCCGTGGGACCGCTGATTCAGAACGCAACATCTGTGCAGCCGTGTTTCACCGTCAACCGTTCGCCAGCGTGCTCGGCCGGCGACCGCTCGGCCATCTCACCGGCGGCCTCGACAACGATCGATTCGGCGCATCTCAACAGCTGTGCACCAGCCACCGCCCGCGACATCAACTCCTCGTCAGCAAGTCCGCATACCACGGCGGCACGGAACCCGCCAGACTCCACCACAGCCGGAACAGCCGCCAACAACGCCTCGACACGGGAGTCGTCACAGCCCTAAGGCGACGACTCCGCGGGTACGGCTGACGGGGTTTTCATTCCTGAATTCAAACATGAGCTACTGACATTCCCCCACTAAAGCCGGCCGGGCTGCGAGATTCGTGGACAACCTGCACTTGTTCCCCGACGCTCACCCCAGCTGGCTGATCGCGAGGCGTAATCGGTCGAGAGATTCCCGTGCCAGGTCGCCGAGTTCGCGCACGTTGTCGTCGGCGATCCAGGCCGTGAACGATTCTTTGAAGGCCAGCACTCCAAGCTCGGCAGCCATGATGGCGGTCGACTCGTCGATTCCACGACCTCGCAAGGCATCGGCCATCGCGGCGGCCATGCCAACCCGCTTGAGGGCATCCCGTTCCTGTAACTCGGCGCTCGTCGCGATGATGGCCGCGAGTCGCGGGCCAAGCTCCCGATTGAACGGTGTCATGGCCTCGGCCGCGTGCTGCAGCCCAGCCGCAACCGCACCCAGGGATGTCGCCTCGCTTGGTGCTTCGACGATGCCGTCGGCGAGAAGCCGCGACAGCGCACCCTGGCCCGCGGCGAGCACTTCGCGTTTGTCGCTGAAGTGCCGAAAGAATGTGCTCTTCGTCAGCCCTGCGAGATCGGCGATCTCTGCCACGGTCGTGTCGTCGTAACCCTGCTCGGTAAACAGGTGCAGCGCCGCGCCGACGAGGCGTTCGCGTGCATCCGGTTCCCAACGTGGCATGAGTCCATCCTAACGATGAGACCATTGTCCCATCAAAGAGCTATAGTGATGGGATCAAAGTCGCATCACTAAGGAGTCTCATCATGCGCATTTTCGTCACAGGAGCATCCGGGGGCATCGGCTCAGCCGTCGTTCCCGAACTCATCGCCGCCGGGCATGAGGTACTGGGCCTCGCCCGGTCAGAAGCCGCAGCGCAGGTCGTCACGGCCGCAGGCGGCATCGCCATTCGCGGCGGCCTCGGCGATGTCGACCTGCTCTCCGCCAGCGCCGAGCAGTGTGACGGGGTCATCAGCCTCGCTTTCAGCAACGACTTCACCAACCTCGCTGCCGGGATCGCCGAGGAGGGTCTCGCGTTGCGCACACTCGGCGCAGCGCTCATCGGCACAGACAAGCCTTTCGTCATCGCTTCTGGCACACCCAGGGCCGCTGGCAGACCGTCGACCGAAGACGACCCCACCTCGACAGAGGGGCCGGTTGGTGGCCGGGGGCTCAACTCCCTGGCGGTTCTCGGCCTCAGCACGCAGGGCGTGCGTTCCTCAGCCGTTCGCCTGCCTCGTTCTGTGCACGAACGCGGCGTCGCATACGGATTCGCCGGGGTACTCATTGCCGCCGCCCAGCGCACGGGAGTCTCGGGGTTCGTCGGCGACGGCAGTCAACGCTGGCCCGCTGTGCACCGCCGCGACGCTGCCCGACTGTTCCGTCTGGCTCTCGAGCGAGCGGATGCCGGGACCATCGTGCACGCCGTCGCCGACGAGGGCGACACCATGTTGAGTCTGGCCGAGGTCATCGGGCGCCACGTCGGCGTTCCGACCGAAGAGGTTCCGGCCGAGAGCTTTGGGCCTCTCGGCGCCATCTTCTTGGTCGACCAGCCGTCTTCGAGCATCCGCACGAGAGCACTCCTGGGCTGGCAACCCACCCATCCGAGCCTTCTCGAAGATCTGGAAGCGGGCAACTACCCGGTTGATGGAAACTGACCACGGGTGTCGCTGGCATTCGCGAGCGACGCAGGATTCGTGATCGTCGGCCTGTTCGTCGTGGTCTGAATCGGCGCAGTGCTGATCTGGAGGTTCGACAAGGTCGAAGAGAAATGGTCGACATACCTGCGGGCGGACTCATTCGATCAGTGACCATCGAACGATTCGGTGGTCACCGATTTGACTGTGCGGCTGACGTCGGGTTCTTGAGTAACCCCAGTTGTGTCGCCCTGATGATCGCGCCGCTTCGATTGGACACCCCCAGCTTGCGATAGATATGGGTCATGTGCGTCTTAACCGTATTCACGGAGACAAAGAACCGTTCAGCCAGCTCGGCGTTGGTGAGGCACGTCGGAAGCAGCAGAAGAAGCTCAAGCTCGCGGTCAGTGAGGGGACCAGTCTGTTCGCCGGCGATAGCAGCGTCGAGATGGTTGGTCGCGGTATCGAGAATTACCTCCCGGGTCGCCGAGAACGTGTGGTTGAGGAGAATGTTCATTCGTCTGATGAGTACGGGGCCGGCCTGAAAAAAGACGGTCACGAGCCCGTCTTCTTCGGATACAGCCGACTCGAACTCTCGACCCCGTCATCGAAGCAGCCGCCAACCTCGTCATCATCGGCAACTAGCGACACGAAGCGATCACAGAACACCGCCATTTAGCGATCAAGTCCACACAACGGATTCATGCGGAAGAGCGTGATCGTTATTACGGCAGGCGCCTGCCTCGTGATCCTTTACGATTTCGAGGCAGTGAGGTCGTACAAGTGTCTTCTGGGTCGCATGAAATTTCAGCGACATGACTCCGGAGACGCTATCTTGACGTCAAGATATATTAGGAGGTCCGAATGCGCCTACATCATGTTCAGGTTTCGATGCCGGCTGGGCAGGAAGAGCTTGCCCGACGGTTCTATCGCGATGCGGTAGGTCTCACGGAGGTTGATAAGCCCGCGTCGCTCGCGGGTCGCGGCGGCTGCTGGTTCCGGGCTTTCATCGGAAATGATGTCGTCGCAGAGATTCACTTGGGCGTCGACGACCTCTTTGTCCCAGCCAAGAAAGCGCACCCGGCTTTGATAGTCGACTCGATCCGCGCTCTCGAAGCGATGGGGCAGCGGATCACAGCCGGCGGGTTTCAAGTTTCGTGGGCCGATCGAGAAACTCTCGAGGGGTACGCACGTTTCCATGCCCGCGACGGCTTCGGCAATCGGTTTGAAGTCCTTACCCCCAGAGACTGACTGCGCAGC
>JAYTRC010000049.1:0-106279 GCA_043746355.1 Lacisediminihabitans sp. | reverse complement strand
ACTGAAACGGAGCGCAACAATGGCCCAACCGGCATTGGTCTCGAGCATTTTCGACCAACTCCTCAAGGACCGCATCATCTGGCTTGGCTCAGAGGTGCGCGACGACAACGCCAACGAGATCTGCGCAAAGATGCTGCTCCTGGCTGCGGAGGACCCGAAGAAAGACATCTTCCTTTACATCAACTCACCCGGTGGATCGATCACCGCTGGCATGGCGATCTACGACACGATGAAGTTCGTGCCGAATGATATCGTCACTGTCGGCATCGGTCTTGCGGCTTCGATGGGGCAGTTCCTGCTCTCCTCTGGCACCAAGGGCAAGCGGTACATCACCCCGAACGCGCGTGTGCTTCTGCACCAGCCGTCCGGCGGATTCGGCGGCACCTCCGCCGACATCCAGACTCAGGCCGGCGTCATCCTCGACATGAAGAAGAGGATGGCCGAGCTCACGGCAGAGCAGACCGGCAAGTCGGTCGAGCAGGTGCTCATCGACAACGACCGCGACAACTGGTTCACGGCGCAGCAAGCGCTTGAATACGGTTTCGTCGATCACCTCCGCGAACATGCCGGTGAGGTCGTCGGCGGCGGCGGAACAGACGAAGCTGTGTCGAATCTCGACGCAACCGGAAAGAGGGACTGACCATGGAGAGCAACTTCAACCTGGGCGCCGGTCTGGGTCGCCCGAGCGGCGAAGCCCGATACATCCTTCCCACTTTCGAAGAGCGCACGGCGTACGGCTACAAGCGCCAGGACCCGTACGCGAAGCTGTTCGAAGACCGCATCATCTTCCTCGGCGTGCAGATCGATGACGCGTCGGCGGATGACGTGATGGCCCAGCTTCTCGTGCTCGAGAGCCAGGACCCCGACCGCGACATCGTCATGTACATCAATTCACCGGGTGGATCGTTCACCGCGATGACGGCGATCTACGACACGATGCAGTACGTGCGTCCACAGATCCAGACAGTGGTTCTGGGCCAGGCTGCATCTGCCGCCGCGGTTATCCTCGCAGCCGGCACGCCGGGCAAGCGCCTCGCACTGCCGAACGCGCGCATTCTGATCCACCAGCCGGCCGGGGGCTCAGAGGGCTCGAGCCAGGCTTCTGATATCGAGATCCAGGCCAAAGAGATCCTGCGCATGCGCGTGTGGCTGGAGGAGACGCTTTCGCGCCACTCGAACCGCACCGTCGAGCAGGTTAACCGCGACATCGACCGCGACAACATCCTGAGCGGCGACCAGGCGCTCGAGTACGGTCTCATCGACCAGGTGCTCGTCACTCGCAAGAACATCCCGGCGCTCACCAAGTAGTTCTCATAGAGAAAGTGCCCGCCGCAACA
Organism: Lacisediminihabitans sp.; assembly: GCA_043746355.1. Taxonomy (GTDB): domain Bacteria; phylum Actinomycetota; class Actinomycetes; order Actinomycetales; family Microbacteriaceae; genus Lacisediminihabitans. The sequence continues at coordinate 104,942 of JAYTRC010000049.1, read as the reverse complement.
CTGTTGCGGCGGGCACTTACTTTTTGCCTTAGGCGCTCCTGTGCTTGCGGGATGTCACCAGCAGGGTCACCACGACCGCTGCACCGACGGCGAGCACTGCACCGCCGATCCAGAGCACCGTCACGAGCGTTCCGTCAGCGACCGATTGCGACCCGGTGCCACTTCCGGCCGCGGGCAGACCGCCCGCACTGAAGTGATACTTGCCGTGACAGGTGGGCGGCGATTTCTGCCCGACGCCCGCCGTGCCGGTGCCAGCCCAACCGAAGGCAAAGGTGTCTGAGACCGTGTGCCCGTCGGTCGAGATGACCTGCCAGGTGACTGTGTACGGTCCAGGCGCGCCGATGGCGGCGGGCATCGAGATGGCAGCGCCATCCACGTTCACGCAGCCATCCCCGTAATAGCGACCCTTCGCATCCCGCACCTGGAGTGCGAATCCCGAACCGTCTTTGTTAAGGTTCAGCAGCACGCCGTTGGTTGTGATGACGAAGTTCGGCGGCAGTGTCGTGAGTGTCTGGTTCGCCGAGGGGGTCGATGAGACCAGGTAATTGTGCGCCTGCGCCGGAGCTGCAACGGCCAGCGCAGCAGCAACGGCAACGAATGCCCCGATGATAACGAGCACCGCGCGCTTCATTTGCCGACTGCCTTCCCCCGACTGGTGACGGCGAGAACAATACCGATCGCGCCCACGACGAGGCCGCCGATGCCGAGCCCGCGGGCGACGACGTCTGTGCCGCCCTGCGGGGCGACCTCAGCCTGGCTGGCCGCAGTTACCTCGGCATCAGAGTCAGCGCTGACGACCGGGGCGTCGTTCACATAGAGAATCGGGGCCGGATGATCGGCGTTCGTGCCTCGCTGGTCCCACCGCACCACGGTGCCATCGTCGTAAGTCTGGATGGTCGGCAGGGAGACCTTGCCAACATCCGGCACCTGTCCCAACGACAGCTGGAAAAGCTGCAACTGGCCGTCCTGAATGCCGTGGCCAGGGTCGGCGGTGAAAATCACCGCGCTCACCGCCACCGTCAACTCGTTGCCCTGCACCGTGATCGGCTTGCTGAGCGTCGACGTCTTCATCGTGGCCGTCCACCCGGGTACGGGCACATAGCTCACATCGGCGAACGCTGTGTCGCCCGGGATGTCGATTTCCACCTGCGTGGTCGTCGCTGTGCCCGATTCGTTCGGCACCTTGAAGGTGACCAGGGCGTATGACCCCGGGGTCGCGGTGTATGGCGTGACCGTGACGTGGGCGCTCGCTGACAGGGGGAGCGCGAAGGCCAGCAGGCCCCCCGCTCCGAGTGCGATCGCGGCTTTGATGCGTATTTTTTTCATGCTTGTCTCCTGGTGTTCGGAGCGCAGACGAACTGTTGAACGCGCTCGAGAAAAGATGGTGGTCTACTGCGCGGCGAGCGCGGGCGGACCCCTTCGGGAGACTGCTGAATGGATGAGGCGTTTGCAAGGAATCCACTCGCTGCGAGTGGGCACGAAGCGAGCTGCAACCGTCGGCTCGGGCACCAGCCAGGTGAAAAGTTGTCTCAGAAACGGCCGTGCGAGCGAGAGAAGCTGCCAGAACGCGCGCTCGCCGAACCCCAACGCCAGAATGGTGACGCCGGCCGCTACCGCGTGCCCCGCCCACATCCAGGCAGGCATCGACATCCCGGAATCCGCAGCCTCTAAGTGAAGCTGCTGCACGCTCATGCCGGAGGCCATCGACTGCGACTGTGCCTGGGGGGATGCCGAGCCGAGAAGGCTGAATGCTCCGTGGAAGAGAAACTGGCTGACGCCCACGGCGATCGCGAGCCGGGCCAGAGACAGCGACTTGCCGGCGAGGGCGATGCAGATCATGCCTGCGAAGGCGAGACACAGCGCGATGCCGGAAAAACTCGGAACGTCACCGCCGGCGAGAGCGTGGGAGCACAGCGCGACAAAAACCGAGACCGAGGCCGCGATCCACCCGCGAATAAAGCGTGCCCAGCGAGTCGTCATGTCACGAACGAGTCTAGGTCTCACTCTGGTCCGCTGGTCGATCGGGCGGAGGAGGAAGGCGCGCCGCGATGTAATCACACATCGTGCGCCCGGTGTCGCACACTCAGGTTAGGCTCGTACGAAAGTCAACTGACGTGATCGGTCCGGGGCGGACCGACTCCAGAGGAGGCGGGCCATGGCTCGAATAGGCGAGAGCGCCGATCTGCTCAAGTGCTCCTTCTGCGGCAAGAGTCAGAAGCAGGTGCAGCAGCTGATCGCCGGGCCCGGTGTGTACATCTGTGACGAGTGCGTAGAGCTCTGCAACGAGATCATCGAAGAGCGGCTTGCCGAGGCGGGCGAAGAGGTCTCCTCTGAGTTCGAACTCCCCAAACCGCGAGAGATCTACCAGTTTCTCGAGGAGTATGTGATCGGCCAGGAGGCCGCCAAGAAGGCTCTCTCGGTTGCTGTGTACAACCACTACAAGCGCATCCGCGCTCGCAACACCCTTACGTCTGCGGACGCCGTCATCGATGACGTCGAGATCGCAAAATCGAACATCCTGCTTATCGGGCCGACCGGTTGCGGCAAGACCTACCTCGCGCAGACGCTTGCGAAGCGCCTCAATGTGCCGTTTGCTGTTGCAGACGCGACTGCTCTCACCGAGGCTGGCTACGTCGGCGAAGATGTCGAGAACATCCTGCTGAAGCTCATCCAGGCCGCTGACTACGACGTCAAGCGTGCGGAGACCGGCATCATCTACATCGACGAGATCGACAAGATCGCGCGCAAGGCCGAAAACCCGTCGATCACTCGCGATGTGTCGGGCGAGGGCGTGCAGCAGGCGCTGCTCAAGATTTTGGAGGGCACCGTTGCCTCCGTTCCGCCGCAAGGGGGCCGCAAGCATCCTCACCAGGAGTTCATCCAGGTCGACACGACGAACGTGCTCTTCATCGTTGCTGGGGCTTTCGCCGGGCTCGAGGAGATCATCTCCCAGCGCGCGGGCAAGAAGGGCATCGGTTTCGGCGCCCCCCTGCACAGCAAGGGCGACGACGTGAATCTCTTCGGTGAGGTGCTGCCGGAAGACCTTCACAAGTTTGGGCTCATCCCCGAGTTCATCGGCCGGCTGCCCGTTGTCACAACCGTGACGCCGCTCGATCAGGTCGCTCTCATGGAGATCCTCACCAAGCCGAAGAATGCACTCGTACGCCAGTACCAGCGCATGTTCGAGCTCGACGGCGTCATCCTCGACTTCGAGCAGGATGCGCTCGAGGCCATCGCAGACCTCGCAGTTCTTCGACAGACCGGTGCCCGCGGGCTCCGCTCGATCATGGAAGAGGTCCTCGGACCGATCATGTTCGAGGTGCCGTCGAGCGACGAGATCGCTCGCGTGATCGTGACCCGTGCCTCGGTGCTCGAGAACGCGGCTCCGACCATCGTGCAGCACAAGGCCATTCGTGCGGAGAAGTCGGCCTAGCTGCTCTGTTTGCCCCACTCGCACCACCCACCGCTCACCGCGATCCCTTTCGGAAATTCAGGACTTTGGTTCACCGGCCGTATCGTCGAGCCCGGAATTCCCGGGTTTGTGTTTTGCCGCGGCGACCAAAGTCCTGAATTTCCGAAAGGGAGCGCCCCCATAGGCTGGGGGAATTGCCCGAGCCAGAGAAATGGATGTCATGGTCCAGCCGATCGTCGCCGGTATCGTCGCTGCGATCACCGGCTTCGCCAGCTCCTTTGCGATAGTGCTCGCCGGGCTCGCGGCGGTTGGAGCTACTGAAGGTCAGGCGTCATCCGGGCTCCTCGTCATCTGCGTCGCCCAGGGTGTGCTCTCCATAGTGCTGAGCGCCGTGACGAAGGTGCCAGTGAAGTTCGCCTGGAGCACTCCGGGGGCAGCACTGCTGGTCTCAACCGCCGGAGTCACACATCGATTCTCGGAAGCCGTTGCCGCCTTCATCGTCTCCGCGGCGTTGATCGTGATCGTCGGGCTCATCCCGGCGCTCGAGAGGCTTATCGCGCGCATCCCGCGACCGATCTCGAGCGCGATGCTCGCCGGCATCCTGTTCCCGCTGTGCCTCGCGCCGGTGAAGGCCGCCGTCGGCGCACACACGTGGTACCTGGCCATTCCCGTGATCTTGATCTGGCTGGTGCTCTATCGCTTCGCGCCTCGCTGGGCAGTCCCTGCCGCGATCGTCCTGACCGCGGTGCTGCTCGCGCTGGCCGCAGGCACGGGCTGGATCACCGGGGCACATCTCGTTCCCCAGCTCGACTTCGTCGTGCCGACCTTCGACCCGCTCGTGGTGGTGAGTCTCGCGATTCCGCTGTTCGTCGTGACGATGGCCGGCCAGAACATACCTGGGGCGGCGATCCTCAACGGCTATGGGTACCGCACCCCGGTGAAGGCGGCGCTCATCGGATCCGGAACGCTCTCGGGTATCGGGGCACTGTTCGGCGGCATCCCGATCAATCTTGCAGCGCTCACCCAGGCGCTCACGGCCGGCCCGGATTCGTCTCCAGACGTCAAGAAGCGCTGGGTCGCGCCGGTGTCAGCCGGTGGCACCTATATCGTGCTCGGACTGCTCGCCGGGGTCGCGACCGCGTTCGTGGCGGCCTCGCCGCCCATCCTGATCCAGGCGGTCGCCGGTCTCGCGCTGCTGGGAGCACTTGTCGGTGCGTTCGTCGGAGCGGTTGAAGAACCGGCGGGGCGCCTTGCCGCCGTCGCGACGTTCCTGGTGACCGTTTCCGGCATCACGATTGCGGGCATCGGCTCAGCGTTTTGGGGACTGCTCGTCGGTGCCGTCATCCTGCTTTGGACAGGATGGCGCCGCCGCGAAGGATCTACGCGTTGAGCCCGCGCCGGTTGAGCAGTGGCTCGATCACGGCATCGCGGCCGCGGAAGTCGCGGTATGCCTCGAGCGGATCCTTCGATCCACCGACACCGAGCAACCGCTGCCGAAAGCGATCGCCGTTGGCGCGGGCGAGTCCGCCGTTCTCCTTGAACCACTCGACCGTGTCGGCGTCGAGCACCTCGCTCCAGATGTAGGAGTAGTACCCGGCGTCGTAGCCCCCCGAGAAGGTGTGCGCGAAGTACGGGCTTGAGTAGCGGGTCGGAACCGCAGGATTGTCGAGCCCTGCTGCCTTCAGCGCCGCGGCTTCGAAGGCCGCGACATCGTCGACCCGGTCGTCCGCGGTGATCGTGTGCCAGGCCTGGTCTAGCAGCGCAGCCGCAAGGTACTCGCTCGTGTGAAAGCCTTCGTTGAAGGCGGATGACGCCTGCAGCTTGTCGACGAAATCCTGCGGCATCGGCTCGCCGGTCTGGTAGTGCGTGGCGTAGTTGGCGAGGATCTCGGGCCACAGCATCCACATCTCGTTCACCTGGCTCGGGAACTCGACGAAGTCGCGGTAGACATTCGTACCCGCGAATTTCGGGTAGGTGACCCGAGCGAACAGCCCGTGCAGCGCGTGCCCGAATTCGTGGAAGAACGTGTTGACCTCGTCGTAGCTGAGCAGCGTCGGCTCGCCTGCCGCCGGCTTCGGCACGTTGAGATTGTTGGTGACGATCACCGGATGCCCGAGCAGGCTGTTCTGCGAGATGAGCGCGTTCATCCACGCGCCGCCGTGTTTCGAGTCGCGCGTGTAGAGGTCGAGCGTGTACAGCCCGACCGACGTGCCGTCTTCGTCGTTCACCTCGAAGTGGCGCACATCGGGGTGATATCCGACAAGGTCGGTTCGCTCGGTGAAAGTGACTCCGTACAGCTGGTTCGCCGCGAAGAAAATGCCGTTCTGCAGCACCGACTCTGCCTCGAAGTACGGGCGCATCGCTGCGGTGTCGACGTCGTATTTGGCCTGCCGAACCTTCTCGGTGTAGAACGCCCAGTCCCACGACTCGATGGGCGCTGGTGCCTGTTGCTGCAGGTCGGCCTGCTCGGCCAGAGCGTTGCGGACGGCAACCGGGGCGAGTCTGCCCAGCATTGCCGCGACGGCCTCTGGGGTCTTCGCGGTTTCGTCTGAGGTCACGAACGCAGCGTGGGAGGCGAAGCCGAGCAGTCGTGCCCGCTTCGCGCGCAGGCGGGTGATCTCGAGCACCAGCCGGCGGTTGTCATTGCCATTGTTCCGGCTGCCACGGGATCTCGATGCCGTCATGACTCGTTCTCGCAGGCCGCGGTTGGTGAGTGCGTCGAGATACGGATGCCCGGTCGGAAGCACCAGGTCGATCAGGTATTTTCCGTTGAGGCCGCGCGCCTTCGCGCCTTCGGCCGCAGCGGAGATCTCTCCGGCCCCAAGTCCGTCGAGCTCGGCCACATCGTCGACCACGACGGCAAGCTCGTTCGTGTCGGCGAGGAGGTTCTTGTCGAACCTGGTCGTGAGCGTGGAGAGCTGCTGGTTGTAGCTCCTGAGGGTTTCTTTGTCTGCGTCGGTGAGACCGGCTCCGGCCTGGGTGAACTCGATGTAGTACCGCTCTGCCAGGTAGCGCGATTCCGGGTCGAGACCGAGGGTCTCGAGTTGGTCGTGCAGCGTCGTGATGCGCCAGTACAGCTGTGCATCGAGCCTGATCGAGTCAGAGTGCGCGGCGAGCAGGGGAGCGATCTCCTCCTCGAGCGTGATGGTGAAGTCGTTGCTGTCTGCCGATGTTTTGTTGAAGAACACAGCTGCCACCCGCTCGAGCAGTTGGCCGGATCGTTCCAGCGACACGAGGTTCTCGAAGCTCGGCAGATCCCGCAGGCTCGTTATCGCCTGTACCTCGCGAAGCTGCTCGGCCATGCCGGCTTCGAAGGCCGGCCGGTAGTGCTCATCCCGGATCTCGGCGAACGGCGGGAGGCCGAACGGAAGAGTGCTCGGTTCGAAGAACGGGTTCTGGTCAGTCATGGCTCTCCACCCGTGTTGTCACGGCACTGCCGTCTGGCGCGACCCTGATCACCGTACCGTCGTCGAGTTCGACCACGGGCTTGCCTTCGAGCCAGGTCAGGGTCCAGCGCCACTGCTCGGTCTCGGTGTCCATCAGGTCGGTCTCGACGGAGCGGATTGCGGCGACGACGGCTTCGGGCAGTCTCGGGGGAGTCTCCCCGTCGACGGGCCAGCGTGTTCCCAGTTGCATCAGGCGACCTGCTCTTCCAGTACTACATCGGTGACGAGAACGTCAGGTGCTTCGGTGAACGACAGTTCCATAATCTTCCCCACTCCTTTCAGATCTTCCGCGGCGAGAGCAAGCAGCGCCGGGCCCGAAAGCGTGGCGGAGAGTGCGACGGTCTTCTGGGATGCCTTGGCATCGGTCTTTGCGCGACGGATGCCGATCAGCGCCTCGCTCACCAGCGGGCGAAGTCCGGTCGGCTGTGATTCGCCGGCAACGACGGGCCACTCGGCAGTGTGCACGGACCCCTCGTGCGTCCAACTCCACACCTCCTCGGTCGCGAAGGGAATGAACGGCGCGAACAGCCGCAGCAGCACGTCCACCGCATAGCGAAGTGTGAACGCAGCGCTGGCCTGTGCTTCTGCACCGTTCGCTCCGTACGCGCGCTCTTTGACGACCTCCAGATAGTCGTCGCAGAAGATCCAGAAGAACTGCTCAGCGGTCTCGAGCGCCCTCGCGTGATCGAAGTCGTCGAACGCCTTCGTCGCGGTCGCGACAACCGCATCCAGTTCGGCGAGCAGGTCGAGGTCGAGCGGATTCGTCGCGGCAGCGGCATCCGTCGACGGGAATGAATAGACGAACTTCGCGGCATTGAGCACCTTGATGGCGAGCCGGCGGCCGATCTTGATCTGCTTGGGATTCTGTGGGTCGAACGCTGCGTCTGTGCCGAGCCGGCTCGACGCGGCCCAGTATCGCACAGCGTCTGAGCCGTGCTCGTCGAGCATCGCGGCCGGAGTCACCACATTGCCTTTCGACTTCGACATCTTCTTGCGATCGGGGTCGACGATGAAGCCAGAGATTCCGGCGTTCTTCCAGGGGATCGTGCCGTGCTCGAGTTCGGCCCGGAGCACGGTGGAGAACAACCAGGTGCGGATGATGTCCTGGCCCTGGCTGCGCAGCGAATACGGGAAGACGAGGTCGAACAGCTCCGGGTCACGCTCCCAGCCCCCGGCGATCTGAGGGGTGAGGGACGAGGTCGCCCAGGTGTCCATGATGTCGACCTCACCGATGAAGCCGCCGGCGACCCCGCGCTGATTTTCGGAATACCCGGGAGCCGGATCGGATGCCGGATCCACCGGAAGCGCATCCTCGGTCGGCACGATCACGCCGGCCTTCTCGCCATCGGCGTCCAACTCGTACCACACCGGAATCGGCACCCCGAAGAACCTCTGCCGCGACACGAGCCAGTCGCCGGTGAGGCCGCCGACCCAGTTGTCATAGCGAACGCGCATGAACTCCGGGGCGAAAGTGATCTCGGTGCCCCGGTTGAGCAGGGTGTCGCGCAGTGCGAGATCCCGGGCTCCATTGGTGATGTACCACTGCAGGGTCGACACGATCTCGAGCGGCTTGTCGCCCTTCTCGAAGAACTTCACCTGGTGCACGATCGGCTTGGGGTCGCCAATCAGCTCACCGCTCTCGCGCAGCAGTTCGACGGTCTTCGCTTTCGCACTGAACACAGTTTTGCCCGCGAGCTCTGCGTATGCCGCCTTCGCTGCGGCCGTCACAATCACATCGGGCGCCTCGGCGATGATGCGGCCGTCCTTGCCGATGATCGTGCGGTTCGGCAGGTCGAGTTCGCGCCACCAGATCACGTCGGTCACGTCGCCGAAGGTGCAGATCATGGCGATGCCCGAGCCCTTGTCTTTCTGGGCGAGGTGGTGGGCGAGCACCGGCACTTCGACGCCGAAGAGAGGAGTCGTGACCGTTGTTCCGAAGAGGTGCTGGTAGCGCTCGTCATCAGGATGCGCGACCAGCGCAACGCAGGCAGCGAGCAGCTCTGGCCGGGTCGTCTCGATGAAGACATCCTCAGCCTGGCCATGGAACGCGAGCCGGTGGTACGCGGCCGGCTGCTCCTTATCTTCCAGTTCTGCCTGGGCCACAGCCGTGCGGAACGTGACATCCCAGAGGGTCGGTGCTTCGGCCTGGTAGGCCTCGCCGCGAGCCAGGTTGCGCAGGAATGCGCGCTGGGCTGCCGTCTGTGCTTCTGCACCGATGGTGCGGTAGGTCTGCGTCCAGTCGACAGAGAGCCCCAGCTTTCGCCAGACGGCTTCGAACTGCTTCTCGTCTTCAACTGTCAGCTTCTCGCACAGCTCGATGAAGTTGCGGCGTGAGATGGGGATTTGGTCTGCGGCCTTGCTCGAGGCACCCGATCCATCAGGATTGGCTCCCCCCTCAAGCGGCGGCACGAACGAGGGGTCATAGGCGACCGCCGGATCGCAGCGCACGCCGTAATAGTTCTGCACCCGGCGCTCGGTCGGCAGGCCGTTGTCGTCCCAGCCCATCGGGTAGAACAGGGTCTTGCCCTGCATTCGCTGGTAGCGGGCGATCAGGTCCATGTGGGTGTAGCTGAAGACGTGGCCGATGTGCAGGCTGCCCGAGGCTGTCGGCGGCGGGGTATCGATCGAGAAGACGGTCTCACGAGTCGCACCTGAGCGATCGAAGCGGTAGGTGCCGCTGCGCTCCCAGCTGTCTGCCCACTTTCCTTCGAGGCCTTCAAGAGCTGGCTTTTCGGGGATAGCAGACACGGGGATAGCAGACATGGCGGTGCTCCGGTTCGATATATGCGGCACCGAGTCGGTGATGAGGTGCCTGAGTGTGTTGGTGAGTCGATTCTACCGAAGGTCAGGGCTGCAGGCGGTCGATCATCCACGTTCCGGCTGACTGAGCGGTGTAGCGGATGCGGTCGTGTAGGCGGGAGGTGCGTCCCTGCCAGAACTCCACCCGGTGGGGCATGACCCGAAACCCGCCCCAGTTGGCCGGTCGGGGCACGGCGCTGCCTTCCGGATACTCCGTTTCGAGATCGCGCACGCGCCGTTCGAGGGTTGCGCGGTCGGCAATCGGCTGGGACTGGCTGCTCGCGATCGCAGCGATTCGGGAACCGTGCGGTCGTGCCGAGAAGTACGCGTCGCTCACGGCCTCTGTGGTCACGGTGGCCGTGCCATAGATGATGACCTGGCGATGCTGCAGGTACCAGGGGAAGAGCAGGCTTGCCGCCGGGTTCGCGAGCAGCGCCCGCCCTTTTCGGGACCCATAGTCGGTGAAGAATTCGAAGCCGTCGGGATGGATGCCCCGCAGCAGAACAGTGCGACTGCTGGGCAACCCGTCTGGATCTATCGTCGAAAGCACCATCGCATTGGCCTCGTAGACACCGTCGGATTCGGCGGTACTGAGCCATCCCCTGAACTGCGTGAACGGGTCGGGATCGACCTGGGACTCGGACAAGCTCACTGAGCCGTAGTCGTTGTGGGATTCGAGGGACGAAGGAACTGCCATGCTTCCCTACGCTAGACCGTCACCGGGTCGGAACCGATGGGCGAGATGCCCGATTCCGGATACTGCGAACGGCAGCAAGCGACGCGACGAGCGTGAGCAGGGACAGTGCCGCGAGCACTATGCCCGGGTGCCACCAGGCAGAGTGGGATGCCCCTGCGAGCACCGTCGTCAGCGCCGGAATGAGACCGGCGGCAACGGCGGCGATGCTGTACGAGATCGAGAGGGCGCTGTAGCGGCTCGCGCCGTCGAACAGGTCTGCCATGAGACCACCGAGCCCTGCCCAGCTGAGGGTCGGCAGGATTCCGCCGATGATCATCGTCGCGACGAGGATCGGGAACGTTGCGAACTGCAGCAGGTAGTACATCGGAAACGTGATCAGCAGGGTGCCGAGGGCACCGGTCGCGACGACCCGCGCAGCTCCGATGCGGTTGGCGAGCAGCCCGAACAGCGGGATGGTGACGAGTTGCAGCAGGCTACCGATGAGAGTTGCGATGAACAGCTGCTGGTACGAGAAATGTAGTACAGCGACGCCGTAGTTGATCGTGTACGTGTTCATGAGGGCGTACGAACCGATGCCGAGCAGCGCGGCGCCCACGGCGATGACCACGAGCACCGGCTCGGTGCGGAACACTGTCAGCACGGGCATCCGCACCCGCTTCTCATTCGCGACCAGAGACCTGAAAACGGGTGTCTCATCGATTGCGAACCTGAGGTAGAGCGACACCGCGAGCAGCGGGAAGGCGAGCAGGAAGGGCAGCCGCCAGCCCCACGCGAGCATGTCGGCCGGGGTGAGGGTGAACGAGAGGATGAGGAACAGGGCGCCCGTCAGAATGGTTCCGACGGGGGACCCGAGCTGGGGGAGCGCAGCGTAGAGGCCACGACGTTTCGGAGAGGCGTGTTCGACAGCGACGAGGATCGACCCGCCCCACTCGCCACCGAGTGAGAGGCCCTGGATCACCCGAAGGAGCGTGAGAAGGATCGGCGCAAGCACGCCGATGGTTGCGAAGCTCGGCAGCACCCCGATAAGGCCGGTCGCGACGCCCATGATCGTGATGGTGACGATCAGTGTGCGTTTGCGTCCGATGCGGTCACCGAGGTGCCCGAAGATGATCGCACCGAGAGGCCGGACGATGAACGACGTCGCGAGCACCAGGAATGCGGAGATCGTGCCGGCGATCCTGTCCTGCTCCGGGAAGAACAGCGGGGCAGAGAAAATCGCGCTGAAGTAGGCGAAGACATAAAAGTCGTACGACTCGAGGGAGGTGCCGACGAACGATGCCCAGACGGCCTTCCTGGCCTTCGTCGTGTCTGACACGGCTACGTCTTCGGGCGGAGTCAGGATGGCGGTCACAGGATGTCCTTTACTGTTGCTCTCGAAACTGTTGCTCTCGAAACTGTTGCTCTCGAAGTGGCGACCGAGCTCTAATATTTGTACTCAGTCCAGTAATTAACCCTAACGAGGTGATTTCATTCCCGCTCTCCCGTCGGGCCGCGGACGCCCTCGAACTTCTTCCCGTTCGATACTCGAAGACGCCGCCGCTGAACTCTTTCTCGAGCAGTCGTACCCGCTCACGGCAATCGACCAGATCACTCGGCGTGCGGGGGTCAGCCGCACCACGTTCTTCAACTACTTCGCGTCGAAAAGCGACCTTCTCTGGGTCGAACTCGACCTCTCCATCGAGCGGCTGCGGGGTGAACTCACGGCCCAGGCGCCGACCCGCTCTCGCTCGCCAGCGGAGGCGCTCTCCGCCGTCTCCGCGGCGATCCTGCGCGCCGTCGATCCGATCGGCGTCGACCGAGTGCCGCTCGCCCTGACGCAGAACGACGTGATGGGCGCAGGGGAGGAGTCACGGTCGTCCGGACTGGTTCGTCTCGCACGCAGGGCCGACCTGATCGGCAACTTCCTGGCGGCGCAACTCGGCCGACCGGCCGGTGATCTCGCCGTGTTGGTCGCGGCAAGCGCCCTCTCAGGCGCGGTGTCGGCCGCCTGGTCGGTATGGGCGGCCGACGGCGTCGCCCGGCACCCGCTGCATGACTACGTCGCCAGCGCCATCGACATGCTCGGGCTCACTCTCGAGCGCGCCTGATCCGGCTCGCTCGACATGGACCTCCACGTGGACCTCGACATCGTCCCTTCCACTTGTGTGCACTTCTGAATTCACGAGTTCAGCGCGAATGTGTCCCGCGAGCGGCAGGGACCCTCGGCCTTCGACGTTTATAAGAAGCGCACCTCGGCTAGAATCGTCAGTAGGGCATTGATCCGGCAATCACCGGGGAGCCTCCGGAAGAACCGCTGGAGCGGGTCGAGCCCATCGAGACCTCACCAGCGAATTAGACCCGGGCTCAGTTCAAGAGGGGCTCCTCGTTCGTCAGAGGTTGCAACCAGGGTGGTACCGCGGCAGAAACGTCGTCCCTGGCAGTGCTAGTCAAACAGCAGGCAGCGACCAGGAGCACCATGAACTACCCCAAATACGAGAGCGACCAGCCGCTCACGCCGAGCCCCAGCTTTCCCGACGTCGAGCAGGGCATCCTCGCCTTCTGGAAGGGTGACAACACCTTCCAGGCCTCCATCGACCAGCGCGAGGGATGCGCGGAGTGGGTCTTCTACGATGGGCCGCCGTTCGCGAACGGTCTGCCGCACTACGGGCACCTGCTCACGGGGTATGCCAAGGACCTGTTTCCGCGCTACCAGACGATGCGCGGCAAGCAGGTTCACCGCCGCTTCGGCTGGGACACCCACGGGCTCCCGGCCGAGCTCGAGGCGATGCGGCAGCTCGGCATCAACGAGAAGCACGAGATCGAAGACATGGGCATCGATGTCTTCAACGCGAAGGCGCGCGAGTCTGTGCTCGAATACACGGAGGAGTGGGAGCGGTATGTCACCCGCCAGGCCCGCTGGGTCGACTTCGACAACGACTACAAGACGCTCGACGTTACCTTCATGGAGTCCGTGCTCTGGGCTTTCACTACGCTGTACGAGAGGGGTCTCGCCTATGAGGGTTTTCGCGTGCTTCCATATTGCTGGCACGACGAGACGCCCCTGTCGAACCACGAGCTGCGCATGGATGACGACGTCTACCGGATGCGCCAGGACCAGTCAGTCACGGTGACCTTCCCCCTCGACGGTGCGAAGGCAGAGAGCCTCGGGCTGACCGGCGTCAAAGCACTCGCCTGGACGACGACCCCGTGGACTTTGCCGACCAACCTTGCTCTGGCGGTCGGGCCAGACATCGCATATTCGGTCGTACGCTCGGCTGACGGCCTGTCTGATTACCTGCTCGCCACCGACACGATCGACTCATATGCCAAGGAATTCGGCTACCAGTCCGGCGCCGATGCCCGGGAAGGCATCCAGCGAGCTTTCGTCGGCAGCCAGCTCGAGGGCGTGAAGTACGCCCGACTCTGGGACTACTACGCAGACGCCGAGACCTGGCACACCGAGAATGCCTGGCAGATTCTCGTTGCAGACTATGTCGCCACCGGCGAGGGAACCGGCATCGTGCACCAGGCGCCCGCCTACGGCGAAGACGACCAGATCTCCTGTGCCCGGTATGACATCCCGGTCATCGTCTCGGTCGACGATGGCGGAAAATTCCTTTCCATCATCGAGGATGTCGCGGGCCTCCAGGTTTTCGACGCGAATCCACTCCTCATCAAGAAGCTACGCGCCGACAGTCGGCTGTTCCAGGTGAAGAGCTATGAGCACAGCTATCCGCACTGCTGGCGCTGCAAGAATCCGCTCATCTACAAGGCCGTCTCGAGCTGGTTCATCCGGGTCACCGAGATTCGGGATCGCATGGAGCAGCTCAACGAGCCGATCAACTGGGTGCCCGAGAACGTCAAAGAGGGGCAGTTCGGCAAATGGGTCAGTAACGCCCGCGACTGGTCGATCTCGCGCAATCGATACTGGGGTTCTCCGATCCCGATCTGGAAGAGCGACGACCCGAACTACCCTCGCGTCGACGTGTATGGCTCGCTGGATGAGCTCGAGCGCGACTTCGGCAGGCTTCCGACAAACGCAGACGGCCTGACTGACCTGCATCGCCCATACATCGACGAGCTCACGAGGCCGAACCCCGAGGACCCGACCGGTCTCTCGACCATGCGACGGATCGAGGATGTCTTCGACGTCTGGTTCGACTCGGGCTCAATGCCATTCGCCCAGGTGCACTACCCCTTCGAGAACGCAGAGTGGTTCGACACCCATAGCCCGGCCGACTTCATTGTGGAGTACATCGGGCAGACCCGCGGCTGGTTCTACGTGATGCACGTGCTGTCGACCGCATTGTTCGACCGGCCGGCATTCGTGAACGTGATCAGTCACGGTATCGTGCTCGGCAGCGACGGCCAGAAGATGTCGAAGAGCCTGCGCAATTATCCGGATGTCAGCGAGGTCTTCGATCGCGACGGTTCTGATGCGATGCGATGGTTCCTGATGGCGTCGTCGGTCATCAGGGGCGGCAACCTCGTTGTTACCGAGGAGGGCATCCGCGAGGGTGTGCGCCAACTCATGCTCCCGCTTTGGAACAGCTGGTATTTCTTCAGTCTCTACGCAAACGCGTCCGGGTATGAAGCGAAGCACAGGGTCGACTCGACCGACATTCTCGACCGCTACCTGCTCGCCAAAACCCGCAAGCTCATCGTGGATGTCACCGCCCGCCTGGACGAGCTCGACAGCCCGCTTGCCGCTCTCGACCTGCGCGACTTCGCCGACGTGCTCACCAACTGGTACGTGCGCCGCAGCCGCGACAGATTCTGGTCTGGAGACAGCCCGGAGGCCTTCGACACCCTTTACACGGTGCTCGAAGTGCTGTGCCGACTTGCCGCGCCCCTCCTTCCGCTCGTCACCGAACAGGTCTGGAAGGGTCTCACCGGGGGTCGAAGCGTGCACTTGGAAGATTGGCCGCTGCCCGCTGCCTTCCCGCAGGATGATGATTTGGTCGCAACCATGGACCGGGTGCGCGAGGCGGTCTCGGTCGGGCTCGCCGTGCGCAAGTCGACGGGCCTGCGCGTGCGGCTTCCGCTGCAGAAACTGACCGTTGTCAGTGCCGACCCGCGTGGGCTCGACGCATTCTCCGACATCCTGCGAGACGAACTCAACGTCAAGAACGTCGAGTCGATCGCCCTCGAGGAAGACAGCCTCGGCAGCTTCGGAATAACCCGCAGCCTCAGCGTCAATTCCCGTGCAGCCGGCCCGCGGATCGGTAAGCAGGTCCAGGCTGCCATCCAGGCGGCGAAGGCGGGGGACTGGCGGCCGAACGGGGACACCGTGACTGTTGGCGGCATCGAGCTGATGCCGGGAGAGTTCGAGTTGAAGTTCGAGCTGCCCGAAGGTGACACGGCTATCGCGTTCCTCGCCGACGGTGGCTTCGTCATCCTCGACACCGGCGTGACCCCTGAACTTGCTGCAGAGGGTCTCTCACGAGACCTCACGCGCGCGATCCAGGAAACCCGAAAGGCGGCAGGGCTCGACGTGAGCGACCGAATTGATCTTGTGCTCTATTTCGGCTCCGCCGAAGAGCAGGTCTCGGTAGAACCGTTCATAGACGTGATCGCCGGCGAAACGCTCGCCCTCGAGCTTCTGGTCGAGGCGCCGGGTGTCGACCTCGAGGGCTACGCTGCGCAACATGGCAGGGCAGGCGCTTTCCGGTCGGTCGTGCGCGCGGGGCAATACGCTAACGCAGGCGACATTGTCGTCGAAATAACGATCCATGGAGCTGGTACGGATGTCTGACCTGCACGATGACCCAGAACTCAGCGACGACGCGCTGTACCAGCGGGATGCCGACGCGGTCTACGCCGAACTCCTTTCCCGGATCGGCGAGGCCAACGCCCAGCCGCGCCTCGGCCCGACCCGGCGCGTCGTGGAGTTGCTCGGGGATCCGCAGCGCGCATACCCGATCATCCACATCACCGGGACGAACGGAAAGACCAGCACGAGCCGCATCACCGAATCGATCCTGCGTGCGTACGGCCTTCGCACCGGCCTGCTCACGAGTCCGCACCTGGTGCGGGTGAACGAGCGGATCGTGATCGACGGCGAACCGATCTCGAATGAGGCCTTCGTCGCGAACTACCGTGACATCCAGCCATACCTGGAGATCGTCGACGCCGAACTCATCGGTACCGGTGAACTGCCGCTGACCTTCTTCGAGGCCTTCACCGCCCTCGGCTATGCAAGCTTCGCCGACGCACCGGTGGATGTCGCTGTCATCGAGGTGGGCATGGGCGGCGAGTGGGATTCGACCAACGTCGGCGACGGCCAGGTTGCGGTCTTCACCCCGATCTCGCTGGATCACACGGCGCGGCTTGGCAACACGGTTGCCGAGATTGCGCGCACCAAGTCCGGGATAATCAAGCCCGCTGCTGCTGTTGTCACGGCTGCGCAAGCGCCCGAGGTGCTAGCGGAGCTCGAGCGCGCTGCAGAGCTCACCGAGTCGACCCTCGCGGTGCAGGGCGCGGCCTTTGCGCTTGAGTCGAACACGGTGGCCGTCGGTGGACAGGTGATCACCGTCCGCGGACTCGCCGGAACCTATCGCGATCTCTTCCTGCCGCTGTTCGGCGACCACCAGGCGCAGAACGCCGCGGTCGCGATCGCAGCGGTTGAATCGTTCCTGGGTGGCGGTAGCCAGATGCTCGTCGGAGATGTGCTCGCAGAAGGAATCGCGACGGCATCCTCTCCGGGTCGCATGCAGGTCGTGGGCATCGAGCCGACGGTGCTCCTGGATGCAGCGCACAATCCCGACGGCGCGCTCGCGCTCGCCAGAGGTATCGCGACCTATTTCACCTTCGACGAGGTCGCTGTCGTGCTCGGTGTCCTCAGTGACAAGGATGCCGGCGGCATCATCGGGGCCCTTGCAACTTTCGCGTCGCGATTCGATGTCACCGCGTCCAGCTCTGACCGCGCTGTGCCGGTCGACGAGCTGGCGGACCTGGTGGTCGCTGCGGCCGGTGACGCAGAAACCCACTCTCACGACTCGGTTCGAGCGGCGATCGCCGCTGCCCGCGAATGGGCATCGGATGCTCCGCGACGCGGAGTGGTCGTCACCGGTTCGATAACCCTCATCGGCGACGCGCTGGTCATCGCAGGTGACGAGGGCTGGAAACGATGACCGAAACTGCTCCCCGGCGAGCACGACGCCAGCGTGGGGCGCAGGAATCCCTGCTCTCCATCGCGCTGTTGCTCGAGGCCACCATGGTGTTCTTCCTCGTGTTGGTCGTCTTCGGGCTCAGGGTCGTTCCGCCCGCCGTCGCTTTCGGCGGGGGTGCAGCCCTCGTCGCACTGCTGCTTCTCGACGGTCGCCTGGTGCGCTGGCCGATCGGCGCCTGGATCGGATGGCTGCTGCAGGCGGTGCTCATCGCCGTCGGAATCCTCGTTCCTCTGATGTATTTCATCGGAGCACTGTTTCTCGGCATCTGGATCTACTGCTTCGTCGTGGGCAGACGCCTCGATCGCCGCAACTCTTTCGAGCCAGACACCACAACCGAACGCAACGCCGAACCCAAGGAGAACTAATGGCCGCCGTCGAAGAAACTCTCGTACTCGTCAAGCCCGACGGGGTATCCCGTAACCTCACCGGCGAGATCCTGCGTCGCATCGAAGCGAAGGGCTACCAGCTCGTCGACGTCAAGCTCGTCGAAGCCAGCCGTGAACTGCTCGCAAGCCACTACGAAGAGCACCTCGGCAAGCCGTTCTACGAGCCCCTTGTGGAGTTCATGGAGAGCGGCCCTATCGTCGCCCTTCGCATCGCAGGTGAGCGTGTGATCGAAGGGTTCCGCTCGCTCGCAGGCACGACTGACCCGACCACTGCAGCCCCCGGCACCATCCGCGGAGATCTCGGCCGTGACTGGGGACTCAAAGTGCAGCAGAACCTGGTGCACGGGTCGGATTCACCCGAGTCGGCAGCACGTGAACTCGCTCTCTGGTTCGACTGACGGGTTGG
Organism: Lacisediminihabitans sp.; assembly: GCA_043746355.1. Taxonomy (GTDB): domain Bacteria; phylum Actinomycetota; class Actinomycetes; order Actinomycetales; family Microbacteriaceae; genus Lacisediminihabitans. The sequence continues at coordinate 86,645 of JAYTRC010000049.1, read as the reverse complement.
ACTGACGGGTTGGACTGACGCCAGCCCCGTCCCAGCCCAGACCTCAGGGCGACAGCATCGCCAGGACAGTGTCGCTAGTTCGACGGGCTCGGCGACGGGGCCGTCGTACCGGTCACTGCCCCCGAAAGGAACGCGGCAAAGTCGTCGGAGTTATTCCAGCGCTTGCCGTTGACGAACACCGTTGGCGTGCCGAACTGGCCAGACGAATCCTGCAGCGACGCCTCCGACGTGGTTTTCGTGGTGTCACTTGTCACCCACGACTTGTATGACTCCTTATCCACACACGCGGTGACGGCAGAGTTCGTGACACCCGCCGTATTCAGCAGGGCTTTGATCTGGGCGTTCGTCAGGCCGGTGGTCGATTCCTTCGGCTGGTTCGCATAGAAGGTGTTCTGAGCCGACAGGAATTTATCTGGCTGGTAGTTCGCAACGCACGCTGCCGCATTGGCTGCACGGCTTGCGTATCGCGTGCCGAGGAAGCTGCGATCGAGGATCGAGATGGTATGCACGCTCAGCGTGGCCTCCCCTGATGCGACGAGTTTCTGAATCTCACTCGCATATGTTGTCTCGAACTGTTGGCAGACCGGGCAGGCCCAGTCGACGTAGGTGGTGATGTGCGCGATCGAGTTATCGGTCGTCTTGATGGGGGTGACCGAGGCGTTCTTTGCGGGCGCAGCCGTTGTGGTCGGAGTCGCCACGCCGTTGACTCCGGTGAACAGGATGCCGCCGTCTGCCATGTTCTTCGGGCCGGGTCCGGCGGGCCCTGAGGGCTGATTCGTGTTGACGACGACGAGCGCGATCACCGCGATGATCGCAATGACTGCGACGCCGATACCACCCTGCAGAAAGATCTTGCTGCGTCGCTGGCGACGCTTCTCGGCTTCCCGCTCGATCCGGGCCTTTTCGCGTGCTTCTTCGCGGCGATCCTTCTTGCCGGGCTGGGCTGCTGGGGCTGGAGGAACCATGTGAGACTCGACTCGTTTCTGTGGTTTCTTGGTCGGACCTGACGACTCTATGAGATGAGAGCTGTCCTAACCGGCCAATTCGTGGTGCTTGCGCTTACAAGTAACTGAGAAGGTCGAACCGGAGCTGGGCAAGCACGACCACGACGAGGTAGCACGCGAGGGTGATGATCGGCACCCAGCTGTACACGCCGGCAAACCCGCGACGGAGTCTTTCGCCACCGCCGAATCGGCCATTCCTGCCGTTGTTAAGGGTAACCAGTAGGAACGTCGGGATCGTCACGGTCCAGGTGACCATGCACCATGGGCACAGCGTGCCGAGCACGAAGATGCTCTGCGAGATGAGCCAGATGACCAAAACCAGTGCACCGGCTACGCCAACGTTGAAAGTGATCCAGAACCAGCGAGCGAACGAAACTCCAGCGAGCAGCAGAATGCCGACGAGGATCACCGCGATCCACCCTCCGACCCCGAGCAGCGGGTTTGGGAACCCGAAAATGGAGCCCTGCGCCGAAGCGAGATTCTTGCCGCACTGCACGATCGGGCTCACATCACAGCTGAGAGACGCTGTCGGGTGCACGTAAGTGTCGACCTTGTCTGCGGTCAGCCTGAAAGCGGCGAAAAACCCGATAACGCCGGCCACGGTGAGAAATACCCCGAGCGCCGGAGTGGCGACGACTCGCGGCATCCTTCTCACGATGATGGCGAAGGCACCTGCAGCAGCGAGCACCTGCAGCAGCATCAGCCAATCAAAATGCAGGTAAAGGCTCCACACCGTGAAAACGACGCCGATCACGCTGAGTGGCACGAAAGCGGTCCACAATCCGCCCGGGAGCTCTGCCCCGGCCAGCTGCGCGACTGCGAGAGCCAGAATCGCGACGAACAGAGCCATCGCGAAGGCTGATGCCGGAAACCCGAGCTCTGCGTCAGCACCGAGGAGCTTCGCCGCCTTGCCAGCCGCCTCGACGTCTGTGAACGACGAAACGGCCAGGATGAAGGCGAAAAGCACTCCGAGTGCCGCCGCACCCGCGAGGAGAAAGGTGGAACGGGCGGGAGCTGCTGCCGGCGTCGTCTGGGTCACCCTCGGATTATCGCAGGCCCAAATGCGGGGGATATGCCATACCGTGCGATAATTTGATCTAGTCGCAGGAGCCGCGCTCCCAAGACGCCAAAGAATGCTTACCGGGCACCAAACCGGGCCGCGTGGAAAATCGCGTCGAATAGCCAGTTTCGCCAGCACGATCAGAAATGCAGGACCAAAAACGAGCGTGACAACGAGTGTGAGCACATGCTGAAGAGAGCATGCGCCAGAGCCGGTCACGGAACGTAAGGATTAGCGGAGGTTCGCCACGGCGAATGGCCGCGTTAGAGAGTACCCGGCGGGTGGCGCGGTTGCCCGGGTCGGGGTAGGAGTGCACCAGTAATGGTGGAGACAACAAACGAAAACAACGATGCACCGAAGCGCGGACGACTGTTCGGCAGGGGCAAGGCTGCAGCAGCTGCCAAAGCGGCGGAGGCCGCAGCAGCGGCAACCGCGGCAACCGCGGTTGGGCACGAAGAAGCTCTCGTGACAGAGCCGGTCGCTGGCAGCCCAGAGTCTGAGAGCCCGGCACCGAAGTCAGCGCCGCGCAGTCGCACTCGCAAGAGTGCTGCGCCGGCTGAGGCTGCCTCAGCTTCTGAAGAGACGGCACCGGTGTCGCTCCGTCCGACCACGTCAGTGCTGTTCCAGGCACCAGACCTGCCGACGATAGTTCCGCCGCGCCAGGGCGCCCAGCGGGCCCAGGGTAACCAGAGTCAGGGCAACCAGGCCCAGGGCAACCAGGGGCAAGGCAATCAGCACCAGGACGACGGAGACGACAACGGTACCGTCCGTCGGCGCTCTCGTCGACGGGCCGGAGATGACGACGGCAACAACAATTCCGGTGGCAACGGCAACCCGTCAAACACCGTGGTCAAGGTGCGCACACCCCGCCCCCAACCCGAGCTCAGCAACGAACCGACAAAGGTGCGCGGATCAACCAGGCTCGAAGCGAAGAAACAGCGCAGGCGTGACGGGCGCGATGCCGGTCGCCGGCGTCCGGTCATCACCGAATCCGAGTTTCTGGCCCGCCGCGAGAGCGTTGATCGGGTCATGGTCGTTCGCTCCAAGTTCAGCCGCATCCAGATCGGCGTGCTCGAAGACGGCGTGCTGGTGGAGCACTACGTCGCAAAGGCCGCTGACGCGAGCCTGATCGGCAACGTCTACCTCGGTCGCGTGCAGAACGTGCTTCCGAGCATGGAGGCTGCTTTCGTCGATATCGGACGCGGTCGCAACGCCGTGCTCTACTCCGGGGAGGTCGATTGGGAGGCCGCAGCCGAGAACTCGGCAGATGGCAAAACCCAGGCCCGTCGAATCGAACTCGCGCTCAAGCCGGGCGACAAGGTACTCGTGCAGGTGACGAAAGATCCGGTTGGGCACAAGGGCGCCCGCCTCACCAGCCAGGTGTCACTGCCCGGTCGCTACCTCGTCTACGTTCCGAATGGCTCGATGAACGGCATCAGCCGCAAGCTGCCAGACACCGAGCGTGCGCGCCTGAAGAAGATCCTCAAAGAGGTGCTGCCCGAGAACGTCGGCGTGATTGTCCGCACAGCGGCCGAGGGCGCTACAGAAGAGCAGCTCACCCTCGACGTGAACCGCCTCACGGCGCAGTGGGCGGCAATCAGCGAGGCGCTCGAGAGTGTTCAGGCTCCTGCCCTGCTGCACAGCGAGCCTGACCTGCTGGTCAAGATCGTCCGTGACGTCTTCAACGAAGATTTCCACACCCTGGTCGTTGATGGTGAGGATGCCAAGGAGACCATCGAGGGCTACCTCTCGGCGGTCGCACCCGACCTGGCCGAGCGTGTTCACCTCTACGAGGGAACCGCCGACTCGTTCGACGAATATCGCATCACGGAACAGATCGAGAAGGCGCTTGACCGAAAGGTCTGGCTGCCATCGGGTGGCTCGCTGGTCATCGACCGCACAGAGGCGATGACCGTTGTCGACGTCAACACCGGCAAGTTCGTCGGTTCCGGTGGCAATCTCGAAGAGACCGTCACCAAGAACAACCTCGAAGCCGCAGAAGAGATCGTTCGCCAGCTTCGCCTGCGCGACATCGGCGGCATCATCGTCGTCGACTTCATCGACATGGTGCTCGAATCGAACCGCGACCTCGTGCTGCGACGCCTGGTCGAGTGCCTCAGCCGCGACCGCACGAAGCACCAGGTGGCTGAGGTCACTTCGCTCGGACTCGTGCAGATGACCCGCAAGAAGCTCGGACTCGGTCTCATCGAGTCGTTCTCCGAGCCCTGCGAGGTCTGCGCCGGCCGTGGCATCGTCATCCACCACGATCCGGTCACGAAACACCGTCAGTCGGCCCAGCCCGAGATTCGCCGCAGCCGTGGCGGTCGAGGCAATAACGGCGGGGGCGGCGACTCTGCTCGTTCGTCGTCGACCGGGCCGTCGAATAAGGGCGCGTCAGGCACTCACGCGATCACCGACGATGTCAAGAACGCTCTCGCGCAGATCGCAGCTTCCACCATCCCGCACGCCGATGTGGTGCATTCCGACGCCGGCCACGTTGAGCCTGCCCCGACTGAGTCTGCCCACGTTGAGCCTGCCCCCACTGAGTCTGCCCACGTTGAGCCTGCCCCCACTGAATCCGGTCCCTCGGGGCCTTCGCGGGTCGAGGAGGTGTCCATCGCAGCGGCTGAGGCGGCGGTCGCGATCCTCGACATCCCTGTGAAGAAGACGCAGCGCCAGCCGCGACGCATCTCCACGCACGATGCAGAGCAGATTCTCGACTCGGTGCTTGACGCGCTGCCCGAACCGAAGCTGCCAGGCCAGGGTCGTTCGCGCGGTTCGCGCCGGGCATCCAGCTCAGGCAACATCACCCCCTCAAGCAACATCACTCCGGCGAGCGAAGGCTCGCCCGAGTAGACCTTCACGGTTCTGGCCCACTCGCCGACGTAGGGTTAGGCGGGTGGGCACCCGGGTAGCAGAGCGAGAAGAGACACATTCTCACTCGCGCACGTCGCTGCCGACCGCCGCAGCTCTCGCCATCGGTGCCGTGGCCATTGTTGTGGTTTTCGCCATTCGCGCGCTGACGCCCTCGCTCGGCAAATGGTCGTTGCCCAACCAGGTGCAAGATCTCCTGACGCTCAGCATCAGCGTCATCATCGAGTCACTGCCATTTGTGATTCTCGGCATCATGCTGTCGATCCTCGTTCAACTCTGGATTCCCGATCGCTGGATCATGCGGGTACTTCCTGCCACCCCTTTCCTGCGCCGGGCCGTCATCTCGTTCATCGGAATTCTGCTGCCGGTGTGCGAGTGCGGAAACGTGCCACTGGCCAGGGGGCTCATCGTCAAAGGCTTCTCGGTGTCGGAGTCGATAACGTTCCTGCTCGCGGCTCCGATCCTCAACCCGATCACCATCGTGACCACCGGTCAGGCGTTCGGATTCACCAGCCCCATCTTCATCGCCCGCATCATCGGTGGCTTTCTGGTGGCCAACATCGTGGGCTGGCTGTTTTCGCGGCACCCCGACCAAGACAGCCTGATGACGCCACGATTCGCCGCAGAGTGCCGACTTCCCGACCCACACGAAACCGGCGAGAGCAGGTGGAAGAAGAGCATCGAGATCTTCCAGCACGAAGCAGCGACGATCATGCCCGCGCTGTTCCTCGGTTCGCTCGTCGCAGGGCTCGTTCAGGTTGCTGTGCCGCGCTCCGTGCTGCTCGGACTCGGCAGCAATCCGGTCTGGTCGATTCTCGCGATGATGGGGCTCGCGTTCGTCATCTCGGTGTGTTCGAACGTCGACTCGTTCTTCATCCTTCCATTCGCGAACACCTTCATGCCCGGGTCAATCTCGGCCTTCCTGATCTTCGGCCCGATCGTCGACATCAAGATGCTGACCCTGATGCGCACGACATTCTCGACCAGAGTGCTCGTCATCCTGGTCGTCGTGGTCGGGCTGCTCGCTGCGCTCATCGGACTGGTGGTCAACTATGTGGCGTAGGCTCCGACGCTGGCAGGGGGTCATCCTCTGCGTTGCAGCACTTATCGCCACCGTCTGGCTCGGGCTTACGAACCAGCTGATCCTCTACATCCACCCCCGCTACATCGTCTTCACCATGATCATGGCGGTTTTCGGGCTGGTGCTGGTGATCGGCAGTTTCATTACCAAACACGACCACGAACACGATGACGAGAAACCGCGGCGACTCGGCGCGGCGCTGTCGGTCGCGGCCACGGTGCTCACGGTCGCCATAGCAGTCGGGCTCATCATCGTGCCGCCCGCAACGCTGACGACAGCAACGGCAGACCAGCGGGTGGTGAACTCCGGATCCCTCGCCTCTGGCAGCGCGACTGTCGTGGCAGCAGCATCTGCCCCCACCGGCGCCTCCGCAAAATTCACGGTCGCAGACTGGGCGTCCCTCCTGCGCCAGACCAGCGACGAGACCTTCTATCGCAATAAGGCTGCGGATGTCGTCGGCTTTGTCAGCGTCGACAAGGACGACCCAGACAACATCTTCTATGTCACCCGCTTCGTGATCACCTGCTGTGCCGTGGATGCACAGCCGGTGGCAGTGCCTGTCTACCTCCCCAACTGGAAAAACGGGCTCGCGACCGGCGCGTGGGTGCATGTGACCGGGAGCTTCGACACCGACCCATCGACCACGAGCAAAGAACCGATCACTCTTATGCCAGCCTCCACGAAAAAGACTGCCCAGCCTAGTGACCCATACCTCTACTGAGCCTGCATCGCGCACCGACACCCGTCGATTCCGGCGAGGGATCATCGCGACGGTCGTCATACTCGCTGTGCTGTGCGCAGCGTTTCTCGTGCTCACCTCCGGGCAGGGCCCGAAGCTCTCGAGCGCGACAGTCGACACCCGGCAGGTGGTGAGCCAGGCCGACCAGCAGCTGCGGCTGTTCGCCAACCAGAACGTCGCGAAAGTGACCGCTGCCGAGGTCAGTGTGAGCCCAGCTGCCCCCTTCACCGTGACCAGCCAGGGCCAGGTGATCGCCGTGCAGTTCTCGCAACGTCTCGACTACGGCACCCGCTACACCGTGAGCGTCAATGGCATCACCAGCCAGTACCAGACCGTACGGTCAGACCTCAGCTACTCATTCACGACAGCCGCTGCGAGCATCTACTACCTGCAGCGGGCAGACCCGGCCCAGGGCGCTGACCAGCTCGACAACATCATCCGCACCGGTGTGCGCGGCAGCGCGCGCACAATCGTCTATTCAACGAAACACATCCAGGAGTTCACGGTATTCCCGGCGGTTCTCGCTGTCGTCACGCTGAACGACGACCACACCGACTCGCTCTCGCTCGTGAGCCTGTCGAACAGCGCCCAGATCGAGCACCTTGTTTTGCCCACTGCTGGCACAATTCAGAAACTGCAGTCTGAGCCGGATGTCGGTGTGCTCGGCTTCGTCTTCACCAGCGCGGGAGATCATGCTGGCCTCGAGTTTGCCAATGACCTCATGACAGTCGACCTCACCGCTCTGCACACGGTGACTCCGGTGCTGGGGCTCAACGGCACACCGCTGAGCGTGCTCGACTGGCTCTTTCTCAGCGGAACAACGAGCGTCGTAGCCCAGGCGTACGACCAATCAGTGCTTCTCATCGACCCGAAGAAGCCGTCGTCCTCGACCCCTCTCGGTGTGTATGCCGCCCTCGAAGGCAGCGCACCTGACGGCAAGTCCATCGTGGTCGCAGACGTCTTCAGCCGCATCCTTCTCACCATTGCAACCGGAAAGACCCAGCGCCTCGAAACCCACCAGGTGGGTGATGCCAAGACCTACGGGGGAGACCTGGAGCTTCTCGGTGACGGAACCGCAAGCGTGCAGCAGGTCGCGGTGGTCGACACGGGCAGCGGCCAGTACGCGAGCTACCTGATTTACCAGTCGGGAGCTGTTGGGACGGGCAAGACGCGAATCTTGTTCGGCGGCAAGGACTACAAGGGCAGCATCGACGGCTTTAGTGTCTCACCGAACGGGCAGTATGTCGCGGCCAACGTCGTGCCGGACTATGCAATGAGCGTCAGCGACGGCTACTTCGTCAACCCGCGCGCGACATCCATCACCACCGTCTTCATCGACATCGCGACCGGCAACATCGTGCGCAGCGTGGCCGGGTTTGACCAGGCCTGGTAGCGCGAGTTGCTTTCCCGCGAGTTTCCCGAACGTGTTCGACTTTCGGCTCACACGGAACAGTGTTGGGCACCACGCGCAAGTATGGAGATGCTGACAGCCGGATATACCCCGCGGGTCACCGCAGGCGACGCTCGCGCTGCGTCACACGCAGCCCGCTGTCGCGCAGGCGCTCAACCAGCTGCCTGATGGTCACCGGCTCGGCCCCGGCGGCGACCAGCTCGTCGTATTTGCGCTCGGGAACGTCGTAGTGATCCAGGTCGAACCCGCGACGCGGAATTCCCATCCGCCCGGCAAACTCGTGCAACTCGTCGAGAGATGCATCGCTCACGAGGTGCGACCAGAGGGTGTCGTGCGCAGGCCACCTAGGCTGGTCTATCAACACAGTCATGAGCCGATTCTAGGGAGCACCACGACGATGTCGAGCAACCCCGAAGTCCTGCCCGCGCTGAGGCAACGAGTTCTCACTCCGCTCGTCGTGGCAGGTGGGGTGTTTGTGGTTCTCGTAGCGCAGCACATCGTTCTCGGGATCGTCAACCTGAGCGGCCTCCTGGTCTTTGCAACGGTGGATTCGATCGGGCAGCTCTTCCAGCCTCAGGGGTTCGCGCTCGACTTCGTTTTCGCAGTCGGCGTGTTTCTCGCGCTGTGGCTCATCATGCCCATCGTTGCGGGGCTGCGGCTCTCTTCCGTCGTCGTCCGAAGCGTTGTTGCAACGGTCGCCGGTGCTGTGCTCGTGTTTATCGCGATGCTCCTAATCGGCTTCTACAACGCGATCGGCGGGATACTGAGCACACAGGTCGGTTTTCGGGGTGAGGTCGCGTCACACTGGGTCGGGTTCGGAATCTCGACAGGCGGCGGGTACCTGGTTGACGCCATGCCACTGGTGATTCTGGTCGGAATACTGCTCTGGATGTGGCTCGCAAAGCACCCCAGCGACACCCTGGCCTCCTCACTCGCGACCGAGGTTTGACCGACCGGGCTACCATCGCGTATTGTTGACCCTTGGTGTGTGCTGGGCCAAGCCCGCATGTGTCGAATAGGCACGGTGTCGAATAGGCACTGTGTTGAATAGACGCATCACACCAGACTTCTTCCGGAATCTCCTCCGGTCACACAGTTAGGGTTACAAGTGGTTTACGCAGTTGTGCGCGCCGGCGGCCGCCAGGAAAAGGTCGAAGTCGGAACGATCGTTGTTCTCGACCGCATTAAGGCAGACAAAGATGGCAACGTCCAGCTTGTGCCGGTGCTTCACGTCGATGGCTCGACCATCATCCACGACGCTGAGAAGCTCGCGAAGATCACGGTGACCGGCGAGGTCGTCGGCGATCTGCGCGGCCCGAAGATCGTCATCCAGAAGTTCAAGAACAAAACCGGATACAAGAAGCGTCAGGGCCACCGCCAGGAGCTCACCCGTATCAAGATCACCGAAATCAAGTAGTCGTTTTCTAAAACACTCACCCAACTACCTATCAGCACAGACCCAAGGATTTCGTAATGGCACACAAAAAGGGCGCAAGCTCCACTCGTAACGGTCGCGACTCCAATGCCCAGCGCCTCGGCGTCAAGCGTTTCGGCGGCCAGGTCGTCGGTGCAGGCGAGATCATCGTCCGCCAGCGCGGCACTCACTTTCACCCGGGCGTGAATGTCGGCCGTGGCGGCGACGACACCCTGTTCGCCCTCGCTCCGGGCGCTGTCGAGTTCGGCAACAAGGGTGGCCGCAAGGTCATCAACATCGTGGCGGCAGCCCAGTAGTCTTTTCGGCTTCGGCTTCGGCCGGCCTGCGTGAGCGAGCTTCGGCTCGCTCTCGCCTTTTAACCAGCAGTCAAGAAGGGATCCGTCGCCATGGCAACCTTTGTTGACCAGGTAACACTCCACCTGAAGGCTGGTGATGGCGGCGACGGCTGTGTCTCGGTGAAGCGGGAGAAGTTCAAACCTCTCGCCGGGCCGGATGGTGGCAACGGTGGCGATGGCGGCGACATCGTGCTGGTGAGCGGGCTCGGCGTCACCACGCTGCTCGGCTTTCACCGTGCACCGCACCGCAAGTCCGACAAGGGCGGCCCGGGTATGGGTGATAACCGCAACGGGTTCAACGGCGAAGAGGTCGTACTCGAAGTTCCGGTTGGAACTGTCGTCACCGACGCAGACGGCAACGAACTGATCGATTTCTCCGAGCCGGGAATGCGTTACATCGCTGCTGCGGGCGGGCAGGGCGGTCTCGGCAACGCTGCCCTTGCATCCACCAAGCGCAAGGCGCCAGGATTCGCGCTGCTCGGCACGCCGGGGTGGGAGGGCGACGTCTACCTCGAGCTCAAGGTCGTCGCCGATATCGCGCTCGTCGGCTACCCCTCCGCCGGCAAGTCCAGCCTCGTCGCGGCGATTTCAGCAGCAAAGCCCAAGATCGCCGACTATCCGTTCACCACCCTTCACCCCAACTTGGGCGTCGTGCAGGCCGGCGAGACCCGCTACACGGTCGCGGATGTCCCCGGCCTCATCGAGGGAGCCAGCGAAGGCAAGGGACTCGGCCTCGAATTTCTGCGCCACGTCGAGCGCTGCAGCGCCCTTCTCCACGTGCTGGACTGTGCGACTCTCGAGCCCGGCCGCGATCCGCTCAGCGATCTCGATGTCATCCTCGCCGAGCTCGCCGCCTATCCGGTGCCTGATGGGCAGACTCCGCTCGTCGAGCGCCCGCAGCTCGTCGCGCTCAACAAGGTTGACGTGCCAGAGGGGCGTGATCTTGCAGACATGGTCCGCCCGGAGCTCGAGGCTCGCGGATACCGCGTGTTCGAGATCTCGGCCGTGAGCCGCGAGGGCCTGCGCGAACTCTCGTTCTCGCTCGCTGAACTCGTCGACTCCAATCGCGCACTCGTCGCGGCGGCGCCCGTCGTGCAGCGCATCGTGTTGCGGCCGAAGGATTCCCGCGATGCCGGCTTCACCATCAAGGTGGAGGGCGGTTCAGAGGGGAATGTGTATCGCGTCGTTGGAGGCAAGCCGGAACGCTGGGTCGCCCAGACCAACTTCACCAACGAGGAGGCCATCGGCTTCCTCGCAGATCGGCTCGCGAAAGCCGGCGTCGAGAACGAGCTGTTCCGCTCGGGTGCTGTTGCGGGGTCGACCGTCATCATTGGGCCGGTCGCCTTCGACTGGGAGCCGACGCTCACCTCGAGTGCAGAGCTCATGATGGCACCGCGCGGAACAGACCCGCGTCTGCTGCAGAACGAGCGTCCCACCAGCAAAACTCGTCGCGAGCACTACCTCGAGAAGATGGATGGCAAAGCAGCCGCTCGGGCCGAGCTCGCCAAAGAACGCGAAGCGGGAATCTGGCAGGGCGACGAAGGTTTCGCGATCTCTTCGAAAGACGTCGAAGCGGAATGACCCGCGGCGCTGTTGTCGATGCCAAGCGCATCGTGGTCAAGGTCGGTTCCTCGTCTATCAGCGGTGAGAATGTGGGGCAGATCGAACCCCTTGTTGATGCTCTCGCCGCGGCTCATGCGCGCGGGGCCGAGGTGATCCTGGTGTCGTCCGGCGCGATCGCGACAGGAATGCCATACCTGAAACTCGATTCACGGCCGACGGACCTTGCCACCCAGCAGGCGGCAGCAGCAGTCGGCCAGAACGTGCTGATCTACCGCTACCAAGACAGCCTCGACCGCTTTAAAATTGTGGCCGGCCAGGTGCTGCTCACCGCGGGCGATCTCGAGAATCCGACCCATCGTGGCAACGCCCAGCGGGCCATGGAGCGACTTCTTGAGCTGCGCATCCTGCCCATCGTCAATGAGAACGACACTGTCGCCACCCAGGAGATTCGCTTCGGCGACAACGACCGCCTCGCCGCTCTGGTGTCGCAACTGGTCGGTGCCGACCTGCTGCTGCTGCTCTCGGACGTTGATGCCCTCTTCACCCGCCCACCCCAGCTTCCCGGCGCGCGCCGTATCGATCGCGTCGCAGTAGACGACGACCTGATCGGAGTCGAATTCGGGGATGTCGTGCAAACCGGAGTGGGCACCGGGGGAGCGTCGACCAAGGTCGCGGCTGCCAAGCTCGCAGCACGGTCAGGAACGGCAGTGTTGCTCACCTCGACCGATCACGTGGCTGAGGCGCTCGCCGGCGATGAGCTCGGTACCTGGTTCGACGCAGCGCCTCGCCCCCGATCGGCCGGGTACTCGCAGTAAACTCTGGCAATGCCCATCCTCGCGACCCGTTCGTTCACCGAGAAGCTCGAGGCGGCCAGGGTCGCCTCCCGAACGCTGGCGACGACGCCAGCCGCGCTGAAGAATCGCGCTCTCGAGGCGATTGCGATCGCGGTCGAATCGAACGCAGGCCGCATCATTCCGGCGAACGAGCTCGACCTCGCAAACGGCCGGGAGAACGGGCTCAGCGCCGGGCTGCAGGATCGACTCCGCCTCGACGAGTCCCGACTTGCCGGGCTCGCGGCTGCCGTGCGCGAGGTCGCCGCCCTCGTCGACCCCGTCGGCGAGAATGTTCGTGGACAAACCCTTCCGAACGGTCTGAAACTCAGCCAGGTTCGCGTGCCGTTCGGCGTCGCCGGAGTGATCTATGAGGCTCGTCCGAACGTGACTGTCGATATTGCGGCACTTGCGCTCAAGAGCGGCAATGCCGTTGTGTTGCGTGGCGGCAGCGCTGCCGAGAACACGAACCGGGTGCTCATCCAACTCATCCAGGAGGCACTCGACAACGTCGGGCTTCCGGCTGAGGCGGTGCAGACTATCGACGAGTTCGGGCGTGATGGGGCTAGACAGCTGATGCAGGCGCGCGGGTACGTCGATGTGCTGATCCCGCGCGGAAGCGCCGATCTCATCAACACCGTCGTCGCGGAGTCGAAGGTGCCTGTCATCGAGACGGGTGCTGGAGTCGTGCATGTGTTCCTCGACGAGTCCGCCGACGAGCAGTGGTCGGTCGACATCGTGCAGAATTCCAAGGTGCAGCGACCCAGCGTATGCAACGCGCTCGAGACCCTGCTGGTTCACGAGGCCGCGGCAGACCGCCTTCTGCCACAGGTGCTCGGGGCGTTGGTGGCGTCCGGAGTCACCATCCACGGCGACGATCGAACTCGTTCGCTGTTCGCGGATGCCGTGCCGGCGACGGAAGAGGACTGGTCGACCGAATACATGACCCTCGACCTCTCCGTGCGTGTTGTTCCGAACCTCGATGCCGCGCTCGAGCACATCCGCCGCTACTCGACCCAGCACACCGAGTCGATCGTCACCAATGATCTTTCCAACGCCGAGCGTTTCCTGGCCGAGGTCGATTCTGCTGTCGTCATGGTCAACGCATCAACCCGGTTCACAGACGGCGGCGAGTTCGGGTTCGGTGCGGAGGTGGGCATCTCGACCCAGAAGCTCCATGCGCGCGGGCCGATGGGGCTCAGCGAGCTCACCAGCACCAAGTGGATTGTGCGTGGTGGTGGGCAGGTTCGCATTTAGCGGTTGGTAGGATTGGCGGGTTGTAGCGCATGAATAACGTCCTGACGATTGGCGGAACCCGATGCTTGAGCAAGTAGTTCGTGCAGCTGCAGAAACGCAGCACGCCCTCATCTGGCCGAACTGGGTGTTTCCGCTCATCGCGGCGGTTGTCTTCGTGTTCCTCGGCTTCGTGATGCACAGCTTCCGCGATGTCGCCAACCGCCACAGTCACAAGACCGGCAACCAGGGCGCCCCAGGCACGCACGGCGCTGGTCACTAAGGCGCTCGTGTCCGACCCCGGGCAGCGTCGCCAGCGGATCGGTGTGATGGGCGGCACGTTCGACCCGATCCATCACGGCCACCTTGTCGCTGCGAGTGAAGTCGCGCAATCATTCGAACTGGATGAGGTCTTGTTCGTCCCTACCGGCATGCCATATCAGAAGAGTGACGTCACCGAGAGTGAGCATCGCTACCTGATGACTGTGATCGCCACTGCGGCGAATCCCCGGTTCACCGTCAGCCGTGTCGACATCGATCGGGACGGGCCAACATACACGATCGATACACTGCGCGACCTGAGGGCGCAGCATCCTGATGCCGACCTCTATTTCATCTCGGGGGCCGACGCGATCACGCAGATTCTCGATTGGAAAGATGTCAAAGAACTCTGGTCCCTAGCCCATTTCGTGGCTGTCACCCGACCTGGGCACGTGCTCACTATTTCCGGATTACCCCAGTCAGACGTAAGCTTGTTGGAGGTGCCGGCGCTTGCTATCTCTTCAACGGATTGTCGTAGCAGGGTCAGCAGGGGGTTCCCGGTGTGGTATCTGGTTCCCGATGGTGTTGTTCAATACATCTCCAAGCACCACTTGTATCGGAGTTCTACATGACAGCGTGGCAAGACCAGCCGCCGCTTGGCAACAAACCGCTGAGCAGGCGCCAGGCACGACAGAGCGAACGCGGTGGCGACACCGATGGGCAGGTCGATGTTGACCAGACGTCTGCCGAGCAGCCCGATTTCACTAACTTCGCCCGTGCGGGCTGGGATGCTGAGGCACGCCGGGTGGCAGCGGCGGCAGCCCCAGTCGAGCAGCAGCACCAGCAGCCTACGAGTCGTCGTTCGCAGCGCTCGCTGCAGGCCGTCGAGCCGGCTGACACCGAACCGCTGGAGTACCTCACCCAGGGTCGCCCGCAGGCACCGAGCACCGACGGACAGCAAGTCCGCCGCCGCTCAGTCTCGGCGGTTGACAACGAGATTCCGACCTCCGCTCCCGCATACCGGGTTCGCGACTTCAGCCCGGAAGGTCGCCCCGCTTTCAGTTCGACTATGCCCGAATCACCTGCTTCCTCTGCGCTCGAACCGGCCACTTTTGAAAATCTCGAGTACAGAACGCAGGGCACAGTCATTCCGCCCGCGCCGGTCGAGAACGCGGTCGCACTGGAAGAGACACCGCCGGCTCCAGCGCTTGAGGAGCGAACGCTTTCACGCCGCGAGCTTCGTGCGATGGAGGCTGCGAAAAGCGCAACGGGCGGCAAGCCCACCATTTTTGATCCTCTCGCGCAACTTCCCCCGGCTCCCGTCGAATCTTCTGAGGTCGAGCCTGGCCCGGTCTTTCCCGAACTCGTCGTTCCCGAACCGGTAGTGCAGCCACTTCGCCGTGACCGTATCCGCCAGCTTTCAGCTGAGCACGACAATCGGGCAGTGGAAGCTCTCGCAGAGTTCGACGCCCTCACCGCTGCGGCGCCCGCAACAGAGAGTGCGGCTCCGTCAGCCCTACTCGCCTTTGACCCGCCCACAAACGGCTTCCAGTCGTTCTTTGAGGCACCTCAGGTCGAGGCACCCCCGGTTCGGCCGCGGCTTATCGAGCCTGCGCAGGCTGCTCCTTCAGAGCCAGCACAGTCGGAGCCAGCACAGTCCGCTCGGGTGCACACCGCGCCGGTCGAACCATCCACCTGGACACCGCCCACTGGCCACTGGTCTATCCAGGCAATGATCGATGACGACGAACAGATCCAGGAAAATACACTCAGTCGCAACATCGGTGCCACGAGCGGGGCAATTACCACCAGTGCTCTCGTCATCCCCTCCCTGCCGTCCGACGATATGACTCGCCCACTGGGCAGCACCGGCGAGATTCTGATCACGGGCACGATCGACCTGCCGCGCAGTTTTGGGTCGACTGGAGTTCACCCCGCTCGCTACGACCATTCAGATGTTGACGCACTACTCGAGGCCGGCGACCGCGAAGACCACGATCCCAATCCCGATTCGGCTCCTGTTCGAGCCATTCGGGCCGTGAGCGGTAACACCTCGACGCGCGGCGTGATGGACGCGAAGAAGCCAAAGGGCATCGCACGTCTCCCGCTTATCCTCGGGGTCGCGGCCACGGTCATGGCAGTCGGTGTCGTCGCCCTGGTTATCGCGGCTGTGGTCTTCGGGGTCTTCAAGTAGCCTCGTGACTCTTCTTTTCACCCCACCCACCCCTTTAAGGACCATGTGACTGCGACCGACCACGCCCGCGAACTTCTCCAGATCGCGGCGAGGGCTGCAGATTCGAAGCAGGCAGACGACCTCGTTGCCCTCGACGTTTCCGGTCCGCTCCCGCTCACCGATATCTTTCTGCTCGCCACCGGGCGCAACGAGCGCAACGTTGTCGCCATCGCCAGTGAGATAGAAGACCAGCTGATCGAGCACGGAGCTAAGCCGCTCCGCCGGGAGGGAAGGGCAGAGGGGCGCTGGATTCTTCTTGACTTTGGTGACCTCGTCGTTCATGTCTTCCATGAGGAAGACCGTATGTACTACTCGCTCGAGCGGCTCTGGAAAGACTGCCCGGTCATCCCGATCGACCTTCCCGTTCGGGAGAACGCGGACTGACCGAGCTTCCCTCGTGGCGCGGCACCGGGGATGACCCCATCAGGGTCATCGCGGTTGTCGATGCCTGGGCGGCCTCTACTGCAATGCGCGAGCTCGTTGCTGCCTTCGGCGCACGACTGCCCGTCACAGACCCGCTACCGTGGCTCGACGCGTTCTCCGCAGAGAAGTGGGACTTTCGCGCCGGCCGCGAACGAAACCTCGCAGACTCGGCCCAGCTCACTGGCACGCAGCAGTCCCTGGTAATCGATCTCGCACCCGCGCTGGGGCTTTCGGGCCAGGAGACCCCGTCGCGCGTGGACTACGACACCGTGCTGATGACCGGTGGGATGATCAGGGCCGGCATTGTGAAGCCGCGTCACGTCGCCTCCCTGCTCGAGAACGGGTTGCGGGCGAAGGAAGTCGTTTTCCTGGGTGGATTTCGACACTTCGCGGGCGACGAACTCGACCTCGCCGACGCGCTCGGCATCCGTGGTGGTGATGAGTTCGCCGCCATGGTCGGTGGAATGGAATTCGCCTTCGGCCCGCTCGGTGATCCGGTACTCGAGGGCGACGCCACTTGGCGGCGGTGTAGCTGGGGATCGCTGTCGGTTGTCGCGGCACCAGCGAGTGATCCAGCGAGGCGAGCGAATTCGACTGACACCTACCGCTTTTGGGCCGCCGATCGAGTGCCTCAGCGAGTGTTGGTGGTGACGACACCGATCTACGTTCCGTACCAGGGCGCAGCGGCAGCCGAGATACTCGGTCTCGGGTATGGCCACTCCGTCGAGACCGTCGGAACGAGCGCGTCGGCGAATGACCTCGGGGAGTTCACCCAGCAGTTTCTGCCGGCCCACCACCTGCAGGAATTGCGCTCGGCTATCCGGGCGATGCGATCCTTGCGGGCCGCGGCCGGCGCATCAGCCAGGGGCGCAGCGCCCGAGTGACCAGGGGCAGCGCGAAGTAGGTCATGATCGGCGACACGATCACAACCAGCAACAGCACCCTCAGCTCGAGTGGCCAGCGACTGGCAAAGGTCGAGAGCCCGAGGTTCGCCAGCAGGCTCAGCGGGTAGAAAACGATGAAGATGCTGATCATCTGTTTCCAGCGCGGGGGAGTGAACGGGGTTGCCGAAAGCACCTCTACAGTCGACGGTTCGTCGAACCAGCCTTCAATACCGGTGCGCTTCTCCTGTCTCGCATCTTCGACGAGCCCCAGGGCACTGGCTACCCACCACTCTCGTTCGGACGACTGTTCCCAGAGAGCCAGGCTGGCGGCATCCGCAAACCGGTAGAGCATGTGCCATTCGTGGGATTCAGGATCGGGTCTCACCCAGCCGGAGCCGAGGTATCCCGGGCTCGCGCTCAAGAGGTCCTGCCCGGCGCGCGCCCACGCTGCAACCTCTCTCGCCCGATCGGGCGAAACCATACGGACGATTGAAACTGTGATCGGTTCGGCGGTCATCGCCCCAGTCTGCCCTCGGTTTGGCCCGGGAGCGATGTGTAGTAATCTTTAGAGGTTGTCTGGCTCGTGCGGATGACGGAATGGGTCCATGGCGCAGCCCGGTAGCGCACCTGCATGGCATGCAGGGGGTCAGGGGTTCGAATCCCCTTGGATCCACCATGACGAAGAAGGCTCCGCAACTGCGGGGCCTTCTCGCATCAGCGGTTCTCTAGCCTGCTTTGGCGACGCACCCGCCAGCGCGCTACCTCCGCCTCGACATCTCGCACCGGCGTGACGACAGGCGGGCCACCGAGCAACTGCCGCCGCGCCTCGATGACGCGAGTGTTGAAGTCCTGGAGTAGTTCTCGCACTGCTGGCTCGGAGGCGAGCGAGTCGAGTGTGTCGTCGAGGGCTGCGTTCTCGGTCCTGAGGGTGAGTGCCGGTGGACCGAGCCCGGTGAGCTTCTCCCGCTCGATCTTCTGCCTGATCCACCAGTTGGGATCATGAACGCCACCGAGGTCGCGGATGGGCTTGCCCGCCCCGGGTAGATCTTCGAAGTCACCGCGCCGCATCGCCTGCTGGATCGCGATCTGTACATACTGCGCGCGTTGGTCCATCGACCTCTGGCTGGCAGCGTTTGACGTGTCATCCGGTTCGTCGTCAGCGACCGAATCGCCCCGAGAATTCCTGCCAGGCATGACCCCATTTTAGGCGATCTGCACCCATGGATTGACTTCACATGAACGACAGGTAACCTAGCCTTACCCGACCCCCGTTAGGGGGTGCAGCAGAGAAGGAATACCCGATGCCAACTCTCACTACCCAAAACCATGCCCTGTTCCAGGCCCAGCGCGCCATCAGGTCTCTGAACGACAGTGATTTCGCCACGCTCATGAGGTCGGTGGAACTTGTCGTACAGGCCCAGGCGTTCTCACGTCAGGGTCTCCAGTACGCCCTCCGCCTGCCGCTCGAGACCACGAACCTCATGACGGAGGCGCTCGAAGCGATGGGAATCATCGTTGGCGGCCCTTCAGAACGACGCACCGTTCTCACGCCGCCGGATCGCCTCACCATGCTGCTCGCTGAACTCCACAGTGTGCGTGTTGCCGAGGCTGCCGCGTAGCACAACGCCTATGCTGCGCCGCCTGATGATGCCGGTATAACCGCTAGGTCAGCGGTACCGAACATGCTCACGAGGGCGGATTCGACGAGGATCGCGCGCACATCGGCGACGGATTCCAGGTCGGCGTTGTATGGAGTCGAGTTGAGGACTCCGAACAGGGCGTGCATCTTCACCGTCAGTTCGGGGAGCGAGCAACCAGGCCTGAGCCGCGCAGCAATAGCCACCCAACCCGCGACATACTGGCGCTGAAGTTGCCGTACTCGATGGTTGCTCTCTGCTGGCAGATTGGCGAGCTCGCGATCCTGGATGCGGATGACATCCCGCTCTGCGAGGGCAAAATCGACATGGAATGCCACGAGGTTATAAATCGTCGCAGAGTCGGACAACCCTTCAGCCACGGTCGCTTCGAAGCCCGCCAGCAGGCGCTCACTCGCGCTCAGGAGGAGCTCACTGAGCATGGCATCCTTGCTTGCGAAATGTCGGTAGAGCGCTGGCCCGCTGACTCCGACGGCCGCTCCGAGTTCTTCGATCGATACCGCGTGAAAGCCCCGGTCGGCAAACAGGGCAGCCGCAGCCTCGAGGTAGCGCTCGCGCCGCTGCGCCTTCTCGGTCGCACGCCAGGTCTCTGCCACATCGCAATGCTAGCCGCCGCTGGACAATCCAGTTACTGATCACTAACCTGATATCAATTAGTGACCACTAACTGGGATGGATGGCCGATGCACACCCTCACCACCCAGGCCCGGCCGGCGAGCGACGAATTCCGTGCAAATGACCGGGCGCAGAGGGCTGCGGTCGGTGATCTGAAAGAACGTCTCGCCGCGGCAGCTCTCGGCGGCTCGACTGCGTCCCGTCAACGGCACGTCGATCGAGGGAAGCTTCTTCCCCGTGACCGCATCCACCGGCTGCTCGACCGGGGCAGTGCTTTTCTCGAGGTCGCGCCCCTCGCAGCCAACGGCATGTACGACGACGAGAGCCCGAGCGCCGGGCTGATCACCGGGATCGGTCTCGTGCACGCCCGGCGGGTGATGATTGTCTGCAATGACGCCACGGTTAAAGGCGGCACCTACTACCCGATGACAGTGAAGAAGCACCTGCGGGCACAGGAGATCGCGGCGGAGAACGAGTTGCCGTGCATCTACCTGGTCGACTCGGGCGGAGCTTTTCTTCCTCGGCAGGACGAGGTGTTCCCGGATCGTGAGCACTTCGGCCGAATCTTTTACAATCAGGCGCGGATGTCGGCCAGGGGGATAGCGCAGATCGCAGCGGTAATGGGGTCGAGCACCGCTGGTGGAGCGTACGTGCCGGCGATGAGCGACGAGACGGTGATTGTGCGCAACCAGGGCACGATCTTTCTCGGCGGGCCACCGCTGGTGAAGGCGGCCACCGGCGAGGTGGTCTCAGCTGAAGACCTCGGCGGCGGCGTGACCCACACGAAATATTCCGGGGTGGCGGATCACCTGGCCGAGAACGATGAGCACGCGCTCGAGATCGTGCGCGACATCATCGCTCAGTTGCCAGAACCGAGGGAGCGCGCCTGGGCTGTGGGCGAGTCGATTCCGCCGGCAATAGACCCGGCCCAGCTCTACGGGGTGGTGCCGACCGAGGTGCAGGTGCCGTACGACGCGCGTGAGATCATCGCGAGACTGGTCGACGCGAGCCTGTTCCACGAGTTCAAACACGACTTCGGCCAAACCCTGGTGACCGGGTTCGCCCACATCCACGGGCATCCGGTCGGCATCATCGCCAATAACGGTGTGCTGCTCTCCGAGTCTGCCCAGAAGGGCGCGCATTTCATCGAGCTGTGCGACCAGCGTAAAATTCCGCTGCTGTTCCTGCAGAACATCACCGGCTTCATGGTCGGCCGGGAGTATGAGATGGGCGGCATCGCTAAGCACGGGGCGAAAATGGTCAATGCGGTGGCGAACGCGAGAGTTCCGAAGTTGACCGTGGTCGTCGGCGGCTCGTTTGGCGCTGGCAACTATTCGATGAGCGGCAGGGCGTACTCGCCGAGGTTTCTCTGGATGTGGCCCGCCTCCAGAATCTCGGTGATGGGCGGCCCGCAGGCTGCTGCAGTGCTCTCGACGGTGCGCCGCGACCAGCTGGAGGCGGCGGGCACGCATTGGTCAGTCGACGACGAGGCGGCGTTTGCTGCGCCGATTCTCGCCCAGTACGAAGACCAAGGCAGCGCGTATTACGCGACCGCGCGGCTCTGGGACGACGGGATCATCGATCCGGCCGACACGCGCGACGTGGTCGGCCTTGCGCTCGACGTGTGCTCGCGCGCACCGATGGACGACGTCTCATACGGCGTCTTCAGGATGTGACGGCAATGTTCCAGACGGTGCTGGTCGCGAATCGTGGCGAGATAGCGTGCCGCGTCATCGACACGCTGAAGCGCCTCGGAATCCGCTCTGTCGCGGTTTACAGCGACGCGGATGCGGGCGCCAGGCACGTAGGAATGGCCGACGTCGCTGTGCGCCTCGGGCCCGCCGCGGCTGCCAAGAGCTATCTGAACATCAGCCGGATCCTGGCCGCAGCCACCGCGCAGGGCGCCAACGCGATCCATCCCGGTTACGGTTTCCTCGCCGAGAATGCTTCGTTCGCGGCAGCCTGTGCAGAGGCGGGGATCGTGTTCATCGGTCCAGGGGTCGAGGCGCTCGAGGTGATGGGTGACAAGATCAGCGCCAAGGCGCAGGTCGCGGCGAGGGGAGTTCCCGTCGTGCCGGGGCTCGCCGAACGGGGGCTCACCGACGAGCAGCTCTCGGCTGCGGCGATCGAGATCGGGTTCCCCGCTCTGATCAAGCCCTCGGCCGGTGGTGGTGGCAAAGGCATGCATGTCGTGCACGCGGCCGATGAGCTGCCTGACGCGCTGGCGGCGGCCCGCCGCGAAGCGGCATCGTCGTTCGGCGACGACACCCTTTTCATCGAGCGTTTCGTTCTCCATCCCCGCCACATCGAGGTGCAGGTGCTCGCGGACGCCCTCGGCACCACGATTCACCTGGGCGAGCGGGAGTGTTCGCTGCAGCGCCGTCACCAGAAGGTGATCGAGGAGGCGCCGTCTGTGCTGCTCGACGCCGAAACCCGCGCGAAGATCGGAGAGGCGGCGTGCGAGACCGCCCGAACCGTCGGCTATCGAGGCGCAGGCACCGTCGAGTTCATCGTCTCGGCCGATTCTCCCGACGAGTTTTTCTTCATGGAGATGAACACGAGGCTGCAGGTCGAGCATCCTGTCACCGAGCTCGTGACCGGCATCGACATCGTCGAATGGCAGCTGCGCATTGCGTCGGGTGAGCGACTCGACATCGAACAGGCCGACATCGTGCTGACCGGGCACGCCATCGAGGCCAGGGTCTACGCGGAAGACCCCGAGCACGGCTTTCTGCCCACCGGAGGAACGCTGGTCGGCCTGGGGCAGCCGTCTGGAGAGGGGATCAGGGTCGACTCCGCGCTGATCGAGGGGCTCGTCGTGTCGTCGGACTACGACCCGATGCTTGCGAAAGTCATTGCCTGGGCTCCAGACCGTGCAGGTGCACTGTTGCGACTGCAGGCAGCGCTCGGTGACACGGTAACGCTCGGCGTTACCAACAACGTCGAGTTTCTTCGGCAGCTTCTGGCCGATGAGGATGTCGTGGCCGGCAGGCTCGACACGGAACTGATCGAACGACACCTCGCCGGCTATTCCTTTCGCCACCCGGATGACGACGTGTTCATCGTCGCGGCTCTCGTGCTGCACGCGCTCGCCTTCGTTGGTGTGGGCGGCGGCGCACCGTGGGAGCAGCCTCGCGGGTGGCGCCTCGGGGAGGCGGCGGCATCCGTTTACCGATTGGGTTGCGGAGGCAGGTTGACGACAGTCAACGTCACAGGCGGGCCCGAAATGGCAATCGTCAGTGCGGATGGCGGCAGCGCTGTCACAGCAACCATCACGCTCGACGGCGCTACGGCCACACTCACTGTCGATAACACAAGAAAGGACTATCGGCTAGCCGTCGACGGCGCACGCCTGTATCTCGCGCGCGAGGGCGCCAGTTTTACCGTCATCGAACAGAAACCGGACTTCGCGTCAGCCGGCAGCGCGAGCACCGCTCCGGAACTGCGCTCGCCGATGCCAGGCTCGGTTGTGGCGGTTTCCGCGCGGGACGGGGAGCTCGTCGAAGTCGGAGCGCCCGTTCTGATTATCGAAGCTATGAAGATGGAGCACGTGATGAGGGCACCGGTTCGGGGCAGGGTGTCGCTGTTGGTCGGAGTCGGTTCGCAGGTTGCCGCCGACGAGGTGGTTGCCATCATCGAGGCAGGTGAGGAAGAGTGACCACCATGCCAGAGAGCGAACCGTCCGAGAAAAGAATCGTGCAGCGTGGGCTCTACTTCGAGGAGTTCGACGAGAACGCTGTCTACGTGCATAGCCCCGGCCGCACTGTCACCGAAGCCGACAACGTGGTGTTCACGACCTTGACGATGAACACCCAATCGCTTCACCTCGACGCCGAGTGGGCGAAATCGACGGAGTTCGGTGAACGCCTCATCAACAGCATGTTCACGCTGTCGACCCTCGTCGGCACCTCGGTTGCCCAGCTCACGCAGGGCACCATAGTTGCGAACCTCGGATTCAGCGACGTGCGTTTTCCTCATCCACTGCTGGCAGGCGACACGATGTATTCGGAGACGCGGATCAGGTCTAAACGACTCTCGTCATCCCGGCCCGGCCAGGGCATCGTCGAGTTCGAGCACACCGCTCGCAACCAGCACGGCGAGGTTGTCGCGATGGCAACCAGGTCGACGCTCATGTTGTGCCTGCCCGCGGGGAGTGCAGAGTGACGCTCGGGCCCGCGCTGCTGTTCTGCCCTGGCGACCGGCCGGTGCGCTTCGCAAAGGCTGCAGCTGCTGCAGACGCGGTGATTCTCGATCTCGAAGACGCGGTCTCGCTTGAGGCAAAAGCCGACGCGCGTCGCCTCGTCGCCGACTCGACACTAGATCGGGCCACCACGATCGTTCGAATCAATTCGTCTGCCAGCGGTGAGCTCGTGAAAGACCTCGCCGCCCTCGATGGCTCAGGGTTTCGCACGGTCATGCTCGCGAAATGCGAAACAGCGGCAGACCTCGAGCTCGTCGCAAGGTATGACGTGATCGCGCTCTGTGAAAGCCCGCTCGGGGTGCGGAATGCCGACCTGATCGCGAGCCAGCCGAACGTCGTCGGGCTCTCCTGGGGTGCTGAGGATCTCGTTGCTGCACTGGGCGGCACCTCCAGCCGCCGCGCGGATGGCAGTTACCGGCAGTTCGCGCTCTATGCGCGCTCTCACGTTCTGCTGTCGGCGGTGAGTATGGGCAAGCTCGCGTGGGATACCGTGCACATCGCCGTCGACGATGAAGCGGGCTTGAGGGAGGAGGCGGAAGACGCCGCAGCTTCTGGCTTCAGCGGGTCGCTGTGCATCCATCCTCGCCAGGTCGCCACCATCCGCGCGGCGTTCCAACCCTCGCCCGACCGCATCGAATGGGCGACGGCGGTTCTCGCTGCGGCCGCGGCGGCCGGCAACGGGGTCTTCAGCTTCGAGGGTCGGATGATCGATGAACCTCTTCTGCAGCAGGCACGCAGGCTGGTCGCTTCTCGATAACGGGAATTGCCGACGGCGTCGCCCTGTTTGGCAGAATAGGCTCTGGTCGAACCGGGCCCCTCATCCGTTTTCCCTGAAAGAAGCGAAGCCATATGTCCAGCCACGTCTATAACGACATCACCGAAATCTTCGGTAACACGCCCCTTGTGCGCCTCAATAAAGTCACAGAAGGTCTCGGGGCAACGGTGCTCGCGAAACTCGAGTTCTACAACCCCTCCGCCAGCGTGAAGGACCGCATCGGAGTCGCCATCGTCGACGCCGCCGAGAAATCCGGCCAGCTGCCCAAGGGCGGCACAATCGTCGAGGCGACCAGCGGCAACACGGGCATCGCTCTTGCCATGGTCGCGGCAGCCCGCGGGTACAAGGCGATCCTGACCATGCCAGACACGATGAGCAAGGAGCGCAGGATGCTGCTGCGCGCGTACGGCGCCGAGCTGGTACTCACCCCGGGTAGCGAAGGCATCCGCGGTGCTGTCGCCAAGGCAGACGAGATTGTCGCGAACACGCAGGGCGCTGTGGCCGCGAAGCAGTTCGCAAACGAGGCGAACCCCGCTATTCACCGTGCGACCACCGGCCCGGAGATCTGGAACGACACAGACGGAGCCGTCGATATCTTCATCTCCGGCATCGGAACCGGTGGCACCATCACGGGCACCGGCCAGTACCTCAAGGAGCAGAAGCCGGGGCTGCTCGTCATCGGCGTCGAGCCGGCAGAGTCGCCCATCCTCAACGGGGGCGCTCCTGGTCCGCACAAGATCCAGGGCATCGGCGCGAACTTCGTGCCCGAGATTCTCGATCGCGACATCTACGACGAGATCATCGACGTCAACATCGCCCAGTCCGTCTCAATGGCACGCCGTCTTGCCGCCGAGGAAGGCATTCTCGCCGGAATCTCATCGGGGGCCACAGTGCACGCGGCCCTTGAGGTTGCAGCCCGCGCAGAGAATGCGGGAAAGACCATCGTTGTCATCGTCGCGAGCTTCGGCGAGCGGTACCTGTCGACCGTGCTGTACGAAGACCTCGCGGACTGACCGGGTGGCCTTTTTCTCCCGGGTTCGGGAGGATGTCGCGGCCGCGCGCAGGCAGGATCCGGCCGCGCGCTCGAACGCCGAGGTCTTCTTCGCCTACTCGGGTCTTCATGCGGTGTGGGGGCACCGGGTGGCGAATCGACTGTGGCGGATGCACCTCTATTTTCTTGCCCGGAATTACTCGCAGTTCGTGCGCTTCTCGACCGGGGTGGAAATCCATCCGGCGGCCTCGATCGGCAGGCGGCTCTTCATCGACCATGGGATGGGCATCGTCATCGGAGAGACCGCAGTCGTCGGTGACGACGTGCTCATTTATCACGGAGTGACTCTCGGTGGCACGAGTTCCGCACGCGAGAAACGTCACCCGACAATCGGTGATCGGGTAGTGATCGGCGCGGGCGCGAGCGTTCTTGGCCCGGTTACCATCGGGTCAGACTCGATCGTCGGTGCCAATGCTGTCGTGGTGACAAGCGCGCCACCGAACTCGGTGCTCACCGGAATCCCGGCCCGTATCCGGGAGCGAGGGGGCGCGACGCGCACCGATACCTTCACCGATCCGGCCATCTATATCTGACCGATAGGCAGTAGCACAGCGCACGGTGATAGGAGACAATTCCGCTATGTCCAAAAAAATCGATGAGGCCGGCAAAAAGCTGGCCAAGGCGCTGAAAAAGCATGCGGAAGCGGTCGGTGGTTCACGCGTGACCCTGAAGCATGCCGAGCGTGCCACTGCAAAGTTGCAGAAGGCAGCATCCGACTACGCATCCGCAGTTAAATCGAAGAGCGGGCTCGCGACCCCGTTCACAGATGCCAAGCCGATCGGTCTCGACAGAGAGACTATCGACTCGCTGTCAGCCGAGCGGGATGCGATCTCCCAGCACCTGACCGGGCCGATCCAGGTGCAGAAGCCCGATCTGCGACGACAGAATGGCCGTGCCTAACTCATGGGTGCAAGCAAGCGATGAGCATCGCCGACTACCGCGCAGCACGCGATCGGTTGGTCACGCTGCGTGATGACTACCAGCAGGCCGTCGACTCCTTCGTGTGGCCCGACGTGGGCGCCACCTTCAACTGGGGCACCGACTGGTTCGACAGCATTGCACGTGACAACGACCGCGAGGCGCTCGTCATCGTCGAGGAAGACGGTTCGCGCACAAGTCGCACGTTCGCCGAACTGGCCATCCGGTCTGACCAGCTGGGCACGTGGCTAGCGAGCCTCGGGGTGGCGAAGGGTGACTCCGTCATGCTGATGCTGGGCAACCAGGTGGAGCTCTGGGAGTCGATGCTCGCGATAATGAAGCTCGGAGCGGTTATCCTCCCCACGACGACCGCGGTCGGCACCACCGACCTCATCGACAGGATCGATCGGGGCCGCGTGCTGCACGTCATTGCGGCCGGCGACGCAGCGGAGAAGTTCGCGGGAGTGCCGGGCGAATACACGCGCATCAGTGTGGGAGCTGGTGCGGCAGGCTGGAGCGACTATTCGGATGCCTTCGCAACCGAGGTCGCGCCGCTCCCGCATCCCGGCACCGCGCCGTCTGACTCGCTGCTGCTCTACTTCACGTCTGGCACGACGTCGAGGCCGAAGCTCGTGGAGCACAGCCAGGTGTCATACCCGGTTGGCCACCTCACGACCATGTATTGGCTCGGCCTGCGCCCGGGCGACATCCACCTCGCCATCTCATCGCCCGGCTGGGCGAAACACGCCTGGAGCTGCTTCTTCGCGCCCTGGATCGCCGAGGCCACGATCTTCGTCTACAACTACGCGCGGTTCGATGCGAAGTCGCTGCTTGAGAAGATTCGCGAAGAGAAGGTCACGTCATTCTGTGCGCCGCCGACCGTGTGGCGGATGCTCATCCAGGCAGACCTGTCTGGCGGACCGGGCTCGCTGCGCGAGGCGATCTCGGCGGGGGAGCCGCTCAACCCGGAAGTGATCGGCCAGGTTCGTTCGCAGTGGGGGATGACCATCCGCGATGGCTACGGTCAGACTGAAATGACGGCGGTCGTCGCTAATTCGCCGGGCACTCCGCTCAAGGACGGCTCGATGGGGCGCCCAATGCCGGGTTGCCCGATCGTGCTGGTCGACCCGATCACCGGGGAAGAAAGCGACGAGGGCGAGATCTGCGTCGACCTCTCCGGGCATCCCCTGTTCCTGATGACCGGCTATGTCGGCGACGATGATCGCAACAGTGAGGCGATGGCCGGCGGGTATTACCACACCGGCGACACCGCCTCGCGGGATGCTGACGGGTACATCACCTACATCGGCCGAACCGACGACGTGTTCAAGGCATCGGATTACAAGATCAGCCCCTTCGAACTGGAGAGCGCGCTCATCGAGCACCCTGCAGTCATGGAGGCAGCGATCGTGCCGGCGCCGGATGCCCTGCGCCTCGCAGTGCCGAAGGCCTACGTGGTGCTCGCGGCCGGCTTCGAACCGACGGAGCAGACGGCGCGTGCCATCCTCGGGTTCGCTCGAGAGCGACTTGCACCGTTCCAACGGGTTCGTCGCGTCGAATTCATGGAATTGCCCAAGACGATCTCTGGCAAGATCCGACGCGTGGAACTTCGCGAACGTGAACAGGATGTTGCGATCGGAGTCGTCATCGCGATGGAGTGGCGTGACGACCAGTTTCCTGAGTTGAAAGGCTGACCCCGCGGGCGTTCACCCCATGCGCCCGGCCCAAGGGTGCGTGACGGGCGACATTGCGAGGAAACGCCGATATGTCGATGGGGGCATATATTCAGGTTTTCGTGACCTGGCTTCCGTTAGATTATGACGAGTTGCGCACGATACCCGAGTTGCGCAAGCGGACGGGGAGAGCAATGGCATTCGATATCGACAAATACACGGCTACCTCCGTGAGCGTCAACTGGGACGACCTCGATTTCGAAAGCTTCCGAAGCGATCCACTGCCCGCTGATTCGTTGCGCACTCTGCGCTACATGGCAGACGTCGAGTACCACACCGTCTGCTACACCCGCGACCTGCTGACGACGCCGTCGCACAATGAGCCAGACGTCAGTGCTTTTATGACCATGTGGAATCGCGAGGAGTTCTGGCACGGTGAGGCACTCGCTGAGGTGCTCAACACCCATGGCATTGAGTTCGATTTCGACGAGCTCAAGGCCACTCGTATGAAGCTGGGTTGGAAAGACCGCCTTGACCCCATCAAGCAGGCTCTCCTCGGCAAGATCGTCGGTCAGGATTTCGTCGCAGTGCACATGGCGTGGGGTGCCGCAAACGAGTGGTCGGCGATCACCGCATACAACCGCATGGCCGAGATGGAGAAGAACCCGACGCTCGCGGAGCTTCTTCGTCGCATCGCAAAGCAGGAAGCACGCCATGTGGCGTTCTACACGTCGCAGGCCAGGGCGCGTCTTGCGAAAAGCCGCAAGGCACAGGTGATCGCTCGATTCGCGCTGAGCCACTTCTGGGCCCCGGTTGGATCGAGCATCATGGATCGCGAAGACGTGCAGCACGTCATGGGTCACCTGATGGGCGGCGAAGACGGTCGCCGTGCGGCTCGAAAAATCGACGAGCACATCAGCGGAATGCCGGGGCTCAAGGGTCTGAAGATCGTCGAGGATTCGCTCAACGAGCTCGGTATCGCCGCGTAGTTTCTCGTCGCGTGGCCTCTCGTTTTGCCGCTGCCGCTACCGGTTAAGCCTCGACTGCCATTCCTCGGGTATTCGCCAACACGAGCCAGGGTCAGCTGCGGCTCAGGGTGATTCGGCGGGCGGCCTCGGCCACATCCGGTCAGCGAACGCTTCGCCGTTCCTGAGTACGAAGACCCCTATCGGCAGGAGCTGGTTGAGTTTCGCCAGCACGGCGTCGTCAACCGCCTGTGTATCGAAGTCGGCGCCGGCGGCCGAAAAATTTTCGGCGGAGACCGTGGAGACGAGTATCGCGATTTCGACCTGGGTTGCCATGTCTTCCAACCCAGCACCGCTGTATAGGCTGAAGTGAGGCAAGGCTGAGGTGAGGACTGCAATGGGGCGTTTCGACGGCAAGACGGCACTGGTGACCGGCGCGAGCAGGGGAATTGGGCTCGCTGTCGCACAGCGACTCGTCGCCGATGGCGCTCGGGTCGTCATTACCGCGCGAAATGCCGAAGTTCTCGCTGAGGCGGCAGCATCGCTCGGGCCAGCGGGTTCAGCGCTCTGGGTCGCAGGGAAGGCGGATGACGACGCTCACCGCGCCGAAGTGCTCGACCTGGTCGCCCGCGAGTTCGGCTCGCTCGACTTCTTCGTCAATAACGCCGGAACCAATCCCGCCTACGGCCCGCTGCTCGCGATCGAGCGCCCCGCGATAGACAAGATCCTCAGCACGAATCTCATCGCGGCGCTCGACTGGACCCGTGAGGTGATTGGCCGAGGGATGGCCGACGGCGCCTCGATCGTGAACATTG
The DNA here is from genome assembly GCA_043746355.1 of Lacisediminihabitans sp. Taxonomy (GTDB): domain Bacteria; phylum Actinomycetota; class Actinomycetes; order Actinomycetales; family Microbacteriaceae; genus Lacisediminihabitans. The sequence continues at coordinate 56,611 of JAYTRC010000049.1, read as the reverse complement.
CGTCGATCGCTGGGCTGACGCCCGCTCCTGGCATCGCGTTCTACGGTGTCTCGAAGGCCGCGCTGATCGCCTTGACGACGCAGCTCGCGCTCGAGCTCGCCCCGGGCGTCCGGGTCAATGCTGTCGCCCCTGCTGTCATCAAGACCAGCTTCGCCCGCGCCCTCTATGAGGGGCGCGAGGCTGAGGTAGTCAAGGGTTACCCGCTGGGCAGGCTCGGCGAGCCCGAGGATGTCGCCGGCGTCGTGAGCTTTCTGCTGTCTGGCGATGCGGCCTGGGTTACCGGGCAGACGATCGTCATCGATGGCGGCGGCTCGCTGCGCCCAGTGGCGTAAAGAACCAGTGGCGTAAAGAACCAGTGGCTTAAAGATTCAGTGGCTCAGAGGTTTCGGACCAGAAAAGAGGATGCCATGGCACGACTCGACGGCAAGGTCGCCATCATCAGTGGGGGCGCGCGTGGAATGGGGGAGACCCACGCTCGCGCATTCGCCGCGGAGGGGGCGAACGTCGTGATTGCAGACATTCTCGACGCCGAAGGCACCGCGCTTGCGGCCGAACTCGGCTCGTCTGTGCTCTATCACCACCTCGATGTGACAGATACCGAGGGCTGGAAAACTGTTGTCGCCGCAGCCGAAGACGCATTCGGCCCGGTCGATGTGCTGGTCAACAACGCGGGAATCGCCAACGCTGCGCCGATCGAGCACTTCCCGATCGAGAAGTGGAACGCTGTTCTGGCCGTGAATCTCACCGGTACCTTTTTCGGCATCCAGGCTGTCATCCCGGGTATGAAGCAGCTGGGCCGCGGCTCGATCATCAATGTCTCCTCGGTGGAGGGCCTGCACGGCGGAAAGATGCTGCACGGCTATGTCGCATCGAAGTTCGCCGTGCGAGGGCTGACCAAGTCGGTGGCTGTCGAGGTCGGCGAGTTCGGCATCAGGGTGAATTCGATCCACCCCGGCTTCATCGAGACGCCGATGACCGCGAAGTGTTCGTCGGAGGGCCTCCACATCCCGCTCGGGCGAGCGGCGCAGCCCGAGGAGGTCTCGAAGCTTGTGGTGTTTCTCGCGAGCGACGAGTCGTCGTACTCGACCGGCGCCGAGTTCATCGTCGATGGCGGCATGACGGCCGGATTCACCGACGGTTGACGGCAGCGCTTCTTCACGTCGCGTATCAGCGCCGCAGTTCTGCCTTCCCGAGGGAGTTCAGGTGCACCTCGTCTGGCCCATCGGCCAGCCGCAGGGTGCGAGCACCCGCATACATCTCGGCCAGCGGGGTGTCGTCGCTGACTCCGGCACCCCCATAGAGCTGGATGGCGCGATTCAGGATGCGCTCCACAGCGCGCGGCACAGCGATCTTGATCGCCTGGATCTCGGTCATGGCCTCCCGGTTGCCCACGGTGTCCATCAGCCAGGCCGTCTTCAGCACGAGCAGGCGCAGTGATTCGATTTCGATCCTCGACTCGGCGAGCCATTCGCGAATCACCCCCTGCTCGGCAAGCGGACGCCCGAACGCTATGCGTGTGTTCGCCCGTGCCCGCATGAGATCCATCGCCCGTTCGGCCATGCCGATGGCGCGCATGCAGTGATGGATGCGCCCGGGGCCGAGGCGTGCCTGCGCGATGGCGAACCCGTCGCCCTCGTTCGCGATGAGATTCTCGGCTGGTACGCGCACGTTGTCGAAGACCACTTCAGCATGCCCGCCGTGGTCACGATCGTCGTAGCCGAAGACCGTGAGCGGCCGCACAACGGTGACCCCCGGCGCGTTGCTTGGCACGAGGATCATCGACTGCTGGCGGTGCCTGGCGGCCGTCGGATCGGTCTTTCCCATCACGATGAAGATTTTCGCGTCAGGATTCATGGCCCCGGTCGACCACCACTTGCGGCCATTGATGACCCACTCGTCACCATCGCGGGTTATCGAGGTCTCGATGTTCGTTGCGTCTGACGACGCGACATCCGGCTCGGTCATGCAAAAGGCAGAGCGGATGCTCCCAGCCAAAAGAGGCTCAAGCCACTCTCGTGTTTGGTCTGCGCTGCCGAACTGTTCGAGCAACTCCATGTTTCCGGTGTCTGGCGCGGCGCAGTTCATCGCGATCGGCGCGAGTTTGATACTGCGACCGCTGAGTTCGGCGATCGGCGCGTACTGCAGGTTCGTCAGGCCGTTCTCGCCGCTCGGCAGGAACAGGTTCCAGAGGCCGCGTTTCCGTGCCTCGGCCTGCAGCTCGATCACGATCGGCCTGAGTGACCATCCATCGGGGGAGTCGAGCACCTGTTGGTGCAGCACGGCCTCCGCCGGGTAGACCTTCTCGTCGAGAAAGGCGGTCATCGTGGCTATCAGGTCGAGTGTTCGCGCGTCGTAGGAGAAATCCATCATCAGCCTTTCAGGTAGTCGAGCCCGGTGCCGGCGAGCGGAGTGACCAGGCCACCGATGGTGTCGAAGCCGGCACCGACGGTTTCCCCGGCCTTGAACCTGAAGTGGATTCCCTCCAGGATGACCGCCAGCTTGTATGCCGAGAATGCGAGGTACCAGGAGAGATCGGGCACAGTGATCGCGCGAACCGAGGAGTACTCGTCGACGAGTTCGGCGAATGTGGGGTAGCCAGCCGCCGGATCCACCGAACTCGGCACCGCGTTCGCGCCGTCGACTGCCCCGATGTTCCAGTACAGCCCGAGGAGCCCGAGGTCGGCGAACGAATCGCCTATGGTGGCCATCTCCCAGTCGAGAATCGCGCCGATTCGCGGATCACCGGCAGCATCGACCTGCACGATCGCGTTGTCGAGGCGGTAATCCCCGTGCAGCAGGGAGGTCTGCGTCGTCGTCGGCACCGCTTCGTGCAGAACTGTCTGCAGCCTGTCGAGCTCGGGGAGCTCCCGGGTGCGTGACCCGTCATACTGGGTCGCCCAGCGCCGCAACTGCCGCTCGAGGTAGCCGTCAGGCCTGCCGAAATCGGCGAGGCCGACACTGGCGGGATCGACGGAATGCAGGGCGGCAAGGCTGCCGATGAGGTCGACGCTGAGGCCGTGCAGCTGGGTCGAGGTAAAGGCCGCATTCGATTTGGCCGAAGAAAGGATGACTCCGTCGACGAAGTCCATGAGATAGAAGGGCGTGCCGACCCCGGCATCGTCGGCGGAATCATCGTCGAAGAGGATGGCAGCGGGCACCGGAACGGATGTCGGCGCGAGGGCCGAGATGATGCGGAACTCACGGGCCATGTCGTGGGCCGTTGTCTGTACATGCCCGAGTGGCGGTCGGCGCAGCACGAGGGGGGCGCCACCAGCGTCGAGTCGGTAGGTGAGGTTGCTGCGGCCGCCGGCCAGGATAGTCGCGGCGAGCGGGCCAGCCGCACGGTTGGGCAGGCGAGAGGCGAGCCAGGGCTCGAGCTTGTCGACATCCAGCCCTCTGATATCCGGCCCTCGAACGCTCACCGGGCAACCTCCAGGTTTGCGGTAATAGCGTCTCTCAGGCCGACGGGCAGCGCAACCGGTCGCCGGTGCTCCCTGTCGATGAAGACGTGCACGAACTCGCCGATCGCGAGTTCGAGGTCATCCTGTTCGCGCGCGATCCGCACGGTCCAGGTGACGCTCGTCGTGCCGAGTCTGGCTACCGTGAGATCGAGCGCCAGTGAATCGGGGTAGCTCGCAGACGCCCGGTACTGGCATCCTGATCCCGCGCACACTCCGAGAATGTCGCCGTGCTCGATATCGAGTCCGCCGACTTCGATGAGCCAGTTATTGATCGTGGTGTCCATCGCCTGGTAGTAGACGGCGTTGTTGATGTGACCGTAGACGTCGTTGTCGTTCCAGCGGGTCGGGAACGACCGCCGGTATCCGCTCACGCCTTCGGCCCACCCGCCACGTAGAGCACCTGCCCGGAGATGAAGCTCGCTTCCTCCGAGCAGAAGAATGAGGCGGCTACAGCCACATCGTCTGGCTGGCCAACACGTCTCACGTCGATCTGCTTCGCTGCGCCCTCGAGGAAGTCTTCGAAGGGCACCTTCATGCGGGCTGCGGTCTCGACCAGCATGTCGGTCTGGATGAACCCCGGTGCGATCGCATTCGCGGTCACATTGTACGGGCCGAGCTCGATCGCCAGTGTCTTCGTGAAACCCTGGATGCCCGCCTTGGCCGCAGCGTAATTGGCCTGCCCGCGGTTGCCGAGGGCCGACGTGCTCGAGATGCTGACGGTGCGCCCCCACTTCGCCTCGACCTGGTGCTTCTGCACTTCACGGCTCATCAGGAACGCGCCTCTCAGATGCACCGCCATGACCGCATCCCAGTCGCCCTCCGACATCTTGAACAGCATGTTGTCTCGCAGGATGCCAGCGTTGTTGACCAGGATGGTCGGTGCACCGAGAGTGCTATCGGTCTCGGCGACAGCGCGCGCCACTTCGTCTGCCTTCGAGACATCTGCACCGATCCCGACCGCTTTTCCACCGGCTTTGTGGATCGCGGCCACAGTCTCCGCGGTGTCAGACTCGCGCAGATCGACGACGGCGACGGCATACCCGTCGGAGGCGAGACGTTTCGAGATGGCTGCGCCGATTCCTCGCGCTCCGCCGGTCACAATCGCTATGCGCTGTGCAGCTGTGGATTCTTCGGTCATGGGGTCGGTCCTTTCGATGGTGTGGTGTCGAAGACGACGAGTTGCCTGAGCGCCCTGCCCTCGGCGAGTGCGTCCATGGCCTCGTTGAGCTGGTCGAGGCGGATGCGGCTCGAGATGAGCTTCTCTACCGGGAGCCTGCCCTCCCGCCAGAGCTGCGCGAACAGCGGGATATCGCGGGATGGGAGTGCAGACCCGAGGTAGCTGCCGATCACGGTTCGAGCTTCGGCGGTGAGGGTGAGCGGCGAGAGCGATGATCGGGCGTCCGGGGCCGGAAGGCCGACAGTCACTGTCTTTCCGCCGGGCGCTGTGGCCGTGAATGCCGTCTCGAAAGCGCGCGCGTTACCCGCGGCTTCGATGACGATGGGTGCTTTCACGTCGCCGAGCTCGGCTGGGGTGTACACCTCGGCGACACCGAGCTCCAGCGCAGCATCGAGCTTGTGTCGCACGCCGTCGACACCGATCACTCTGTGGCCGAGCGCGATCGCCACGAGTACGGCAGCCAGCCCGACACCGCCGAGGCCGACCACCATGATCGTGTCTCCCGCGGCCGGCTGGGCCGCATTCACCACTGCGCCACCCCCGGTGAGCACAGCGCAGCCGAGCAGTGCCGCTACCTCGGGCGGGATGTCGGCGTCGACGTGCACGACGGAGGCCTGGTTGACGACGGCGTGGGTCGCGAACGCGGACACCCCAAGATGATGGAAGACGGGATGCCCGTCACGGTGCAGTCGCGACGCTCCGCCCAACAGCGTGCCGGCGTTGTTGACGGCACTGCCGCGTTCGCAGGGGAGTCGACCGCCGGTCGCGCATCCTGCGCACTCCCCACAGCGGGGAAGGAAGGTCATCACGACTCGATCACCGACCGCAACGCCTGTTACTCCGTCGCCTGTCCCCTCGACAATTCCTGCCGCCTCGTGCCCAAGCAGCATGGGTGTCTGGCGCGTCCTATTTCCGTCGACGACGGAGAGGTCGGAGTGACAGACCCCCGCGACCTCGATGCGAACCAGCAGTTCGCCCGGGCCGGGTGCATCCAGGACCAGTTCGCTGACGACCAGAGGGCGAGATTTCGCAAACGGCGCACTCGCGCCCGCAACCTCCAGTACTGCGCCCGTGATCCTCATCGATCTCCCTGATTCGCCTGCCTTTCCACGCTACAACACGGCGCGGGTCTGGCTGGCCGTGGGGAGGCAGCGGAAGGATATCAGGAGGCCTCCGGGGTGACGTGGCTCTTCGCGAGGGGCGATGAGCAGCACGCACGAACGACTTTAAGCCGCGATTCCCCTGGCCTGCAGAGCGGTTTCGACGATCTTTAGGCCCTGGAGCCCGGGCATCCGGGCGATGTGCTCGTCGATCTTTCGGGCCTCTTTGCGCCCCTCCGCACCACCCATGAGATGGTTCATCACGTGAAAGACCTCCGGCTCTTCCATCACACCGGAACCGACAGGGCCCCAGAATTTCGAGAGAGCAAAGCGGGCGAATACGCGGGCCTTCTTGCTGCGCGCGAGGCGCTCACGAGCCTGGGAGGCGTAAAACGCAACGTGGCGTGCTTCCTGCTTCGCGATTCGGCGGAGCAGCTCGGCGAGCACGGGGTGATTCTCGAGATCGGCGAGGCGGTTGTACGCCGCGATAGCGGACCACTCGTTTGCAGCCCCCCAGATCATGTGCACCGCGATGAAGTCGGCGCCGACCAGGTTGCCGAGAAGTGACTGTTTGATCGGATCGAGCCGATCCTTCCACCCGATCTTCAGGCGGGTCGACTTGAGCTCGTCGAAGTCGACGGTGATGTCGTGGGCCGCGAGAACCGAGGCAAGAGCCTCGCCGTGCCAGAACTCTTCGCGATTCCACATGGTCATGAACGCGCTGACGTCTGCGTCTTTGTGGGACGGCGTTACCAGCATGTCCCTCAGGTAGCACACCGTGTGATACTCGATGTCACACATGTAGCGGAGGCTGCGGAGGGTACCCTCAGGCAGCGGATTGGTTCGGAAGTCTTCGAAGTCGAGATCCTGCCATTGCACTCCGACAGAGGTGCTGGTGTACCGATCGATATCAAACGCCATGGGATGTAGTGGCCCGGTCAGACGCTGCGTCCGACCCCTGCGCACTTCCTTTCGGGATCGTTGGTAGTTCGGAGGCAACCGGTGCAGCAGATGGGTGCACAGTCGCTCCGCGTTTCCAATCGAGCACATTCCAGCGTTTTTCCTGTGCGTGACGGTACAGCTGGAGGTCGGGGTTGACTGCGCTCGGATACCCGAGCAGTTGCAGCCAAACCAGGTCGGCGTGGCTATCGCCATAACCGTATGACTTCGACAGGTCGTAGCCATTCGTCTTCGCGTAGTTGCGAAGCCAGGCGGCGCGGGCTTCGTCGACCAGCGGAGGATCGGCGAGATACCCGGTGAGCACGCCGTTGACCTCGTGCATGCTGCCTGCGACAACCTCATCGAAGTACGGCAGGAACGGCTCGACCATGAGGTCGATGGTTCCGGTGACGAGGATGGTGCGATGACCGGCCGCGCGGTGTTCGGCAACTCTCTGCATCGCCTCGGGCAACGCGCGACGCATCATTGCACGGCCAAAGCTGCCGCGCGCCTGGCGCTCGATCTCGCTGACCTTAAATCCCTCGTAGCGTCGCATGAAGGTGCGGATGAACTCCCCGCGGTCGCGGCGCTCTGCCTTCCAGTATTTACGCAGCGAGAACGCGAAATTGCCGAGGTCGTGAGCAACGCGGGCGCGGGGAACAGTGCTCGCCCACAGCTGCAGGTACTGCTTGACGAGGTTTGATTCGAGAACGGTGCCCTCGAGGTCGAAGACGGCGAGGACATCGGATCTCGCCGGCAGCAGCTGCGCGCCCTTCGGCTTAGCCTGCGGGCGGTTCGCGAACGCGCGAGTGAGTGTCGTGATCGCGGGAAAATGCACGCGCTGGAAGTAGTCCTCCCAGTCGATGGCCGTCAGGTCGAAGCCTCGATCTGCTCGCAGCTTGGCCGGGATCGTCGCGTTGAGCGCCTTGGTGTTCGAATCGTCGAAGATGATCTCAGTCTGCACATATGCGCGGTAGAGGTTGGTGTAGCCGCGCAGGATCTCGAGGTCGTGCTGCCCGCTCTTCACCCGGTCGAGCCACTTGCGCGTTCGCGGCGTCGTGGGCAGGCGGTAGATCAGCTTCTCGGCCCGCTCGGCCTGCTGTTCGCGCCTTACCAGTTCTTTTTCGACCCTCTGGCCGCCGGGGAAACGCCAGACGGGCACCCGGATGTCGCCCTTGGCGTCTGGCACCGGATTGGCTGTGAAGTATGCGTACACGTTCTCGTGCATGCGGTGGAATGGTAGCGGGTTGGTCTTGCCCGAACTCACGTGGTAGTACTTCGGGCTGGTCGGGTCTGCCTTCGTTGCAGCAACGGCGACGATCGCATTGACGACGTAGTCGACGGGGATGACGTCGAGAACGCTGTCAGGCAGCCCTGGGAAGTCGGGAAGCTGACCGCGGCCGTAAGCGAGGATCAACGGGTCGGCGACCTTGAAACCGTCGATCCAGCCCGGGTACGGGTGATGCAGTGAGCTCTCGATGATCGACGGTCGAACCACAGAGAGCCGGTGCCCGGCCTGCGCCCAGCGCTCCTCAGCCACGCGCTCGCCGAAGGCTTTTGTCAGCGTGTAAACGTCAGTCCAACCGAGGCTCTCAGCACGCATCCGGCCGTAATCGACCAAACGCTCGCGAACCCACTCCGACCGCGCGACTTCGGCGAACTGCGAGACGGCCTGAGGGCCGGTCTTGCCGTGGCGGGCCCGAGCTGTGGCGAGAAAACCCCGGAGCGCCTCCGGCTGTCGTGATTCGAACTCGACCCTGGCGCGAGCGGTCTTCGCCGCGTCGTACTCTGCCGACCAGTCGACGCTGTGAACGAGGGAGGCCTCTGGAGCGATTCCTTTGCGGATGCCCTGCACGTACGCGGTCGAGACGTGCACGACGTGCGGGTCACTGCCGCTTTCGAGCAGAGCCCCGTACAGACCGGTTGCCCCGCCGACATTGGTGTCGAAGGCTTCGTCGATAGGAGGATCGAACGAGACCGTGGATGCGCCGTGGATGACGACATCGATATCGTTCGGCAGGGCGCCCGGGTTACCGAGGTCTGCCTCGACGACGCTGACGCGCTTCGCGATCTGCTCGCGGGCGGCATCCTCACCGACCGAGTCGATCCACGCCTTGAAAACCGGCTTGCGCATCAGGTTCTGCAGCCTGCCCTCGCCGGTCTGGCTGCCTTTGCCACGAACAAGGATGGTGATGCGGGTGTCGGGGAAGGTGGAGAGGAGTCGCTCGAGCACCGCCTGGCCCACAAAACCGGTGGCCCCGGTCAGGAATACGTGCTCGTTGGTCAGGGAGCGTGCTGCAGTCATGGCTTCGCAGCCTTTCGGATCAGGCCGAGCCCGGACTGGCCGGGAAGCGTGTCGATGCGGGAATCCAGGGTGGCGATCGTCTCTGGCGATGTGGCGAACAGGTAGCGGTAGAAGAAGGCCGTGTCGTCTTTCGGCTGTGCTTTGGCGCCGATGGGCCACGGGGTTTTCGCGAGTCGGCGCCGGGTAAGCGAGCGGGACCGCGGCGAGTGCAGCAGCCGATAGCGGGACTGTGCCTCGAAGAACAGCAGCTGGCGTTCCTTGACTGCGAGCAGGCTCTCGATGGTGCGGCCCAGTTCGTGATGCGGCTCGAGCGCTGCGATGCGCGCATATGCGGTCTGGGTAACCCACTCGTCGACTGTGCCGACGGTCATATGCACAGCAGTCATCGGCACTCCGATGATGTTGCCGACGATGGATTCGCGGATCGTGTGCTCACCCGCGGTGCGGATAACAGTCTGAGGCTGTGGCTCTGATTCGCTGTGTGCCTCGATTATGGCGTCGAGCGCATCAGCGATCCAGAACTTCTCGAAGGCCCAGGTGGTCAGGAAGGCGGTTACCCTGGCGTCTTTGTGAGTGGCGGTGACCAGCACGCCACGAAGGTGGCTCATCGTCGCGCGCTCAATGTCTCGCAGGTAGGCAAGGGAGCGGAGCGTGTCGGGCGAGAGCGGGGTGTCGACGTATGCTGCGAGATCCAGGTCATCCCGGTGGTTTCCCGCGGCCGTACGTGCGAAAGCGCGTACATCAAAATCGGGGGCTGGGGCGCTCATGTTGTCCATGGACGCCTCGTCATTTTCCGGCATCCGCTTTTACCTCCGTCGGACCAGTCGAGCTCTCGAATGAGTCTACAGAACTTACGCTACGGGGGCCGTAGCGTAATGTGGGGCACATGGCAACGGCTCTCGTCACGGGCGGCACATCAGGCATCGGCGCCGAATTCGCCCGATCCCTCGCAGCCCGTGGTTTCGATCTCGTGCTTGTCGCGCGCGACAGGGCACGCCTTGAGTCGACTGCAGCGGAGTTGCATGCTTCTTCAGGCATAGATGTCGAGGTGCTGGTGGCCGACCTGGCCGATCGCGGTGAGCTGCAGACCGTGGTCGAGCGCATCGCTGACCCACTTCGTCCGATTGCTTTCCTCGTCAACAACGCCGGGTTCGGAGTGCACTCGAGCCTGCTGTCTGACGACACCTCGAAGCACGAGTATGCGATGGATGTGATGATGCGCGCAGTGCTGGTGCTCGGTGGAGCCGCAGGCAGGTCGATGCGGGCACAGGGCACCGGGAACATCCTCAATGTCGCGAGCATCGCTGGTTTACTGACGATGGGCTCGTACTCCGCGATCAAGGCCTGGGTCGGGTCGTACAGCCAGGGGCTCTCACTCGAGTTACGGGGTTCCGGCGTGACGGTCACGTCGCTGATGCCCGGCTGGGTGCGCACAGAATTCCACACCCGCGCGGGGATCCGCACCGGATCCATTCCGTCGTTCCTCTGGATCGACGCTGGGCGGCTGGTGCGTTCAGCGTTGCGGGACGCAGGGCGTGGCAAGGTGATCTCCATACCCAGTGTTCGGTACCGTGCCATCGCCTGGTTGGTCGGCTATGCACCTCGGCGCGTCGTACGCACCATCTCACGAATTATTTCGTCGTCACGAAATGACGACGTGCTCCAAGCGTCAGCACCATCTGATCCGAACACCCCTGCGGGCACTACCGGGCAGGGGCACTGAAAATGGCAGACCGATTCACATCACCGGCGATGGCGAGCATTCGCTTTGTCGCGCAGCGAGGGTTGCTCAGACCATTGGTGTGGCGGCTTGCACGGGTCACCGTCGTCGGTCTTGACCGAATCGCAGAGCTCGAGGCGCCATACATTGCGGTGGCCAATCACTCCAGTCACCTGGATGCCCCCCTCGTCATCGGCGCAACGCCCACCCGCATCTCGCGCTATCTCGCAGCGGGGGCGGCCGCCGATTACTTCTTCGACGTGCAATGGCGCAAATGGCTGACGACGCTGTTCTTCAACGCTTTTGCCATCGAACGAGGAAGTTCACGCAAACGAGCCGGGCAGTCAAAGGCGCTCCTCGACCGTGGAGTGCCACTGCTGATCTTCCCTGAGGGCAGCAGGTCGAAGACCGGCGAGATGGGCCGTTTTAAGCCGGGCGCTGCCGCACTCTCGATCTCGGCAGGCGTGCCCATCCTTCCGATCGCCCTCATCGGAGCGAGCACGGCAATGCCACGCGGAGTGAACTGGCCGGTGCGGGGTCGCAAGCCAGTCTGTGTGGCATTCGGTGCTCCGATGCAGCAGGCTGATGGAGAGACAGCAGAAGAATTCAACGCGCGAATCGCTGGGCAGATTCGTTTACTACACGATTCGGTGCAGCCGACCGGCGAGCCCGTTCACGCGGAAGAGGGAACCAGATGACTGGCAAGAGCGACGTAAAACACATGAAGTGGTGGGGCTGGGGCGTCGAAGGCGTCGGGTTCCATCATGAAGACAAGCCGGAGTTCGCACCGTTTGTCGAGAAGGCTGTGGCGATCGACCTGTGGAAAGCCGCGCCAGCAGAGCCGGCACCCTTTGCCGAACTGAAGGTGCCGAAGCCGGTCATCACCGCCACATTTTTCTCTGCGCTGGCGGCCGTTGTCGGCGAAGACAACGTGACCAGCGACGATATGGAGCGTGTAGTTCACACCTTCGGAAAGAGCCTGCGCGACCTGGTGCGCGTGCGCTCGGGAAAGATCGACCGTGCACCGGATGTCGTGGTGTACCCGGCAGACGAGGCCGAGGTGCAGGGCATCGTCGACGCAGCCGCTGCAGCCAATGCCGTCATCATCCCCTTCGGCGGGGGCAGCAACATCGCGGGGAGCCTCGAGCCCATCGCCACGGAGAAGCGCACCGTCGTCTCTCTCGATCTCGGGCGGCTCGACCAGGTGATCGAGATCGATGCGGAGTCCGGTCTCGCGCGGATTCAGGCCGGAGTTCTCGGCCCATACATGGAAGAGCAGCTCGAGAAGCTCGGCTGGACGCTCGGCCACTTTCCCGACAGCTTCACATACTCGACCCTCGGCGGCTGGATCGCGACCAGATCGTCAGGCATGCAGTCTGATAAGTACGGCGACATCGCAGACATCACGCGCGGGCTCCGAGTAGTTCGCCCGGGTGGCACCCTGGTCATTCGCGCCATCCCGAGCACATCGACGGGCCCGAGTGTTCGCGAGATGATCCTCGGCAGCGAGGGTCGCCTCGGCGTCATCACCGAGGCGACAGTGCAGATTCACCGCATCCCCGTCAAACGTGATGTCTACGCGTACTTCTTCCCGTCCTGGGCCGTCGGCCTCAGGGCAATGCAGGAGATCTCGGAGAGCGACGCAACGCCGTCGATCACCCGAGTGTCGGATGCCCGGGAGACAGGCTTCTCGCTTGCAACGAGCAAGGCGTCCAAGGGAATCACCAAGTTCGTGTCCGGCACCGTGCTCCCGGCCATCTTCAAGTCGAAGGGCTGGAACCTTGACGAGATCTGCCTCTCGTTCATCGGCTACGAAGGCGGGGAGGCACACGCCAAGCGCCAGAAGAAGCTGGTCGACGCGATCGTCAAGAAGCACAATGGTATGGGCGTTGGCAAGGGCCCCGGTGTGCTCTATGACCAGAAGAAATTCGACACCCCATACCTGCGCGACTTCCTGCTCGACCGTGGTGCAGCGGGCGACGTCTCCGAAAGCGCTGCGCCGTGGTCGAAACTCGCTGCGCTTCATGACGGTGCGTACGCCGCTGCGCAGGCCGAGTTCGACAAGCTCGGCCGCACCGGCTGGATCATGAGCCACCTCTCGCACTCGTACCACTCCGGTGCGTGCCTCTACTTCACTTTCGCGTTCGCCTTCGGGGATGATCCGCTCGGGGAATACGACAAGGTGAAGAATGCGATCCAGCAGTCGTTCCAGGACAACGGCGGATCGCTCTCGCACCACCATGGTGTGGGGCGCGAGCACTCTCCGTGGCTGGAACAGGACATCTCGGCTGGTGGTGTCGGGATCATGAACGATCTGTTTGAGAGCACAGATCCTAAGGGCATGTTCAACCCGGGCAAAATCATCTTCAACGGCACGACCTACGGTGACGAGAGAGCTGCGGCAGCGCGCTCTGAAGCTCCCGCGAAGGCCTAGCCGACCCTGACGATGACCGCGAGTGGGTCGAGTGAGAACTCGGCCCACTCGACCGTTCCCACGAGGTCGCCGTCAGCCTGGAAGAGCGTTGGATCGTGGAGGGTCATGGTGACTCTCGTTCCGGTGCGATAGCGAAAGGTATCTCCGCCGTCGGATTCCGTAGGGGGCACGGTCGACGGCTTCGGACCCTGGTACGGCGCCATCCAGTTCACGAATCGACGTCGGTCACGACCGACCAGTGAGCGGAGGGCAAGCACATCGAGCAGGCCGTCATCGACGACAGCGCCGGGCAGCAGCCTGAGGCCAGCTGTGACAGTGCTGCAATTTCCGACGATGAGAGTGTGCAGGCGAGCAGAGGTCGCAGCGCCACCATCGAGCGACCAGGTGACGGATGCGCGGCTGGTGCGAAATGCAGACCTCACGATCGGCGACACATAGGCAAACCAGCCGAACCGTTTCTTGGCCAGCACGTCTGTGCCGGCCACCATGTCTGCGTCAATGCCGAATCCGGCCATGACGAAGTAGGGGCGCACAGCGGTGTCGCCACCCTGGAGGCGATACGACAGCACACCGACGTCGATCGGCCGGTTGCCGCCGGTGAAAGCGATTCGCGCGGCTGCCCCGAGGTTGTTCAGCGGGAGGTGCAGGTTGCGGGCGAGCAGGTTCGCGGTGCCACAGGGAAGGATGCCAAGCGGCACACCGGACTGCCGCAGCGCCGAAGCAACCTCGCTCACCGTGCCGTCGCCGCCCGCTGCTATAACGAGGTCGACATTCGCGCCGACAGCGTCACCGACCAGCGAGGCCGTTTCGGTCTCGAGTGTGGTCGCAAGCCAGATCGACTCGGCCCACCCCGATTTCGTCTCCCACTTTGCGACCGTGCGCCTGAGACGTTCGAAGTCGACCCTGATCGGGTTATAGATCACCGCGGCGCGCGGTGTCATGGGGCCAGCGATGGCCACAGGAATTCGAGAACGCTGTCGGCCCACCCATCCGCCGATGAGCTTCCACGGATGGACTCGGCGATGAATGTGCCGAGAAGCAGACTCATGACGAGCTCGATGTCGAGGTCTGCGCGCAGTTCACCAGCCTGGGACCGAAGGCGCAGGTTATCGCGCAGTGGTTTTGTGTTCGCCCGGATTCGCTCGTGCAGTAGCTTTGCGAACTCCGGATCTTCGTTCAGCATGATCGCCGCAACAGCCCCCCTGCCGACGATATTCTCGATCGTCTCTCGGGCGTGCAGCAAAAACCATCTGAACGTCTCAGATGCGCTGAGCTCGGTCGGAACCTGGATGCGGATGGCGGCAATATCGATCACGGCCAGCAGCAGCGCCTGTCGGTTTCGATATCGCCGGTAGATGGTGGTTTTGGCGACACCTGACGTTCCGGCCACAGCCTCGATGCTGACGGCGACCGGTCCCTTACTGCGCAGTAACTCGAGCGCAGCAGCGGTAATCCGCTCATCGATAGTTTCATCGTCGTGATCAACACCGTCGTATTCGAGCAGGTTGCGGCGCGTCACGAAATGATCCTTCCTGATCGCAGGGCATCTGCTCTCCATGTTACCCGGGCGCTCGATTCGGGGCGGTGGAGGCCTGCGAGTTCGAAATGTTCAAACTGGGCTGACTCTCCCCGTCACGCGAACTCCCGTACGGAGGTGAGATCGGCGAGATCCAGCGCGTCGACGGTCACGCTGTGCAGCCCGGCTTCGTCGAACACGTCGCGAGCGACCTCCGGGCGCCGTGCGGGCACAAGCATTCCGGCGCCTGCACTCACCAGTGCGCGGGTCACTTCGAGCCCGATCCCCGAATAGCCACCTGTCACGATGACGTGCTTTCCGAACAGGTCGATCGACGCGGCCACCTCGGCCGCTGTGCTCGTCGCGCCGAATCCCGATCCGATCAGCTTCTGCTCCGTCCTCTGTTTCTCCTCTTTCAGCTACCAGGCGGCTGTCGTGTAGTCCTTGAGGAAGACACCAGAGATGTCCTCGCCCGCCTCGCCGCGCACGATCGGGTCGTAGACCCTGGCTGCTCCATCGACGAGGTCGAGGGGGGCATGAAAACCTTCCTCCGCGAGCCGGATCTTGGTCGGGTGCGGCCGCTCATCAGTGATCCAGCCGGTGTCGACACTGGTCATGAGAATTCCGTCGGTCGCGAGCATCTCCTTTGCGCTCGTGCGAGTGAGCATGTTGAGCGCGGCCTTCGCCATGTTGGTGTGCGGATGCCCTGGGCCCTTGTATCCGCGACCGAACTGCCCCTCCATCGCCGAGACATTCACGACGTATTTCCGTCGGGCGGTTGACGCAGCCAGGGCCGGCCGCAGCCTCGAGACAAGCAGGAATGGGGCCGTCACGTTCGCCAGCTGCACCTCGAGCATCTCGAGGGGGTCGACCTCGTGCACGAACTGTGTCCAGCTGTTCGAGTCGTGGTGGTCTGGAACGAGCCCGCCGGCATCGATGGCGGTTCCGGCAGCGAGACGGTCGAGGGAACTCGACCCTGCCGTCATCGCGAGTTCTGTGAGCTCGGCCGCCCTGGCGAGGATGGGGTGAGCGCCGATCGAGGCCTCGAGCGCCTGCGGGTGCGCATCGTTGGTGTGGCCGAAGGTGAGCAGTTCGGGCAGCGGGCCGTCGGGCAGCGGTGCTGACTCGGCTTCGGCCAGCGGCGCATACGAGCCGGGGGAGCGGCGCACAGTCTGGGCCGCGTTGTTGATCAGGATGTCGAGGGGCCCTGCTGCGATCATGGCATCCGTGAGGCCAACGACCTGTGCGGGGTCCCTGAGGTCGATGCCCACCACTCTGAGGCGATGAAGCCAGTCCGCCGAGTCGGGCAACGACGAGAAACGACGAACGGCATCGCGGGGAAACCTGGTCGTGATCGTCGTGTGTGCGCCATCCCGTAGCAGCCTCAGGGCGATGTACATGCCGATTTTGGCGCGACCACCGGTGAGCAGCGCCGTCTTGCCGGTGAGGTCGGTTCTGGCGTCGCGTTTCGAGTGGTTGAGCGCTGCGCAATCGGGGCAGAGCTGGTGGTAGAACGCGTCGACCTGCGTGTAATGCTGCTTGCAGATGTAGCAGGGCCGCGACTTGATGAGTGTTCCGGCGGTCTGTGCTGAAGCCGTGATCGCCAGCGGGATGCCGCGGGTCTCGTCGTCGATGCGGTCAGCGGCGCCGGTCGCAGTACTCGCAACGACGGCGCGATCCGCGTCTGCGATCTCGGCCCGCTTCTCGAGCCGCCTGGTTTTTTTCACCGACTTGAACATGGCGGCTGTAGCCTGGCGAACCCTCACGAAGTCGGGGTCGTCCTCGTCGATCTCGCCCATCGATGCGAGTACCCTCAGGGTCGCGTCGAGGTCTGCTGGGTCGATAGAGGGCACACACGATTCTAAACGGCCCTCGGTATGGCACGGTTGATCCATGGCCACTTCCCTCGTCGATTCACTCGCGGGGCGTATCCCATCGACGTACGACCCGGATGTGGCATACGAACAATTCGTGGAGTGGACGGTGGGAAGGGGCCTGAGCCTCTACCCGGCCCAGGATGAAGCGGTCATCGAGATCGTGTCGGGTGCGAACCTCATCCTCAGCACGCCGACCGGCACCGGTAAGTCGCTGGTCGCGACCGCGGCGCACTTCGTCGCGCTCGCCCAGGGCCAGCGCAGCTTCTACACCGCCCCGATCAAGGCGCTGGTGTCTGAGAAGTTTTTCTCGCTGGTCGAGATCTTCGGCGCGGAGAACGTCGGAATGGTCACCGGTGATTCGAGTGTCAACGCCGACGCACCGATCATCTGCTGCACGGCTGAGATCCTCGCGAACCTGGCGCTGCGGCAGGGGGCGGATGCTGAGCTCGACCAGGTGGTGATGGACGAGTTCCATTTCTACTCAGACCCCGATCGCGGCTGGGCCTGGCAGGTGCCGCTCCTCACCCTGCCGAAGGTGCAGTTCATCCTGATGTCAGCGACCCTCGGCGATGTCGAGTGGCTGGCGAAAGACCTCTCCGAGCGCAATACCCGCGAGACGGCAGTGGTGACAGGCGTCGACCGGCCTGTTCCGCTGCACTATTCCTACGCGGTCACTCCCGTGCACGAGACCGTGGAAGACCTGCTCGAGACCGGTCAGGCTCCGATCTACATCGTGCACTTCTCGCAACTGGCGGCACTTGAACGTGCCCAGGCGCTCACCAGCATCAAGATTGCGAGTCGTGAGCAACGCGACGAGATAGCGGATGCGATTGGTGACTTTCGCTTCACAACCAACTTCGGGCGCACCCTCAGCCGTCTCATCCGATCCGGGATCGGCGTGCATCACGCCGGAATGCTGCCTAAGTACCGCAGGCTCGTCGAGCAACTCGCCCAGCGCGGGCTCCTGAAGGTGATCTGCGGCACAGACACCCTCGGCGTCGGCATCAATGTTCCTATCCGTACCGTGCTGCTCACGGCTCTCACCAAATTCGACGGGACGAGGATGCGCCAGCTCAATGCTCGCGAATTCCACCAGATCGCGGGGCGGGCAGGCCGGGCAGGGTTCGACACAGCTGGCACCGTCGTCGTGCAGGCTCCCGACCACGAGACCGAGAATGCGCGCCTTCTGGCAAAGGCGGGCGACGACCCGAAGAAAATCAAGAAGATCGTGCGCAAGCGCGCGCCAGACGGCTTCGTCTCGTGGGGAGAGCCGAGCTTCGCGAGACTCGTCGCAGCGCAGCCTGAGACCCTCACCTCGAGCATGCGGGTGAGCCACGCGATGGTGCTCAACGTGATCGGTCGCGGCGGAAAACCGTTCGACGAGTTGCGCGAACTGATCGAGAACAACCACGAGCCGAGACCGCGCCAACGTGAGCTCGCCCGCCAGGCGCTGTCGATCTACCGCACCCTTCGAACCGCCGAGATCGTGCAGCAGTCCGAGGATGGCGCCATCACTCTCACCGTCGACCTGCAGGCGAACTTCGCGCTCAACCAGCCGCTCTCACCGTTCGCGCTCGCTGTGTTCGACCTGATGCAGCCCGCACCAGAGGCCGAGGCAAGCCCCACATACGCTCTCGACATGATCTCGGTGCTCGAGGCGACCCTCGACGACCCGCGGCCGATCCTGTCTGCCCAGCAGTTCATGGCGCGGGGGGAGGCTGTCGCGGCGATGAAGAGTGAGGGAATCGAATACGAGCAGCGCATGGAACTGCTTGAGGAGATCAGCTGGCCGAAGCCGCTCGAAGAGCTTCTCGACGCGGCATTCGCCACCTATCGAGCATCCCAGCCCTGGGTCGGAGACTTCGAGCTGAGCCCGAAATCCGTCGTGAGGGATATGTACGAGCGGGCGATGACCTTCAACGACTACATCGGCTTCTACAAACTGAACCGCTCAGAGGGGCTTGTGTTGCGCTACCTGTCTGACGCCTATCGGGCAGCCAGGCAGACCATTCCAGACGACACCAAGACGGAGGAGCTGCTCGACCTGATCGAGTGGCTCGGCGAACTGGTGCGGCAGGTTGATTCGAGCCTGCTCGACGAATGGGAAGATCTGGTCAACCCCTCGGCGGAACTCGGCATCGAGGCGCCCATCCTGCCCCCGGCTCCGCACGGTGTCACCACGAATACCAGGGCATTCAGAACCCTCGTTCGCAACGAGCTGTTTCGCAGGGTGCAGCTGGCCTCACTTGAGAATTACGAAGAGCTGGGCGAGCTGGATGCCGCTGCCGGCTTCGATGCCGATGCCTGGGCCGATGCGATGGACGAATACTTCGAGGCGCACAATGCTCTCGGAACCGGACCGGATGCCCGCAGTGCAGCGATGATCATCATCGAGCAATCGCCAACCTCCTGGACGGTCAGGCAGATCTTCGATGACCCGGCGGGCGATCACGACTGGGGCATCTCGGCCACCGTCGACCTTGCTGAATCGAATGCTGAAGGGGTGGCGGTAGTGCGCGTCAGCTCCGTTGGTATGGTCTAAAGAATGCCGCGTGTATGGTCACAGGAATGAACGTCGCGCGCGACGTCGTCGGTGTCGTCTACGACCGCATGTACCAGATCGGCAAGCAGGCGACGCACTATTTCGGGCCGGATCCGCGCGAGCGCTACCCGGCCGGCACGAAAGCACCGGTGCTGCTGTTGCCGGGGGTCTACGAGACCTGGCAGTTTCTGCGGCCGATCGCCGATCGGCTCTATGAACTCGGGCATCCGATCCACACCGTGCTCGAGCTTGGCTACAACCGCGGGCAGATCGTTGCGTCTGCTGCGCGCGCGCAGGCGTACATCGATCGCCGTGACCTCACGGGCGTCATCCTGGTCGCCCACAGCAAGGGAGGCATCATCGGCAAACGGATGATGGTGGCGGATGACGCGAGCCACCGCATCTCGAAACTTATCGCGGTCTGCAGCCCATTCGGCGGGTCATCGCTGGCGCGCTTCGCCCCGAACCAGGCGCTGCGTGCTTTCCATCCTCGCAACGAGTTATTGCTGCAGCTCGCGCAGGAGCTCGAGGCCAACGCCCGCATCGTCTCGATCTTCTCGCGTCTTGACCCGCTCATTCCCGGTGGCAGTCGGCTCGATGGCGCGACGAACATCGAGCTCTCGATGGTCGGCCACTTCCGGCCACTCACCTCACCGCAGCTGTTTTCTGAAATAGGGCGGGTGCTTGCCGAACAGGTAGAAGAATGAGCGCAATGCAGAGACACCAGACGCTCGTGCTCGCCATCGCCGTTCTCGCCTCGTTCGTCGCCTTTCTCGACGGGTCGGTGGTTACCGTGGCGCTGCCGGCGATCATGCGTGAACTCGGCGGGGGCCTCACAACCCAGCAGTGGGTCGTCGACGCATACACACTCACGCTTGGTTCACTGATTTTGGTGGCAGGGTCGCTCAGCGACGTGTTCGGCCGAATCGTGATCCTGCGCACCGGACTCATCGCGTTCGGTATCGCATCGCTGCTCTGCACCATCGCGCCGAACGCGGAGATCCTGATCGTCTCGCGCGCCGTCCAGGGAATCGGCGGCGCGCTGCTGGTGCCCAGCTCGCTCGCGATCATCCTCTCCAATTTCTCGGGCCCTGCACAGGCGAAGGCGATCGGGCAATGGACGGGGTGGACGAGCATCGCCTTCATCACCGGGCCGCTCATCGGGGGCCTGTTCGTCGACCTGCTGTCGTGGCGTCTGGTCTTCGCGATCAACGCGATCCCGATCCTGATCACGCTCTACCTGCTGTTCCGCCTCAAGCAGGTCGATGAGCGCGAGAAGAATATGAAGATCGACTTCCCCGGGGCGATCCTGGGAGTGCTCGGCCTCGGCCTGCCGGTCTTCGCGCTCATCGAGCAGGGTCATTTCGGGTGGGGGAACCCGGTCATCTGGGGCACGCTCACGGTCGGCATTCTCTCGCTCGCAGCCTTCATCTGGCGTGAGCGGGTTGCAAAGCAGCCGATGGTGCCCCTGTCACTGTTTAGGGTGCGCAACTTCTCTGTCGGCAACGTTGCGACAACGTTTGTGTACGGCGCGATCTCGAACGGCGGATTTCTGCTCGCGGTCTACCTGCAGCAGGTCGGCGGGTACAGGGCGACCTTTGCCGGGCTGGCGACCCTCCCGGTCACTGTCGTCAGTCTGCTGCTGTCGTCGACCATCGGGGGGCTGGCGGGTCGCTTCGGCCCGCGCCTGTTCATGACTGTCGGGCCACTCCTTGCCGGTGCAGGCTTTCTCTACTACGTCTTCTTCACCACGGCGCATCCCTTCTATTGGACGGAGATCCTGCCAGGGGTGCTTCTCTTCGGGCTCGGGATGACGATCACCGTTGCACCGCTGACGAGCGCAATTCTCGGTGCGATCTCGGAGCGCCAGGCCGGCATCGGCTCAGCGATCAACAACGCGGTGTCGCGGGTCGCCGGCTTGATCGCCATCGCACTGCTCGGCCTGATCGTGGGGGCGCAGCTCGACGTCGGCGGGTTCAAGCGCGGCATGCTGGTCACCGCGATTCTGCTCTTCGCTGGCGGTATCGTGTCGTTCATCGGCATCCAGAATGCGAAGCAGCCATCAGCGGCGGCTAAAGAAGCGGCATCGTCACCACAGCTATGACGATCTCGACGCGCTGACCGGTCCGCGAAAATCCTGTCGACGAACAGCACCTCGCGCTCAGGCGAGCAGGCGCTGGCCCGCGAAGGCGAGCACGACGACATTCACCAGCGCCGCCGCGATGATCAGTTGGAAGAGCAGTCTGGTCGGTGGCCGCCTCAGCGCAACGGCGATCGCCGCGGCCAATACGAGCGTGAGCAGCACGCCGACCCACTGGATGACGGTCTTCTCTCCCGGCTGGCCGAAGAATGCGAGAAGCCCGGCCACGGCGAGAACGGCCCAGATCACGACACCGGATGCCCGGCGCCCGATTCGGTGGGGGAGGCCGGCGATTCCGGTGCTGGCATCGTCGTCGAGGTCGGGCAGCACGTTGGCGAAATGGGCCGCGATTCCGAGCAGCGCACCGAGCCCAAGCGTCCACGGTGCTGCCATTGCTGGCGGCGGCAACGCGAGGGTGACGATCATCGGCAGCAGTCCGAAGCTGACGATGTATGGCACGACCGAGAACCAGGTGTTTTTGAGCGCCGCGTTATAGGTCCAGGCCGATGCGATGAAGACGAAGTGGGCGAGAATAGCCGGCCAGCCGAGCGGCACGGTGAGCAGCAGCGCGGTCGCGAAGCAAACGAACGCTGCGTTCCGTACGAGCTCGGCGCTGACCAGGCCCAGCGCAACGGGTTTGTCCGTCCTGCCGACATCCCGGTCGCGGTCTGCATCGATCCAGTCGTTCGACAGGCCGACAGAGAACTGATTGAAGACAAAGGCGAAACCGATGAGCACGACCCTCCACCCCTCGAGATGAAGTCCGAGAGCGAGCCCGACCGCGACAAGGGTTACGGCGACCGACGGCCCCGGGTGCGTCGACAGCAGGAGTGCACGCAACCGGGTGAGCATCCGGCAATTCTAGAAGGCGGCAGGCAACAGCAGGATCTTGCCGATGTGCTCAGACGACTCCATGCGTTCATGGGCGAGCCGGGCATCAGCCAGCGCAAATGTGCTGTCGATCACCGGCACGATCTGGCCGTTTTCGACCAGTGGCCACGCGTTCTCACGAACGCTCTGCATTATCTCCGTCTTTTCGGCGACGGGTCGGGCACGAAGCATCGAACCGTGGATGCTCGCCCATTTGCGCATCAGCAGGCCGACCGACACCTGGCCGGTTTCGCCGCTCTGGTTACCGATCAGCACGATCCTGCCGCGCGGCGCGAGCGCACGCAGGTTGCGGTCGAGGTATACGCCCCCGATGGCGTCGAAGATCACGTCGGCTCCATGGCCGTCGGTTTCTGCTTCGATCCGTTCGACAAAATCCTCGTTCTTGTAGTCGATCAGGATGTCAGCTCCGAGCGCTTCGCAGGCCGCAAGCTTTTCGGCGCTCCCAGCCGTGGTCGCCACGCGACAGCCCATTGCCCGCGCGAGCTGGATTGCGATGGTTCCGATGCCGCTGGACCCGCCGTGAACGAGCATGGTCTCACCTGAGGTGAGCCCGGCAATCATGACCAGGTTCGACCACACCGTTGCGACCGCCTCTGGCAGCCCACCCGCGTCAACCAGGTCGATGGTGTCGGGCACGGGAAGCACGTGTTCAGCGTCAGCCACGGCGAGTTGCGCATATCCGCCTCCGGGGAGAAGTGCGCAGACCCGGTCGCCGACTGACCACCGGGTGACCCCAGCACCGACAGCCGCGATGGTGCCAGACACTTCGAGCCCCGGCCAGTACGGGGCTCCCTTCGGGGGCGGGTAATGCCCCTCGCGCTGGTTCACGTCGGCGCGGTTGAGGCCTGCCGCCGCGACCGCGATGAGCACCTCTCCGTGTGACGGTACCGGGTCGTCCAGGAGAGTATCGATGAGAGCGTCTGGCCCGCCAGGTTGCGGAACGGTGATCGCGTGCATGCTTCAACGGTACGCCTCCCGCTCGATGGGCTGGGGCGCACGTATGTTGGAAGAATGACTTTCGACGAGGGGTTCCTCACCGAACTGCTGCCAGGCACCTGGGCTATCGGTGCAACGAATTTTCCGATCTGGCTGACGGGAGAAAGGCTTTCCCCGACCTTTGGATATGAGCTCGTGCGCAGCGGGCCACTCGTGCTGCGCGACACCGTCTCGTATCGCGCCAGGGACGGCAAACTGAAGACCATAGTCGGGGTGGATCGCCTCAGCGGATCCGGTTTCACCTGGCGGGGTCGCGGCCTTCTCGTACCGTTCGTGAGCAGGTGGGCGGTGGTCGGTGTCGCGCCCGACCAGTCGTTCGTGGTCATCCGGTTCTCGAAGACCAGGGTCTCGCCCGAGGGAGTGGATATCGTCGCACGGGAGGGCATGGATTCGCTCGAGATCCGGGCGTTAGTTGCTGCTTCGACTGAGGACTTCGGCATTACAGCCGGGGAGTTTGCGAGCCTCACCTGGCTCGAGGTGGGCACGGACTAGAGCCGGGCGCCATACCCCAGAGCGATCAGCACCTCTCCGGGCCGTTCTACGTTACCGAAGTGCCCACAGTCGGGAATGACTGTACGCGTGCTCTCTGGCAGAAGATGCCCGAGGTGAGCATGATCGGCCGCAGCGACGAAGACATCGCGATCGCCCTTGGTCGCGCGCACCGGGCATTCGATCGTCGACCATCGCGCGTCGGCGTCGTAGCCGAGTGTCGCTTGTGCTGCGGCCGCGAACGCCCGTGGCCGCAGCTCGGGGGCCAATGCAAGGCCCTGCGAGCGAGGCACCGCAGTCCAATGCCTGAACAGCGGAAAGGTCACCGCTCGCAGCAGCCCGATTCTGCCCATGCCTCGCACCAACGCGGTGCCGGCCGGCCCCAGAAGTTTCAGAAACTGCATGACGCGCCAGAGCATGGTGAAGCCTGGCAGCTTTGCGAAGTTCTTCACGGGATGCGCGACGCTGTCGATCACCGAGAAGGTGGTACCGGAGACCATGCCGACCGAGAGCACGCACTGCGGCCATATCGATGCCAGATGGAGCGCGACGAAACCGCCGAGGGAGTGCCCGACGAGATCCCATTCCGTGTATCCGAGTTCGTCTGCAGTGTCTTTGATCAACGACGAGATCGCAACAATCGTCTGGTCGGCGCTGGCCTCTGTCATGACCGCCGCCCCCCAGCCGGGAAGGTCGAGAAGCACGGTATCCCCCAGGGGAACTCCCAGCGCTCTGGCTGTGAGCAGCATCGGTGTCCAGGTCGTCCACGACCCCGCGGCTCCGTGAAGGAATATGGTGGCACGTTTCGAGCTGCGCCTGACCGGATGCTGCGCCACACAACTGCCCAGTTCGTTCGTGACCGTGGTCGTGACCAGGTCGAACTCTGACGGGTCTGTCACCAGCTCCCACGGACCGTAGCCATCCCGTCGTTGCATCAGTCCAGACCGCTGACAATCTCGTCGCGGATTCGCCTCAGGTCTTCGAGGAGTGCCCCGATGATGATCCAGTTCTGCGGGTTCGGCTTTGCAATAACGAGCGGCGCCGTGAGTGCAGGCAGCTCTGCGGTTACCGGATGCGCGTCAGGGTCACGCGGGTGATCGATGGTTGCCGGCACCAGCAGCAGGAGGTCGTGCGCGGCGCGGTCGAGCTCCTTGGCGATCGACGCAACGACCGGGTCATCCGCGAGGCTCGCGTCATACCTGTCGTGGGTGCCACGCACCATCCCAGGGATCGTGTTGACCAGCACGGTGAGCACGGCAAACGCCGCCCGGTCCCGAGCGAGAACCTCCCGGTGTCGTCGCCCGCGTGGATTGAGTGCGAGGGAGTCATCCGCTCGGTCAAGCGCGGCGAGAGCCGCGTCCCTGAGCGGTCTCAGGGTGCGGGCTTTCGCCAGCATGGCATCGAGTGATGAGTGCTCCTGGGGCTGGCGCAGCGCATTGGCGAGCGTGCGCAGGGTGTCGGCAAGAGCATCCGCCACCCCGAGCACAGCGTTGTGAGCCGGACCTGCGAGCACCGGCGGCACAATTGCCGCGTTCACCGCGAGCCCGATTACGGCGCCGATCACGGTCTCGATGACCCGATTTGCCGCGTAGCCGGGCGTCTGCACGCCAATGGCGAGCACCAGCATCGCGCTGATCGGAATCTGGTTGGATGACCCGGGAGAGAGCCGCAGCAGCCAGGCGAGCAGCAGTGAGATCACTATGACGCCGAGTACCACCCAGCTCGAGTGGCCCAGAAGAGCTGCGATTCCGTATGCGAGAAGAACGCCCACGATCACACCCGCGCTGCGCTCAACCCCTTTGAACAGAGACTGGTTCACGCTCGGCTGCACGACGAGCAGGGCCGCAATTGCGGCAAAGATGGGCAGCGGCTGGTGCAGCAGCACGGTGCAGGCCAGCCACGACAGGATGGCCGCGATCGATGTCTTGGCGACCTGAAGAAGCGGGCTGCGTGACGATGCGCGCAGCGAAGCGATCAGTCGCATCCGACCAGAGTAGCTGCTGGCACCGGCCTATCCCGACGGCTTATCCCGACGACGCAGCCTGACTACGCAGCACGACGCTATTTGGTCGGGAGCTGGTATCCGCTGAGCACGTTGGCCGGGCTCGAGACCGAACTGGACGGAGCCGGATGACTGTCGGCCGATGCGGCTGTCGCTCCGCCGACGATCACCGTGGCGATGAGCGCGCTCACGAGGATTCCGGCAGCAGAGACACCACTCGCGAGGGCAGTCACCCCGGTGAGGTTACCGGCAAGGCGCGCGCGACGCACGTACAGCGCGATCCCCACCAGGGCGACGGTCGCAAGAGCGACCGTCAGCACCAGGGGGAGCGTGATTGCGTTGGTGGCCACGGGTACGGCCTGGATCGCAGCATGCATTACCGGTTGTTCCATTCGGGTTAGGAACAGTTCGTGTCGGGTACACGAACAGTTGTTACCTGTCCGTCTTTAGGGGGACAACGGAGGCAACGAGATGACGCTATCAGGCCCACGAACGGGGGGTCAACAGGTGACTGCCCCCAGAATGGGGGTCATTAGATCGCAACTGCTCCCTGGGCACGATGAGAGGGCGCTCACGCCAGGTTCCTTCGGCTCTCATTGGCGGTTGAGCGCATGCCTCATTACCGGGGGTGGAGAGTGGGCGGCTTTCGGGAATGAGAAGCCACTCATGCTCGTTCCCTTCATCATGACGACAGTAAACGCCTCAGAGTCCGGCTCGTTCACCCTCGGTGGGGATCTCACGGTCAACCGCCTCGGCTACGGAGCGATGCAACTTCCCGGTAAGGGAGTCTGGGGTCCGTCGCCCGATCCCGCCAACGCGGTCGCCGTGCTGCGCCGCACTGTCGAACTCGGAATAACCCTCATCGACACAGCGGATTCGTACGGTCCGTTCGTCGCTGACCACCTCATTCGCGAAGCACTCCACCCATACGCGGCTGACCTGGTCATCGCAACGAAAGTCGGATTTACCCGCCAGGGCCCGAACCAGTGGATCCCGGTCGGGCGCCCCGAATACCTGCGCCAGCAGGTCGAGCTCAACCTCCGCCACCTCGGGATCGACCGAATCGACCTTCTGCAGTTACATCGAATCGACCCGAAGGTCGCGCTTGAAGACCAGCTCGGTGAGCTCGTCGCCATGCAGCAGGAGGGCAAGATCCGTCACCTCGGTCTCTCGGAGGTCTCGGTAGATGAGCTGAAGGCCGCACAGAAGCTCGCGACAATCGTCTCGGTGCAGAACCTTTTCAACGTCGCCCGTCGCGACGCTGAACCGCTGCTCGACTACGCAGAGGCGAACGGCATCGCATTCATCCCGTGGTTCCCGCTCGCGACCGGCAAGCTGGCAAAGCCGGGCAGCACGCTCGATGATCTCGCGAAGAAGCACGGTGCATCGGCCTCGCAGCTCGCCCTCGCCTGGCTGCTGAAGCGCTCGCCCGTCATCCTTCCCATCCCGGGAACGACGAGCATCGGTCACCTCGAAGACAACGTCGCCGCGTCAGCGCTCGATCTCTCTGACGACGAAGTGGCCGAGATCGCCAGCGCAGCCTAGATCGTGAGCCCCCGCTAAATCGAGAGGCCCGCTCGCTGAGTGGCGGCGGCGACTTCGTCCGCCGCCCTCACGAGCGCAAGGTGCGAGAAGGCCTGCGGAAAATTGCCCGCCTGTCGCCCGGCCTTGACGGCGTATTCCTCGCTCAGGAGTCCCACGTCATTGGTGAACCCGACAAGACGGTCCATCAGTTCCGTCGCCTCGGCCAGCCGCCCGGTGCGAGCATACTGCCCGACGAGCCAGAACGAGCAGGCGAGAAATGGATGCTCGCCGGCGGGCAACCCGTCCACTCCGGTCTCGGTGCGATATCGCATCACCAGGCCGTCTTGCATGAGGTTCTTTTCGATCGCCTCGACGGTGCCGAGCATCCGTGGGTCATTCGAATCGATGTAACCGATCTGCGAGAGCAACAGGAGTGACGCGTCTACCGTCTTGCTGCCGTAGTACTGCGTATAGGAATTAAGGTTCTTGTCGAACCCGCTTTCCTCGATCTCGTCGCGGATCTCGAATCGCAGCTTCTCCCAGCGCTCGACGGGGCCATCGAGCCCGTAATTGTGCACGGCGTCGATCGCGCAATCCAGTGCCGCCCAGATCATCGCCCGCGAGTGGGTGAAGTGCTGCTTCTCACCGCGAATCTCCCAGATGCCATTGTCTGGACGCGACCAGTTGTCTTCGACGTAGGCCATCAGCGCCCGCTGGAGTGGCCAAGAGAACTCGCTCTCCCTGATCCCGATCTCACGCGCCCTTCGCAACGCGATCATTACCTCGCCGAAGATGTCGCCCTGGTACTGGCGCCATGCGTCGTTGCCGACCCGAACAGGTGCGGCACCGTGATAGCCGGGCAGCGTTGTCGGCTCCCACTCGGTGAGCCTGCGCTCGCCAGAGAGCCCGTACATGATCTGCACGTCTGCCGGGTCGCCTGCAACCGCTCGAAGCAGCCAGTTGCGCCAGGAATCGGCCTCCTCTGCGAACCCGTGTGAGAGCAGAACGTCGAGCGTGAGCGAGGCATCCCGAAGCCAGACATAGCGGTAGTCCCAGTTGCGCGAACCGCCGAACTGCTCGGGCAGGCTCGTGGTTGCCGCCGCGACGATTCCGCCGGTGTCTTCGTGGGTGAGCGCTCGCAGGGCCAGCAGCGACCGGTGTACCTGATCGTGGTACAGCGGAGCGCGAGTGCACTGCGCGGCCCAGGAGCTCCACCAGGTGGAGGTGTGCCTGATCCTCGCCGAGACCCTGAGCGGTGGCGGGGGTTGGCGATGCGCCGGGTACCAGGTGAGGGTGATGTCGACAGTTTCGCCCGCGGTCACGATGAACTCGTTGCTGTGCGAGTTGTCTGATGGGGTGAGCTCGGGGCCGCGAATGATGATGGCGTCGGGGCCCGCAACGGCGATGAGCGCTGGGCCGTGTCGGTCTGGCATCTGGCGCATCCAGGGGAGAGCCTCTGCGTAGCCGAAGCGCACCAGCAGTTCCTGGGTCATTGTGACGCTGCCGCGAATTCCTCGCACCCGGCGCACGACATCCGCCCTCCGGTCGCCGTGCGGCATGAGGTCGGTCACCTCGACTTCGCCTGTGCTGGTGACCCACTTCGTCACGAGGATGAACGTGTCTTCGACGTAGGCCCGGCTGGTCTCCAGGATGTCGTCCTTCGGGGCAAGCAGCCACCGACCGTGATCCTCGGTGCCGAGCAAGGCACCGAAGGTCGAAGCCGAGTCAAACCTGGGCAGGCAGAGCCAGTCGATGCTGCCGTCATTGCCGACGAGGGCGGCTGTGTGGCAGTCGCCGATCAGTGCGTAGTCTTCGATGCGCAGCGCCATCTCGACAGTCTCTCAGAGGTAGCCTGAGTGCATGGTCGCATTCCTCGGTTCCCTGGTAATTTTCGGAGCAGGAGGGGACCTCACGAAGCGGCTGTTGCTCCCGGGCCTCGGCCAGCTTCTCGATAGCGATCGCGGCTACGACATCGAGCTTCTGGGGGTCGGTTTCGATCCGATGACCGACGCAGTGTGGCGTAAGCGCGTCGCCGGTTCGTTCACCGCCGGCGGCGCATCCAGCGCCAGGGCGAAGGCTGTTGCGAAGGCGTCGCGCTACCTGCAGGCGGATGTCACCAAAGCCGACGACCTCCAGCGAATTCTCGACAGCGCGACGGGAGTCCCGGCCCTGTACTTCGCGCTTCCTCCGCAGGTGACTATCGCAGCCTGCGCTGCGCTCGAAAAGGTCGAGTTGCCGAAGGGCACTGTGCTCGGGCTCGAGAAGCCGTTCGGCACGGATTTCAGGAGTGCGCAGGCGCTCAATCGACAGCTGACCCGGCTGGTTCCCGAGAAGCAGATTCACCGTATCGACCACTTTCTCGGCAAGTCGACCGTGCTTAACCTGCTCGGACTCCGGTTCGCCAACCGCATCTTCGAACAGGTGTGGAGAGCGGAGCACATCGATCGGGTCGATATCGTGTTCGATGAGACCCTGGCCCTCGAGGGCCGGGCCGGGTATTACGACAAGGCGGGTGCGCTGGTCGACATGATTCAGAGTCATCTGCTGCTCGTGATGTCCCTGGTCGCTATGGAGCCTCCATCGAGCATTGACGCAGATGATCTGCGGGGCTCGATGGCGCAGGTGTTGCGCGCAGCGCGCCCCTGGATGGGCGACCCGGTGGCTGCTTCGCACCGGGCCCGCTACGGCGCAGGAACTATCGACGGCCGCAGGCTTCCCGCCTATGTCAAAGAAAACGGGGTAGACCCGAAGCTCGACACCGAGACCCTCGCCGAGCTCACCGTCGGAATCGAGAACTGGCGATGGGCCGGGGTTCCCTTCCATCTGAGGTCGGGCAAGGCGCTGTCTGACCATCGGCAGGAGATCGTCATCACCCTGAAAGACGTGCCGCACCGCCCCTACGGTTTCACCGGTGAGAGCCTGCCGGCGAAGCTGACCATAAGTCTCAACCCCGACTCGATCCAGCTCGACCTGAACATCAACGGAGAGGGCAGCCCTTTCACGATGGACCGGGTCGAACTCGCCGTCGACTTCGCGCCGGGAGAGCTCGGCCCATACGGTGAAGTCCTGTACGGGATTCTCTCGGGAGACACGACTCTGTCTGTTCGAGCGGATGCCGTCGAAGAATGCTGGCGCATCGTCGGCCCTGTCCTGTCGGCCTGGCGCACAGACGCCGTGCCGATCGAGAGCTATCGCGCCGGCTCGGCTGGCCCCTCCTCCTGGCGGTAGATCGTCAGCTACAATCAAAATAATCATTGCTTATTCACTGTTTAGACTAGTTTATCGCCATAAACAATGGAATAATAGTGATTATGACGGATCGAACCTCGGATGAATGGGAGGCGCACCTCGGAGCCCAGGTGCGCGCAGTGCGAATCGCGGCGTCTCTCACGCAGGCCGAGCTCGCCTCGCTGGCGAGTGTGAGTCAGACCTCTGTGCGTTCGCTGGAACGGGGAACGGGGTCGACTCTCAAGACGCTCGTCGCCGTCACCCGCGTTCTCGAACGCAGTGACTGGCTCGACGAATACGATCCGCGAGGAGACGGCCCGAGCCCCCTGCAGCTGCTTCGACAGAGTCGACGGCAGGCAGCCACCCGCCAGCGGGTGCGAAAGGCGAAATCGTGACCGAGTTCACGCCGGTCGACGCGGTCGAAGTGCGCGCGTGGGGGAACACTGTCGGAGCTGTGGCACCCTCGGGGCGGCGCGGTGCGTATGCCTTCGAGTACGAGCCTTCCTGGATCGCCCGTGGCATCGAGCTGGCACCCGCCCTGATGCCGCTGTCACGGCGCATCTACACTTTTCCCGGACTCTCAGCGGAGACCTACCAGGGCCTGCCGCCGATGATCGCGGATGCCCTGCCCGACCGATTCGGCAACACCATCGTCGACGCGTGGCTGGCCAGGAACGGAATTGCACCCGATGTCGTCACGGCGCTCGATCGCCTCGCGTATCTCGGATCCCGGGGAATGGGAGCGCTGGAGTTCGTGCCGGCGCGCGAACCGAACCTGCCGCCGGCGACCGCACTGAAACTGGGAGACCTGGTGCTGTCCGCCCGGCGCGCAGTCGAAGGAACGCTCGCAACAGAAGATGAATCACAGGCCGCGTTGCGTCGCATCATCGATGTCGGCACGAGCGCGGGCGGTGCTCGCGCAAAAGCCATAGTGAACATCGATCCGGTCACCGATGAAATCAGATCTGGCCACCTGGCTCCGTCGGCAGGATTCGAGCCGTGGCTGGTGAAATTCGACGGCGTTGGCACCGACAGCCAGCTCGGTGCCGGTCGCAACTACGGCAGGGTCGAGTACGCGTACTCGCTCATGGCCCGCGCCGCCGGCATTGAGATGTCGGCCACCCGCATCCTGGAGGAACACGGTCGAGCGCACTTCATGACGCGACGTTTTGATCGAACCGCTGACGGCATCCGGCTTCACCTGCAGAGTCTCTGCGCAACCGACGCGCTCGACTTCAATGCGATCGGAGTGAACGACTACGCCCAGTTCTTCACCAGGGTCAGCGAACTCGCTCCGACCGGCCTCGACCAGGCGTTTCGGCGAATGGTGTTCAATGTCGCAGCGGCAAATCACGACGACCACACCAAGAATTTCGCTTTCCTGATGTCGCCGACCGGAGACTGGGCGCTATCGCCGGCGTACGACATTACCCATGCCTTCAACCCCGAGAGCAGGTGGCTCAGCCAGCACCTGATGAGCGTCAATGGACGCTTTGCGGACATCACGCGCGCAGACCTCGTCACGGTCGCGGAGCGTTTCGGCGTGCGCTCCTCAGCAGCGATCATCAGCCAGATTAATGACTCACTCGCATCGTGGCCGCAGTTCGCCTCAGAGGCAGGGCTGGATTCCGCCCACGCAGACGCGATTGCGATCGACTTCGAACCTGTGGCGTCGAAGCGCTGATGGCCGGTGGGATCTGGCTGTACTCGGCTAGGGCTTGGTCTCGTCCATCAGCTGCTCGGCGAGGCCAGCGCCGTCGGGTGCGTAGACCCAGCGCACCCCGCTTCCGCTGTGCTGCTCAGCCTTGCTGCGACCCCCGGCCAGCACGGCTTCACTGTCGGAGAGCTGCCGAATCGCGACGGCTTCGATCACCGGTTCGCGACCGACCGTGAAATTGCCGTAGACCTCCTCGTCGTGCTGGCCGTCGTCGCCGAACAGCAACCAGTGCATGTCGGGAAACTCCTGTGCGAGCCGCTCGAGGCTCTCTCGTTTGTGCTGCCTGCCGCTCCTGAACCAGCGGTCACTGGTGGGTCCCCAGTCGGTCAGCAGAAGTGGGCCTGCAGGGTAGAGGTTTCGTGAGAGAAACCGGGTGAGCGTCGGCGCGACATTCCAGGCGCCGGTTGACAGGTAGAAAATCGGAGCGCCCTCGTGCGCTGTTACGAGCCGCTCATAGAGCACGGCCATGCCGGGAACCGGCCGCCGGGCGTGCTCATCGAGCACGAAGGTGTTCCAGGCTGCAAGCAGTGGGCGGGGGAGCGCTGTGACCATCACCGTGTCGTCGACGTCTGAGATGATCCCGATCTTCGATGCAGGGTCGACGATGAAGATCGGAGCAGCGACGGGCTCAGACTCTTCAGTTCGGATTACCATGCTGTGCCAACCAGGCTCGAGGTGCACCTGCAGCACGTGGTCGACCACACCACCTCGATCGGCAGCGACCACATATTCGGTGTCGCCGATGGTCACGGTGACCTCAACCTCGTTGATCGGAACGCTCGTGAAGCTGCGCCAGCCGCGGATCTTCTTGTACTGCGCCCTGCCGTCTTTGGAGGGTTTGGTGAGGAGCACCCTGCAGAGCACTCTGATCCAGCCAGGCGCGCCATAACTCGTGTACGGGATCACGGTCGGCACGTATCCGCGTCGACGAGCGCGCTTCTCGCGAAACTCGTGAATGGAGTCTTCGAAGCGGGCGGCGAAGTGCAGGATCGGTTCAGCGCCGGCGGCAGCAGCAGCATTGCGGATCCTGGCCATGGGGCAAGTCTTTCATGCTGAGCTACTCATGGTTTTACCGGCAACATTCCGGCGGCAATTCGTAGGCGCCCTCGTGGTGGGGGGCGGGTTATGATTTCTCCAACCTGGAAGGGATCGGTATTGGCCGCGCAGAACCTCGCAGAGGAGACGATCGACAACACCGTTCTCCTGCGCAACGAACCAGTGCAGGCGAGAAGTACCGCGCGGTTGGCAGCATTACTCGACTCCGCTGCTGAGGTCATCGACGAGATCGGCTACGAGCGGCTCACCACAGCGATGGTGGCTGAGCGCGCAGGAGCCTCCATCGGCACCGTCTACCGGTATTTCCCGGATCGGATCGTTGTGCTCCAGGGGCTGAGCGCGCGCTTCCTCGCGCAGTTCACCGAGCGCATCCGGCTGACGGTTATCGAGACCAGGCACGACAGCTGGCTCGACGCGGTCAACGCGTGTCTCGAGGACATCGTCACTGCATTCCGTCGCGAAGCCGGCTTCAGGTCGCTTCGATTTGGGGATGTGCTCGACATTGCGCCTGGCCCCGGGAGCACTTCGGGAAAGACTGTCGTCGCCGGCCTCATGGCAGATGCGCTCCGCGAGCGCTTCGAGCTGGCGGGCGACCATGTCGCATTCCACCTCGAGGTCGCACTGAGCCTCACTGATGCGCTTCTGGCCAGGGCATTTTCGGCCAGTCGAAAGGGAGACGACAGATTTGTCACGGAAGCCAAGTCTGTTGCTCGCTCATACCTAGTCGGAATCTACGGCGATCCCGCCTGATCGAAATCGCGATATTACTCGTGTCGTCACAAACTGCAACCGTGAGCCATCGGGAATGACGGTGGCCACGAATAGTGTTTAGGTAGATAAGTCCGGCAAGTGTCGATTCGTGCAGCCCACGAGGAATGTGCCGTTTGAATGACTGAAGTGCGCGCGTGATCGAATTCCGTGGAGTGTCGAAAGAGTTCCCCGACGGCACTCTCGCTGTCGACGATTTCAGCCTCGTAATACCCTCTCGACAGTTCACAGTGTTCGTGGGTTCATCGGGGTGCGGCAAAACAACGATCCTGCGAATGATCAATCGGATGATCGACCCGAGCGCCGGCGAGATCCTCATCGATGGCGAGAACATCGCGGAGTCGAACGCAGTCACACTCCGGCGCAGCATCGGGTATGTAATGCAGCAGTCCGGTCTCCTCCCGCACCGTAAAGTCATCGACAACGTCGCAACGGTGCCTCTGCTGAAGGGCGTGCCGAAGCCACAAGCCCGCATCGAAGCGATGGAACTCATCAAACGTGTCGGCCTCGACGAATCGCTGGCCACTCGCTACCCTGCCCAACTCTCCGGCGGCCAGCAGCAGCGCGTCGGTGTGGCACGCGCCCTCGCTGTCGACCCAAACATCCTGTTGATGGACGAACCGTTCGGCGCCGTAGACCCGCTCGTCCGGGCTGAACTGCAGACCGAGATCCTGAGGCTGCAGCGCGAGCTCGACAAGACCGTCGTGTTCGTGACCCACGATATCGACGAAGCTTTTCTTCTCGGCGACCAGGTGATCATCTTCCAAAAAGGCGGCATCATCGCCCAGCAGGGAACACCGAGTGAGATACTCGCGAACCCCGCAAGCGATTTCGTCGCTGAATTCATTGGCGCAGACCGGGGTAAGCGACGGCTCAGCGTTTCAGATCAGAAATCAGTGAACGGCGATCTCGTTCTCATCGACGGCAACGGCTACCCGGCAGGCGTGATCTCGGGTGACAGCGGAGTGAAGTCGCGCAGCGTGTCCAACAAAACCGATCAGGCCGGCGACTCCTGATGCAATGGGTATGGGCGAACTTCGACATGATCTGGAGCCTGACGCTGGCGCACGTTGGCCTGAGTGTCGTTCCGATTCTCGTCGGATTCTTACTGTCCATACCCCTCGGTTACTTCGCCAGCCGCTCACGGGTCGCACGGTCGATCCTGCTGACTACCGGCGGCATCCTGTACACGATTCCCTCTCTCCCTCTCTTTCTCGCCATCCCGGTCATCATCGGCACTGCACTACTCGACCCCGCGAACGTTGTGATCGCGCTCACCATCTACGCGATCGCACTCATGCTCCGAACATCCACTGATGCGTTCTCGGCAGTGCCGGCTGACGTGCAGGATTCTGCCACCGCGGTGGGGTTTTCACGTTTGCAGAGATTCTTCGCGGTCGACTTTCCGCTCGCAGGGCCGGTGCTGCTGGCCGGCATCCGTGTCGTCTCCGTGAGCACCGTGAGCCTGCTGAGCATTGGAGCGGTCATCGGCGTCTCTAATCTCGGCTCACTGTTCACCGACGGATTCCAGCGCGACTTCTTCACCGAGATCTGGGTCGGTCTGGTCGGCATCCTGCTCATCGCGGCGGTATTCGACACCGTGTTGGTGCTCGTTGCCCGCGTGCTCATGCCGTGGAATCGGCGAGCGTCGCCAGCCCTCGCGAAACTAGATTCCCGACCCGCGGCTCGGAGTGCCGACCGATGATTATCATATTGAGCGGCTTTGGCTGGATCTTCACGGGAGCCAACTGGATCTCCGTCGATCAGGGCCCAGGCATCGGCGTCCGCATTGGCGAGCAGGTTCTCTACACGGTGATCGCCCTGTTCTTCGTCTTTCTCATCGCGGTACCGGCCGGGCTCGCCATCGGCCACACCGGGCGTGGGCGAAACGTAGCGATCATTGCGAGCAACATCTCGCGCGCGCTGCCGACACTCGGGTTGCTGTCTGTGCTCATCCTCGTGTTGGGGGTTGGGCTGCTCCCCACCATCATCGTTCTGGTGATCCTCGGAATCCCGCCGCTACTTGCCGGTGTCTACGCGGGCCTCGAATCAGTGAATCGCGACACTATTGACGCTGCTCGCGCGG
Source organism: Lacisediminihabitans sp. (assembly GCA_043746355.1). Lineage (GTDB taxonomy): Bacteria > Actinomycetota > Actinomycetes > Actinomycetales > Microbacteriaceae > Lacisediminihabitans. The sequence continues at coordinate 20,643 of JAYTRC010000049.1, read as the reverse complement.
TCGGGATGACCGAACTCCAGATTCTCTTCACGGTAGAGATCCCGCTCGCGGCAGCCCTCCTCATCGGCGGGCTTCGATCCGCCACCCTGCAGATCATCGCCACGGTCGCCGTCGCGGCGATCTTCGGCGGAGGAGGCCTCGGCAGGTTCGTTGTCGACGGCCAGCAGCAGGCGCTGTATCCCAAAATGTATGGCGGCGCCATCCTCATCACGGTGCTCGCACTCGCCATAGACGGCGTCTACGCACTCGTCCAGAAGTTCGTTGTGCCGCGCGGGGTGTCCCGCGGTTCGACCGGCCGGAAAAACGCAGCACGCGGTGGGGGACTCCCCATTGCAGCGACAACCAGGACACTAACTAGGGAAGGTCAGTAATCATGTTCGCACGCAGGAAATTGATATTCACAGGAGTGCTCGCGGCCGCAACCGCGGTTGCACTGGTCGGCTGTTCGTCATCGGGTTCACTCAGCGGAAGTTCTGGAACCAAGTCGGCGGGGTCGATCACCGTCGGCTCTGCAAACTTCTCCGAGAACGTCATTTTGGCTGACATCTACGGCCAGGCCCTAGCGGCCAAGGGCTTCACTGTCAGTTACAAGCTGAATATCGGTGCCCGCGCCGTCTACATCCCGGCGCTGGAGAGCGGCGAGATCGATGTCATCCCGGAGTACTCGGGCAGCATCCTCTCGTTCATCGACAAGACAGCATCGGCGAGCTCCGGTGCAGACGTCGCCTCGGCGCTGACGAAGGCGCTCCCGTCGAGCCTCACGGCACTGACCCCGGCCAGCGCTGCAGACTCCGATTCGCTCAACGTGACACCGGAGTTCGCGAAGGCGAACAACCTGAAGTCAATCGGTGACCTGAAGAATGTGAGCAGCTACACTCTGGCGGCCAACCCGGAATTCCAGACTCGTCCAGACGGCATTCCAGGGCTGAAGAGCGTCTACGGTCTCGACAAGGTCAACTTCCAGGCGATCAGCGACGGTGGTGGCCCGGCTACTCTCAAGGCTCTCCTCGACAACACCGTGCAGGTTGCCGACATCTACTCGACGACCCCGTCGATTCTCGACAGCAAGCTCGTGACGCTCACCGACCCGAAGAGCCTTTTCGCGTCGCAGGAGGTCGTGCCGATCGTCTACAAGAAGAAGACGTCATCGAAACTCGAGTCCACCCTCAACGCGGTTTCGGCCAAGCTGACGACGAAAGACCTGCTCGCGCTCAACTCGCAGGTCTCCGGTGCCTCGAAGACCGACCCGGCAGTCGCTGCAAAGAACTGGCTCAAGTCAGTTGGGCTGGTCTAGCCCGTACCGCTAAAAATTGCCGGTTTCGCCCGGGGGATCAGCTCGCTCGCTTCCCCGGGCGTTTCTGCGTTCAGTGCTCAGTTCCCGGTGTCGTCGTCAGCCGGATGCTCCATGTGGCGTTCCTCGCGGCGCGCGAGAGCTCGACGCAGCAGAAGCACGATCACCAGGAACACAACGATGATGCCTGCGAAAATGTAGCCGGCAGAGTGCAGTTCGCCCGAGAGATCTCGGTAGGAGCCAGCCGCCAGCCAGCCGACGGAGACATACGCTCCCGCCCACAGGATGCAGGCCGGAGCCGTCCATCGGATGAACCGGCGATAGCTCATCGGGCTGGTGCCTACCGTCAACGGGATGAGCGAGTGCAGCACCGGCAGGAACCGCGAGACGAAGATGGCGATGCCACCGCGGCGAGCGAGGTAGGTCTCGGCGCGCACCCAGTTCTTCTCGCCGATTCGTCGGCCGAGCCAACTGGCCTGGATGCGCGGGCCGAACCAGCGACCGAGCGCGAACCCGAGACTCTCGCCGCCGAGTGACCCGAAGATGACCGCGGCGAGCAGCGCGGCCCACTCCGCCCAGCTGCCGACCGCCGTGGCAGAGACCAGCACAATGGTGTCGCCCGGCACGATGAGGCCGATGAGGATGGATGTCTCGAAGAACATGCCGACGAAGGCGAAGAGCAGGCGCAGCAGCGGGTCGACCTGGCGAACCGTATCGAGGATCCAGCCGAGGATGTCGTTCATGCCGCAACCGGAATGGCGCGCCTCAGTCGATCGAGCCGTGCTCGCCAGAGCCCGAGCCTTCCCGGCAGCTCGGCAGGAGCGGGTCCGTCGATCCAGCCCGTGACGATCCGGATGCCGTGCAGCGCGCTGAGCGCCCAGACTTCGAGCCCATCCAGGTCGGCCGGAGTGACGGATTCGTAGAGCACGTCGAGCCCAAGTGCTGTCGCCAGGGTGATCACCGACCGCGCGGTGACACTGTCGACCCGCGCCAGCTCTGGTGATGGGGAGCACAGTGCATCGCCGCGCCACCAAAGCAGCGCGCTGTACGCGCCTTCGACGACGTATCCATCGGGTGACAGGATCACGGCTTCATCGGCCCCGAGAAGCTGGACGGCAGTGCGCGCGGCGAGCAGGGCATCCGTGTCGGGTCCCTTGATCGTCGGCGAGCGCCGGGGATCCGGGCCGCCATGGGTTGCCAGAACCAGTGAACGGCGCAACTCGGGCGCTTGCCTCACATGAAAGACGAAGTGCAGCCCCTCCTCGCGCAGCTGCAGTTCCACCCGGGGAAACCAGTCGCCGTTGAGCGGAATGGCGGCGACGGCTGCCGACCAGAATGCCTCGGCATCCTCGGTCTGGGCGACAGCGGCAAGGAAGCGGGAGCGGTGCAGGTCGAGCGCGAGCACCGATCCGCCCTGAACCAGCCAGGAGTCGGCCGCGACGATCGCGGTTTCCCCCGGATCGGAGAAATCGACCAGCTGAAGCTCGCCCTTATGCCAGCGGTAGATCGAAGCGGCGCTCATAGACTCAGGGTATGCGCCACGAGCCCATCGAGGCAGTCCTCACCGGGTGGATCGATCCCGCGGATATCTTCTCCGGTGGTGGCTGGCCGGTCTGGCTCGACAGCGGGGACGACCTCGGCACCAGCTACCTCGGCCTCGGGTCTCGGGTGGCGACTGCTTCCGCGGCTGCCGGCACCGTGACATTCGACGGCAAGACGACTGCCGGATCGATCTTCGACCTGCTGCGAACTTCTGGGAGTGGCGCTCAGAACGGCTTCCGACTCGGCTGGGTGGGCTGGCTCGGCTACGAACTCCGCGCCGAGACGATGGACAAGCCGGTCGGGCCCCGGCGGGTAGACAGCCCAGATGCCGTACTCATTTTCGTCGATAGGGCGCTGGCATTCGACCATGCGACCGGGTCGATGCGAGCACTGGCACTAACAGCCGACGGGCTCGCGGATGTCACGGCTAGGGCATCGGTCGCGTCGAGGCCTCCGCGCCCGGCTGCAGCCGCTCCGGTCGCCAGGTGGCGATATTCCGACGTCGAATACCTGGCGATGATTCGAGAGTGTCAGGCGGCGATCTCCGAGGGTGAGGCCTACCAGTTGTGCCTGACGAATGAGGTTGTCGTCGCACTCTTGCCCGACCCGATCGACACCTACCTGGCGCTCAGGGCGTCGAGCCCCAGCCATCACGGCTCGTTCTTCAGCGCAGCGGGGATCACCCTGCTCAGCGCATCGCCGGAGCAGTTTCTTGCCGTGACGCCAGGGGGAGTGATCGAATCCAAGCCGATCAAGGGCACTCGACGGCGTGGCACTTCGCCCGTGGAAGACCGGGAGCTGGCCCGAGAACTGCGGGCGGACGACAAGGAACGCGCCGAGAACCTGATGATCGTCGACCTCATGCGTAACGACCTCGCGAGGGTGAGCGAGGTCGGTTCGGTCAACGTTCCCTCCCTGCTGCAGGTGGAGAGCTATCCCCAGCTGCACCAGTTGGTGAGCACGATCCGGGGCACGTTGGCGACCGGGCTGGATCCGATAGACGCCGTGGTCGCCTGCTTCCCGGCAGGGTCGATGACCGGCGCACCGAAGCGAAGGGCGATCGAGCTCCTCGACGGTCTCGAGCAGAGGAAGCGTGGGCCATACGCCGGAGCCTTTGGCTATTTCGGGCTGGACGGCCGCATCGACCTCGCCATGATCATCCGCACGATCGTCATCGACAGCCGTGGCTGCAGGGTCGGCGCCGGCGGCGGAATCACCGCGCTTTCTGTGCCGACGGCCGAACTCGCCGAGGTGAAACTGAAGGCTGCAGCACTCCTCGCAGTGCTCGGCGTAACAAGCCGGTAACCTTGGATACCGACCGTGACAGCATCCGGCTTCCCCCCGTTTATGAAGTGAGATATCCGTGCCCCACCACGACGCAGACGACGAACTGCACTACGACGCTGCCGCGCTGCAGGCAAAATGGATGCCCATCTGGGACGAGCTGCGCCCCTTCCGAACCGATGACCCGCAGGATAATCGCCCGCGCAAGTACGTGCTCGACATGTTCTCGTATCCCTCGGGCGACCTGCACATGGGGCACGGCGAGGCCTACGCGCTTGCCGATGTCGTCGCGCGGTACTGGCGACAGCAGGGATTCAACGTGTTGCACCCGGTGGGCTGGGATTCCTTCGGGTTGCCCGCCGAGAACGCGGCGATCAAGCGCGGCGTCGATCCACGAGAGTGGACCTACAACAACATCTCTGAGCAGAAGGCGTCGATGCGGCGCTATGCGACCTCCGTCGACTGGGACCGCGAGCTCGCCACGAGCGACCCCGAGTACTACAAGTGGAACCAGTGGCTGTTCCTCAAGTTGCACGAGAAGGGTCTCGCCTATCGCAAGGAGAGCTGGGTCAACTGGGACCCGGTAGACCAGACTGTGTTGGCCAACGAGCAGGTTCTGGCTGATGGTACCTCCGACCGCTCCGGCGCCGTCGTGGTCAAGAAGAAGCTCACCCAGTGGTATTTCAAGATCACCGACTACGCCGACCGACTGCTCGACGACCTCAACCAGCTCGAGGGTTCATGGCCTGCCAAGGTGCAGACCATGCAGCGCAACTGGATCGGTCGCTCCATCGGCGCGGATGTCGAGTTTGAGATCGAAGGTCGTGATGAGCGGGTAACCGTCTTCACAACCCGACCCGACACCCTCTATGGAGCTACCTTCATGGTCGTCGCTCCCGAGTCGGAGTTGGCTGCCGAGCTCATCGGTGCAGCGCCGGAAGAGTACCGCCAGCCCTTCGCGGACTACCTGGTTCAGGCGCAGAAGTCCTCCGAAATCGAGCGTCAGGACGCCACTCGAGAGAAGACCGGTGTTTTCCTCGGCCGCTACGCCATCAACCCCATCAACGGCGAGGTGCTGCCCATCTGGGCCGCGGACTACGTGCTGGCCGACTACGGCCACGGCGCGGTGATGGGAGTTCCGGCTCACGACCAGCGCGACCTTGACTTCGCTCGCAAGTTCGGTCTCCCGATCCGCGTCGTCGTCGACACCAACGCAGCCATCACCGGCGCGATCCCGGTGCTTCCGATCAACCCGGAGACCGGCGAAGCCGAGCTTCCTGACGATCTACCGCCTCTCGACCCGCGCAGCACGGGCAAGGCGCTGGGCGGCGAGGGGCGCATGATCAACTCCGGCTCGCTCGACGGCTTGAACAAGTCGAACGCGATCAAGCGCATCATCGAACAGCTCGAGGCGCTCGGCCGTGGCCGAGCGGCCAAAACCTATCGGCTGAGAGACTGGCTGATCTCCCGCCAGCGCTATTGGGGAACGCCCATTCCGATCCTGCACCTGGAGGACGGCAGCCTCGTTCCGGTGCAAGAAGACCAGCTGCCGATCGAGCTTCCTTCGACCGAAGGGCTCGACCTGCAGCCGCGTGGCCAGTCACCGCTCGGTGCGGCCGAGAACTGGGTCAACACAACCACTCCGGATGGTCGGCCAGCGCGCCGCGATCCCGACACCATGGACACCTTCGTCGACAGTTCGTGGTATTTTCTGCGGTTTCTCAACCCGCATGACAGCGAAAAGGCCTTCGAGCCGAAAGACGCCGACAAGTGGGCGCCGGTCGACCAGTATGTCGGCGGAGTCGAGCACGCCATCCTGCACCTGCTTTACGCCCGATTCATCACGAAAGTGCTCTTCGATCTGGGCTACGTCAGCTTCACCGAGCCCTTCAGCGCGCTGCTGAACCAGGGGATGGTGCTGTCTGGCGGATCAAAGATGTCGAAGAGCAAGGGTGGCGTGAGCCTCGGCGGCGAGATCGACGCTTTCGGGGTCGACGCCGTTCGCCTGACCATGGTCTTCGCCGGACCCCCTGAAGACGACATCAACTGGGAGGATGTCTCGCCAGCAGGCTCAGCGAAATTCCTTGCCCGAGCCTGGCGGCTGGCCAAAGACGTGACGAGCAAGCCGGAGGTCGAGTGGAAGACCGGCGACCCCGAGCTTCGCCGGGTCACCCACCGCTTTCTCGCCGAGGCCCCCGGACTCGTTGAGGCTTTCAAGTTCAACGTCGTTGTCGCGCGATTGATGGAACTCGTCAACGCCACGAGAAAAGCAATCGATTCGGGCCCGGGCAATGCGGATGCCGCTGTGCGCGAGGCCACCGAAACTGTGGCCCTGGGGCTCTCACTCTTCGCTCCGTACACAGCCGAAGAGATGTGGGAGCAACTCGGATACCCGCCGACCATCGCCCTCTACGGCTGGCGCAAGGCAGACCCAACTCTGCTGGTCGAGACCTCGGTCACTGCGGTCGTGCAGGTCAATGGCAAGGTTCGTGACCGGTTCGAGGTAAGCCCGAAGATCGAGCCTGCCGAGCTGGAGAAACTGGCCCGCGCCTCTGCTGCGGTCATCAGGACTGTCGGCGATGGCACGATTGTCAACGTGATCGTACGGGCCCCGCGGCTCGTGAACATCGCGGTCTCGCACTAGCACCACTCCCTCGTACCCTGTGGCGGCATCCGCTATCCCCATCGTGGGCTGGATTCCGGGGCTCGACGGCGCGCTGGTTCTAGCCTCGGTTGGTGCCTGACTCCGCAATAATCGTCGCCCCGCGACCGCGCCTGCGGGTCGGCATGGGCGCCGCGCTGGTGCTGGTGATGCTCGCTCTCGCGATCGCTGTACTGGTCGGCGTGATGGGCCCGCACGGCGAGACGACGACGATCGGCTCGCCGAAGCCATTTGCCTCGAGCACATCACCCACCCAGACAGTGGCGCCGAGGGGCCAGCTGTTCATTCATGTGGTCGGGGCAGTGGGCCACCCCGGGCTCTTTGTGCTATCAACAGGCGACCGCATTGTCGATGCCGTCGCGGCCGCCGGCGGGTTCTCCGATACGGCTGACCAGACCCAGGTGAATCTTGCCCGGGTGCTTTCTGACGGTGAGCAGATCGTGGTTCCGGTGGTCGGCGAAGCGCCTACCGTGGCCCCGGGTGCGGCGGGCGGTGCAGCGACGGTGGGCGGAAAGGTGAACCTGAACACCGCAGACGGCACCGCGCTCGAAACGCTGCCGCGGGTTGGGCCAGCGATGTCGAAGCGAATCATCGACTGGCGAACCACGAACGGTCGCTTCACGGCAATCGAAGACCTGATGAGTGTGACCGGTGTCGGGCAAAAAACGTTTGACGGGCTAAAAGACCTCGTGACTGTATGACGCCCGACCTGCGTCTTGCCGTTCCGGTCGCTGTCGCCTGGGCGGCTGTCGCCCTGCTGATCGGGGTGCCGCAGGCGCTTCCCTGGGCAGCTCTCGCACTATGGGGCGCGGCTCTCGCGGGCATCGCGATTGGTCGATTCACCGGTCATCGTGCGGTCGTCGTGCTGTCGCTTACGCTGGCTGTTGCGGCGCTGGTGGTGTCGGTTGCGGCGGTCCGCGCGCCCGCCCGCCAGCCGGCAGACCTGGTCGCGGCGGCGGATGCTGGCAGGCACGCGACAGCACTCGTCACGGCGAATGAGTCGGTGCAGCCGGGTTCACCATTCGATGCCACGCTGACGAAGATCACCTTCGGCGATGAGTCGCGCGCCGTCAGCCTGCCGATCACGGTGTTCCCGCCCGCAGTGGACGGTAGAGGAGGGAGTGGCAAAACTGCCGGGGTCGGCTCGACCCTCGCGCTGGCAGGCACCCTTGTGACTACCGATCCCGCAGACGCGTCGGCGTTCCGATTCTTCGCGGGCGCTCCACCGAAAGTGCTTGCGCCGCCTCCGTGGTCCCTCGACTGGGCGAACGCACTGAGAAAGGGATTCGCAGCCGCGGCATCCACTCTCCCCGGAGACGGCGGAGCCCTGCTGCCGGGCCTCGCGATCGGGGATACCGGCGCAGTGAGCGACGCGCTCGACAGCGCAATGAAGGGAAGTTCGCTCAGTCACCTCACGGCCGTCTCCGGCGCCAATTGTGCTGTGATAATCGCGCTGATCATGCTCGCCGGTGCGCGCATCGGGCTTTCGAAATGGATTCGGATAGCAGCATCAACGGCCACACTTCTCGGCTTCGTTGTGCTCGTAACCCCGCAGCCCAGCGTGCTGCGCGCGGCGGTGATGGCTGTGATCGTGCTGGCTGCAATGCTGAGCGGGCGTCCGGTTTCTGGGCTGCCCGTGCTGGCGCTGGCCACAGTCGTGCTGCTCCTGACCGATCCCTGGCTCTCGCGCAGCTACGGGTTTGTGCTCTCTGTGCTGGCAACCGGGGGATTGCTGGTGCTTGCCAGGCCGCTCGCGTTACGACTGGGGCGCTGGATGCCCGGCTGGCTCGCCGTGATCATCGCCATCCCGCTCGCGGCCCAGCTCGCGTGCCAGCCGGTGCTTCTGCTGCTCAACCCCACAATTGCCACCTACGGTGTCTTCGCCAACCTGCTCGCTGAGCCGGCAGCACCAGTGGCAACCGTGCTCGGCCTTCTTGCCTGCATCCTGCTGCCGCTGATTCCCGGGTTGGGAACGCTATTTGCCAGCCTGGCCTGGCTGCCGTCGGCCTGGATCGCTGGCGTCGCGACCTTCTTCGTGTCGCTGCCGGGCAGCAGCCTGCCCTGGCCGGGTGGCATGACAGGGGTCGCGTTGTGTGTTGCTGTGATCGCCTTCGCGCTTCTTTTGGCGCTCGGCGTCGGCGGCACGCGCACGAGAGTGGTCTCGGCCGGGTTTCTCGCGCTCACCCTGGTCGGCTTCGTCGGGGTAACGGCCGGGGGCGAGATTCGCGGCCGGCTCTCTCGCCCGGCCGACTGGCAGATCGCAGCCTGCGACATCGGGCAGGGTGATGCTGTGCTGGTTCGCAGCCTCGGAGTGGCGGCACTCATCGACACGGGTCCAGACCCGAAACTGCTCGCCAGCTGCCTCGACACCCTCGGCATCAGCCGCATCGACCTGCTCATTCTAAGTCACTACGATCTCGACCATGTTGGCGGAGTGCCTGCCGTCATCGGCATGGTGACGCGGGCGATGATCGGGCCGACGAGCGACTCAAACGACAGGCGACTGCATTCGCGGCTGGCTGCGGGAGGCGCTCAGATCACCCAGGTGAGCCAGGGGCTGAGCGGCATGCTGGGCGAGCTGCGCTGGGAGGTGCTCTGGCCGAAGGAACCCCTCGCGGGCGTGCAACCGGGCAATGACGCGAGTGTCACCGTTCGGTTCAGCGGCGCTGGCGAGTGCGCCGGCGGCTGTCTCAGTTCGATCTTCCTCGGTGACCTCGGGGAGGAGCCGCAGGGTCGGCTTCTCGCCGCGAATCCCGGCATCTCAGAAGTCGATGTCGTGAAGGTGGCTCACCATGGGTCCGCCGACCAGAACGAGAGGCTGTACCAACGGTTGACTGCATCGGTGGGGCTCATCAGCGTCGGGCTCGGCAACAGCTACGGGCATCCGACCAGCCGTCTGCTCAAAATTCTGCAGCGCTCAGGTACTCTCGCCATGCGCACCGACCAGGAGGGACTACTGCTGGTCTCGCCGAGACCAGAGGGCGGCGCGACAGTCTGGTCTGAGCACTCGATGGCAGCAGGCAAACTCACCGGGCACTGACCGTGGTCGCGGTTAGGGTTAACCGTCAGAGAGCGTCAGGAGACAGCAGTGGCAGCCAAGCCGGCGACAAAGACCCCGGTCGTCATCCCGCAGCTGGGGTGGAACAAAGTACGTCCTGCCGCCGTCGTGCTCGTGTCGGGCCCTGAAGACTTTCTGGCCGAGCGCTCGATCCGTCTGCTGCGCGATACATTGCGCACGGAAGACCCGAGTCTCGAGGTCAGCGACATCGAGGCTGACGCGTATGGGCCGGGCGAGCTCATCACTCTCGCGAGCCCGTCACTGTTCGGCGAGCCGAGGCTCATCAGGGTGTCAGGGGTGGAGAAATGCACGGATGCTTTCATCACAGAAACGCTCCGCTACCTCGAGTCGCCCGCAGACGACACCTACCTCGTGCTCAGGCACGGCGGCGGGGTGCGAGGAAAGAAGCTGCTGGATGCCATTCGCGGCGGGCTGGGCGGCGGCATCGAGATTCTCTGTGCAGACCTGAAGAAAGATTCCGAGAAACTCGATTTTGCGGCGGCGGAATTTGCGGCGGAGGGCAGGCGCATCACCGGTAGCGCGCTGAGGGCCCTGACCACTGCGTTCTCGGATGACCTCGCCGAATTGGCTGCAGCGTGCCAGCAGCTCCTCGCCGATGCCTCGGAGGAGATCACCGAACCGATCGTCGAGAAGTATTACTCGGGGCGGGTGGAGACGAACGCATTCAGGGTGGCTGATATCGCCATCGCGGGGCGACACGGCGAAGCGCTCATCCTGCTGCGGCACGCACTCGCCTCGGGCGCAGATCCGGTGCCGATCGTCGCGGCATTCGCGAGCAAACTGAGAACAATGGCGAAGATCTCGGGCAATCGTGGCTCATCGGGCCAACTCGCGCAGCAGTTCGGCCTGGCGCCTTGGCAGGTCGACAGGGCTCGCCGAGACCTTCAGGGCTGGAATGACGCAGGCCTCGGTCGAAGCATCGAGCTGATCGCCGCGACGGATGCCGCCGTCAAGGGTGGTGGGCGTGATCCCGTATTCGCGCTCGAGCGGATGATCGGCCTCATCAGCGCGCGCGGGGTTCACTGAGCTCCATCCGGTGTCTGACGCTCAATGGCCGAGGTCCCGCACCCGCTGCCCCGGGGCACCATCGTCGCGCACGTGATTGTGCCCGTTTGTCATCACTGTGCCTGCGCGCGCAGGCACTCTTGTAACAAGCGGGCAAACTAAGGTGCCATTCTCGCGCTCGTCCTGGCTACAAAAGTTGTCCGGCGCAAACGACGCGCCCCCACGACCGGCCGCCCCACGACAAGAACCCCGCCTCACCGAGACGGGGTTCTTGTGGTGCAAGCAGGTGGGGCTAGAGCGCTGCAACCTGCTTGGCGATGGCCGACTTGCGGTTCGCAACCTGGTTCTTGTGCAGCACACCCTTGCTGGCGGCCTTGTCGAGCTTCTTCGACGCGACAACGAGTGCTGCCGTTGCCTTGTCTTTGTCGCCGGCGAGAACAGCCTCACGGGTCGAGCGGATCGCCGTCTTAACCTCGCTCTTGACCGCCTTGTTGCGGTCCTGCGACTTCTTGTTGGTGCCGATGCGCTTGATCTGCGACTTGATGTTTGCCACGTTTATAGCCTTCTTGTTGGTGTGAACAGTTGAGGGCAGCCGCGAACCGGTTCCGAACTGAAGAGAGGATCCGGGCTGCGAGTCGCGCTGTGGTCAAAACCACCTGGGCATTCGGAGACCGGATGCTGCGCAGAAGCCAACCAGCAACGTTACCAAAGCTCGGGAGCTAAGGCAATTGCTGCAGGAACCGATCCACGAGAGCGGCTGTCGCCTTCGGCTGCCTGACGTGAGCGGCCAGACGAACCCCGGGCTGGCGAACGAGCGCCGAGCTCGGCACGGCCCGGAGAAACGCGCGCTCCTGCATCCTGAACCTGTCGTACTGCCCGTTGAGCAGTAGAACCGGAATCTGCAGCCGGGCCAGTGTCGCCGCGGTGTCGAGGGCTTCGAGGTGACTGAGAGTGTCGAAGAACTGCCCGGGGATAGTCGACCGGCTGTGCCGCGGAAACCCGCCGGTGAAGGTTGTGGCGGCGTGAGCACTGAGCGCTGCACCGCGGTCTGGTAGCACCTGGTGGGCAGCCGAGGCGATCCGATAGCTGTCGAGAATCCAGGTGAGCGCCTGGGTTCCGCAGCCCATCGCGACGACAGCTGCTGCCTCTTTGGTGATTGCGGCGACCTGGATCGAAAGGTGTCCGCCGAGGCCCTGGCCGAGCAATACCGGGTCGCCCCCGAGCCCTGACGACGCTTCGGCGATGGTAATCAGAGCCTCTCCGATCGAGAACGGCTCATCGGTGCGGCTGCCGTGGCCAGGGAGGTCTGGCGATTCGACGTGATGCCCCTCGGCTTCGAGCAGCGCCCGAAGCTGATCCAGGTCATGCGCGCGCCCGCGCAGACCGTGCACAAGGACGACGGATGCGGGCATAAGGCCGATGCTAACCTCAGCCGCCGGTACCGTAGCTGTATGCCATCGATCGCTCAGCATATTGTCGCGGTACCCGGGTCGGGAATCCGCAGAATCTATGAAATCGCGGTCGAACTCGACGAGGTGATCTCGCTCGGCATCGGGGAGCCCGACCAGCCCGTCGCACCCCACATCCTGGCTGCGGGCGCGAAGGCCTGGGCCGATGACCGCAGCAATTACACGGCGAATGGCGGCATCTCAGAGCTTCGTCACGCCATCGTTGAAAAACTCGCCCGCGAGAACTCGATCAGCGCCGATCTCGAACAGGTCTGGGTGACGGTCGGCGCGACGCAGGCCCTCAACCAGGCGATGCGCGTGCTGCTCGCGACGGGCGACGAGGTGCTGGTTCCGGACCCCGGCTACACGACTTTCACCATGAACGCGCGAATGCTCGAGGTCGAGCCGGTGCCATACTCGCTCAGGCCTGAGCATGGCTTCGCGCCGGATATCGACGAACTCGAGCGGCTCGTCACAGATCGCACAAGGCTAATTATCGTGAACTCACCCTCGAATCCGCTCGGGATCGTTCTCGACGAAGCGAAACAGCGCGAGCTGCTCGAATTCGCGAAGCGTCATGATCTCTGGGTGCTGAGTGACGAAGTCTACGAATACTTTACCTACGGTGAGAAGCACGTCAGCCTGGCCAGCCTCGACGATGACGATCGCGTGTTCAGCGTGTTCTCGCTGTCGAAGACGTACTCGATGACCGGCATTCGGGTCGGTTACCTTGTGACTCCTCCCGGCCTCAGCTCGGTGATGCGCAACGTACAGGAGGCAACGATCAGCTCCGTCGCCCTGCCCGATCAGCTCGCAGCCGTGGCTGCACTGACCGGTGACCACCAGCATGTCGCGGATGCTCGCACGCACTATCTCGCCAACCTCGATGCCGCGTGCGCCCTGCTCGATGAGCGCGGCATCCGCTATCTCAAGCCGAACGGGGCCTTCTACCTGTGGGTGGATGTCTCCCACGCTACCGACGGTGACGTTGCGGGCTGGGCCGAGCGTTTTCTGCGGCACGAGAGGGTGGCGGTGGCCCCCGGGAGCGCGTTCGGCCGGTCGGGAGAGGGCTGGATCCGCGTCTGCGCAGCGGCGACGGAAGTCGATTTCCTCGAGGGTCTTCGGCGGTTGCCGGTCCCAGACTCGGGGGTGAGCCCCCCAAAAACCTTGGCATCCTGAGCCTCGTCTCTGCCGGCCTGTCGATCTTCGCCGGCCACTAGCTCGCGGTGCGTGTGGGTCTTCCCCGGCACATGGGACAATGTGTCAAATGTCCCCGCGCGCACTCAAGGCTCTCCAGCCGGCATCCACCGACCCGGCCTTCCTTCGCAACTTCTGCATCATCGCCCACATTGATCACGGCAAGTCGACCCTTGCCGACCGCATGCTGGGCATCACCGGTGTCGTCAGCGATCGCGACATGCGCGCCCAATATCTCGACCGCATGGACATCGAGCGCGAACGCGGCATCACGATCAAGAGCCAGGCGGTGCGCATGCCATGGGCACTTGACGGCCAGACGTTCGCCCTGAACATGATCGACACCCCCGGGCACGTCGACTTCACCTACGAGGTTTCCCGCTCGCTCGCCGCTTGTGAGGGGGCGATCCTGCTGGTGGATGCTGCGCAGGGTATCGAGGCGCAGACCCTCGCGAACCTCTACCTCGCGCTCGACAACGACCTCACGATCATCCCGGTGCTCAACAAGATCGACCTGCCAGCTGCCGACCCGGAGAAGTACGCGAAGGAGCTGGCCGCGCTAATCGGCGGCAAGCCGGAAGACGTGCTGCGGGTCTCCGGCAAGACCGGCATGGGCGTTGAGAAACTGCTTGACGAGGTCGTGCGGCTCATCCCGGCGCCGATGGGTGACCCGGCTGCACCTGCACGCGCGATGATCTTCGACTCGGTCTATGACTCCTACCGCGGCGTTATCACCTACGTGCGCATGATCGACGGCTCACTCTCGCCTCGCGAGAAGGTGCAGATGATGTCGACGCGCGCCACGCATGAGCTGCTCGAGATCGGGGTGAGCTCCCCGGAGCCGACCCCTACAAAGGGCCTGGGAGTCGGCGAGGTCGGGTACCTGATCACCGGCGTGAAGGATGTCCGCCAGTCGAAGGTCGGCGACACCGTCACCAATGCGGCGAAGCCGTCGAAGAACGCGCTCGCGGGCTACACCGATCCAAAGCCCATGGTCTTCTCCGGCTTGTATCCAATCGATGGCAGTGACTACCCGATACTTCGTGAGGCGCTCGACAAACTGAAGCTGTCGGATGCCTCGCTCAACTACGAACCAGAGACGTCGGTGGCGCTGGGCTTCGGGTTCCGCTGCGGATTCCTCGGCCTGCTGCACCTCGAGATCATCACCGAACGCCTCGAGCGCGAGTTCGGCCTCGACCTGATCGCGACGGCTCCATCTGTGACCTACGAGGTCACAACCGAAGACAAGAAGCAATACACGGTGACCAACCCGAGCGAGTTCCCGTCTGGCACTAAAATCGCCTCTGTGACCGAGCCGATGGTGAAGGCCGCGATCCTGGCTCCGAAGGAGTACGTCGGCACGATCATGGAGCTCTGCCAGAGTCGTCGCGGCACGCTCCTGGGCATGGAGTATTTCGGCGAGGATCGCGTTGAAATCCGCTACACGATGCCGCTCGGTGAAATCGTCTTCGACTTCTTCGACCAGCTGAAGTCGAAGACCGCCGGCTACGCGTCGCTCGACTACGAGCCGTCGGGCGACCAGGAGGCAGACCTAGTGAAGGTCGACATCCTGTTGCAGGGTGAGGCTGTCGACGCGTTCTCCGCCATTGTGCACCGTGAGAAGGCCTACGCTTACGGCCTGCTGATGACGGAGCGCCTCAAGAAACTCATTCCGCGCCAGCAGTTCGAGGTGCCCATCCAAGCGGCGATCGGTGCACGCATCATCGCGCGCGAGTCGATCAGCGCGATGCGCAAAGATGTGCTGGCAAAGTGCTACGGCGGTGACATCACGCGCAAACGCAAGCTGCTCGAGAAGCAGAAAGAGGGCAAGAAGCGCATGAAGATGGTGGGCCGTGTAGAGGTGCCGCAGGAGGCGTTCATCGCGGCCCTCTCGGGCGACACCGAGGTCAAGAAGGCGAACTAGCGCCCCGTTCCCCGGGCCTGCCTGCCTTTCGGAAATTCAGGACAATGGTCAGCGCCACTCGCTCACATGCCTGTTTTTCCGGGATCAGCGTCAGGCAAGCCGCACCATTGTCCTGAATTTCCGACAGCGCGGGGAGGGATGCTCGGCGCAGCGGATTTGGTCGCGTGGGCGGTGTCGGCCAGCATGGCGTCATGACGAACTCTGCACCTGCCGGCTGGTATCCCGACCCGAATGATCCTTCGGTCGAGCATTGGTGGGATGGCCAGGCGTACGTGCAGTCGCGTTCGTCGGGGCGCGTGATGGCGGCGGTCTCGCCCAAGAGCCGCACGGTGGCTGTGATTCTCGGGTTTTTTCTCGGCGGCCTCGGCGTCGACCGTTTCTACCTTGGCAACATTGGGCTCGGTGTGGCGAAGCTTCTTTTGGGCTGGGCTACAGCCGGGCTCTGGCCTCTCATCGACTGGATCATCATTCTGGCTGGTGCCGCGCACGACGGCGATGGCCTTCCGGTAACGGTGTGGCGCTAGACGTGCGCACGGCAGCGGTCATCCGCCCTGTCGCGATCGCTGATCGTGCACCCTGGGCCGAACTGTTTCGTGGATATCGGGCGTTCTACCAACTCGAGCCCGATGAGTCGGTGATCGGTCGGGTTTGGGACTGGCTTGGGGATGACTCACACGAGGTGAGCGGGTTCGTCGCCGAGCTCGATGGCGTGCTGGTCGGCCTCGCGCACTACAGTCGGTTCGCACGCCCTTCGAGCGGATCAGCTGGCATTTACCTCGACGACCTCTTCACCGCTCCCGAGGCAAGAGGGTGTGGCGTTGGACGCGCCCTGTTACTCAAACTGCGCGCACTTGCCGCGGCCGAGCGCAGAACCGTCGTGCGATGGATCACTGCCGAAGACAACCGGACGGCGCGGCGCCTTTACGATTCGGTCGCGTCACCCACCCCCTGGATCACCTACGACATGGCTCCCGTTTTCCACTAGCTGGAGCCAGTGGCCGAGTACACGTGCCTCACACGATCTGGCCGAATGAGACAACCATCCGGTGCCACACCGAACGCAATTTGTGGCTCGGCACAACCGGTTAGAACCGCACATGCGCCGAGACTACGCTGGCGAACATGAGCGACTACAGACCACCCCTCTCCGATCTTGGCTTCGTTCTCGAGCACGTTGTCGGTTACCCAGCCGTTGCAGCACTCCCGGGCTACGAGCACGCAGACCTCGACACCGTCACGGGTCTCCTCGCTGAGTGCGCAGACTTCATGGTCGAAGTCGTCGCCCCCACCAACGTCGCCGGAGACGTCGAGGGTTCCGTTCGCCAGCCCGACGGCTCAGTCGTTACCCCCACCGGGTTCAAGGAGGCGTACAGCAAGTACGTCGACGCCGGCTGGGGCTCGGTGCCGTTCCCCGAGGAGTTCGACGGCGGCGGATTCCCGTGGTCGGTCGGGCTTGCCATCCAGGAGATGCTCGGCTCGTCGAATATGGCCTTCGCCCTCTGCCCCCTGCTCACCCAGGGTGCCATCGATGCGCTGCTGCACTACGGCAGTGATGAGCAGAAGCAGACCTATCTGCCCAACATGATCTCGGGCAAGTGGACAGGCACGATGAACCTCACGGAGCCCCAGGCCGGGTCGGATGTCGGGGCACTCACGACTCGCGCTGTGCCGAACGGTGACGGCACATACGCCATCACCGGCCAGAAGATCTACATCACATACGGCGAGCACGACATGGCTGAGCAGATCATCCACCTCGTGCTGGCTCGCACTCCGGGCGCCCCGGCTGGCACTCGTGGCATCTCGTGTTTCATCGTTCCGAAGTACCACCTCACCGAGGATGGCGCCCCCGGTGAGAAGAACGGAGTCGAGCTGCTTTCGCTCGAGCACAAGCTGGGCATCCACGGATCACCCACGTGCGTTCTCGCCTACGAGAACGCAACCGGCTATCTGATCGGCGAAGAGAATCTCGGCATGCGCATCATGTTCGTCATGATGAACAGCGCCCGTCTCTCGGTCGGAACCCAGGGCCTCTCGATAGGTGAGCGGGCATATCAGGGCTCACTCGCGTACGCACAGGAGCGTAAGCAAGGCAAGGCGATTGGGGCGACAACCGATTCGCCGATCATCGACTTTCCGGATGTGCGTCGACTGCTGGTCACCCAGAAGGCCCACCTGGCGGCACTCCGTCGCATGATGTTGTTCAACGCGGTGCAGATCGACCACTCGACCCACGACCTCGACGAAGCCGACCGGCTGCGGGCATCCGAGATCGTCGGAATCCTCACTCCGATTTGCAAGTCGTTCGGCACCGATCTCGGCGTCGAGATCTCCTCCCTCGCGCTGCAGGTTTTCGGCGGCATGGGATTCATCGAAGAGACCGGAGCAGCCCAGCACTACCGTGACGTGCGCATCACTCCGATCTATGAGGGCACGAACGGCATCCAGGCTGCAGACCTCGTCGGCCGCAAGATGGGGGTGCGCAGTGGGGCGTCGTTCCTCGAATTCATCGGGCAGATGCGCGGGATAGTGCCAGAGCTCGAGGCTGCTGGTGACGAGTTCACGAGCATCCGCTCAGAGCTCGCGACCCAGCTTGATGCCCTGGAGAAGACGACAGGGTGGATGTTGAAGACCGGCCAGGCAGACCCGAACTCGATCCTTTCCGGGTCGAGCCCGTATCTGCGCATGTGGGGGCTCGTCGTCGGCGGCTGGCTGATGGCGCGCTCTGCGCTGGCGGCCGCTCCTCTCGGCGACGCTGACCAGGCCGAGACCCAGCTGGTGCTCGCGCGTTTCTACGCGGAGCAGCTGTTGCCGGCAGCTGCCGGGCTGGCGCCTGCGGCTACCGCGGGTTCCCGCGACCTGTTCGCGCTCGACGCGAAGCAGCTGCTTGGGGTACCAGCTCGCTGACGGTTGGGCTCGGCGGGGTGGCGGCACGGCGTAAAATAGGCGAATGCACGCTCCTGCCCTCTGGGAGCGCCCGGTCAGCTATGGCGCCGTTGGCGCTACCCAGGCCGCTGATCTCATGTCGTACCCGCCCGTCGGCTACCGACCCGTTTCGGAGCGCACGCGGATCGGACACGGGGATGCCCGCTGGCACTACGCCTGCACGGAGGTTTTGACCTGGGGCATCCAGCGTCGCGCCGGATTTCACGTCGAGGTGGCCGAAACTCCCGCCGCGGTCACCGACCTCACTTATACGCCGGTGTCGTTCGATCGCGCCGGAGCGCCAGTGCTCGCAGCCTCGACCGATGAAGCCGACGAGGAAGTGTTCGGCCCCGAGGGATACTCCTTCGTCACGCCGGGGGTCACCGCTGTGCTTGGGATCCCGTTCGGGCCCTTCCGCGTTCACGCGCCTGCACGGGTCGTCTACGTCATCGACGAGCCGAGGCGCAGGGGCTTCGCCTATGGCACCCTGGCCGGGCATCCTGAAGACGGCGAAGAGTCCTTCATAGTGGAGCGCACGGACGACGGCTCCGTCTGGCTCGAAATCCGCGCGTTCTCGAGGCCCGCGAGTCGGCTGTGGTGGCTGGTGTACCCAGTGCTCAGGATGTCGCAGTGGTTTTACACCCGTCGCTACCTGCAGTCGCTGTCAGGCCCGATCGACTAGCGCTGCCAGGAATTCGTCGAACCCGGAGCCCAGGTCTTCGACAACGAGAACGGCACTCGTCGCTCGCAGTTCCTCGGACGAGTAATAGCCGGTTGCGACCGCGATGAAGGGGATGCCCGCGGCATCCGCCCCGATCCCGTCACCCGGGGTGTCGCCGATGATCACTATCCGGCTGCCATCGAGGTGAGCAGCAGCGCGCATGGTGACCTCGGAGCGCACCGGCGAACGATCGCCGAAGTAAGAGTGATCCCAGTCGAAGAGATCCACGTCGAGGCCAGCGCCCTCCATCTTGTAACTGGTTCGAGCAGACGAATTGCCGGTGAGGAGCGAATTGACCCAGCCCCGGTCTGCGGTGGCAGCGAGGGCTTTCAGGATGCCCGGCGCGATATCCCTGCGGCTGCCACCCAGGTGCCGCTGCAGGGAAAGCTCATCGAGATGGGCAGATGCGATCTCATGCAGCTCAGGATCTAGGCCGTTTGCTGCGAGAGTCTCCCAGAGGATCTGGCCGTCGGTCTTGCCATGCATCAGGGGTGCCGGAAACTCGAGCGGGCGCCCTGCCGCGAGCTCAACAGCCTCGGTGTACAGGCCGCCGGCATGAGGTCCGTTTCGAAGCAGTGTGCCGTCGACATCCCAGAGGAGGTACTTGCCGAGGGCGGTTCGCGTTGGTGTGGTCACCTCTCCATGCTGTCACAGCCGTCCCCTTCGGAAATTCAGGACTTTGGTTCACCGCAAGCCTGAAATAGGCCAAAAATGCAGCGTGTTCGCCCCACTGTCCTGAATTTCCGGAACGGCTCGTGCACCAAACTCCTGAATTTCCGAAAGGGCAAAGCCAGGGCGGCTGCGGCCGGGACTGGGATAATCAGCCATATGCCCAGCGCCCTGCCCATCGCCGACCCGGCGCCCCTCGACGGGCTGCTGCCGGAATCCGCGGCTGACGGAGCTGCGACCCGCAACTTCGGCGTCTACCTGCACGTGCCCTTCTGCCGGGTGCGCTGCGGGTACTGCGACTTCAATACATACACGGTCGACGAACTGCGCGGAGCGAAGCGATCCGACTACGCGGGGCAGGCGATGACAGAGGTCGCTCTTGCAGCGCGCGTCCTGGCCGCATTGCCGCACAGGCCCGTCTCGACCGTCTTCTTCGGCGGCGGCACTCCTACCATGCTGCCAGTCACCGACCTCATTGCGATGCTGGGTGCCGTCCGAAACACGTGGGGGCTGGCGATGGGTGCTGAGGTGACGACAGAGGCGAATCCGGATTCGGTGGATGCCGCCTATCTCCGCTCACTCGCGGCAGCCGGATTCACCAGGGTCTCGTTCGGCATGCAGTCTGCGGTTCCGCATGTGCTGGCAACGCTCGAGCGCACGCACGACCCCGAGCGGATCCCTCTTGTCGTCGAGTGGGCTCGCGAGGCCGGGCTTCAGGTCAGCCTCGATCTCATCTACGGCACTCCGGGGGAGTCGATTGGCGACTGGCAGGCGTCCCTCGAGATGGCGCTGGCGCAGCATCCTGATCACATCTCGGCGTACGCCCTCATCGTCGAGGACGGCACGAAACTCGCGCGCCAGATTCGTCGTGGCGAGATTACGGCGCCTGACGATGA
>JAYTRC010000048.1:0-122551 GCA_043746355.1 Lacisediminihabitans sp. | reverse complement strand
TCCAGTGTCGAGCCCGGTGAACACGCCATCGTATTCGATGTCCGCCGACGTCCTTCGGATTGGGCAATGTCGATCGGCCGCCAGCCGGCAGAGGTAGCGATTGAGTTCGGCACGAAGCTCAGCAGGGTGTGGTCGTGAGCGGCGTAGAGCTCCGAGTCGACCTGGCGGCATACAGGAAGAACCTCGCGCACGTGTCGACGGTCGTCGCGCCGGCTGAGGTGATGGCCGTGCTGAAGGCGGATGCGTACGGGCACGGGCTCGTTCCCATGGCCAGGGCAGCGGTCGCTGCTGGCATCCGTTCGGTTGGGGCCCTCGATGTCGCAACCGGGCTCACACTCCGAGCATCCGGCATCACCGAAGATGTCCTGATTCTTGCCTGGCTGTTGTCGCCTGACGAAGACTTCGCCGCGGGGGTCGCGGCGGGCATCGACCTCGGTGTTTCGACGATCGAACAGCTCGATGGAATTGCGGATGCCGCGACCACGGGCAGAGCGCGCATCCACCTGAAGATCGATACCGGCCTTCACCGAAATGGCGCGTCTGCAGCCGACTGGCCCGCTCTCGTCGAGCGCGCGGTGAAGCTCGAGCTGCAGGGCGCAGTCGAGCTGGTGGGGGTGTGGACCCACATTGCGGAGGCATCAGAGGCGGAAGACTCCGACTCGATTCGCCGTTTCCATGAGGCGATCGGAGTCGCTCAGACGCTTGGGGCGGCTTTCGAGTTACGCCACCTGGCAGCGAGTGCAGCGAGTTTCGCGCGAGCCGATGCCCGGTTCGACCTGGTCAGGGTCGGGGCATTCGGCTACGGCATAGCGCCGGGCGATGGAGTGACCCCAGCGAGCCTCGGGTTAGTCCCTGTCATGACCCTGAGCGCGCCGGTGTCGTCAGTTTCAGAGGGCGTGGCCCGGGTGGGAATCGGGTATAGCGACGGCATCTCGACCGCGAGCGCAAGGGCGGTGAGCGTTGCCATCGCGGGAGCTCGTCATCCTGTGGTCGCGGTCGGCGTTGACGAGCTGTTGGTCGACATCGGTGATGCTGTTGTCGTCGACGGTTCGCGCGCCGTCTTGTTCGGAGACGGTTCATCAGGGGAGCAGACGCTTCAGGAGTGGGCTGATGCGACGGGCACGATCGGTGAAGAGATCGTGACACGACTCTCGAGAAAACTGCCCCGAACGTACGTGGGTTAATAAACGAACGCCCCCGGAAACTACCGGGAGCGTTCAGTCACAACGCTTTCAGTTGTGGAGTGCCGAAGTCAGCGCTGTTCGGTGAGACGACCGGATTCGTCGTGCCAGTCGCTCGCGATCGTGGAGAGCTTGTCTTGGTATTTCTTGCCGTGGTGCGCGCAGAAAAGAAGTTCGCTGGTTCCGATCGAGACGCGGATGTATGCCTGGGCGCCACAGCTATCGCAGCGGTCCGACGCGGTGAGTTCGTGGGCGGGGAGGTCCAGAGTTGTCGTTTCGGGTGCGAGCTGTGACATGGGATGCTCCTCCGGTTTCAGATAGGCAGTTTCAAACGAGTCTTCGTGCGTGCTTCCATCCAAACACGCCCGTGTTACTACCGGGCTACAAAACCCCCGTATTTCGCTGAACGCGTAGCCTTCTGCTGCCGAGGGTGTCGGTATCGGCTCTCACCTCATCCCGTCATTAGTGTTGAACCCGGTGCGTCGTGCATCCATTCCCGCCCCCCTGGGACATTGCCCTTTCCCCGAATTGCAAGGAGGCCCCGTGGCCGGTTCCGATTACTCCGCGAGGCACCTGTCGGTGCTCGAGGGGCTCGAGGCCGTGCGGAAGAGGCCTGGCATGTACATCGGCTCGACAGACTCTCGCGGCCTCATGCACTGCCTATGGGAAATCATCGACAACTCAGTCGACGAGGCTCTCGGCGGAAACGGCGATGACATCACGGTGATCCTGCACAAGGATTCGAGCGTCGAGGTTCGTGACAGGGCAAGGGGCATCCCGGTTGATATCGAGCCGAAAACCGGGCTTTCCGGAGTCGAGGTTGTCTTCACGAAACTGCATGCCGGGGGTAAATTCGGCGGCGGATCGTATGCGGCATCCGGTGGCCTGCACGGCGTTGGCGCCTCAGTCGTCAATGCTCTGTCGCAGCGCCTCGACGTCGAAGTGGACAGGGACGGCAAGACCTGGGCAATGTCCTTTCACCGCGGTGAGCCCGGCATCTTCACCGACGGGGCCGAACCGACACCGGATGCGCCGTTCAGCCCGTACGTCTCCAACAGCGAACTTCGGGTGGTCGGCAAGGTCGCCAAGGGTGTGACCGGCACCAGGATCCGGTATTGGGTCGACCCAGAGATCTTCACCCGAGGCGCGACCTTCCAGACCGAGGAACTCGTCTCTCGAGCACGCCAGACCGCGTTTCTCGTTCGCGGTCTCGCACTCGACATCACCGACGAGCGTGG
Source organism: Lacisediminihabitans sp. (assembly GCA_043746355.1). Taxonomy (GTDB): domain Bacteria; phylum Actinomycetota; class Actinomycetes; order Actinomycetales; family Microbacteriaceae; genus Lacisediminihabitans. The sequence continues at coordinate 120,132 of JAYTRC010000048.1, read as the reverse complement.
CGAAGAGCCGACCAACCAGGTTTTAACCTTCGACGGAGGCATTGCAGAATACGTCGATTTTCTCGCACCGGATGCTGCGTTGACAGACACCTGGCGCATGACGGGCACCGGCACCTTCGCCGAAACCGTGCCGCTGCTCGACGATAACGGCCATATGGTGGCAACGGAACTCTCCCGAGAGTGCGAGGTCGACATCGCGCTGCGGTGGGGTACCGGTTATGACACTGTCTTTCGCAGCTACGTGAACATCATCGCCACGCCGAAAGGCGGTACTCATCAGGCCGGGTTCGAGGCGGGAATGCTGAAATTCCTCAGGACGCAGGTCGAGCAGAACGCCCGTCGACTGAAGGTCGGTAACGACAAACTGGAGAAGGACGACATTCTCGCCGGACTCACCGCGGTGCTCACCGTGCGTCTTCCCGAGCCGCAGTTCGAGGGCCAGACCAAAGAGATCCTGGGCACTCCCGCCGTGCGAAACATCGTGGCGAGCGTCGTCGCGAAGACCATGGCTGAGCGATACTCATCCTCGAAGCGAGACGATAAGACCCAGTCAGCACTCGTGCTCGACAAGATCGTCGCTGAGATGAAGTCGCGAGTATCCGCTCGGGCACACAAAGAGACACAGCGGCGCAAGAACGCCCTCGAGAACTCGTCCCTGCCGGCCAAGCTGGTGGACTGCCGAAGCTCGGATGTCGCGAACAGCGAGCTCTTTATCGTCGAGGGCGACTCTGCACTCGGCACCGCGAAGCTCGCGAGAGACAGCGAATACCAGGCTCTTCTGCCTATACGAGGCAAGATCCTGAATGTGCAGAAGGCGTCCGTCTCCGACATGCTCTCGAACGCAGAATGTGCCTCGATAATCCAGGTGATCGGAGCAGGCTCGGGCCGAAGCTTCGACCTGGCGAGTGCGCGGTACGGAAAAGTCATCATTATGAGCGACGCAGACGTCGACGGCGCCCACATCCGCACCCTCCTGCTGACCCTGTTCATGCGCTACATGCCAGACATGATCCGAGATGGGCGGGTGTACGCGGCGGTTCCTCCGTTGCACCGGGTGATCGTGATGAATCCGGGCACGAAGGCGAACGAGACGATTTATACCTACTCCGAGCAGGAGTTGAACGGTGTGCTCGCCGGGCTCAAAAAGTCGAATAAGAAGCACCAGGATCCGATCCAGCGCTACAAGGGGCTCGGCGAGATGGACGCGAACCAGCTCGCTGACACGACGATGGACCGCAAACACCGCACCCTCCGACGCGTGCAGGTGAACGACGCAGCCAACGCTGAGCGGGTGTTCGAACTCCTCATGGGAAACGACGTAGCACCGCGAAAGGACTTCATCATCGCGGGGTCGAGCGGGTTGTCGCGGGATCGCATCGACGTGTGACCGCATCCCAGCAACCGTTCACGTTGCGTCGGTAACCTTCACAGGGTGACACTCACTACTCCTACCCAAACCGACTCACTGAGAGTCGAAGTCGATGGCGGTGTCGTTAGGGGAGTCGTTAGGCGGGGCCTACGCATGTGGCGGGGAATTCCGTTCGCAGCCCCTCCTGTCGGTGACCTTCGCTTTCGCGCCCCTGCCCCTGTCGTACCCTGGGTCGGCGATTTCGACGCTCGTGAATTCGGGCCAGTCGCTATGCAAGACCGCAAGGGCCAGTTTGTCGGCGTAAGTACCAAGGTGCCCATGTCAGAGGACTGCCTGACCATCAACGTCATTGCACCGGCCGAATCAACCACCTCACCTCGACCCGTAATGGTCTGGATTCATGGTGGTGCGTACAGCGCGGGATCGTCGCAAGAGATGGCCAGACAGGGCGAAGGTCTCGCCCGCGACGGTGACATCGTCTTTGTCAATTTCAACTATCGCCTGGGAGCACTGGGCTACCTCGACCTCAGCCTGTTCTCCACTGTGACACGCCCGATCGAGAGCAATCTCGGATTGCGCGACCAGGTTGCAGCGCTCGAGTGGGTGCGCGAGAACATCGAGGCGTTCGGCGGCGATCGGGCTAACGTGACGCTCTTTGGGGAATCTGCCGGAGGCAATGCGGTCACAACCCTTATGACAGTCCCGGCGGCTCGAGGCCTGTTCGCTCGGGCGATAGCAGAGAGCCCACCCGCTGACGCCGTGTACGAAAAATCGCTGACCGCGATCTGGGCGGCGGATTACGTCGAGCTGCTGAGCGAGGTTGTGGATGACTCGAGCACAGACAGCACCAGCATCGACGATGCAGCGCAGCTGCTCCTCGCCGCTCGCGCTGAAGATCTCGTCACTGCGACGACCATGATGCAGCGGGTGACCCCTGACCGGAATCCCGGCACGATCAGCCTGTGTCCGGTGATCGACGGTGACTTTCTGCCAGAGCGCCCGATCGATGCCTTCGACAATGGGCGAGCGCATCCGGTTCCTCTCATCATTGGCACGAATGACCGGGAGGGGTCGCTGTTCAAGGGTCGGCTCGACATTCTGGCAACGACCCCGCCTCGCATTCGTGCCATTTTCGCAAAGACGAGGAAGAAGGCCCGCAAACGTCTCAAGGTGCTCTACCCAGGGCTGCCGGCTCGTCGGCCCGCCGCAGACTTCGGCGGTGACTACTCCTTCTGGTATCCCTCTGTGAGGGTCGCTGAGCGCCATGCAGATTTCGCACCCGTCCACATGTACCGCTTCGACCTCGCTCCGCGGCTGATCCGCTGGGTGGGTCTCGATGCGACGCACGGCATCGAGATGTTCGCAATCTTCGATCTGGCCAGCGGCTTGTTCGGGCGGGCCATCGGCATTCTCGGCGGCTACCAGGCGTTTGCGAAGACAGGGGAGCGCATGCGCGCGAATTGGCTCCGCTTTGCCCGTTTCGGCACTGTTGACCCCGCGTGGCCGCTTTACACCGCTCGTAAGCGCAATACCCTGATCATCGACGAGGTCGACCGGGTTGAAAGCGACCCGCGAAGCGAGAAACGGCTTGCCTGGCAGGAGTTCGTCCCCCACGTATGACGATCTATCACGTGGCACTGCACGCGGACTGGCGTGCTGCACTCGTCTCGGGGGAGTACCGCATCTCGACGCTCGGGGCCACGATCGACGAGGTGGGGTACATCCACGCCTCTGAGGCGCACCAGGTCGATGGTATCGTCGAGCGGTTCTACCGGGGTCAGCAAGAGCTGACCCTGCTCGTCATCGACGAGCAGGCGATAGCAATCGACGGAGTCAAAATGAGGCGAGAGGATGGCGGGAGCGGGGAGCAGTTCCCGCATATCTATGGCGCCATCCGCCCGCAGTGGATAGTCGCGGTCAACGACCTCGAAGACCCACACCACTCGACCTAGTCAACAACGGCCAGCGAGGCACCGATCGATCCGACCACACCTTCGAGGGCTGTGCCGGACGCGTCTCGTTTCGCTCGGGCCTCCGGCAGTGTTCTGATCGAGCCGTCCGCGCCAACCGCAAGCGCAGGAGAAGGCCCTGCCCATCCAACAGCGAGCACGTCTTCGCCCTTGAGGAAAGAGTGGGCCCGCACGCCCCCGGTTGCCCGGCCCTTGCCGGGAAATTCCGAGAGAAGGGAAACTTTGGCACGACCGAAATCCGCTCCCGCGATTGTCGCTGTACTCGACGAAATTGTTGCGACCACCGCATCACCGGTCGGATCGACCGACCCGAAGAAAATAACGGCGGCCTGCGCGCCGACAGTTATTCCGGCCATGCCGCCCGCTGACCGACCCTGGGGGCGCACGGATGATGCCGGGAAGTGCAGTAGCTGGGCATCCGAGGTTATGAAGAGCAGTTCGTCTGTCTCGCCTGCCTGCCTGGCTCCGATGACCCGGTCCCCGGGTTTCAGGGAAATCATGTCGAAGTCCGGCTTGGCCGGCCAGTCACCGGCGATCACTCGCTTGACGACACCCTGTCGGGTTCCCACTGCAATCGCGTCCGGCGACTCGAGGGACACGAGCGCAATCACTCGTTCCTTCTTCAGATCGAGAGCGAGGTACTCGGATATCTTCACGCCCGCCGCGAGCTGGATGGAGTTATCAGGCACAACCGGGAGGTCGACCGGAGCGAGACGCACGAGACGGCCGAGCGTCGTGATGGCGCCGACCTCTGTGCGACTGGTCGTGACCACACTGGAAAGGATCGCGTCGTGCTTGGTGCGACGGGCGATGCGGCCGACCGAATCGGCCACCGGGTCGGCAAGGTCGACCCGAATGGCGCGGCCGGTGGTCGACAGGATGACGCGGCACGGCGTATCCGCTATCTCGAGCAGTGGGGAAGCCGCACGCGACGGCGACGACGTCGCGACGCTCGGGCGTGCCTCGGTGAGCAGCGTGCGTCGGGGGGTACCGAACCTCTCAGCGACTTCATCGAGCTCTGAGGAGACCAGCGCGCGTACTCGTTGCGGCACGGAAAGGAGTTCTTCGAGTAGTGCGATGTCGGCCAGCAACTGGTCTCGTTCGGTCTCGAGTTCGATCCGTGAGAATTTGGTCAGTCGACGGAGCCGCAGCTCGAGGATGTACTCGGCCTGCACCTGTGACAGGTCGAACACGTCGATCAGCCGAAGTCGAGCCTGCTCGGAGTCGTCGCTCGTGCGGATCACCTGGATGACCTCGTCGATGTCCAGAATGGCGATGAGCAGGCCCTCGACGAGGTGCAGCCGCTCTTTCTTACGGGCGAGGCGAAACTGGCTGCGCCTGGTCACGACCGAGATGCGATGGTCGATGTAGACCTGCAGCAACTCCTTCAGGCCGAGAGTTTTCGGGCCGCCATCGACTAGGGCAACGGCGTTGATGTTGAACGAGTCTTCCAGTGGCGTGTGCCGGTAGAGCTGCTCGAGCACGGCATCCGGGCTGAATCCGGTCTTGATGCCGATGACGAGCCTGGTGCCATGTGCGCGGTCGGTCAGGTCTGTCACATCTGAGATGCCGTTGAGCTTTTTGGAGTTGACGCCGTCCTTGATCTTCTCGATGACCTTCTCTGCCCCGATCATGAACGGGAGCTCGGTGATCACGAGGCCGGTCTTGCGTGCCGTGAGGTTTTCGACCGAGACTCTGGCCCGCGTCTTGAACGCACCTCGCCCGGTTTCATACGCATCGCGGATGCCCGCCAGGCCAACGATCGTTCCCCCGGTGGGGAGGTCTGGCCCCGGCACAAAAGACATGAGCTCGTCGAGCGATGCTGCGGGATGCTCGATGAGGTAACGAGCGGCGCCGACGACCTCGATGAGATTATGCGGTGCCATGTTCGTCGCCATGCCGACGGCGATGCCTGACGCCCCGTTGACGAGGAGGTTGGGGAAAGCCGAAGGCAGAACCTCTGGCTGTTGGAGCTGCGCGTCGTAGTTGGGGATGAAGTCGACCACGTCTTCGTCCAGGTCTTCAGTCATCGCCATGGCTGCGGGGGCAAGTCGTGCCTCGGTGTACCTGGCGGCTGCGGGGCCGTCATCCAGGGTGCCGAAGTTACCGTGACCGTCGATCAGTGGGACTCGCATGATGAATGGCTGGGCGAGCCTGACCATCGCGTCGTAGATCGATGCATCGCCGTGCGGGTGGAGCTTGCCCATGACCTCACCGGTGACGCGAGCTGACTTCACGTGCCCCCGGTCGGGTCGAAGCCCCATTTCGGTCATCTGGTACAGGATCCTGCGCTGCACCGGCTTCAGGCCATCACGTGCGTCGGGAAGCGCCCTCGAGTAGATCACCGAGTACGCGTACTCGAGAAACGAACCCTCCATCTCAGTTGAGACGTCGACGTTGTTGATGCGTTCGCCAGCATTGTCGGCGGGGCTGGGAGGGGTCGGGAGATCGGTGGTAGCCATAGGATTGCGCCCATGTTACCGGCCACAAAATCCCACCGGTTCAGCCTCGCCGATGTGGTGCCAAGTTGCCTTGCCGCTCTGGCTGGAATGCCGAACGTCCTGAGTTTGCCTCCCGCCGATAAAGCCGTTGTTCTCGTTATCGACGGTCTCGGAGCAAGCCAGCTTTCTGCCCGAAGCGGGCACGCTCGCACCCTCTCGGCTTTGCTCTCCGCCGCTACGACCATTGGCTCGCCCTTTCCCACCACCACCGCGTCTGCCCTGGCAACCCTCACAACGGGGGCTTCCTCCGGCGTTCATGGGCTTGTCGGGTACACCGTGCTCGACGCGGAGCACGATCGAGTCGTGAACCAGCTGAGTGGGTGGGATGACCGGCTCGACCCGGCAACCTGGCAGAGGGTTCCGACCCTGTTCGAGACCGCGCGGGGCGCGGCCACCCCCTCTTTCGCGATCGGAATGGAGCGGTATCGCACGTCTGGCTTCACCGCTGCCGTGCTTCGTGGGGCCGAATACCGAGTGGGCGCTACAGTGGCTGATCGCTTTGCCGAGGCGCGCACCGTTCTCGACTCGATCGAGAGCGGGCTGCTTTACATTTACGTGCCAGAACTCGACCAGGCTGGTCACGCACACGGCTGGCAGTCTCCGCAGTGGATCTCTGCACTCGAAGACCTGGACGGTGAAGTGCGCCGCTTCGCTGCGAGCTTCAGCGCCCGCGAGGGCATGGTGCTCACCGCCGATCATGGGATGCTGGATGTGGCCGAGTCCTCCCACATTCTGTTCGACACCGATCCATCGCTCATCGACGGCATCCGTCATGTAGCAGGAGAGCCGAGGGCACTGCAGCTCCACTTCGAACCCGATGCGTCCGTTGGACTTCGCGAGACCGTGCTCGCGCGCTGGCGTGAAGTCGAAGGATCACGTTCGTGGATCGTGTCGCGGCAGGAGGCGATCGACTCGGGCTGGTTCGGCCTCGGTGTCGAACCGGCGGTCGAATCGCGGATCGGCGACATCATTGTCGCCGCTCGTAAGGCAGTCGCCTACTATGACTCCCGAAGGGGTCCGGCGCACATGATCGGGCAACACGGCTCGTGGACAGCAGCGGAGACGAGCATCCCGCTACTCAGGTTCGGGGCTTTCGCCCGCTAGACCCGCCAGCTATCCGATTGCGAGCCGCTCAGCTGACTACTCTTCATCCGGCCTGGCGCCGAACACGATGTCGTCCCAACTCGGCATTGACGCTCGACCCTTCTTGCCCTGGCGAGGGTGAAGAGCTAACGGTTGCGGTGCAGTATTGCCCGGTATCTCGTTGTCGGCGAACAAGCCCGGCAACGGAATGTCGACGAGACGGATGGTGCCGGTGGAGGGATGAGAGGCCATCGCCTCTTCGTCGAGGAACGTGGCGGCTTCTCTTTCACCGCGGCGCCGACGAAGTGCCTCGAGCAGGTCTGCCGTCTGGTTGGACTCGACTTCGTGCTCAGTCGGAGCCCGGTTGATCGCTGCCTCCGCCACGCCTGGAGGCGCGTCTGCCAGCCTGCCGTATGGCACAGTCTCAAGAAGGGGACCCGTTGACGCGCGTTCCGCGAGTTCACGGTCGGTGAACGCGCCACTGTCGAAGCGGGTCTGGTCTGGCGTGCGCTCGTCATCGGCGACAGCTCGGAGGCGCGGCACCAGGGCGCCACCGGCGTCTCCCTGCTGGGAAAGAGTGATCGCCTCGCTGTTGAGTGGTGACAGTGCTGATTTCTTCGGCTCGAATTGCCAGCGGGCATCGTGGTCGATCTGCTCAGCGGTGAAGGCGAGCTTCACCACCCACCCGCCGCCGATCTCTTTCCAGCTGGCCCATCGTTCATTGATCGCGCCGAGATCGTAGAGCCGCTCCCTGATGACAGTGCCGAAGGTGGAGCCGCCCAGCGGACCAGTGTCGGCCGCTATATGCACGGGCACAGCCAACGCGGAGCTGACAACGAATTCGCGCTCGGCGAGCACAGGGCCTTCGAACTTCTGGATGTACTCAAGCGGAACCCCGGTGATAGACGCAACATCCTGGGCAGACATCCCTGATCGGATGTGCGCCTGGATCTCCCGCGGCGCCAGTTTGCGCCCGGCGCCAGGGTCTGGCACGTTCTGTCGAAGTTTTGACTGCAGAACCTCGTCTATCGCAATGCGATATTTAGTGCCGTCGTCTGCTGCGACAAGGAGCGCGCCGTTCTCTACTCCGATGACTCTCAGGTCTTGCATGATGAAACGCCTCCCGCGGTCACTGACAGGCCAAGAGTGACACGTTCAACCCCGAACTTATGGGAATAACCCGGGCGAGCCGGAAGTTCACTAAACGTCGGATTCACGGCAGTTGTGCAGTGGTTTGCTATTCGCAACCTAATGATGCAAACTGTGGCCGCCGATTGAGACCAAAAGACGATTACAGAAGTGGATGGGTATGGCAACCGACTACGACGCACCCCGTAAGACCGATGACGACTCAGAGTCGATTGAGGCACTTAAGGAGCGCGTCCCGGACAAGATGTCTGGGGTTGTTGACGTCGATGACGCAGACAACCCCGGCGGGTTCGAACTCCCAGGCGCCGACCTGTCAGATCTTGACCTCGACGTGGTGGTTCTCCCTCCGCAGGCAGACGAATTCACCTGCGTGAATTGCTTCCTGGTGAAGCACCGCTCGCAGCTCGATCATGAAGAGAAGCTGGGCCCGATTTGCCAGGAATGTGCTGCATGAGCTGCGTGCAGCCTGCAGTGCACGCTGCCTAAACAGCAGCCTGGTTCGCTTGTGCCCCGACGATCGCTTTCACGAGCGCGTCGGGGTTTCGCGTCGATATGACCCAATACGGCGTCGGGTCGTCCGGGTCGCTGATGTCGATCCGCACGACGGGGGAAACCCAGCCCCTGATCATCAGCCATGCGCGGGCGTCGAGCTGTGTTCCGCGCTGTTCGGTCGCCTCATCGTTCCGGTAACCGGTGACGGACCCGACGAACGACAGCGGAAGCCGAGCACGACCAGCAACCAGCATCTCTGCTGTGACGTCGATAGTAGGCGAGCCGATTGCGATGAGCACCAGAATCGCTGCATACAGCGCGACCCCGACAGCGGGGCCTGCTATCTGGTTGATGGGCAGGAACACGAGGATGCTCGCAGGGATCACCAGGACTGTCGCGATAAACACCCACGGAGAAGCCCAGAGCCGTTCGTGGTAGATCGTCATGGCTCCACGCTACCTCGCCCTGCACTACCCTCGTCGTGTGCCTGAAAGCGTTGAAGTATTGATCGTGGCCGACTCGGTTCCGGAATACGCCCATCCCGGCGACGCTGGCGCAGACCTTACGGCCGCTGAGGCTGTTGAACTTGTTCCGGGCGGCCGAGCCACGGTCGGCACCGGCGTCTCGATCGCCCTGCCTGACGGCTACGTTGCGTTCGTCGTGCCACGAAGCGGCCTCGCTTCGAAACACGGGATCACCATTGTGAACAGCCCGGGCACGGTGGACGCCGGCTATCGCGGCGAGATCAAAGTCACCCTCCTGAATACAGACAGCGGCGTGCCGTATTCTGTAGCAGTCGGGGATCGAATCGCGCAACTCGTGATAATGCCGCTGGCCAGGGCGAAGTTCATACCCGTCGAGTCGCTGCCTGGCAGCCAGCGCGGTGAAGGTGGCTTCGGCTCCACCGGCTACAGAATCCAAGGAGAAGCACTGTGAGTGACCCGACATCTGACCAGAACGATACGGGACTCGAGCCAGCGAAGTCGGCTCCGGCTGATCGTGCGATCAACGGCCCGCTTGACGAGAGCGAAGCCAACGCCGTCAGGCCGTACGTGGATCTCGGCGGCGTCAAGATCCTCCCGCGCGAAGGCCTTCAGCTTCGGCTCGAAGTCGAAGAGGGCACCCAGCGGGTCGTGGCGGTCGGCCTCGACTTTGCCGGTTCGACCCTGCAGGTGCAGCCGTTCGCCGCTCCGCGCACTTCGGGGCTCTGGCATGAGATTCGTGACCAGATCACGGAGCAGATTGCGCGCCAGGGCGGAACGACCACCCTCGTCGCAGGTCCGTTCGGTCCTGAATTGCTCGCAGAGATACCGGCGAGCGTTCCTGGCCAGCCTGGCACGACCCGGCTGGCACGCTTCATTGGTGTCGATGGTCCACGCTGGTTCCTGCGCGGTGTCATCGCGGGCGACGGCGCCGTCAACCCGGCGGCGGCCGCAGAAGTGGAAGAACTGTTCAGGAGCGTTGTGGTCGTGCGCGGCAAGACGCCCATGCCGCCGCGTGACCTGATTCCGTTGCAGATGCCGAAAACGGCTGCTGCAGGCGAGGCCTGATTCCGTGCCAGAACCGACCGAAGGGCCAGAGTTACCAGAGCCGTCATTCCGCCAATCGTTCGGTGAAGCGATGCGTAGATCCGGTATCGGCCAGGTAACCCCCGGCGAAGTTCCGAGCGGATCGTCTCTGCTGAAGGCAGTGGGCGGTGTTCGCGGGATTATCGAGTCAGTGCTGCCTGGCCTCGCTTTTCTCGTGGTCTACACGACCACGCACATCCTCTGGCTCAGTGTGCTGGTGCCGCTCGCCCTCGCTGTGGTGTTCATCGTCATCAGGCTGGTCACCCGAAGTGGCGTGACCCAGGCTCTCGTGGGTCTCGTGCTGCTCGCCCTGTCTGCGGTCTTTGCCTTGGCTTCCGGCAAGCCGGAAGCGAATTTTCTTCCCGGGATCTGGATCAACTCGATTTTTCTTGTCACCATTGTCGTGAGCATCCTCGCGCGCTGGCCGCTGATCGGGATCGTTGTCGGATTTGTAACGAACGAGCCCACGGAGTGGCGGGCGAGCAAGCCGAAACGCCGGGCGCTGTTCATAGCTACCTGGCTCTGGGCCGGGCTGTTCACTATCAGGCTCGCCATCGAAGTTCCGCTGTACCTAGAACACGAGACGAGCTGGCTCGCTGGTGTACGACTGGTCACCGGCGTGCCTCTCTACGCGGTTTTCCTCTGGCTGACCTGGCTGTTGGTGCGCACCGTCTACTCGCGGCCTGCGTCGGCTCGGCACTGACCTCGGCACTCACTTCGGCGCGGCAGGTCGTGAGCGTGCCTATAATGATTTATCTTGACATCAAGATACTTTTCATCTGGTTCACCTGTTCATTCCGTGTAGCCGAGACTTAGGCTTGCCTTGCTGGCAGCCCTCCCGGAGCACGGGGAGGATGGGGCAGACGGCAGCACGCTGAGCAAGGGAGACGACGCAATGTCGCAGGTCAACAGCTTCGGTTCGAAAGACACTCTGACGGTCGGCTCGACCGACTATGAGGTGTTCAGGGTCGACAGGGTCCCCGGCCATGAGAAGCTGCCGTTCAGCCTCAAGGTGCTGCTCGAAAACCTTCTTCGCACAGAGGATGGCGCGAACGTCACCAGGTCGCAGATCCAGGCTCTCGGCAGCTGGGTTCCCAGCGCCGAGCCCGACACCGAGATCCAGTTCACTCCGGCCCGCGTGGTGATGCAGGACTTCACCGGTGTGCCGTGCATCGTCGACCTCGCAACGATGCGCGAGGCGGTCGGCGCCCTCGGCGGTGATCCGAACAAGATCAATCCACTTGCTCCGGCAGAGCTCGTCATCGACCACTCGGTCATAGCCGACCTGTTTGGCACCGAGAACGCGCTCGAGCGCAACGTCGAAATCGAATACGAGCGTAACGGCGAGCGCTACCAGTTTCTCCGCTGGGGCCAGACCGCTTTTGACGACTTCAAAGTCGTGCCGCCGGGAACCGGTATCGTGCACCAGGTCAACATCGAGTACCTTGCGCGCGTCACGTTCACCCGCACGGTCGACGGCGTGCTTCGCGCCTACCCGGACACCTGTGTTGGCACCGACTCGCACACGACCATGGTCAACGGGCTCGGCGTGCTCGGCTGGGGTGTTGGCGGCATCGAGGCAGAGGCGGCCATGCTCGGCCAGCCCGTATCGATGCTCATCCCCAAGGTGGTCGGCTTCAAGCTGACCGGGTCGATTCCCGCTGGCGTGACGGCGACGGATGTCGTGCTCACGATCACCCAGATGCTGCGCAAGCACGGCGTGGTTGGCAAGTTCGTGGAATTCTACGGGCAGGGTGTTGCCGAGGTTCCGCTGGCGAACCGCGCGACCATCGGCAACATGAGTCCGGAGTTCGGCTCGACGGCCGCGATGTTCCCGGTCGATGACATCACGCTCGGCTACCTGCGCCTTACCGGGCGCAGCGACGAGCAGGTCGCCCTGGTCGAGGCCTACTCTAAGCTGCAGAAGCTGTGGCACGATCCCGACCTCGAGCCGACATTCAGTGAGTATCTCGAACTCGACCTCGCTACCGTCGTGCCTTCGATCGCCGGCCCGAAGCGTCCCCAGGACCGCGTAGAGCTGAGCCGGGCCAAGGAGCAGTTCGACCTCGATCTGCAGGATTATGCGACGCAGGACTTCTCACGCGTCGATGCATCAATCGATGACAGCTTCCCGGCATCAGACCCGAGCGGCTTCACGGCTCAGGACGAGACCACCGCGCACGAGGTGTCACACAGCCAGGTGAGCAGGGCGCCGCAGAGCGTCTCGAAGCCGATCGACATCACCACGAAAGACGGGCAGAACTACGTGCTCGACCACGGAGCGGTGGCTGTAGCTGCCATTACGTCGTGCACGAACACCTCGAACCCGAGTGTGATGCTCGCGGCGGGACTGCTGGCACGAAACGCGAACCTTAAGGGACTCAAGTCGAAGCCGTGGGTCAAGACCACGCTGGCACCGGGCTCCAAGGTCGTCACTGACTACTACGAGAAGGCCGGACTCACGGGTGACCTCGAAGCGCTCGGCTTCTATACCGTCGGCTACGGCTGCACCGTCTGTATCGGAAACACCGGCCCACTGATCGACGAGGTCTCTGCCGCGATCAACGACAACGACCTGGCCGTCACCGCTGTGCTCTCGGGTAACCGCAACTTCGAGGGTCGCATCAGCCCCGACGTGAAGATGAACTATCTCGCGAGCCCGCCGCTCGTCATTGCGTACGCCCTTGCCGGGTCGATGAACTTCGACTTCGAGAAAGACGCACTCGGCGTCGGCAACGATGGCAAGGACGTCTATCTGGCCGACATCTGGCCCGATGCTGCCGAAGTGCAGAAGACGATCGATTCGTCAATCTCGACCGAGATGTTCACCAAGGAGTACGGCGCCGTGTTCGATGGCGACGAGCGCTGGCGTTCTCTGCCGACGCCCGACAGCGAGGTGTTCGAGTGGGATGCCAACTCGACCTACGTGCGGAAGCCCCCGTACTTCGACGGCATGACGCTCGAGACCACACCGGTCAGCGACATCGCCGGTGCCCGTGTGCTTGCGAAGCTCGGCGATTCGGTCACCACCGACCACATCAGCCCCGCGGGCAACATCAAGGCAGACAGCCCGGCCGGCACGTACCTGGTCGACCACGGCGTTGAGCGCAACGACTTTAACTCGTACGGCTCACGTCGCGGCAATCACGAGGTGATGATCCGCGGAACATTCGCGAACATCCGCCTCCGAAACCAGCTCCTGGCCGACGCCAACGGTGGTGCCGGTGTCGAGGGTGGGTACACCCGCGACTTCACCAAGGCGGATGCCCCGCAGGCCTTCATCTACGACGCGAGTGAGAACTACCAGGCGGCTGGAACGCCGCTGGTGATCTTCGCGGGCAAGGAATACGGATCGGGCTCCTCGCGCGACTGGGCTGCGAAGGGAACCAGCCTGCTCGGCGTCAAGGCGGTCATCACCGAGAGCTTCGAGCGAATCCACCGCTCTAACCTCATCGGTATGGGAGTCGTTCCGCTGCAGTTTCCCGCGGGGGAGAGCGCCGGATCCCTCGGCCTCGACGGCACAGAGGTGGTGAGCATCTCGGGGCTCACCGCGCTAAACGAGGGTTCGACACCGAAAACGGTTCACGTCACCGCCGAACCGAGCGAACACTCGCCCGCGGGCAAGGCGACCGTCGAGTTCGACGCGGTCGTGCGTATCGACACACCGGGCGAAGCAGACTACTACCGAAACGGTGGAATTTTACAGTACGTGCTGCGAAGCCTGGTCTAAACGCCTTCCCGGGAAACCTCGGCGTATGGTGGAATTATGAGTCTGTTAGCGAACATCCATGGTCCCCGGGACCTCGATGGGCTCTCGCAAAAGCAGCTGACCCAGCTTGCCTCGGAGATCAGGGCGTTCCTGGTCGCTGAGGTATCGAAGACCGGCGGGCACCTTGGGCCGAACCTCGGAGTGGTCGAATTGACCATGGCGGTTCACCGGGTATTCGACTCACCACGCGACGCCATCGTGTTCGACACCGGCCACCAGTCGTACGTCCATAAGCTGCTGACCGGTCGACAGGATTTCAGCCACCTGCGTGAAAAGGGCGGCCTCGCTGGCTACCCACAGCGATCCGAATCTGTTCACGACATCGTCGAGAGCTCGCATGCATCGAGTTCGCTGAGCTGGGCAGACGGCATCTCCCGTGCCTTCCAGATGTCGGGGCAAAGCGATCGCCACGTGGTCGCTGTCGTGGGAGATGGCGCACTCACCGGCGGCATGACCTGGGAAGCGCTCAACAACATCAGCGATGACAACAGTCGCAACCTCGTGATCGTGGTGAACGACAACGGGCGGTCGTACGCACCCACGATCGGCGGCATGGCGCGCTTTCTCAGCGACGTGCGCACCCGACGGTCGTATCGCAGCCTGTACGACGCCAGCCGCCGAGTATTCGGAATCTTCGGCGCTCCCGGTCGTGCCCTCTACCGGGGGCTACGCGGCGGGATGCACGGCTTTCTGAGCCGATTCACCAATAACGAGGCGCTGTACTCGAACCTCGACATCAAGTACATCGGCCCTGTGCACGGTCATGATGAGAGAGCTGTCGAAGAGGCGCTTCGCCAGGCGAAGAACTTCGGCGCCCCGGTGATCGTGCACGTCATCACCCAAAAGGGCAAGGGGTTCGAGCCGGCCATGCTCGACGCTGCTGACCAGTTTCACGCGGTCGGCCATATCGACCCGGAGACCGGCGAGCCGGTTGGGGGCTCCAACGGGCCGTCGTGGACCTCGGTGTTCTCCGACGAGATCGTGAGGCTCGCTGACGCTGATCCGACGATCGTGGGCATCACCGCTGCAATGCTTATTCCAACCGGGCTCGACAAGTTTGCCGCGAAGTATCCGAAGCGGGTACTGGATGTCGGCATCGCCGAGCAGCACGCGGTTACCTCCGCCGCCGGGCTCGCCTTCGGGGGGATGCATCCGGTTGTCGCCCTCTACGCAACTTTCATCAACCGCGCATTCGACCAGGTGCTGATGGATGTCGCCCTCCACAAGGCCGGGGTCACCTTCGTTTTGGACCGGGCTGGCGTGACCGGCCCCGACGGTCCCAGTCATCACGGGATGTGGGATCTCGCCATCCTCCAGGTCGTTCCCAATATCCGCCTCAGCGCTCCCCGTGACGCGACACGGCTTCGGGAAGAGCTCGGCGAAGCCGTGGCAGTTCGGAACGCACCGACCGTGGTGCGGTTCTCCAAAGGGAACGTCGGGATTGAGCTGAACGCGGTGCGCCGCATGGCCGACGGGGTCGACCTGTTGCGAGAGGCGCCCCACAAAGATGTGCTGATCGTCACGGTCGGGCCGATGGCTGAGCTCGGCCTCCAGGTCGCGGAAAGGCTCGCAGACCAGGGCATCGGTGCGACCGTAGCTGACCCGCGCTGGGTGGTGCCGGTGCCCGCGAGCATCATCGAGCTCGCCTCGCAGCACCGGCTTGTGATCACCATCGAAGACGGCATCAGGGTCGGCGGCGTCGGCACTCGCATCCGCCAGGACCTGAGAGCAGCCGGGGTCGATACAGCGCTGACCGAACTCGGCCTTCCGGACGAGTTCATCGATCACGCGAGTCGGGCAGAGATTCTCGAGCAGGTCGGGCTCACCCCGCAGGCCATCGCGAGGGACGTCGTCGCCCAGGTACTCGGCAGCAAGATCCCGGTCGCCAGGCCGCTCGAAGGCGAGACCGCAGATCGCCTGTGACACGTTCCAACGGGGTGAGCATGGAGCGCAACAAGAGCCGAAGTCCCGCCCAGCCCCCACATTTTTGTCGTGTCGGTAGTTGTTGCGGGTTAAGCGCTTCACCGGCCGCATCAACTACCAATTCAACGTGCGGGCGCGGTGCGCACCGGAAGGTGTTACCGCGTAAGCGACCCATTGCATGGTCGTCGTGAACCAACTCGCCGAGATGGCTAAAGGCCTGGCCGCGATCGACTTCACGATCGCGACCTACCAGGGAAGCACTTCAGCTTCAGAAAGTATGGCAACGAATGAAACACATCACACTCGGTACGAACGGACTCGACATCGGACGCATCGGCCTCGGCTGCATGGGTATGTCGGCGTTCTACACCGGAGCGAACCTCGACAACGCGGCATCCATTGCCACGCTGCATCGGGCTATCGACCTGGGCGTCACCTTCTTCGATACAGCCGAGATCTACGGCCCCTATCTCAATGAAGAACTGCTCGCGGAGGCTTTCAAAGGCCGCCGCGACGAGGTCACCATCGCGACGAAGTTCGGCACACTCCTGCACCGGGGCGACGGATCACGCGGCCTCGACGGAAGCGCCGAGAACGTTCGGCTCTCGATAGAGGGCTCGTTGAAGCGACTCCGCACCGATCACATAGACCTGTACTACCAGCATCGGATGGACCCGGGCACGCCGATCGAAGACACCGTCGGTGCACTGAAAGAGCTCATCGACGAGGGCAAGATTCTGCACTACGGGCTGTCTGAGGCTGCCCCAGAGACGATTCGTCGCGCCCATGCAGTGCACCCTGTCACCGCGCTGCAGACCGAATATTCGCTCTGGTCGCGAGACCCTGAGAAGGAGATCCTGCCGGTTGTTCGCGAACTCGGCATCGGCTTCGTGCCGTATTCGCCTCTCGGTCGCGGCTTCCTGACCGGTACTATCCGCTCACTGGACCAGCTCGACGAGTCCGACTTCCGGCGCAGCAACCCGAGGTTCGAGGGCGACAACCTCGAAGCGAACATTCGCATCGTGGAGCAGGTGGATGCCGTGGCTCGCGCTCTCGGTGCGAAGCCCGGCCAGGTTGCGCTGGCCTGGCTCCTCGCCCAGGGCGACGATATCGCCCCGATCCCTGGCACGAAGCGAATTTCGTACCTCGAGGAGAATGTCGCCGCGGATGCACTCGCGCTCTCAGCAGAACAGCTTGCAACCCTCGATGCTGTCGCTGCCCCTGTCGGAGATCGATATGCCGACATGAGCCCGCTCAACCGCTAGCCGTTTGTGGCCGCGATGGCCGGTTTGCCACCCGCAGGCACCGCTGTGGGCCCGGAGACCGGCCCACAGCGCATCCGCGTGGCAATGCAGGCGGCGGTATCTGCTGTCATCAGACTCTGGTTCCAGCCATCCATGAAGTCGGCGTGACCAGTGAGGAGTGAACCCTGCTTGGTCGGGCCGACCGAGAGTGTGAGGTGTGACGCCGTTGAGGTCGGATAGCTCACGTGCATGACCACCTGGGGAATCTGCACCGGGTAACCCGCCGGGCATCCCGCCGCCGTGGCGTACTCGACATTCTTCTGCGTGTGGCCATCGAGGGTGTGCCCGTCCCAGCAGTTCGGAAAAGTGGCGACCAGGCGAATATCCCCGGTCGCACAGTCGTGTGGCTGGCTGGTGAGCCTGCCCTGGTTCTGGCCCGAGCAGGTCCAGCCGATCACTCTGGCGTTCTGGGGCGTCTCGGCAGCCTCGTTTCCGGCGATCATGGTGATCCCGGCTGGCATCGCCTTGACAGCCGACGCTGTGGCAGTCTGTGCACGCCAGTATATGAGCGTGGTTGTCGGCTTCATCGCCACACCGTTCTGGTAGAGCGCGGGAGTCCAGTACGATGACGAATCTGCCGAAGTGGTGCAGTTCGTTGCACCTCCCGTGATCTTCGCCGGGGTGATGGTCGCGCCGGGGGAGACGTTTCCGAAGAAATCGTGCTGCATCGAACTGCCGGTCATCCCCGGCATCAGGATGGGGTCATTCGGCGCGGTCGTACTAAGCCGACAGGTATCGGTGAAGATGCCGGGGTTTGCGCCCCCGGAGGGAAAGCCGGTCGTATTGACGGCCGCACCCGGGCTCGAGACGGACGCCGTCGCGACCGAGTGCGTAGACGAAACCAGGATGGTCGTGCCGGTTGCGGTGGCAGCGGTGACAATGAGCGCAGCGACACCGACGGCCGCCAGGATTCGTGTGTGCATGAAACAAGCAGACGTCGACAAGGTCAGCGGAATGTGTCGTGAACGTTCGGAGCATGTAAGCGCGCGCCTTTACCTGATCCTGACATTCGCCGAGCATCGCCATTACACAGCGCTGGTGTGGTGGGACTATGAAAAACGTTACCCAGGAACCTCTCCAGCCAGAGGACCCCATTGAGCCCGAGGAAGCCTTTGAGCCGCGCGAGGGGATGCAGCAGCGACCGTCCGTGATTCGCCGTCACCCCTTCGCGTTCGGAGTCGCAGGCGTGCTGGTCGGGGCGGCAATCGTGTCTGGCCTCACCGCATGGGGCGTCGCATCCGCGGTCGAGAATGCAGGGACGATGGCGGTTGCCGCTTCCCCAATGCCGTCAATGTCGGCGGTTCCCCAGGCAGTCAAGCCGGCGAAGGCGAGAGGCGCAATCCGAGGCACGATCACCGCGATCAATGGCTCCACCTGGATTGTGCTGACAAAAGCCGGGCCGACTGTGATGGTCACCGTCACCAGCTCGACGGTCTTCGGCACCAAGCAGGCACCGAGCACAGCAACAGCGTTCACCACCGGTTCGTCGGTCGCTGTGCTCGGCACCCGAACCGGCGACTCGCTGATTGCGACTCGGATAGTGACAGCGAAAAACGGCGCCGGGGTGACCCCGACGCCGTCAGCCAGCCCGAATACCTGAGGCTAGGAAACGCCCACGATAACCGGGTGGTGGAACGTGTCGCCGAACGCGCGCTCCGACGCACCCACTCGGTCGAGATACGGCGTGACCCCGCCCATCTGGAACGGGTAGCCGGCCCCGAGGATGAGGCACAGGTCGATATCTTCAGCTGCGTCGACGACCTTGTCGTCGAGCATCCGATGGATCTCGTCGGCCAGGCCGTCTTCGATGCGCAGCTGCAGCTCCTGGGCTGTCATCGGAGTTGTCCCTCCGGCGACGATCTCACGAGCCCTCTTGTCGATGCCCTTGATCTTTCCCTTCGAATCACGCTCGAAGACGTGCCCGAGGTCCGCGAGCTTGTGCAGGTTGTCACTCTCATAGAACCTGTCCGGGAAGGCGGCGTGATGAGTATCGAGAACATGCGCCCCGACCTTGAGCCCGACGAGTTCCAGTAGTTCGAAGGGTGTCATCGGCAGGCCGAAGGGCCTGGTCGATTCTTCGACGATCTCGAATGGTGTTCCCGTGTCGACAGCGTGCATTGCCTCACCGAGCACCTTCGCAAGCACCCGGTTCACCACGAAACCTGGTGTGTCGGTGGTGATGACAGCGTTCTTGAACAGCTTTGCGGCAGTCACCATTGCGGTGCTGAGCGTCTCATCGTTGGTCTTCGGGGTCTTGACGACCTCGATGAGCGGCATCACCGCGACCGGGTTGAAGAAGTGGAAGCCAACGACTCGCTCAGGGTGAGTGAGCTTCGAGCCGATCTGCTCGACCGAGAGCGACGACGTGTTCGTCGCAAGCACCGCGGTGTCTGAGATGTATTGCTCGACATCCGCGAACACCTGCTGCTTGACGCCCAATTCCTCGAACACCGCTTCGATGACCCAATCGCAGTCTGCGAAGTCCGCTTTGTTTGTCGTGCCTGAGACCAGCGCGGTGAGTCGGTTGGCCTCATCCGGCGAGATGCGCTTTTTGGAAAGCAGCTTCGCGATCTCGTCGTGAATGTACTCGACGCCCTTGTCTACCCGCGCCTGGTCGAGATCTGTGATGACGACAGGTACTTTGAGTCGACGCACGAACAGCAGCGCAAACTGGCTGGCCATGAGGCCGGCACCGATGACGCCGACCTTGGTTACGGGCCTCGCGATCTTCTTGTCCGGAGCCCCGGCCGGACGCTTCGCACGCTTCTGCACGAGGTTGAACGCGTAGATGCTGGCGTGGAACTGGTCGCCCGAAATGAGATCGGCCAGAGCGTCGTCCTCGGCCGCGAACCCCGTCTTGCGGTCGGTGTTCTTTGCTGCTTTCATCAGGTCGAGAGCGCGGTAGGGCGACTTCGCGATCTTTCCGATGCGACTCTCGAGCATTTTTGTCGCGATACCGATTGCGATGTCCCACTTCACCGCGCGCTCGATCTTGCCGGGCGTATGGGGCCGCTTCACCGTGATCGAGCCGGAAAGCACTCTGTCTGCCCAGCGGATCGAGTCTTCGACAAAGCTGACAGAGTCGAAGATCGCATCGGCAAGTCCCAGGTCGAACGCCTCCTGGCCCTTGAGCATCGTGTTGTTCTTGAGTGGGTTCTCGATGACGACCTTGAGGGCGTTCTCGATGCCGATGAGGTTCGGCAGCAGGTATGCGCCGCCCCAGCCCGGGATTATGCCGAGAAAGACCTCAGGGAGCGCGAGTGCCGGAATGTTGCGGTCGATCGTGCGGTAATCGGCATTCAGCCCAATCTCCACTCCACCGCCGAGCGCGAGCCCGTTGATGAAGACGAAGGTCGGCACTCCGAAGTCATGGAGCTTGCCGAGCGCGTAGTGGCCGAGCTGCGCCATCTGCTTGCCGACTGCGCGACTCGGAATTTCGCTGGCCTGCGAGAGGTCAGCGCCCGCCGCGAGAAAGAAGGGTTTGCCGGTGACTGCAAGAGCAGCGATTTCGCCCCTGGCAGCGCGATCTTTCTGCGCGTCGAGCACCGCTGCGAATTCGACCAGGGTTTCCGGGCCAAGGGTCGAGGGGCGAGTGTGATCTTTGTTGTTGTCGAGTGTGACGAGCGCGAGGGTCTTGCCCCCGGAGAGCGGAACGTCACGCACGTATGAGTGCGTGACTATTTCGTCTGACGACATGGCTCTCAGGTCTGCGAAGTCTTCGATCGTCGTCACTATTTGGTCTTCTTTCCATCGAAGTATGGGTTCTTCCAGATGACGGATCCGCCCTGGCCGAGGCCGACGCACATAGCGGTAAGGCCGTACTGCACGTCCGGCCGCTCAGCGAATTGTGCTGCCAGCTGGATCATGAGTCGCACGCCGGATGAGGCGAGTGGATGCCCGATGGCGATCGCACCGCCCCACTGGTTGACCCGTTCGTCGTCATCGGCGATGCCGAAGTGGTCGAGCAGAGAAAGCACCTGAACCGCGAAAGCCTCGTTGAGTTCGAAGAGCCCGATGTCGTTGATAGTGAGTCCGGCCTTCTTGAGCGCCTTCTCGGTCGAGGGCACCGGGCCGATTCCCATGATCTCGGGTTCGACACCGGCGAAGGCGAAACTCACGAGCTTCATCTTGGCGCCGAGGCCGAGTTCCTTCGCGGTGGCCTCGCTTGCCAGCAGGCTGATTGTTGCACCGTCGTTGAGGCCGGACGAGTTGCCTGCCGTGACTCGGCCGTGGGGTCGGAACGGGGTCTTCAGCCCGGCGAGCCCTTCGAGAGTGGTCTCGGGGCGGAGAGCCTCATCGCGTGTCGCGAGCCCCCACCCTGCGTCACTCTGGATGGCCACCGGAATCAGGTCAGGCTGGAATTTGCCGTTGTCATAGGCAGCTGCAGCCTTCTGTTGGCTACGGAGAGCGTATTCGTCAGCGCGCTGTTTGGTGAGGTTCGGGAAGCGGTCGTGAATCTTCTCCGCTGTGTTGCCCATGTTGAGGGCCTCGGCATTGACCAGCTTCTCTGACAGGAAGCGCGAGTTCGGGTCGACGCCGGAGCCCATCGGATGACGGCCCATGTGTTCGACACCGCCGGCGAGCGCGAGGTCGTATGCGCCGAAGGCGATGCCGCCCGAAATCGCAGTGACCGACGTCATTGCCCCAGCGCACATGCGGTCGATAGCGAAACCGGGAACCGACTTGGGGAGGCCCGCCAGGAGCGCCGCTGAACGGCCAAGCGTGAGGCCCTGGTCGCCAGACTGGGTGGTCGCAGCGATAGCGACCTCGTCGATGCGGTCCTTCGGTAGGTCAGGGTGACGCTCGAGAAGGCCGACCATCGCTTTGACGACCAGGTCATCGGCCCGGGTGTTCCAGTACATTCCCTTTTCGCCAGCGCGCCCGAACGGGGTGCGAACCCCGTCGACGAACACGACTTCATGCCGTTCGGCCACAATGCCCTACTTTCCTTAAGATTCAACCTTCGATCTTAGGCACGCCTAATTTGGCGCCTTAATCGTTTGACTGTTCCTACGAAGAGGGCTCGTCCGCCTGCTCGGCCGTTTGGCCTGCTTCTACAAAGGCATTGAGAATTACCTGTGAGATTGCGTCAACTTGCCAGGGCCGTGCCCCAAGCTCGGTCAGGCCGTTGCGCACCGAATTCAGTTGCAAATCGCCCGGGGGATTCCACGACAACCTCCTCAGCAGGTCGGGGGTGAGCAGATTCTCCACAGGGATTAGCAGTTCGGCCGATACTGTCGTGACAGCCGCACGCGCCAGCTTGAGGCGCTTATCGGCCTCGGGGTTGCGCTCTGACCAGATGCGCGGCGGGGGCATGGCCTCGCCGGGCACCCTGAGGGTCGGGAGGTCTTCGGTGGCTCTGCCGGCCTCGATGGCTGCCCACCAGCGAGAGAGCTCTGAGCGACTCGCACGTCCGTTGAACTCGCGCAGGGCAGCGAGCGCCTGACGTGACTCTGGGATGACTTTTGCCGCCGCCACGAGCGATGAATCTGGAACAAGGCGCCCTGGAGCCGTGTCGATCTCTTGGGCAAACCGATCTCTGGCGAGCCACAGCTCGCGTGCGACGGCGAGGTTGCGAGCGCCACGCACAGTGTGCAACCCCGACAGTCGGCGCCAGGCATCCGTCTTCACCGGCTTGGCTTCCCGCGCGAGCACCGCGGCAAACTCCTGCTCAGCGATATCTGTCTTCCCGGAATCGGCCAGGATCTCTGCGAGCGCGTCTCGCAGGTCAGGTAACAGTTCTACGTCGAGCGCCGCGTACACCAACCATGACTGGGGGAGCGGCCGGGTAGACCAATCGGCGGCGGAATGCTCCTTGGCCAGGTGAATGCCGAGCAGTTCTTCGACAACCGTGCCAAGGCCCACTCGAGGTAGCCCGGCGAGACGTGCGCCCAGTTCGGTGTCGAAGATACGCGCGGGGTCGAGGCCCACCTCGCGCAGGCAGGCGAGATCCTGGCTCGCAGCATGAAGCACCCACTCCGCATCTGCCATCACAGCGTTCAGCTCGCTGAAGTCGCCAACGGAAGGTGGATCGAACAGAAAAACCCCAGAGCCCCTCCGGAAAACCTGGATGAGATAGGCGCGCTGTGAATAGCGGAATCCGGAAGCCCGCTCAGCATCGATAGCGATGGGGCCGGTCCCTGCGGCAATCGCCGATACTGCCGCGAGGTAGTCTTCGCGGTTTTCTATTACGGCGACTTCGACGTGGGGAGCCTGCTCCAGCGCCACAACCGGTTCAGGGGATGACTCTGGTGACGGCTCCGCTTGCACCCCTGGTGACGGCTCCGCAAACAACGGAGTGTCGGAGGTGTTACTCACGTCCTGCTCGACGAGCGGCCAACAAGCTGACTCCTTCTCCCGCTGGCGGTAAGCCGGCGAGCATGCACAACAGTTCGCCCCAGCCTTCCACATGAGCGGCCACTTCGTGGTCGAGCGGGGTCCACGATGCACGTAATTCGATCTGGGCGCCATCTCCCTGGCTCGCGAGTTCGCCGAATCCGGTGGAGAGGATTTTCGTTGCGGTGCCGGATGCCGCTGTGTAATGCGCGTCCCGCGTGTCTAGTGCGTCGACCAGCCATGACCAGGCGACCTCCGCCAGAAACGGGTCAAGGCCAATGTCGGTTTCGAGCGGTGCCTGTGCGAAACAGACCACCCTGAAATCTCCGCCCCAGGCTTCGGAACCGTTTGGGTCATAGAGCAGGATGAAGCGGCCCGTGCCCAATTCAGAGTCCGAGCCGTGCCGTGCCGGCGTCACATCCGCCGCAAGTGCGACGGAATACGGGGCGAGGTTTCCCGGGGCCGGAATCTCGCTCAGCACCAGCTCCGGCCGCAGTGCGGCGCGGCGAACAGCTTCGAGTGCTGCGGCGAATGCTGCGGGCACCGGAGGCTGGGCGACTTTTTCAGGCACCTGCAAAGACTAAAGTTCAGGCGTGAGAGTTACTCGAAGGCACGCCGACCACGGCGCCCGGTGGTGGTTGGTCACTCTCGTCTCGCTCGCGGGGATCGCCACCATCGTTGCCGCACTCGGAGTATTTCTGTCCCTGGTCGTCGCCCGCACGGTGGTGACGCCGCCTCGCCGCCGAACAGAAGACATCCGCGTGCTCGGGGTCGATTCCAGAAACGGCACAGTGACTCTCAGCTCGACAACGGACTCCCGATTGCCCGGTGAATACAGTTTCTTTTTTTCTGGTGAAGTCGGATCGTCGCGGATCGGCATGATCGTGGCTCAAACCCCGAACTCCGTAACCAGGAACGTCATCGATGTGCTGTCGGGTGACCTCGAACAAGCGGCTCGTGGCCGATTCAGTGGCTGGTTCTATAGCGATCCGTCTGAGCTCGGCGTGCCGTTCGACGAAGTCATGGTGCACACGGAGCTCGGGCCGGCACCGGCCTGGCTCGTTCCCGCTGGGAACAGTGCCGGGCGATGGGTCATTCAGGTGCACGGCAGGGCGGTACGTCGCCAGGAGGCCCTTCGCGCGATTCCCGTGTTTCGCGAAGCGGGTTTCACTTCGCTCCTGATCAGCTACCGCAATGACGGCGATGCCCCATCGAGCGCAGATGGGCGTTACGCTCTGGGCGACACCGAGTGGAAAGACGTCGACGTCGCAGTGCAGTACGCGATCGATCACGGCGCGACGGACATTGTGCTCATGGGGTGGTCGATGGGTGGCGCAACGGTGCTGCAGGAACTCACTCGATCGTCGCGCGCCGGCATCATTCGAGGGATCGTGCTCGACTCACCCGTGATCGACTGGGTTACCGCACTGCGATTTCAAGGCCAGCTGCGCAAACTGCCCGAACCGGTCAGTGAGGGTGCGCTCTCGATCATCGGAACGAACTGGGGGAGAAGGCTTACCGGACAGGGGGTACCGATTGACTTTCGCAGGCTCGATTTCGTCTCGCGCGCGAGCGACCTGCACGTTCCGATCCTGCTCATGCACAGTGACGATGACGGCTTCGTGCCGATAACCGCATCGCGAGCGCTCGCCGCTGAACGGCCAGACATCGTCACGTTCGAAGCGTTCTCGATCGCCGCTCACACCAAGCTGTGGAATTTCGACAGGGTGAGGTGGACCTCTGCGATCAGCCAGTGGCTGGCCAGCCCGGCCGTTGCGGGAACCTTCAGGTCAGCGGCTCGCTAGCCAGCTCGCGTAGCTGACGCCGGAATCGTCTACCAGCAGCCTGGCCAGTGTCAGCTCTCGGGGCTCAGGTTCGAGATCCCTGAACGGAGGCGAAATCCGGCCTCGGATGACCGGGCTGGTGGATAGGCAGATTTCGTCGACCACCCCGTCTTTCACCAACTGGCCGGCGAGAGTCGGGCCGCCCTCACAGGTAATCGAGTCGAAGCCGAGATCATGGAGGGCCGACAGGATTGCGGCCGACGCGAGCTTCTGGTCGCCGCCGATACCGATCACCCGGGCGCCAGGCAGGTCGACGGTTGCCGCAGCGGTGGGCGCGACGGATGCCGGGCAGAGCACGAAGACCCGCCCGTCTTCCACCTGCGCGGGCAGAGCAGCGCCGCCGAGTAGCCCGCTCCCGGTGACGATGGCAATGGGGACCGATTTCGGCAGCAGGTAGCCCTCCAGGCGCAGGGTGGACGCTCCGATCAGCACAACGTTGCACGCCCGTCGAATGGCCCCGAGCACCCTGCGATCGTCCCCTCTGGTGAGGGATGCTGATGTTCCATCTGCACCTTCGACGCTGCCGTCGATGCTCGCGATGAGGTTGATTCGAAGCCATCGCTTAGTCGGCACGCGGAAGAGATCGTCGAGATCGGTCACCGGTCGGTGCTCGGGAAAGACCTGGCTGAGCGTCATTCGGCTGACTTCTCCCGCACCTGGCGCTTTACCCTGGCGAGTAGCGCCGTCATCCCCCGAATCCTCAAGGGGCTGACTGCCTCGGTGAGACCGATCGTGTTGGGAAAGTCCGCAGGCACGGCAAGCACGTCGTCGACACTCAGCCCGTCGAGTCCCTGGGCGATTATCGAAGCGAACCCGCGGGTCGTCGGGGACTCTTTCGGCGCTGTCGCGAAGACGTGTACCGATCTGTCGCCTGACACCTCGACGAAGATGAAGACGGGAGACTGGCACTCGACAACCTGTTCGAGAAGGTCGGGATGATCGGCATAACGAGGTGGAAGGTCTGGTAGCTCGTTCGCGAACTCGAGCAGCAACAGCAGCCTGTCCTGCTTCTCGAGGTCGAGGAAATCGTCGCGGATCTCTACAAGGCTTGCGGGTAATTGTGGGTCAGCCATATCCCTTCCAGTATTGCTGATACGGGGGCGCAGGTCGTCAGCGCGCGGGAACTGGGCCCGGCTCTGAACCGGTCGCGATGGGCACGCGAACCGCGGATCCCCACTCCGTCCACGATCCGTCGTAATTGCGCACATTCTCGAACCCGAGGAGGTGGGTGAGCACGAACCACGTGTGGCTCGACCGCTCGCCGATGCGGCAATAGGCGACGACGTCGTCGCCATCCTCGAGTCCAACCTCATCGCGATAGATTGCGTTCAGCTCAGCTAAAGGTCTGAAAGTGCCGTCATCGGAGGCTGCCCTCGCCCACGGCACGTTGCGAGCGCTCGGGATGTGGCCGGCACGCAGGGCTCCCTCGTCGGGATAGGCCGGCGCGGTGGTGCGAGATCCGTCGAACTCCTCAGGCGAACGAACATCGATGAGCGGGTTTCCGAAATGGGCCAGCACGTCATCCCGGTATGCCCGAATGGGAGCATCATTTCGCGCGACAACCGGGTAGTCCGCGGGTGCAATTGAGGTTACCTCCGTCGTAAATGTGCCGCCGTCGGCCTCCCACTTTGCCCGGCCACCATCAAGCAGGCGCACGTCTTCGTGGCCGAACAGGGTGAACACCCAGAGCGCATATGCCGCCCACCAGTTGCTCTTGTCGCCGTAGATCACGATGGTCGAGTCGCGCGCGATCCCCTTGCTGCTGAGGAGGGCCGCGAATGCTTCACCATCGACGTAATCGCGCACTATCGGGTCATTGAGATCTGTGTGCCAGTCGATCTTCACCGCGCCGGGAATATGGCCTGTCTCATAGAGGAGAACATCTTCGTCCGACTCGACGACGACAAGACCGGATGCGCCAATGTTCGCCTTCAGCCAGTCGGTGCTGACCAGCCGCTCCGGATGCGCGTACTCGGCGAATGAAGCGGATGAGTCTGGCGCGATGGCCATAGTTACCTCCGTGTGGTGCCCTGGTGGGCGACCGGTTGTGGTGGATCTGCGAGCTAGGCTTATTTGGTTCCCTCGGGAACCTCCCCAGCAAATCTACGCAGGAATCTCGTGATTCCGCGTGCCGGGGTCGAGTTCCCGTAAGAGTTCGTCATCTGCCATTCGATACAGCAACCAGACCCGTGAGGTATTCCGTCAGTGCCGATTGAAGACGCAGTGCCGCTTGAGCACGCCCATCTGGCGGATCGTTCCCCGACCATCTCGGGCGCCCAGATCGTCGAACATCTCGTGCCGCCGAGGCAGTTCGAGCACGCGTCACTCGAGTCGTATCGCCCTGACCCCGACTACCCGTCGCAAATCGAGGCGGTTGATACTATTCGCGAATTCGCTGAATCCTGGTCGCCGAAGGGCGGCGGTGGGTTCTTCGGCAGGCGCAAGGCTCCAGACACTCTCCCCGGTATCTACCTCGACGGTGGCTTCGGGGTCGGTAAGACCCACCTCCTCGCCGCCCTGTGGCACCTCGCGCCCGGTCGCAAGTACTTCGGAACTTTCATCGAGTACACGGCCCTCGTCGGAGCGCTCGGGTACCAGGCGGCGGTCACGCAGCTGAAGGGAGCTTCCCTCGTCTGTATCGATGAGTTCGAACTCGACGACCCGGGCGACACCCGCCTCATGTCCCGGCTGCTGTCAGAGCTTGTCGCATCAGGCTCGAAGATCGCCGCGACATCCAACACCCCGCCTAATGCGTTGGGGGAGGGCCGCTTTGCGGCCTCAGACTTCCTGCGGGAGATCGACGCCCTGGCAGCCAGGTTCACGACTATCCGGATCGATGGCCTCGATTACCGGCGCCGTGACATCGAGGGCCACGCCCTCTCGGTCGAGCCGGATGAACTCGAAGCAGCGGTCGCACGGATCGGCGGAACGGTAACGGTCGACCCGTTCAGCGCGGCGCTCAAGCACCTCTCGACCGTGCATCCCTCCCGCTATGTGAAGATCATCGAGGGGCTCGATGGCGTCGCATTCACGGATGTCCACCCCCTGTCGAACCAGACCGATGCCCTGAGGCTGGTTGCCTTTGTCGACCGCCTTTATGACGCGCAGGTGCGCATTGTCACGACGGGCACGACTCTCGACCAGGTGTTTCCCGGCGAGATGCTCGCTGGCGGCTATCGAAAAAAGTACCTGCGCGCAGTCTCGCGCATGATAGCTCTGACCTCAGGCGAGCCGGCCTGACCGATACTGTCGTGCCCTGAGCGACACCAGCACGATGCCGATGGCGGCGGAGATGATGGATGCCGTCAGCACCGCGAGTGTTCCTTCGACCGCTACCTCGGGAAGTTTCGCGTACGCGAGCTCGTTCATCAGGAGCGATACGGTGAACCCGATTCCGCCCAGGCCCGCCACGGCGATGATGTCTCCGAGCGGTATCCGCGACGCCCGCTTTTCACGCGAGACGACGCCCGCGAGGAGTGCGCCCCCGGTGATCCCGATGAGTTTTCCGACCGGAAGCGCGACCACGATCGCCCAGAACACCGGGCTGAGCTGACCGATCCCCACGGAAGGGATGGTGACCAGAGCTGCGGTGAAGGCGAAGACCGGAAGGATGATGGCGTTACTGACGGGCTCAAGCGCATGCCTGGTTCGGCCGGCACTCGTGCCCCCCATGGCGAGTCCTAGTGCAACCCCGGCCACTGTTGCGTGAATTCCCGATGCGTGCACGAGCACCCAGGCCGCAGCCCCGAGCACGATGAGTGCGACTATCACCCAGGCTGTGATCTTTCGCTGACTCAGCCAACTGAACAGCGCGATGACGGGCACGGTGATGATCAGCGGCACCGGCGCGACGCCGTGGGTGAAAAAGATGGCGATGATGAGAATTGCGATCAGGTCGTCGATCACCGCGAGGGCGAGCAGCAGGGCGCGCACGCTCGCGGGCAGGCCCCTGCCGACGATTGCGAGCACCCCGAGGGCGAACGCGATGTCTGTCGCTGTCGGGATCGGCCATCCATCCGACAGTCCGGGCGTGCGTACGAGCACCAGGAAGATCAGGGCGGGCACGAGCACCCCGCCGACAGCAGCGATAGCGGGCACTATCGCCTTTCGAGCGCTGTCGAGTTCGCCGCGTTGCAGCTCGTGTTTGAGCTCGATCGCAGCGAGAAAGAAAAACACTGCGAGCAGGCCGTCTTTCACCCAGTCACCGACTGACAGGTCGAGGTGCAGGGCGGCGATGCCAAACCGGAAATCGCGGAACGAGAAGAGCGCTGCAGCAGCGGGGGAGTTGGCGAGAATGACGCCGAGGGCCGCGGCGATGATCAGCAGCACAGCGGTAGTGCGCTCGTTCCTCAAGAAGCTCATTTCACGTGCCCTTATCCTCACCCGGCAACCCGGGTGAATCTGAAGCCCCCCGAAACACGATGTTTACACGGGGCGGCGGTGCGTAACAGAACCGAAACGTCTACACCCCTCGACCGAAACCTCGGGACTCCAAACTGACTCCGTACCCGATATGACGCTATCCCCTAGTGCTCGGCGCACGTCGACGGTGCATCCTTTGCAAGTTAGAGAGAGGTAACCAATCACTATGGTCGAGCTTTCGGCTACTACGGACGCGATTACCAATAACGTCAACTCACTTTGGTTGATGGTCGCGGCCGCGCTCGTTCTGATCATGACCCCTGGCGTCGCTTTCTTCTACGGCGGCATGGTCAAGGCGAAGAGCGTCATCAGCATGATGATGATGTCCTTCGGCGCGATGGGTCTCGTCGGCGTCCTGTGGATCATCTTCGGATACGGCATGTCGTTTGGTGGTGGCAAAGACTGGCTGATCAAGGGCTGGCTACTGAACCCCTTCCACGACCTGTTCCTGACGAATGAGATCAACACCAAGGGCGCCACTGCAAACCAGTGGATGAATCTCGACATCCACGGGCTCGCGTTTGCTGGGTTCCAGGCAACATTCGCCATCATCACGGTCGCCCTCATCTCAGGTGCTATCGCTGACCGCGCCAAGTTCGGTGCGTGGATGATCTTTGCCGGCGTCTGGGCGACTCTCGTCTACTTCCCTGTTGCGAGCTGGGTCTTCAACTTCACCGCAGGCCCGAAGGGCCTCACCGACGGCGGCTGGTCTGTCTTCGGGCTGGGAGTCAATGACTTCGCTGGTGGAACCGCGGTGCACATCAACGCCGGTGCTGCGGGTCTCGCACTGGCGCTCGTGCTCGGCAAGCGCGTCGGCTTCAAGAAGGGGATGGCGGCGCCGCACAACGTGCCTCTGACCCTCATCGGCGCATCGCTCCTGTGGTTCGGCTGGTTCGGCTTCAACGCTGGCTCGGAAGGTGCCGCTGATGGCATCTCGGCTCTCGCCTGGATCAACACGCTCGTCGCGCCCGCCGCCGGTATTCTCGGCTGGCTGATCGTCGAACGCTTCAAGGACGGCAAGCCGACCTCAATCGGTGCAGCATCTGGCGCGGTCGCTGGCCTCGTTGCGATCACCCCGGCCTGTAACATCCTGACCCCGGGCTGGGCGATTGTGCTCGGCGTCCTGGTCGGTGTGATCTGTGCATTCGCGATCGACCTCAAGTACAAGCTCGGCTTCGATGACGCGCTCGATGTCGTCGGCATCCACCTCATCGGTGGTGTAGTCGGTACCCTCTACATCGGAATCTTCGGTGCCGGGATCGGCCTCATCGACAGTGGCAGCTTCAAGCAGCTGGGTGCCCAGGCACTCGGTGCCTTCGGTGTCATGATCTACTCGTTCGTCATGGCGTTCATCATCGGCTGGATCATCCAGAAGACGATGGGCTTCCGTATCACGACAGAAGACGAGGTCGCCGGTGTCGACACCGTAGTCCACGGCGAGGTCGGTTACGAGCTCGAGACCACTCCGTAAGTCACTGCTTCACACAGACAGCTGCAGGCAGGGGGTGTCGTCCTTCGGGACGGCACCCCTTACTGTTGCCAGATGATCGCTGTCTTGCTTAGCCTGCTTGGTGCGGTCGGGGCAGTACTGGCGGCGACGATGCTCGCTCTTTTCGCGGCCCGTCTTAGCGGTAGCCGGATGCGACCGGCGTCATTCCTGCTCTCGGCAGTGCTCGGGGCGGCCGTGGTGACACTCTGCTGGGCTACCGGGGTCACCGGTGTACCTGCACCGTTTCTCGCCCCCGTGATCGGCCTTGGGGTCTTCTTCGCGACCGCTGTGACAGTGCCCCAGCGGGCCGCGGGCCACGGGCTGGTTCGAACGGGGGTGTTCGCGGCTCTCGTCACCGCCCTCGTCTTCGTGCCCGGGGTCATCCTGGTCTGGGCGCTCTGGTATGACCCGTTCGTCACCGGTATTGGCTATCTCGACTTCGGTGCAGCGCTCCCAGCCGGGGTCGCTGCAGGGTCTGCGGTGCTCGCCGTCCTGCTGCTCGAGCGGCATCGAACAGCAGTGCAGCAGTCACCGTCGCGCGGATGGAGCATTTTCTGGCCGATGCTTCTGCTCTGGGCGGGATGGATCGGGTTGCTCGTCTCACTCGAGCTCTCGATCGATCGACTCACCCCCACGATTCTCGCCAACGCGCTCATCATGCCGGTGGCAGGAGCCGTCGCTGTCTCGCTGGTCGAGCGCGCCAGGGAGCGCACCAATTCCTTCACAGGGGTTGCACTCGGCTTCCTGGCCGGGAGTGTCGCAGCAACCGCGTCAGCTGGCTACGTGATTCCGCTGCTCGGTGCGCTTATCGGGCTGCTGGCCGGAGCGTTCTCTTCGCTTCTCCCGCGAATACCTCTCACCAGGTTGGCTGGCACCCTGCTGGTCCCTGGCGGAGTAAGCCTGGTCTTTCTCGGGTTCCTGGCGAAAGATGTCGGATTCATCTACACCGGCCAGCCCGAGCTTCTTTTCAACCAGGCTCTCACCGTCGTGCTGGGGGCGGCGGTCGGCTTCGTGCTCGCTCTCGCGGCGTGGTCCGTGGTGCGGATTGGTCGACATTAGGCGATCGCAGCGCGCATAACAGCCCGCGCGACCCGCGCCTCGGGGATGGGCAGCAATGGGTAGACGTGAAGCATCTCCGGCATCTCGTAATACTCCATCCGCAGGCCGGCGATCTCTGCCATCACCACCAGGCGATGGGCGTCGGCGTTGAGGATGTCGCGGGTACCGCTGAACATCGTGATGGGGCCGAGGCCGCCCAGGTTTCCGTTGATCGGACTGACCAGCGGGTCGCCCTCCGCCAACCCGCCGCGGTAGACCGCTCCCGCCGCGTGCGAGCCCGGCACGGCGAGCCACGGGTCGTGGGGAGCGATGACCGCGAGCTGCGGATCTGTGCCGCTGATGTCGAGCCACGGCGAGATGAGCACGGTCGCGAGCACCGGCGGCAGGCCGCGATCTCGCAGGATCATCGCAACGGCCAGCGCCATCCCACCCCCGGCGGAATCGCCGAGGATGCTGACGTTCTCTGCGCCGGCCTCTGCGATGAGACAAGCAGCGAGGTCGGCGGCGGCTGGCACGATCGTCGCCGCGGTCTCGATCGGGGCGAGCGGGAACAGCGGCACGGTCATCCTGACACCGGTTGTCTCGACCAGGTCTGCGATGAGCCTCCAGTGCTGGGGCTGGATTTCGTAGACGTACGACCCGCCATGGAGGTAGAGGCCGCGGCGATTGGTTTCTCCGGTGCGACGCGACACCGTATAGACCTGCCAGCCGGCAACCGTTGTGAGGGAGATATCCACCCGCCTGCCGAGCGCCTGAGGTGGGGCGCCCGAAGCCGGGGACGCTGCCAACTTCGCCATGTGGGCGAGGGTGGCATCCGCAGAACTGTAGCGGCGCTTGCTGCCGCGAAGTGTCATGACGAGCGGCATGAGGCGACTGGCGAGACTCTGCATAGTCGGAGCGTAGCAAGCCGAAAGTCCGGTACGGCGACCGTGCAGCACAGCGGTCGTAAGGTGAGGCGATGGAGCCCATCTCACAGATCGCGCCGCCGCTGCCCGGTCGCGTGGTGCTTACCCAGTTCTGGGCGGATCTCACCTTTATCCACTGGCGGGTCGACGCGTCGATTGTCGCGCCACTTCTGCCGAGAGGTATCGTCCCCGACCTGTTCGATGGCTCAACCTGGGTCGGACTGATTCCGTTCAGGATGCTCGACACAGCTCTCGCCGGAGCCCCTCCGGTTCTGTACTTCGGCTCGTTCACCGAGGTCAACGTGCGGCTGTACGGAGTGGATGCGGCGGGAAACAGAGGAGTGGTGTTCACCTCGCTTGAGGCGTCCCGTCTCGCCGCCGTGCTGGTGGCTCGGGTGCGCTTCGGACTGCCATACCACTGGGCCGACGCGCATGCCCGCCGAAACGGCGACGTCCTCAGCTATGACAGTTCGCGCAGGCAGCCCGCGCGGGTTTCGTCGCGGATCGTGAGCAGGGCATCCGATGTGCGCGTGATGGATGACCCGCTCGCGCAGTTTCTCACTTCACGCTGGCGGCTGTTCGTGCAGCGCGGCGAGCGCACTTTCGTGCAGGCGAACATCCACGCGCCATGGCCGCTCTTCCAGGCTGAACTGATCGAGCTCGACGATGGCCTGGTCGAGGCGAGCGGATTCGAGGGGCTGGTGGATCGCACGCCAGACTCCGTGCTCTATTCACCCGGTGTCGCGGTGGCGTTCAGCGGGCCGCGGCTGGTGGCGAAGGATTCCCCGTAGCCCGTTGTCAGGGCCTTGGTCTACACCTCGTTTTCAGGGTGCAGCCGCAATCGGGTTGCACGTTGCGGGCTGTATCGTCGCGCCAAACAGCCCGCAACATGCAACTCGCTGAGGGTGCAGGGGTGTGGCACTGGTGGGCGATACCGGACTCGAACCGATGACCTCTTCCGTGTGAAGGAAGCGCGCTACCAACTGCGCCAATCGCCCATGCTCGACAATCCTGCCATATCGCGGGCGCGCTGTACCGCGAGCACGGCTGTACATCAACCGGATTGGCTCATCCTGCACGGCTGGGATAGAGTCATCACCGCACGCAGAAATGCGGGCAGTGCGGATGTGGCGCAGTGGTAGCGCATCACCTTGCCAAGGTGAGGGTCGCGAGTTCGAATCTCGTCATCCGCTCGAAGTCTCATGGTTTGGTTTCACAACACATGGTGGCGTGGCCGAGAGGCGAGGCAGCGGCCTGCAAAGCCGTCCACACGGGTTCAAATCCCGTCGCCACCTCGAAAGAGCTTCACATCGGTAAAACATCGGTAAAATTGAATAACAGTTTGAGCGATTGGCGCAGCGGTAGCGCGCTTCCCTGACACGGAAGAGGTCGCTGGTTCGATCCCAGTATCGCTCACACACGAAAAGGCCCCTCACGGGGCCTTTTCTGCGTTCGCACTACGTGATCGAGCCTGCGACCGACGATTCTTGTCGAGCGGTGAACAATCCTGACCCGCAGGGGTGGCGCTCACACTGGGGTGTTGTGGGTCAGCGGCCGACGCCGCAGTCTAGATACATGTCGATGGCGGGGGAATCGCCGGTCGGCGAGGGCAGCTTCGCAGTGCTGCTCGTCGAGTCCGGACTGGTCACAGAAGAGCAGGTGCAGTCAGCGCGGGCATCGACTCACGGTGCCACAACGCTTATCGACGACGCCTTGATCGCCCTCGGGCATCTCGATAGTGACCGCCTGCTTCTGGTCATGTCCCGGGCCTGGAAGCTGCCCATTATCGACCTCAGCACGGGCTGGGTGGACGACACTCTGGTCTGCCAGTGGCCCGGCGACATCTACCTCGATGGAAATTGGATGCCCGTGCGCGACCAGGCGAACGGATCTGTGCTGGTGGCCACGGCACGCGAGCCAGATGCAGCCAGGCGTGACCTCGTGGCCGACGTCATCCAGTCGCCGATCGAATTCGCAGTAGCGGGCTCGGCTGACATCAGGACAGCAGTGCTGTCGGCCTTCGACCGCCCTGGCAGGGGTCGCGCCAGCCGACTGCTCCGTGCGGTCACGCGACGACTGGAGTGAGCAGCGCCCGACGCTAAAGTTGGGAGGACCACCTCTTTACGCTCAAGGAGCACCTCCGCCGTGTCAGAAACTTCCGCCGTTTCCGTGTCAGCCGTCCCCAGTGAAGCGCTGACAGTCACCGCGACGGAAACTTCGACCGGCTTCGAACTGTTCACCGATCGCAGTATCGTCGCGATGCGGGTTGACGGCGTGCTGCTCGACCTCGCGGCGTCAGTGAAAGCGGGGGACACGGCAGAAGCGGTCTTCATCTCCTCGCCAGACGGCCTAGCCATCCTTCGCCACTCGGCCGCTCACGTCACAGCCCAGGCACTGCAGTCAATCAATCCCGAGGCGAAACTGGGCATCGGGCCTCCGATCACCGACGGCTTCTACTACGACTTCGACGTTGAGACACCATTGACGCCCGAAGACCTCACAGCCATCGACAAGGCCATGGAGCGCATCATCAAACAGGGCCAGCGTTTCGTTCGACGTGTGGTCACCGAGGATGCGGCACGAGCCGAGTTGGCCAATGAGCCATACAAGCTCGAACTCATCGGCCTCAAAGGCAGCGTAGGCGAAGGGTCGGGCGGAACAGACGACAATGAGTCGGTCGAAGTGGGCGGCGCTGAACTCACCATCTACGACAACGTCGATCCCAAATCGGGTGAGACTGTCTGGAAAGATCTCTGTCGCGGGCCGCACCTGCCGAGCACCCGGCTGATCGGCAACGGCTGGGCGCTCACGAGGAGCGCAGCCGCCTATTGGCGCGGTTCTGAGAAGAACAAGCAGCTGCAACGTGTCTACGGCACGGCGTGGGCTACCAAAGTCGAGCTGCGCGCGTACCAGCTGCGTCAGGAAGAGGCCGCGAAGCGCGATCACCGCAAACTCGGCCAGGAACTCGACCTCTTCTCGTTCCCGGAGGAGATCGGATCTGGGCTCGCGGTGTTCCATCCCAAGGGGGGAATCATCCGCGCCGAGATCGAGAACTATATGCGGCAGCGACTGGTGGCCAACGGGTACGAGCAGGTCTACTCGCCGCACATCACCAAGGGCACGCTGTTCGAGACCAGCGGTCACCTCCAGTGGTACAAGGAGGGGATGTTTCCTGCGCTGCACCTCGATGAGGAGGTCGACGGCGACGGACACGTCACCCGCCAGGGGCAGGACTACTACCTCAAGCCGATGAACTGCCCATTCCACAATCTCATCTACCGCGCGCGCGGCAGGAGCTACCGAGAGCTCCCGTTGCGTCTCGCCGAGTTCGGCACGGTCTACCGCTATGAGAAGAGCGGCACCCTATCTGGGCTGACCCGAGTACGGGGCATGACCCAGGACGACGCCCACATCTACGTGACGCCCGAGCAGGTTAAGGGTGAAATCGCGAGTCAGCTCGACTTCGTTTTCGAGACCCTTCGGGGCTATGGCCTTGACGACTTCTACCTCGAGCTCTCGACCCGCGACCCGGAGAAGTCCGTCGGATCCGACGAGGCCTGGGCGCAAGCGACCGACACCCTGCGGCAGGTCGGAATCGAATCCGGATTGGACCTCGTTGAAGATCCGGGCGGCGCAGCCTTCTACGGCCCGAAGATCTCGGTTCAGGCCCGCGACGCGATCGGCCGCACCTGGCAACTCTCCACGGTGCAGCTCGACTTCAACCAGCCTGAGCGCTTCGAACTCGAGTACACCGCTGTTGACGGCACTCGCCAGCAGCCGGTGATGATCCACCGCGCACTGCTCGGGTCGATCGAACGCTTCTTCGCCATCCTGCTCGAGCACTACGCGGGGGCATTTCCCGTCTGGCTGTCTCCGATCCAGGTTGTCGGCATCCCGGTCGCCGAACAGTACGAGGAGTACCTGGGCGAAATCATCGGGCAGCTGAAGAAGCTCGGAGTGCGGGCTGAGCTCGACACGTCATCGGATCGGATGCCGAAGAAGATCCGCACCTGGACCCTCCAAAAGGTGCCGTTCCAGCTGATTGCCGGCGAAGAGGACCGCGCGAATGGCAATGTCAGCTTCCGCTTTCGTGACGGCCACCAGGAGAACGGCATCCCCGTCGCCGAGGCGATTGAGCGCATCACTGCCGCAATCACGACTAAGGCCCAGGTCTGATGGAGCCGGAGGGTGAAGAGCTTGAGTCTTCGCGCGATTTTGCCGCGGTTCCCGATGCTTTCCAGCGGCTGTGGACGCCTCACCGGATGGTCTACATCGAGGCCGGGCCCGGCCCGCACGAAGACGAGTGCCCGTTCTGCGTTGCGCCGGGCATGAGTGACGAGAAGGCCCTCATCGTGGCGCGTGGCGAGCAGGCCTATGTGCTGCTCAACCTGTTTCCGTACAACTCAGGCCATCTGCTCGTCTGTCCATACCGTCACGTTGCGACTTATGACGAGGCCACGGCAGACGAAGTCGCCGAAATGGGTAGTCTCACGCAGGCGGCCATGCGAGTGCTGACTGAGACATCGCGCTGCGATGGATTCAACATCGGCATGAACCAGGGACGCATTGCTGGAGCGGGGATTGCGGCGCACCTGCACCAGCACATTGTTCCGCGCTGGGCGACCGACTCGAATTTCTTCCCCATCATCGCGGGAACGAAGGCGATACCGAAGCTACTGGGCGAGGTACGCGACGAGGTCGCGAACGCCTGGCCGGTTCCGTAGCCCGTTTAGAATAGTCAGGCCCCGAAGTGCTTCGGGGCTTTAGAGAGGCAAGTGTGGCTGACACCGACAACACAGATTCCATCGGCTCGAGCCGCGTCAAGCGCGGGCTCGCCGAGATGCTCAAGGGTGGTGTGATCATGGATGTGGTCACCGCCGAGCAGGCACGCATCGCAGAAGACGCTGGGGCGGTCGCGGTCATGGCGCTCGAGCGTGTGCCTGCAGACATCCGCTC
Source organism: Lacisediminihabitans sp. (assembly GCA_043746355.1). Lineage (GTDB taxonomy): Bacteria > Actinomycetota > Actinomycetes > Actinomycetales > Microbacteriaceae > Lacisediminihabitans. The sequence continues at coordinate 81,993 of JAYTRC010000048.1, read as the reverse complement.
CCAGGGCGGCGTTGCCCGCATGAGTGACCCCGACCTGATCGAGAGCATCATCGCCGAGGTTTCCATCCCGGTGATGGCGAAGGCCCGCATCGGTCATTTCGTCGAAGCGCAGGTACTCCAGGCGCTCAAGGTCGACTACATCGACGAGTCGGAGGTGCTGAGCCCCGCCGACTACGTCAATCACATCGACAAGTGGCCTTTTACCGTGCCGTTCGTCTGTGGCGCGACCAACCTGGGCGAAGCGCTACGCCGCATCAACGAGGGCGCTGCGATGATCCGCTCCAAGGGCGAGGCGGGCACGGGAGACGTGTCAGAGGCGACCAAACACATCCGCACCATCAAGGGCGAGATCGCAGCGCTCAGCGCGAAGAGCCACGACGAACTGTACGTAGCGGCGAAAGAGCTGCAGGCGCCATACGAACTGGTGCTCGAGATAGCGCGCACCGGCAAACTCCCGGTTGTTCTGTTCACAGCGGGTGGAGTGGCAACGCCCGCAGACGCAGCGCTCATGATGCAGCTTGGTGCCGACGGGGTTTTCGTCGGATCCGGAATCTTCAAGTCAGGCGACCCGGCCAAGCGGGCAGCCGCTATCGTGAAGGCCACGACGTTCTTCGACGACCCTGCGGTGATCGCAGACACCTCTCGCGGGCTCGGCGAGGCAATGGTCGGCATCAATGTCTCAGACATCGCCGCACCGCACCGTCTCGCTGAGCGCGGCTGGTAGCACAGCGCTTGTCTGGCCGAGCACCGGTCGGCGTCCTCGCCCTCCAGGGGGACTTCCGCGAGCACATCGCGGTTCTGTCAAGCCTGGGAGCGGATGCCCGACCCGTTCGTCGCCCAGAGGAACTCGACAGGCTCGCTGGCCTGGTTATCCCCGGCGGTGAGTCGAGCGTCATGGATAAGCTCGCGCGCGGCTTCGGCCTCGCTGAACCACTGAAGGCTGCCATCGCCGGCGGCCTGCCGGTCTACGGAACCTGCGCGGGGATGATCATGATCGCAGACACCGTGCTTGACGCGATCGCCGGGCAGGAGAGTCTCGGCGGGCTCGACATCGCGGTGCGCCGCAACGCCTTCGGGTCGCAGTTGGATTCTTTCGAGACCGACCTCGACATCCCGGTTCTCGGGGATCCTCCAGTGCATGCGGTGTTCATCCGCGCGCCAATTGTGGAAAGGGTCGGTGACGATGTGCAGGTTCTCTCTGCGCTGCCTGACGGACGAATCGTCGCGGTCGAGCACGACAACCTCCTCGGCACGTCGTTCCACCCCGAGATGACCGGCGACACGCGCTTCCACGAATACTTTCTCTCCCGCCTGTAGCAACTCCACATCTGGTGGTCCACATCCGGCCGCACCGCGGCTGGTTAGAATGGTGCTCATGTCAGGCCACTCCAAATGGGCAACCACCAAGCACCAGAAGGCGATCAAAGACTCTCGCCGTGCAAAGTCGTTCGCCAAGCTCATCAAGAACATCGAAGTAGCGGCGAAGCTCGGCGGTGCAGACCTTTCAGGAAACCCGACGCTCGTCGATGCGATCCAGAAGGCGAAGAAGACTTCTGTTCCCAACTCGAATATCGACTCAGCGGTCAAGCGGGGTTCTGGCCAACTCGGTGAGGCTGTCGACTACCAGACGATCATGTACGAGGGCTACGCAGCCGGGGGAGTCGCCCTCCTCATCGAGTGCCTCACCGACAATCGCAACCGTGCAGCGGCGAACGTGCGCACCGTGATGACCCGCAATGGCGGCACGATGGGCGACCCGGGCAGCGTCGCATACAACTTCAGCCGCAAAGGCGTTATCTCTGTCACCAAGACCGACACGATGACCGAGGACGACGTTCTCGGAGCGGTGCTGGATGCCGGAGCTGAAGAGGTCAATGATCGAGGACCCGGATTCGAGATCGTGACAGAGCCGCACGACATGGTTGCGGCCAGGACGGCGCTTCAGGATGCCGGGATCGAATACGACTCCGCCGATGTCGAGTTCGTGCCGGGGGTGACCATCGAGGTTGACCTCGAGACTGCGAAGAAGATCTTCAGACTGATCGATGCGCTCGATGATGACGACGACGTGCAGAACGTCTACGGCAACTTCGAGGTGCCCGCCGACGTGCAGGCGCAGCTCGACGACGAAGATTAGCCACGAGCAAACAGGCAGCGCGATGATCCGGGTGCTGGGCATCGACCCAGGTCTCACCCGGTGCGGTGTAGGAATTGTGGATGTTTCGTCGACACGCCAGGCGACGCTCGTCGAGGTCACCGTGATCCGAACCCCGCACGAGATGCCGCTGGAGCAACGACTGATGCGTGTCGGTGACGAGATTGACCGACTGCTCGACGAACACCAGCCCGGCGCAGTCGCCATCGAGCGGGTGTTCGCCCAGCACAACCTGCGCACGGTAATGGGAACCGCCCAGATCAGCGGGGTTGCGCTACACCTCGCGGCAAAACGAGGGCTGACTGTGGGTCTCCACACACCGTCCGAGGTAAAGGCCGCGATTACCGGCTACGGTTCAGCGGATAAGAAGCAGGTTGCCACAATGGTCGCGAAAGTGCTCGGCCTTGCAGAGCTACCCACTCCAGCTGATGCGTCCGATGCTCTTGCCATCGCCATCTGTCACGCCTGGAAGCGGGGAGCAGCGGTTGCCCCCGTTGGTGGCGCGCTCACTCCCGCGCAGCAGGCATGGCTCGCCGCTGAGCGTGCCGCCCCGAAGTCGGTGCCCAAACGTAGGCTTGCGCCATGATCTCCTCCGTGCGTGGCACCGTCTTGCACGCCTCGGGTACCTCGGCCGTCATCGAAGTGGGCGGAGTCGGCCTCTCGGTGAGCGTCACCCCTCAGCACGCTCTTCTGTTGCGCATCGGGTCTGAGGCAACGCTTCGGACCGCCCTCATCGTGCGGGAAGATGACCTGTCGCTGTTTGGATTCCAGGATGCTGATGAGCTCACCGTCTTCGATCTCCTTCGTGGTGTGACCGGGGTCGGCCCGAAGTCTGCCATGGGGGTGCTCGCTGCGATGACTCCCGGGCAGATTGCCTCTGCTGTCGCGACCGAAGACGATTCTGCTTTTCGTTCGGTCTCGGGCATCGGCCCGAAGACGGCGAAACTCATAGTGCTTTCGCTCGCAGGCAAGATGTTCGTGACCGCGACCAGCGTGGCGCCCGTGCACAAGTCGACGGTGAGCCAGAGCGTGTTGGTGGCGCTCATCGGGCTGGGATGGTCGGAGCGAGCGGCAGCCCAGGCTGTCGACGACGCCCTGGCAGGCGCAGGCTCCGCTGAAGCCAACGACGTTCCCCAGTTGCTGCGCCTGGCACTGACCCAGTTCAGTGGCACTCGATGAGCGCTGCTGACGAACCCTCGATCGCCATCGTTCGGCCGACGGCTGAATCGGATGCCGAACTCGCCTTCGAGGGCGCCCTGCGCCCGAAATCCCTGGCCGAGTTCGTCGGCCAAACCCGGGTGCGTGCCCAGTTGCAGCTCTTGCTCGATGCCGCCCGGATTCAGAACCGCACGCCGGATCACATTCTGCTCTCCGGCCCTCCCGGCCTCGGCAAGACGACGCTCGCGATGATCGTGGCGCAGGAGAGCGGGAGGCCACTGCGACTCTCGAGTGGGCCTGCTATCCAGCACGCGGGTGACCTGGCTGCTGTGCTCTCTTCACTCGTGCCAGGTGAAATCCTGTTCATCGACGAGATCCACCGCATGGCACGTTCGGCGGAAGAGATGCTGTATCTCGCGATGGAGGATTTTCGCATCGACATCATGGTCGGCAAGGGCGCGGGGGCGACATCCATTCCCCTCGATTTGTCGCCGTTCACCCTGGTCGGTGCCACAACCCGGTCAGGGATGCTTCCCAACCCCTTGCGCGACCGATTCGGTTTCACGGCGCATCTGGAGTTCTACTCGGAGAGCGAATTGGAGCAGGTGCTGACGCGAGCAGCTGCGCTTCTCACTTTGCCAATCGACCGGTCTGCTCTCGCAGAAATCGCAGGTCGTTGCCGTGGTACGCCGCGTATCGCGAACCGATTGCTGCGCCGGGTTCGCGACTACGCGCTTGTGCACGACGATGTAGCCGGCCTGGCTGCCGTGCAGGCCGCCCTCGAGCTCTACGACGTCGACGAGCTCGGACTCGACAGGCTGGACCGCGCAGTGATGCAGGCGATCCTGAGCAGATTCGACGGCGGCCCTGTCGGGCTGAACACCCTCGCCGTCTCGGTTGGTGAAGAGGGCGAGACGATCGAGTCTGTCGTTGAACCTTTCCTGGTGCGTATCGGGCTGTTGACCCGCACACCCCGCGGGAGAGTGGCTACCCGCCTGGCCTGGAAGCATTTCGGACTCACGCACAGCAGCGGAGCGCTCTTCGGGGATGACCTATAATTCAAGCTGGCCACACAGCGCACAGGGTTAGACTCCCCGTGTTTCTCTCCAAGAACTCGGAAGGTTCTCACCCCACATGAACAACTACACCCTCATCCTCGTTGCCATCGCGCTGGCGGTGTTCGTATTCTTCCAGTTCCGTAGCTCACGCAAGCGTGCCCGCGACACTGCCGAGCGCCAGAAGGCGATCGTGCCCGGCGTGGAAGTCATGACCAACTACGGACTGTTCGGCACGATCAAGTCCATTGACGACGAGAACAACTTCGCGTTCCTCGAGGTCTCACCCGGCAACATCGTCAAGATTCACAAGTCGACAATCCTCAAGGCCGCCGATGACGTCGTCATTTCGGAGTCAGAGACTGAACTCGAATCAGAGGGCGGCGGGAATACTGCGACGCCGTACGAACTCAATAACGACAACGCGATTCCGGCGAGCGAGCCCAAGTTCGGCGAGCGAGTCGAGCCGGAGAAGAAGCCGGTGCGCAAGACGACCAAAAAGGTCGAGGACTAACAGCTAACCTGATCGTGCTCGCTCGCACCGTGCCAACCGGCCCGGTGCGAGCGAGCCCTCCAGCGAGTCGTCGGGCGAACACCACGGCACGCGCGTAGAAAGCAGAGTTCTCCGTGGCAAAATCCACCCCGGTCAAGAAAGCGACACGGTCGCTGATCTGGCTCCTGGTGATCGTGGCGCTCCTTGCCCTGGCCAACGCGGGGCAGGCGCTGGTTGCCGGCGGCCCGAAAGCGATCATCGCAAGCTCGACGTGGGTGCCAAAACTCGCTCTCGACCTCGAGGGGGGCACTGAGATCATCCTGCAGCCGCAGGTTGCCAAGGGGCACGCTGCTCCGACCGCCGACCAGCTCAACCAGGCCGTCTCTATCATTCGCCAGCGGATCGATGCGAGCGGTGTGTCTGAGGCGGAGATCAATACGCAGGGATCACAGAACATCGTGGTCTCGATCCCCGGCATCCCCGACCAGGCGACAATCAACCGGATCGAGTCGAGTGCAAAGCTCGAGTTCAGGCCGGTGCTGGTTTCCACCGCCGCACCGACCAGCTCGGTAGGCGGTTCTGCGAGCCCCACGCCGACGCCCTCCGATTACAGCAGCCTGAAGTCGACGCCGAGCACCAAGCCGACGAATGCCAGCGACGAGGCATACGTCACCCCACGACTCTCAGCGGAGTTCGCGGCATTCACCTGCGGTCAGGTCGACTCGACCAATGCCAATGTCGCAGACCCGAACAAGCCACTCATCACCTGCGACAACACCTCGTCGTATAAGTACATCCTGGGCCCGGTCGAGGTTGCCGGCGAAACTATCAGTGACGCCACTGCGGGATTGGTCACGAACAGTCAGGGCGCGAGCACCGGCCAATGGGCTGTCAACATCGTTTTCAACTCGAAGGGCACCGCAGAGTTTGCAAAAGTGACAACGCGGCTAAACGCCCTCACCGGCGTTCAGAACCAGTTCGCGATCGTGCTCGACGGCCGAATCATCTCCGCCCCGACCACGAACGCGGTGATCACCGACGGAAAGCCCCAGATAACGGGCTCGTTCACCCAGGCGACCGCGCAGACCCTCGCAGACCAGCTGAAATTTGGTGCGCTGCCGATCGGCTTCAAGGTGCAGAGTAACGACACCATCACTGCGACGCTGGGTAAGACCCAGTTGCAGAGCGGCCTGCTCGCCGGCCTGATCGGCCTCATCCTGGTCGTGCTCTATTCACTGCTGCAGTACCGCAGCCTCGCATCCATCACAATCGCCTCGCTCGTTGTCGCCGCGGTGATCACCTACGGCGTCGTCGTCTTCCTCTCCCAGCGAGAAGGGTTCAGGCTCTCTCTCGCTGGTGTCGCCGGCCTTATCGTCGCCATCGGTATCACCGCCGACTCGTTCATCGTCTACTTCGAGCGAATTCGCGACGAACTGCGAGACGGGCGACCACTCGAATCAGCTGTCGAGGCGGGCTGGGGTCGGGCGATCCGCACTATCGTCGCCTCGGACTCCGTTAACTTCATGGCTGCCGCGATCCTCTACATCGTGGCGGTCGGCAACGTGAAGGGCTTCGCGCTCACCCTCGGGCTCACAACGCTCGTCGACCTTGTCGTCGTCAGCCTGTTCACCCACCCGATGTTGCGCCTCATCGCCCAGCGACCGTTCTTCTACGAAGGACACCGCTTCAGTGGACTCGACCCGAGGGCGCTCGGAGCGGTCTACCGCGGTCGCGCGACATTCCGTACTCCGGCTGTCGCGAGCGTGAAGAAGTCTGGCGCGACGGGGGAGGCACTCCGGAGGCAGACCATCGCCGAGCGCAAAGCCGCGGAGATAGCCGCGCCGACGAAGCCAGCACCCGCAAAAAGCTTGCCGTCACAAGGCACTAAGCCCACCAAGGGGAAGGATTCCTGATGGCCAGCTTCTCCCAGTTCGGAAACGACCTGTACACGGGCAAACGCTCGTACAACATCATCGGCAGTCGCAGAATCTGGTACATCGTCTCTTCGATCCTCATCCTGATTGTCGTCGTTGTTCCGATCCTTCGTGGAGGCTTCGTCTTCGGCATCGAATTTCTGGGCGGCTCGCAGTTTCAGATCTCGCAAACCACAAATCTCGATCAGACGTTTGCGGGGAATACGGTCAAAAGTGTCGTCGCGAACTCCAACCCGAGGGTGACGATTGTCGGCGTGGATTCCGTGCGGATCCAGACAGACCAGCTCACCTCTAACCAGAGTGTCGCGGTGAAGGATGCGATCGCGAAGGCTTACAACCTCAAGGACAACCAGGTCACGAGTTCTTTCATCGGAGCGACCTGGGGCCAGGACATCACCAAACAGGCGCTTACCGGCCTGATCATCTTCGTGATCCTCGCGGCGATAGTAATGGCGTTGTACTTCAGGACATGGAAGATGTCGGTGGCGGCGATGGTTGCCCTGCTGCACGACCTGGTTATCACGGCCGGTGTCTATGGGGTATTCGGTATCGAGGTGACGCCCGCAGCGGTCATCGGGTTCCTGACCATCCTCGGCTACTCGCTGTATGACACCGTGGTGGTGTTCGACAAGATCCGGGAAAACACGTCGGAAGATGGCGCCGAGTCGCGGCGAACCTTCTCTGAATCGGTCAACCTCGCTGTCAACCAGACTCTAGTCAGGTCGATCAATACCTCCGTAGTCGCCATCCTGCCAGTCGGATCGATCCTCTTCATCGGTGCCATCCTGCTGGGCGCAGGAACTCTTCGCGACATCTCACTCGCTCTCTTCATCGGAATCATCGTCGGAACCTATTCGACGATCTTCGTGGCGGCTCCTCTCTACGCGCAGTTGCGGGCGGGCGAAAAGGAGATCAAAAAGCGCGACAAACGGTCTATAGCCGTGCGTGAAGCGAGCATCGCCAAGTAGTCACCACGACCCAAACGGGAGAACCAATGAGCGACCTGCCAGAAGTCACCACCTCAGAAGCTGTCGAACTCGCGAAGAGCGGCACCTATCTGATCGATGTTCGGGAGCAGGACGAATGGGATGCCGGCCACGCGGCAGGAGCGCATCTGGTTCCCCTGTCGAGGTTCGCAGATCTGATGGCTGAAGTTCCGAACGACCAGCAGGTGCTTGTCATCTGCCAGTCCGGTGGCAGGTCTGCCCGAGTGACGAAGGCACTCCTCGATGCGGGCTACGACGTCGTGAATGTCGCTGGGGGCACCGGTGCATGGTCCGCTGCCGGCGGCGAGATCGTCGTCGACTGACTTCACCCCCGTGCCGCTGACGCGCGCAGCGAACGATGAATCCCTGCCGCCCCACGGATGTTAGCGTTGATGCAGGAGGCGGCACGATGACCGAGACGACGACACCGCGCCAGGCGCAAGCGCCCGAGCCGACGTCCACCGGATCGCTGCGCACTCTTCTCCCTCGCATCTTCTCACGAGCCCAACCAGCCGGGTCAGTTGATCGCCTCATCAAGACCGCGAAGATGCATCATCCGAAGTCGGATGTCAGCATCATCGAGCGGGCGTACACGGCCGCTGAGCTTGCGCACCGTGGCCAGCTGCGCAAGAGCGGTGAGCCGTACATCACACACCCGGTGGCAGTTGCGCAGATTCTCGCCGACCTCGGTATCGGTCCAAAGACCCTCGCTGCCGCGCTGCTTCACGACACGGTTGAAGACACCGAGTACAGTCTCGACCTGCTTCGGCGCGATTTCGGCGACGAGATCGCCATGCTGGTCGACGGCGTCACCAAACTCGACAAGCTGAAGTACGGCGACAGCGCTCAGGCCGAGACCGTGCGCAAGATGGTCGTCGCCATGTCGAAAGACATCAGGGTGCTCGTCATCAAGCTCGCTGACAGGCTGCACAACGCTCGCACCTGGGGATTCGTGCCGACGGAGTCCGCGACCCGTAAGGCGCAGGAGACCCTCGAGATCTACGCTCCTCTGGCGCACCGCCTGGGCATCCAGAACATCAAGTGGGAGCTCGAAGACCTCTCCTTTGCCGTGCTGTATCCGAAGCTCTATGTCGAGATCGAGAACCTCGTCAAGCAGCGCACTCCGCAGCGAGAAGAGTTCGTGCAGCAGGTCATCAACTCAGTCAACAATGACCTGAAGGCCTCGAAGATCAAAGGCAAGGTCGTCGGTCGGCCGAAGCAGTATTACTCGATCTACCAGAAGATGATCGTGCGAGGTCGGGATTTCGACGAAATCTACGACCTCGTGGGAATCAGAATCCTGGTCGGGTCAGTGCGCGACTGCTACGCGGTACTCGGCTTCATCCACGCGCGATGGAACCCTATTCCCGGGCGCTTCAAAGACTACATAGCCACCCCGAAATTCAATCTCTACCAGTCGCTCCACACCACGGTAATCGGCCCGAAGGGTCGCGCTGTCGAGATCCAGATCCGTACGGACGAGATGCACCAGCGCGCCGAATTCGGCGTCGCAGCGCACTGGAAGTACAAAGAGCGTGTCAACGGAGGCAAGGGCCCGCTCGATTCCCACGACGATGCAGATATGGCGTGGCTGGCGCACATTAGCGACTGGCAGGCAGAGACTGCCGACCCCAACGAGTTTCTTGACTCCCTGCGATTCGAGATCGGGGCGAAAGAGGTTTACGTCTTCACCCCGCAGGGCAAGGTCATCGGCCTGCCGGCGGGGGCAACTCCCGTCGACTTCGCCTACGCGGTGCACACCGAGGTCGGTCATCGCACGATGGGATCGAAGGTCAATGGACGCCTCGTGCCGCTCGAGAGCACACTGAGCAGCGGTGATGTCGTCGAGGTTTTCACCTCGAAGAACCCGGATGCGGGTCCAAGCCAGGGCTGGCTCAACTTCGTCAAAAGTCCACGCGCCCGTAACAAGATCCGACAGTGGTTCACCAAGGAACGCCGAGACGAGGCGATCGAGCAGGGCAAGGACGCCATCGCGAGGGCCATGCGCAAGCAGAACCTTCCGTTGCAGAAGCTGATGAACCAGGACTCGTTCAGTGAGGTCGCCGCGCAGATGCGGTTCGAAGACGTGTCAGCGCTCTATGCCGCTGTGGGAGAGGGCCACGTCTCGACCCAGTCCGTCATCGAGAAGGTTTTGGCCTCCCTTCACACGCAGGCGGAGGGTGAAGACGCCGAGGTCGAGTTTCCGAGTAAGGGGCGGCCCAGGCAGCTTCGCAACAGTGATTCTGGTGTGTTGGTGCGCGGAGCGCCAGACATCCTGGTTAAGCTCGCCAAGTGCTGCACCCCTGTGCCGGGCGATCCGATCGTCGGGTTCGTCACCAGAGGCACCGGTGTCTCCGTTCACCAGGCGAGTTGCCATAACGTCGTCTCCCTTCTCAACGAGCCAGAGCGCATCATCGAGGTCGAGTGGGCGCCTTCGTCATCCAGCGTCTTTCTGGTTCAGATTCAGATCGAAGCGCTCGACCGAGCCGGACTGCTCTCTGACGTCACGCGGGTGCTCTCGGAAAATCACGTCAACATCCTGTCTGCGACGGTCTCGACGTCGAGTGAGCGGCTCGCTCTCAGCCGCTTCGTATTTGAGATGGGCGACACGACCCATCTCGACCGTGTTCTGAACGCAGTGCGCCGCATTGACGCTGTGTACGACGTCTACCGCGTGACAGCCGGCTAAGAGCCCATTCTGGCGGCTGGTGTCTGGCCGCTGGGATTGGGCCGCTGAGGTGAGGCGGGTCACGGGCAACTGGCGCGAATCTGCTCAAGGGCTATTCGCTTTCCGGGCAGATTGCGGTGCCGATTGAGCATCGCCGCGCACTCATCGACACCGAAATCGCCAATCACCATCAGGCGGGTAATGATCTGCCGCTCCGCTTCCGCGAAGCTCGCTGTGAAGCGAGCGAGGTCGACGACTGTGCGAAGTGGCGTGGTGACCCTCATCCCGCCGATCGTGACAATGTCGTCTTCGTCGATGACCACTTCACGGAGGGCAATCGGTGAGATGGATGCCGGGCGCACGCGCGCATCGATCCTGGCGCACAGCTGGTGCCGTGCCGGAGGCGCGTCAAGGGCACCGTGGATCCAGGCAGCGGAGCGCTGTTCCGCGATGAGCTTCGACGGGAGCAGCGCAGCGAGGGATGCTCCACGGTGATGACGCTGCTCGATCTCGTCGATGGGGCTGAAACAGGAGTCGATAGTGAACAGCTCGCCATCGAGCAGTGCCGCCTGCAGTTCAGCCAGCGGCAGATCCAGCACGGAAAGAACAGACGGAAGTCGCATCCACCCAGAGTGCGTCAGTGCGGGCGGGTGTGATCGGCCGATTCAGCCATCTGTGGATAACCGGCACTCGGTGGCTGTCCGGGAGGTGAGTGGGATCAGCCGATTGCTTTGAGCCACGCCTTTCGGGCGTCGAGGGCCTCCTGGGCTGCGGCGATTTTTTTCGGGTCAGCGCTCGCCTTAGCCCTTGCCAGCTCTGCTTCGAGCTTTGCAATAGCCTCCTGCAACTGGCCGGTGAGGCCCTCAGCCCGGGCGATTCGCTCAGGGTTGCTTTTCTGCCAGTGGTCTTCGTCGAGTTTTCGAACGGCTGTTTCGACCTTGCGGAGTCGGTCTTCGATCGGCTTGACCTGGTCTCGCGGCACCTTGCCGATCGCATCCCATCGACGCTGGATCGCGAGCAGCTTGTCTTTCGCCTTCACTCGATCGGTCTCAGCCAGCAACGGCTCAGCCTCGCTGAGCAGGGCCAATTTCAGTTCGAGGTTCGCGCCGAACTCCTCGTTGTCTTTGGCGTCGACCTCGGACTTCGCTGAGTACAGCGCGTCGCCGGCAGCCTTGAACCTGGCCCAGAGCGCGTCGTCGAACTTCTTACCCGCACGGCCCGCGGCCTTCCAGTCGTCGAGCAGTGCGCGGTACACCGGGATTGCGCCCTGGCCTTGGGCGACGAGAGCTTCTGCCTTCTCGGCGAGCTGCTGCTTTTTCGTCCTGGCATCTTTATGCACCGAATCCAGTTCGGCAAAGAACGCCTTGCGATGGGTCTCGATTGTGGTGCGAGCGGCCCTGAACCGCTTCCAGAGCTCGTTGCTTTCGTTCTTTGGCAGCCGTGGCCCAGCGGCCTGGTGCTTCTGCCAGCGAGCGAATAGCTCGTCGAGCGTGGCGCTCACCTGCTTCCACTGTGCCTTGGCCGGATCCTGGGCAGCAAGGGTTTCGGCCTCGACAACCAGCGCCTCACGCTCGGCAAGTGCGGCATCCGTCACGGCCTTGTTGTCTGCAGTCTGCTTTTCTGTGAGCTCGCCGACGGCTCCGTCGAGTGCATCGAGCCGCTGGGTGAGTTTTGCCAGGTCGCCCACTGCATTCGCGGTAGAGACGGTGGTCTTGAGGTGTGCGATTGTCTTGGAGACATCTGCCGCCGCGGTGCCCCGTTTGATGCGCTGTTCGAGCAATGTCACCTGGCCGGCGAGTTCAGTGTATTTGCGCTCGAAATAGGCCATCGCCTCTTCCGCAGTTCCGTCGGGGTACTGACCTACCGCACGCTCGACAGCACTGTCGCCCTCGCCCTCGCGCACGAAGACGGTACCCGTCTCATCGACGCGACCCCAGGGGGCTTGCTCACCAGTCGCCAAAAATCTCACCCTTAATGCTCAGGACCGTTGCTGCCGTGGCAGTCGAAATGGCCGGGCACCAGCCTATTGCACTCGGCAGGCGAGGTCAGGGCGAGTGATCGATCTGCGCCCGCTCGTACTCGACTGTGATCTATTTGACGGTGAGTTTGGTGATCGTTGTCGCAACTTTCGGTTTACCGTCGGTCGAGCCGTCAGCAGTACCCGCCGACGCGATCTTCGCGATGAACTCGGGAAGGCCGCTCGTGACATGGCCGAAGATCGCATAGCCGCCTGACGAGGTGTCGAGTGTCGTGGATGCGTATGTGATGAAGAACTGGCTGCTCGCGCTGTATGCGCTCGACGAGCGAGCCATGGCAATTGTGCCCGCCGGGTATACGCCGTCGCTCGGTGCATTCTCGATCGGACCAAAGGTGAAGCCAGGGTCACCCGTACCGTCTCCGTTGACCGAACCGCACTGGATGATGCTGAGGCTTCCGGTGCCGAGACGGTGGCAGGTCTTGCCTGTGGTTGTGTAGAAATTCTTCTTGGCCAGCGAAATGAAGACGGATGCCGCCTGCGGCGCCGCCTTGCCGTCGAGCGAAATGCCGAGTGTGACGCTGTTCAGGTCGAGAGTGCCCGTCCAGGTTCGGCCTTCGGCGATTGTCTTCGACGGCACAGTGCCGACGTTTTTTCCGCCGGCCGCAACGCTGGCGCTCGGCGACGGCGACGGCGACGCGGAGGCCGAGGCCGAGACGTGGTGACCGGGACCTGCCGTGAAATAGAAAACCTGGGTGAGCGTCGCGAGGGTCGCCACAATGACAACGCCGACAACAGCCAGGACGTTGTCGCGGCGCCGGCGCTTCACCTGAACGCTGTGCACTTCCTGCCGAGCGTTGTACCGGCGCAGCCGGTCTCTCGCCTCGCGTGCGTCTCGCTCGGCGTTCTTGCTCGGTGCCACAAATCCTCCAGCGTCGATGTCCTCCTGCACTGTATAGGACAGGCCGTTCTCATACGTCGCAACTACCATTGCCTTCATGGCGGACACCCAGCTCGGACTGCGCTCCGGCGCAACTCCACTCGCTGTTCGGATGCGCCCTCGAAGCCTCGACGAAGTGGCGGGGCAGCGCCACCTGCTCACTCCCGGGTCACCGTTGGTGAGCCTCGCCGCGGACAAGTCGGGAGAGCAAGGGTCAGTGTCCGTGATCCTCTGGGGGCCACCCGGAACCGGCAAGACAACGCTGGCGCAGGCCATTGCGCACAGCTCTGGTCGTAAGTTCGTCGAACTCTCCGCCGTGAATGCAGGCGTGAAGGATGTTCGCGAGGTGATGGATCGGGCCCTCTCGGACCGCGACCTCTATGGCCTCTCGACCGTGCTGTTCCTCGACGAGATCCATCGGTTCAGCAAGGCCCAGCAGGACGCACTCCTGCCGGGCGTAGAGAACGGCTGGATAATCCTCGTCGCCGCGACAACCGAGAACCCCTCTTTCTCGGTCATCTCACCGCTGCTCTCGCGATCGTTGCTTCTCACCCTGGAGACCCTCAGCGACGAAGACCTCGGGATGCTCGTCGACCGCGCGGTGACCGACCCGCGCGGGCTCGCCGACAAGGTCACGCTCGACGAGGAGGCGAGGGCGGTGATCATCCGACTCGCATCAGGGGATGCGCGGCGTGCCCTGACTGCGCTCGAGGCCGCTGCGCTGTCTGCACAGTCGACAGCGGGGGAGGCCAAGCCGCTCATCACAGCTGAGGTGGTCGCCCTCGCCGTCGACCGCGCGCTGCTGCGCTACGACCGCAACGGCGATGAGCACTACGACGTGATCAGCGCCTTTATCAAGTCGATCCGCGGATCAGACGTCGATGCCTCGCTGCACTACCTCGCACGGATGATCGAGGCCGGCGAAGATCCGCGATTCATCGCCAGACGCGTCATGATCAGTGCGGCTGAAGACATCGGCATGGCTGACCCTCAGGCCCTGCTGGTTGCCGTCGCTGCGGCTGATGCCGTTCAGTATGTGGGAATGCCCGAGGGTCGCATCCCGCTGGCCGAAGCAGTCGTGTACCTGGCGACCGCCCCGAAATCGAATGCTGCCTACATGGCGCTCGACGCAGCAATCGCAGACGTCAAGGCGGGCAGGATGGGGCGTGTTCCCAAGCCACTTCGAGACGCCCATTACGCCGGTGCAAAAAAACTCGGTCACGGCAAGGGCTACAAGTATTCGCACGACTCCGACCTCGGTGTCGTGAAGCAGCAGTACCTGCCTGACGAGCTTCTCGCTACCGAGTACTACCGGCCGACAGAGCATGGCAATGAGCGTGATGTCTCAGCACGACTGGAAAAATTGCGTCGAATCATCCGCGGTGAATAAGACCATGCCGAAGAGGGGCATCTGGTAGGCTCTCCCACGGTCTGAAATCGGCCAACCCCCTCTTCCCATCCTGTTCGCGCTCACGCGCGAGTCTCCTTCGTTCAGGTTCGAACGCGAGAGACGAAGAGAATCGAAAGGAAAACGTGTCTACCAAGTCACGCACCAGAAGCAAGACGCGCCTGTCGCGCGCGCTGGGCATCCCGCTCACGCCCAAGGCAGCCAAGTACCTCGAGAAGCGTCCGTACCCCCCGGGGGAGCACGGCCGCACCAAGCGCAAGACCGACAGCGACTACGCCGTTCGTCTACGCGAGAAGCAGCGCCTGCGTGCCCAGTACGGCATCCGCGAGGCCCAGCTGAAGATCCAGTTCGAAGAAGCGCGCCGCGCAGCGGGCCTGACCGGTGAAAACCTGGTCGAGCAGCTTGAGATGCGTCTGGATGCGCTCATCGTTCGTGCAGCGATCGCCCGCACCACGGCGCAGGCTCGCCAGATGATCGTTCACCGTCACATCCTGGTTGACGGCCAGCGCGTCGACCGCCCCTCGTTCCGCGTCAAGCCGGGCCAGCTCATCCACGTGCACCCCAAGAGCGAAGGCATGGAGCCGTTCCAGGTTGCAGCCGCCGGTGGTCACGTCGATGTTCTGCCGAAGACTCCCGCCTATCTCGAGGTCGAGATCGACAAGCTGCAGGCACGCCTCGTGCGTCGCCCGAAGCGTGCCGAGGTTCCGGTCACCTGTGAGGTTCAGCTCGTCGTCGAGTACTACGCGGCTCGCTAGCAGCAACGTTTCGTCGAAAAGGGTCACGGTTCGCCGTGGCCCTTTTTGGGTTGGGCCACAACTCGCTAGCTGAAGTCGAGGGTGGCGTGAGCGGCCAGTGGCCCGCCGCAGTATGTCGATCCGCCAACCCTCTTCCAGCTGAGCGTCGCGGTTGCCTTTGCGACGGGCGAACCTGCCGCGTCGAGCGACGTCACGGCCAGCTGCCGCGGACTGGTGGACCCGGTAGTGACGGTCCAGCGACCCGGGGTGCCCGCGCTCACGCTCAGCAGCGCGCTCAGCCGAGCATCCGTTGAGGCAGCGCATTCCTGGCCAGCGCATACCTTCAGCGCGAGCGGCTGGGTGCCTTGCACTTCGAGAGTCGCGGTATTGATGTAGCCGATCGCCGGGCAGGCGTACACGTGCGGAACCAGGGTGCAGCCGGCCAGTGTCGTTACGCTTCCCAGGGCGACTGCGATGAGAAGAACTATGCGATTCGGCGTCGACATAGTCAGAATCTAACCGCGCGCCCGGCCGAGGGTACTGTTGCTTCTGCGATCGTTCCGATCCTGTTATCCGAGCCCAACTGCTATCTGAGAATCACGAGGAGAATCATGACCGGTGGCGACATTGCAGGCCTCATCGCGGCGGGAGTCTTCGCCGTATTGGTCGGCCTGCTTGCAGTGCCGCTGGTCAAGCTCGGGCGCGTCTTCGACGAGACCAGGGTGCAGCTCCACGAGCTGGGGGAGAACATCACCCCGATGCTCACCGAGGCGACCACGACCATTCGGGAGGCGAACACGCAGCTGGCCCGCGTCGACACGATCACCAGCAGCGTCGCGGATGCCACGGCAAACGTCTCCTCGCTCATCGCACTGTTCGCAGCCACCCTCGGCGGGCCGCTCATCAAACTGGCCGGATTCACAGCAGGAGCCCGGGCAGCGATCGTCGGCCTGAGAGGGCTGCGCGGTTCGAAGTAAGCTTGTTCCATCCGTCCCATTGATTCAGGGAGACCCCCATGAAGAACCTCGTGCTGCTCATTGTCGGCATCGGACTCGGCTTTGTTGCCGCCCACCAGATCAACAAAACACCGGAGGGCCAGAAGTTCTTCGCCGATGTCGACAACCGGGCGAAAGAGTTCTCGGGCGCCGTTGTCGAGGGCTATAAGGAGCGAGAGGCCGAACTGCGCGCGGCCGTTGCCGACGCCGAGGGCGTCATCGCCGACCTGCGTTCGCAGGGCTAAGACTTTCTCTCGGCCTGGGCGCTTCGCCCACACAGGGCCTCTCGCACTCGGCCCCGACTCTTCAGGACACTATGCAAACCGCTGACATTCGTCGCCGCTGGCTCGATTTCTTCGCCGATCGTGGGCACACCGTCGTGCCGTCGGCCTCCCTGGTCAGTGACGACCCGACACTGCTTTTCACCGTTGCCGGGATGGTGCCGTTCGTGCCATATTTGACCGGGCTTGTGCCTGCGCCATACCCACGCGCGACGAGCGTGCAGAAGTGCATCCGCACCCTGGATATCGAAGAGGTCGGCAAGACTGCGCGTCACGGCACCTTCTTTCAGATGAACGGCAATTTCTCGTTCGGCGACTATTTCAAAGAGGGCGCGATCACCTACGCCTGGGAACTGCTCACCACCTCAGAAGCCGATGGCGGCTACGGCTTCGAGGAAAACGACCTCTGGGTGACGGTCTACGAAGAGGATGACGTCTCGTTCGACCTCTGGCGGAAGATCGCCGGTCTGCCTGAGCACCGCATCCAACGTCTCGGGAAGGAAGAGAACTACTGGTCTACCGGGCAACCCGGGCCGGCGGGCCCTGACTCGGAGATCTTCTTCGACCGAGGCCCGGCCTATGGCGAGGAAGGTGGCCCTGCCACCGGCAACGATCGCTACCTGGAGATCTGGAACCTGGTCTTCATGCAGTACCTGCGTGGCGAAGGCAGCGGGTATGACTTTCCGATACTCGGCGATCTTCCCAAGCAGAACATCGACACGGGCATGGGACTCGAGCGCGTGGCCTTTCTCAAACAGGGTGTCGAGAACCTGTACGAAATCGACCAGGTGCGACCGGTGCTCGACCGCGCGGCCGAGCTGTCAGGACGCCGCTATGGCGCGGTGCACGACGACGACGTGAGGATGCGCGTCGTAGCCGATCACGTTCGCTCCGGCCTCATGCTCATGTCAGACGGGGTCACCCCGTCGAACGAGGGGCGCGGCTACATCCTGCGTCGCCTTCTTCGTCGCACCGTGCGTTCGATGCGCCTTCTCGGCGTCGAGGAGGCGACCTTCGGTGAGCTCTTTCCGGCCTCCCGAGACGCGATGAAGGCCGCGTACCCGGAGGTCGAGACGGATTTCGACCGCATCGGGCGCCTCGCATACGCGGAGGAGGAGACCTTCCTGCGCACGCTGGCGAGCGGAACGACCATCCTCGATGTCGCAGTCGGCAAAACGAAGACGGCCGGATCGGGCGAGCTCGCGGGCGACACAGCCTTCCTGCTGCACGATACGTTCGGTTTCCCGATCGACCTGACCCTTGAAATCGCGGAAGAGTCTGGCCTCACCGTCGACCGCGACGCTTTCGACGCCCTCATGCTGCAACAGCGCACGATGGCGAAGACCGACGCTAAGGCGAAGAAGACCCTTCTGGCCGACCTTTCGGTCTACAGCGCGTTCCGTGCCCAGGGCGAGACGGTCTTCACGGGCTACGACTACCTCGACACCGAAACGACAATCCTCGGTCTTATTCGCGATGGCGTCTCGGTCGATCGCATCGCCTCGGGCGACATCGCAGAAGTCATTCTCGCGGAAACATCGCTCTACCCGGAGTCGGGCGGCCAGGAGGCCGACGCCGGCCGGATAGTCGGCAACGGGTTCGACCTCGAAGTGCTTGACGTGCAGCGCCCGGTGAAGGGACTCGTCAGTCATCGCGTGCAAGTGGCGACCGGCGAGGTTGGCGTGGGCGAGGCGGCAACCAGCGTTGTCGATCGGGAGTACCGCCACGGCGCGACCCAGGCTCACTCTGCGACCCACCTCATCCACGCAGCGCTTAGACAGGTCCTCGGGCCGGAAGCGCACCAGGCCGGGTCTGACAACCGCGCTGGTTATATGCGACTCGACTTCAATTGGAGCGCTCCGCTTTCCTCTGCAACACGAAGTGAGATCGAGGAGATCGCGAACGGCAAAATTCGCGACAACCTCGAGGTGACGACGCGGATCATGCCGCTTGACGACGCTCGAGCACTGGGCGCGATGGCACTGTTCGGCGAGAAGTACGGCGACAGCGTGCGCGTCGTTGAAATTGGTGGGCCATGGTCGCTCGAGCTGTGCGCGGGCATTCACGTGGCGCGAAGCGCAGACATCGGGCTCATCAACGTCATCAGCGAATCATCGGTGGGGTCGAGTAACCGTCGCATCGAATCCCTCGTCGGGCTCGACGCGTTCAAAGATCTCGTGGTTGAGAGATCGATCGTGTCTGAACTCAGTTCGAACCTCAAGACCCCTCGCGAGCAGTTGCCCGAGCGGATCGCGGATCTCGTCGCCAACCTCAAAGCCGCCGAGAAGCGGATCGCGGAGTTCGAATCCGCTCGGCTTGCCGAGCGCGTACCTGCGCTCGTGGCAGAGGCCGGTCGAGTCGGTTCCGTCACCGCTCTCGTGCTCGATGTCGGTGCCCTCTCGAGCTCGGATGACCTGCGGACTCTCGTCACGTCGGTTCGAGGTCGCCTCGGCAGCGAGGCAGCTGTAGTGGCACTCGCCGCCGATGTCTCGGGTAAGCCGTCGGTCATCGTTGCGACCAACGATGCGGCGCGCTCGCTCGGTGCGAAGGCCGGCGCGCTGGCGAAGCTCGCCGCCGGAATCCTCGGCGGCGGTGGCGGCGGCAAAGACGACCTGGCCCAGGGCGGCGGTACGCGCATCGACGACATCCCCGCTGCACTCGAAGCGATCAGCGCTGCACTCCCCAGGTAGTCGATGCGTCCTGGATCACGGCTGGGAGTCGACGTGGGCAAGGCACGCGTCGGCGTGGCCAAGTGCGATCCCTACGGCCTTCTTGCGACCCCGGTGATCACCATCGCGAGAGGGGATGGTGACATTGCCGGGATCATCGCGGAGGCGAGGGAGGTCGACGCGGTCGAGATAGTCGTCGGCCTGCCCCTGTCACTTTCCGGTAGAGAAACTCCCTCGACGCAGGATGCCCGGGACTTTGCAGCACTCATTGCAGAGGCCACCCCGACACCGGTGAGACTCGTCGACGAACGACTTTCGACAGTGTCGGCCCAGCGTGCCCTGCAGGCCTCAGGCCGAAACACCCGGAAATCACGACCCGTAATCGACCAGGTGGCTGCGGTTATAATTTTGCAGCATGCTCTCGACTTCGAGCGCTCCGGAGGAATTCCTCCCGGGGTGCTCGTCGACTCGCACGAAGGACAGTAACCCGTGGCAGATGAGCCGAGCTGGGACGACATTTTCGCCTCCCAACCAGGTGCGAACCCCCCGCAGCAACCGCAACCGGCACTGTCGCCGCAGAACCCGGTTGAGGGTGAAGCGCCAGTCAGCCGACGCCAACTCCGAGAGAATGAAACGGGGCGGCCAGGCCGCGGGGAGCGCGCGCCGAAGAAGCCGGCGGGATACGGCAAGCCGCAGAAAAAGCGACGCAGTTTCGCGTGGCTCATCTGGCTTCTCGCAATTGTCGTGGTCATCGGCGGGGGCGGAGCCGCGGTGTATGCGGCGTTCCAGCCGCAGATCAATCGGGTGCTTGGCATTCAAGACTCGATCGACTACACCGGCTCTGGAACTGGCAAAGTGATCATCACGATCAAGAATGGCCAGATCGGTTCAGATGTCGCAGCCACTCTGCACAGCGCGGGCGTTGTGAAAACGACGGCTGTCTTCTACTCGTTGCTGCTGAAGCAGAGCCCCGCGGTCAACTTTCAGCCGGGCAGCTATGCCCTCAAGTCCCACATGAGCGCCAAAGCCGCGCTGGCCGCGCTGAAAGATCCGAAGAGCAAGGTGTTTGCGCAGATCGTGTTGCCAGAGGGAATCACGGTGAAGCAGGTTATCGCGAAGCTTGCCGCGGTGAGCCAGAGTACGGGTGTCAGCGAGGCGCAGCTGCAGGCTGCGGCTGCCGATTACAAGTCGTACGGCCTGCCAGCGCAGGCCCCGAGCCTTGAGGGTTACCTGTTTCCCGCCACATACACGCTCAACCCGGGCTCGACCGCACACCAGATCCTGCAGACCTTCGTCAACGAAACCTTTACGCGACTGGATGCCGCCGGGGTTGCCGTTGCAGACCGGCATCGCATCCTCACTCTTGCGGCCCTCACGCAGAAGGAGGGCGGCAGTGTCGCCGATTTCTACAAGGTCGCCAGGGTCTGGGACAACCGAATCGCGAAGGGCATGAACCTGCAGTCCGACGCGACTGTCGCATATGGGGCTGGCAGCACATCCGTTGAGACCACTGCTGCGCAGCGCGCCGATAAGAGCAATCCGTACAACACGTATGCCAACCCCGGTCTTCCCATCGGCCCGATTTCGAATCCGGGCGACAAGGCGGTCGATGCGACCCTTCACCCTGCAGCTGGCACCTGGCTGTACTTCGTCGTCGTCAACTGCAAGACGGGTGAAACCGCTTTCTCTGACACGCTGGCGCAGCAGAGTGCCGCGAACGCGCAACTCGGACAGTGGTTGAAGGCGAACCCGGGCGGCTGCAACTAGTGAGCGGGCGGTGACGAAGCTGGCGGTGCTCGGCTCACCGATCGGGCACTCCCAGTCACCAGCGCTGCACCGTGCTGCGTACCGCGAGCTCGGGCTGGACTGGACATACGACGCGATCGAGACGGCCCCGGATGCTCTCCCCGGTTTCGTAGAAACCCGCGGCACTGACTGGCGCGGGCTCTCGTTGACTATGCCGCTCAAGCGCACAGTGCTGCCGCTGCTGAGCGAAATCGATCTCTTCAGCGAACTCACCGGCGGAGCGAACACCCTGCTGTTCGATGGCAGTCATCGTCGGGGCTTCAATACCGATGTGGTTGGTCTGGTCGAGTCGTTCCGCGCAGCGGGTGTAGCGGAGCTGTCGTCGGTGCGCATCCTGGGCGGGGGAGCGACTGCTGCCTCGGCTCTCGTTGCAGCATCTCGACTCGGCGCATCACGAGTGGTGATCGCCGTGCGGGCTCCCGAACGGATCGGAACACTGGTCTCGCTTGGGGAACAGCTGGGGGTGGCCCTCTCGGTCGACACTCTCGGCGCTTCGGGCGATGGCAACGTCGACGCTGTCGTCAGCACGCTTCCCAACGGCAGCGCGCACCTCGAGCCCCCGGTCGCCGGTGCGGTGTTGTTCGACGTGGCCTATGAGCCGTGGCCAACCGCACTCGCACACGCCTGGACTGCCGCGGGGTGCACCGTGATCCCAGGGATCGAGCTACTCACCAGGCAGGCTCTTGCCCAGGTTCGGATCTTTGTCAGCGGCTCTGTCGATACCCCGCTCGCTGATGAAGCGCGCGTCTTCGCAGCAATGCGGGCAGCGGTCGGGCTCGCGGCCTGACCCCGCTGTGGGAGGATTCTCTACATGCTTCGATGGTTGACCGCTGGGGAATCGCACGGCCCCGAACTTGTCGCGATTCTTGAAGGGATGCCGGCGGGGGTGCCCGTCACCGCGGAGGCGATCCAGCAGGACCTGCACCGCCGCACACTGGGATACGGCAGGGGCGCACGGCAGAAATTCGAACAGGACGAGCTCAGCATCGGCGGCGGAGTGCGCTTTGGACTGACGATGGGGAGCCCAGTCGCACTTCGCATCGGCAATACGGAGTGGCCCCGCTGGGTCGATGTGATGAGTGCTGCTCCAGTGGACCTCGACACCCTTCCTGCGGGCAGGGGAGCGCCCCTCACTCGCCCTCGCCCCGGGCATGCAGACCTGGTGGGCATGCAGAAGTACGACTTTCAGGAATCACG
The DNA here is from genome assembly GCA_043746355.1 of Lacisediminihabitans sp. Lineage (GTDB taxonomy): Bacteria > Actinomycetota > Actinomycetes > Actinomycetales > Microbacteriaceae > Lacisediminihabitans. The sequence continues at coordinate 59,539 of JAYTRC010000048.1, read as the reverse complement.
TAACGTGCTCGAGCGAGCGAGCGCGCGCGAGACAGCCGCCAGGGTCGCTCTCGGTGCCGTTGCCCGCTCGTTCCTCGCCGAGCTGGGTATTCGGCTCGTCGCTCATACACTCGCGATCGGCGCAGTTCGAGTTCCAGACGGCAGCTCGCTACCCGGTGTGGCGGATGTCGCTGCCCTCGATTCAGACCCGCTGCGCTGTTTTGACGCGGATACCTCCGCTGCGATGGTCGCTGAGGTGGATGCCGCCCACGAAGACGGAGACACCCTCGGTGGGGTTGTCGAGGTGCTGGCGTACGGCCTGCCACCCGGCCTTGGTTCGTATACGCACTGGGATCGTCGACTCGACTCCCAGCTCGCTGCCGCGCTGATGGGCATCCAGGCAATCAAGGGGGTCGAAGTCGGTGACGGCTTCGAAACGGCACGGCGTCGAGGGTCGGCAGCCCACGATGAACTGTTCCAGACCGTGGACGGCATCGTGCGGTCAACGGACCGGGCGGGAGGCACAGAAGGCGGGATGAGTACAGGAACGGTGCTGCGGGTGAGCGCGGCGATGAAGCCCATTTCGACGGTGCCCCGAGCGCTTCGCACCGTCGACGTTGCGACCGGTGGCACAGCAGAGGCCCACCACCAGCGGTCGGATGTGTGCGCGGTACCTGCTGCGGGCGTGGTCGCAGAGGCGATGGTTGCTCTCGTGCTTGCCAACGCGGTGCTCGAGAAATTCGGTGGAGACTCGATGGGGGAGACCAAACGTAATCTCGACGGCTACCTCGCGGCGATCCCCGCGAATCTGAAAACCGGGGCGAGTTCAGTCCCGCTGCTGGGCTCGTGAAGTCGCGGTGCCAGTGACTTCACGACCGCTGGTTGTCCTGATCGGACCGCCGGGCGCAGGGAAGACCCGGCTGGGCAAGCGGGTAGCTCGCATTCTCGGCGCGCCGTTCATCGACACCGACAGAAGCATCGTCGCCGAGCACGGGGCGATCGCCGACATCTTCGCGAATCAGGGCGAACCGAGATTCCGGGCGATCGAACGCGCGATCGTCGCCGAAGCCCTGAAGCAGCCTGCTGTGGTTTCCCTCGGCGGGGGTGCCGTTCTCAACCTGGAAACCCAGGCAGAACTGGTTGGCCACGCTGTGGTGCTCGTCACGGTGTCTGTCGATGCCATCGCACTGCGGATCGCTGGGTCGAAACGCCCGCTCGTCACGGGCGTCACCGACTGGTCGAGACTCGTTGAGGCTCGCCGCGACATCTACGAACGTCTTGCAACGCAGACCTGGGACACATCCAATCGGCCGATCGACTCCATTGCAATGGAGATTGCCGACTGGGTGAAGGAGAATCAATGACCACCACAACCATCACCGTTCCCGGGGCAGAGAGCTACGACATCCGCGTCGGGCGCGGAATGCTCGGAGACCTGCCTGAGCTGATCGGGCCGAGCGTGCAGAAGGTACTGATCGTGCATCCTGCGACCCTCGGCGCCCGTGCTGAGAAGCTTCGCACCGCACTCAGCGAGCACTACCAGGTGCTGCTGGCCGAGATCCCGGATGCCGAAGCCGGCAAGCGGGTCGAGGTCGCGTCGTTCTGCTGGCAGGTGATGGGGCAGTCCGACTTCACCAGGTCGGACGCGGTGATCGGTTTCGGGGGCGGCGCGGTGACCGACCTGGCAGGGTTCGTTGCCGCTACCTGGCTTCGCGGCATCCGTCTCATCCAGGTGCCGACGACCCTGCTGGGCATGGTCGACGCGTCGATCGGCGGCAAGACCGGGATCAACACCAACGAGGGAAAGAACCTGGTCGGCGCCTTTTACGCCCCGGCAGCGGTGCTGGTCGACCTCGACACGCTCGAGGGGCTCAGCCAGATGGAGATCCTCGCCGGATTCGGCGAGGTGGTCAAAGCCGGGTTCATTGCCGAGCCGGAGATCCTCGACATCATCGAGCGTGACGTGGATGTAGCGACCGACTCGCACAGCGACGAATTCCGACGAATGGTCGAACTCTCGATCGCCCTGAAGGCCCGTGTGGTGGGAGAGGATTTCAAGGAGAACGGCCTGCGGGAGATCCTCAACTATGGCCATACCCTCGGCCACGCTGTCGAGTTCGCGGAGCGTTTTCAGTGGAGGCACGGCGCCGCTGTGGCGATCGGGATGGTCTACGCGGCCGAACTTGCGCGGCTCACCGGACGCCTGTCGGACGAGGTCGTCGACAGGCATCGGAGCATCCTGACATCGCTCCAGCTCCCGATCAGCTACCCCCTCGGGCGCTGGCAGACCCTGCTCTCCGTAATGAAGCGCGACAAGAAAGCCCGGGGTTCACTGCTCAGATTCATCGTGCTCGACGACATTGCGCGCCCTGTCGTGCTGTCAGGCCCTGACGAGAGCCTGATGTTCGCTGCATACCAGGAGATCGGCTCCTGACGCCGGTTCGCTAGGCTCGACGGCATGGTCAACATCCTCGTGCTCAACGGCCCCAACCTCGGGCGCCTCGGCTCGCGCGAGCCCGACGTGTACGGCGGAGGCACGCTCGACGACCTGAGAGCAGAGCTCGTCGACGCCGCACCGCCCGGGCACGCGATAGACCTGCGGCAGACCAACGACGAAGCCGAACTCATCGAGTGGATCTATGAGGCAGTGGATGCTGGCAGCCCGGTCATCCTGAACCCCGCAGCTTTCACCCACTACTCCTATGCGCTGCGGGATGCCGCGGCGCTCGTCACCAAGGCGGGGCTGATTCTCGTGGAGGTGCACATCTCGAATCCGCACGCCAGGGAGGAGTTTCGCCACACCAGCGTCATCTCAGCCGTTGCAACGGGTGTTATCGCCGGCTTCGGCTTCGACTCGTACGTGCTTGCCCTTGACGCCATCAACCGCAGGCTCGGATAGACTCGCTAGCTGGCTTTCATCACCCTTAGGAACGGGACTTCTTCTCATGGCTTCAACCGCTGACATCCGGAACGGCGTCGTTCTCAACATGGACGGCCAGCTGTGGACCGTGATCGACTTCCAACACGTCAAACCCGGCAAGGGTGGGGCGTTCGTGCGCACCAAGGTCAAGAATGTGATGAGCGGCAAAGTCGTTGACCGCACCTTCAACGCCGGCGCGAAAATCGAGACCGAGACGGTCGATCGATCCGAATTCCAGTACCTGTACGCCGACGGCGAGAACTACGTGTTCATGGATGTCGGAAACTACGACCAGATCACTCTCTCGCCGGCCCAGGTCGGCGACGCGGCCAACTTCATGCTCGAGAACCAGAACGTGACAATCGCCCTGCACAACGGTGACCCCCTCTACGTCGAGCTCCCGGCATCCGTCACGCTGGAAATCACGTACACAGAGCCGGGCCTGCAGGGCGACCGTTCAACCGGCGGCACGAAGCCGGCAACGGTGGAGACCGGCTACCAGATTCAGGTGCCACTCTTTCTCGAGCAGGGCACCAAGGTCAAGGTCGACACACGCGACGGCAGCTATCTCGGCCGAGTCAATTGAGCGCTCGCACGAAGGCCCGAAAGCGTGCGATCGACCTGTTGTACGGCGCTGACATGCGAGAGATCTCGCTGAATGCGGCCATTGCCATGGAGGCAGCGCGAGCCGAGCAGCAGCCCTCCCGCGAGGCCTCGTGGGCTTATGCCCGCGAGATCGTCGAGGGTATCGCAGAACATGGTGACGAGATCGACGAACTGATCGAGACCTACGCCCAAGGCTGGACGATCAACCGGATGCCCGCCACCGACCGCGCCATCGTGCGAATCGGAATCTGGGAGATCCTGTTCAATGACGGCGTGCCAGACAGTGTGGCAATCGCCGAAGCTGTCGAGGCGGCGAAGTCGCTCAGCACAGAAGACTCTGGTGGGTTCGTCAACGGGCTGCTCGGGCGGATCGCGCAAACGCACGTCGCGCAGTAGGGCGAACGTTTCGTAACGTTACGTTTCGATTCTGCGCAGGGCCTTTCAGCAACTAGTTTTCTCAGGTGCCTCTCTCGCCAGCTCCCGTGCACTCAAGCGCGCCCGCGCTGCCGGTAACTCTCAGCGGTGTCGGTCGCGCGTTCGCGCCCGACACGAAAGGCGGCCAGGTTCGGTGGGTGCTGCGCTCGATAAACCTGGATATCGCGGCGGGTGAAATCGTCGCCCTGATCGGTGCATCCGGCTCGGGCAAGTCGACGTTGCTCAGGCAACTCAGCGGCCTTGACACCCCCGACTACGGAACAATCAGCATCGACGGCACCGCCCTCGTGGGAATCGACCAGCGGTGTGCAATAGCGTTCCAGGAGCCACGGCTTCTTCCGTGGCGCACGATCGCCCACAACGTGGCGCTCGGCTTGCCGCGTGGAACCGATCGTGCCGCAGGCCAGGCACGGGTTGCGGAATTACTGCGGCTCGTGCAGCTCACCGGAGCTGCTGGCCTCCGCCCGCGGCAGGTCTCGGGCGGGATGGCGCAGCGCGCGTCACTTGCGAGGGCCCTTGCCCGCGGCCCCGGCGTGCTTGTGCTCGACGAGCCATTCGGTGCGCTCGACGCGCTCACCCGCCTGACGATGCAGGACCTCCTGCTTGATGTGCACCGTGCGGAACCTGCCACGATCATCCTCGTCACACACGATGTCGATGAGGCCCTCTACCTCTCCGACCGCGTCGTGCTGCTCGGCGAAGACCCGAGCCTTGCAGCTAACAGCGGATCGAGCATCCAGCGAATGGTCACGGTGCCTGGTTCTCGCCCGCGCGACCGAGCCGACGCGACGCTCGCCCTACTCAGGGCCGAACTGCTCGACGGCCTGGGAGTTTCGAGCCACCATCAGACACCACCACCCGCACCGACATCCGTCAGGCTCGACTCTTTTTAGCCCGCGTTTCAGTTACCCGTTTCATTTCAAAGGACAGCACAGCATGCACAAGAAACTCATTGGCCTCGCCGCAGCAGCGACAGCAGCAGCGCTACTGCTCGCGGGATGCGCGGGGGAGGGCACCGGCGCCGCGTCGACTCCGAAAGCCAGCAACGCCGCGACGACTCCGGGCAGCTGGAGCTCCGACACCCTGAACATCGACTACGCGACCTACAACCCGCTGAGCCTCATCGTGAAAGACCAGGGGTACCTGGAAGGCACGTTCGGTGACAAGGTGAAAGTGAACTGGGTGCTGTCAGCAGGTTCGGCGGCAGCCAACCTGGCACTCAAGGCTGGCGCGCTCGACGTCGGATCGACGGCAGGCTCGGCGGCGCTGCTCGCCCGCGCGAACGGAGCACCGATCAAAGCGATCGACGTCTACTCGCAGCCGAACTGGTCGGCGATTCTGGTCGGGAAGAACTCTGCGATCAAGACCGTCGCTGATCTGAAGGGAAAGACCGTCGCGGCGCAGACGGGCACCGACCCGTACTTCTTCCTGTTGCAGGCGCTCGACAAAGCGAAGGTTCCGCTGAGCTCGGTCACCATTGAGAACCTTCCCCACTCAAACGGCAAGACGGCACTCGAGGGTGGCTCGGTTGACGCCTGGTCGGGACTCGACCCCTTGCTGACGACGAGCATCCTGACCGCGGGATCGAAGGACATCTACGACAATCCGTCGTTCAACAGCTATGGCTTCCTCGACGGCACTGAGTCATTCCTGGCCAAGTCGCCCGACATCGCGCAGGCCGTCGTGAATGCATACGAGAAGGCTCGCGCGTTTGCCATTAAGAACCCGCAGCAGACCTCCACGATCCTTGCCGGTGTCGCCGGGATAAACCCGTCGATCGCCTCCAACGTGATCGAGAACCGCACGAAGCTCGACATCGATCCCGTGCCGGGAGCAACCCAGACCAAGGTACTGACGGTCATCGGTCCGGTTCTCGTGCAGTCGGGTGCTGTTGCGAACCAGGGGCTCGTGGATGCTGCACTCAAGAACCTCTATGACACCACCTTCGTGAAGAAAGCCGACCCCTCGGCCAAGTGAGCGACGTATTCGATAGCCGAACCGCAGCCGTCGCGGCTGACCAACTGGTCGCCGCGGGGGCTGTCGGTGCGCCACAACGTCGGGGCTGGACCGGTGTGCTGCTCGGCGCGATCCTTCCCATCGCGCTACTCGTCACCTGGCAGCTGGTCTCGGCCTCCGGGATCATCCCGGCCTACCGACTGCCCAGCCCGCTCGAGGTCTGGCAGGCCGCGGGGGATCTGGTGCAGCGCGGGCTGCTCCTCAACGATGTCGAGATCTCGGTGCAGCGTGTTCTGCTCGGCTTCCTGTTCGGCTCGATAGGCGGCCTGGTAATCGGCTCTGTTGTGGGGCTCTCAACCTGGGCGAGCAGGCTGTTCTCGCCAACGATCGGCGCCATCCGGGCCGTTCCTTCGCTGGCCTGGGTTCCTCTTCTGATCCTCTACCTCGGGATCGATGAGAACGAGAAGGTGTTGCTCATCTCGATCGGCGCATTCTTCCCGGTCTATACAACCGTGTCCGGGGCGCTCCGTCATGTTGATCGCCTGCTCGTCGAAGTGGGCCAGGCGTATGGTCTCAGGCGGATAGCACTGTTGGCGCGCGTGCAGCTTCCGGCCATCCTGCCGACCGTAGTCTCCGGGCTGAGGCTTGCACTCGCCCAGTCCTGGCTCTTCCTGGTGGCGGCAGAGTTGATCGCGTCATCCCTCGGGCTCGGCTTCCTGCTCAGCGATTCGCAGGCGAACGGCCGCATCGACCGGCTGTTCCTCACCATCATCCTGCTCGGCGTGCTCGGCAAGATCACCGATGCCCTGATCGGAATTGGAGAGCGGAAATTGCTGAAGCGGTGGACTTAGCGCGGGCTCGCATTACCGCTATAGTTTTGTGAAACAGACATCCTTTAATTTCCGTCCAGTGAGGCGGGGAAGGAGGTCAGATTGCCCGCACGCACTGTGCTCCAGCAAGCTGATATCACCCGCGCGTTGACTCGCATCTCACACGAGATCCTAGAGGCCAACCGGGAGTCGCTTCCGCTGGTGCTTCTCGGCATACCCACCCGTGGAGTCATCCTCGCCAACCGGCTCGCGGCCATCATCGGCCCGGATACCCTGGTTGGCTCACTCGACGTGACGATGTACCGCGATGACCTCGACCGCAATCCAACCCGATCGCCGTCACCCACGGAGATGCCCGCCGGTGGGATCGACGGGGCGCTGGTCGTACTCGTCGACGACGTGCTTTACTCCGGCCGCACCATTCGGGCAGCGCTCGACGCGCTGCAGGCGATCGGGCGACCCAAATACGTGCGACTGGCGGCCCTGGTGGATCGCGGGCATCGCGAACTCCCCATCCGCCCGGACTTCGTCGGCAAGAACCTGCCGTCCTCCGCGGCTGAACGCATCAACGTGCACCTCGCCGAGATCGACGGTGATGAATTCGTGACCATCGACGGAGGAGAAGCGTGAGGCATCTGCTGAGCACCCGCGACCTCGGTCGAGACGAGGCGATCGCCATTCTCGATGTGGCAGAAGACATGGCTGATGTCGCCGATCGTGAGGTGCGCAAACTACCGACACTTCGCGGCAGGACGGTTGTGAATCTCTTCTTCGAGGATTCGACGCGCACCCGTATCTCGTTCGAGGCAGCCGCTAAACGACTGAGTGCCGACGTGATCAACTTCAGCGCGAAAGGCTCGAGTGTCTCAAAAGGTGAAAGCCTGAAAGACACCGCGCAGACCCTCGCGGCGATCGGCGCTGATGCCGTCGTGATCAGACACGGTGCCTCCGGCGCCCCCCAGGTGCTCGCACAGTCGGGATGGATCGATGCTGCGATCGTCAATGCGGGCGACGGCACTCACGAGCATCCGACCCAGGCGCTTCTCGATGCGTTCACGATCCGGCGACGCGTCCACGGGCAGGCCGCTCGCGGCAAGTCACTTGATGGCCTCTCGGTTGCCATCGTGGGGGACATCCTGCACTCGAGGGTGGCGCGTTCGAACGTCTGGCTGCTTACCACACTCGGCGCACGGGTGCACCTCGTTGCTCCTGCGACACTGCTGCCGATCGGTGTACGCGAGTGGCCCGCAGGGGTGCATTACGACCTCGACCTCGTGCTGCGATCCAAGCCCGATGTCGTGATGATGCTGCGCATCCAGTCGGAGCGGATGCACGCGGCATACTTTCCCAATCCGCACGAGTATTCGCGCGAGTGGGGGTTCGGTGATGAGCGTCTCGCCATGCTCACCGCGGATAGCATTGTGATGCACCCTGGCCCGATGAACCGCGGGCTCGAGATCTCGTCGGGCGCTGCCGATTCACCACGGTCGACCGTGCTCGAGCAGGTGGCCAACGGGGTCTCGGTGCGAATGGCCGTGCTTTATCTGGCGCTGGCGGGAAGCAAGGAGCTGGCATGACGATCCTGGTGAAATCCGCCGCCCTCGCCGACGGCACGATCACAGACATCCTCGTGCGCGACGGCATCATCGCCGAGCTCGGTTCGCAACTCTCGGCTGCGGGGGCGCAGGTTATCGATGCGAACGGACTGCTCGCCCTGCCGGGCCTGGTCGACCTTCACACGCACCTTCGCGAGCCGGGCTTCGAGCAGAGCGAGACCGTTCTCACGGGTTCCCGCGCGGCCGCGATCGGAGGGTTCACTACCGTGCACGCCATGGCGAACACCTCGCCAGTTGCAGACACCGCTGGCGTCGTCGAACAGGTGCAGCGACTCGGCGAGACGGCCGGCTACGCGACGGTGCGTCCCATCGGCGCCGTGACCGTCGGGCTCGAGGGAAACCAGCTTTCGGAGATCGGTGCGATGGCCTCGAGTCGCGCCCGGGTGCGCGTCTTCTCCGACGACGGCAAGTGTGTCTCGGATGCCCTGCTCATGCGCCGCGCGCTCGAGTACGTCATGACCTTCGGGGGAGTCGTCGCCCAGCACGCGCAGGACCCGCGGCTCACCGAGGGCGCCCAGATGAACGAGGGAACGCTGTCGGGCGAACTCGGCCTCGCTGGCTGGCCAGCAGTCGCGGAGGAGTCGATCATCGCGCGAGACGTGCTGCTCGCCCAGCATGTGGGGGCCCGGCTGCATGTCTGTCACGTCTCCACCGCCGGGTCGGTCGAGGTGGTGCGCTGGGCGAAAGCGCGCGGCATCGCCGTGACAGCCGAAGTCACCCCGCATCACCTGCTGCTGACAGAGCAGCTCGCGTCGAGTTACGACGCTCGCTACAAGGTGAACCCGCCGCTCCGACGCGAAGAAGATGTTCTTGCCCTGCGGGCCGCGATCGCAGACGGCACCATCGACATCATCGCTACTGACCATGCACCTCACCCGGTCGAGTCGAAGGACTGCGAGTGGGATGCGGCCGCCTTCGGAATGGTCGGTCTCGAGTCGGCGCTCTCAGTTGTGCAAGCGTCGCTTGTCGACACCGGATTCCTCGACTGGAACGACGTCTCGCGGGTATTCTCGCGGGTGCCAGCCGAAATCGGGAAGGTGCCCGGGTATGAGTTCGGCATCGGCGCGGGAGCACAGGCCGAATTCACCCTGTATGACCCGAGCGCGAGCCGCCTTTTCAGCGTCGAGCATCTGCGCGGCAAGGGCACGAATTCCCCCTACCTCTCCACCACCCTGCCCGGGCGCGTGGTCAGCACCATCCACCAGGGCTACGCAACGGTGCTCGACGGCGAACTCGTCGATGCAGAAACCGTCGCGGGCCTGGCATCTCTCGTACTACAAGCAGGAGCACAGCATGGATAGAACAGCATCGACCACGATCGTGATCGCAATCATCATCCTCGCCCTCATCGGCATGTACCTCGGCTGGCGCGCACGAGGCAGGCGCCAGTCCGCGCTGCCCGCTACTGCACCCGTGCCATCCGACCCGGGGCTTACCGTGTTCAGCGCTGAGGTGTTCTACGTAGCGACCACGATCGCTGGCGAGCCGCTGAACCGGGTGGCAGTTCGGGGCCTGGGCTTCCGCGGGCGGGCGACCGTCACCGTCACTACCCGGGGCGTTATCCTCGGCATCGCCGGAACTCCAGAAGTGTTCATCGCCGCCGACTCGATCAGGGCCGTGCAACGCGCGACCTGGACGATCGACCGTGTGGTCGAGAGCGGGGGGCTGGTGCTGATCGCCTGGACACTGCGCTCGTCAGAAACGGGGGACAGCGACGTCGACAGCTACTTGCGGGTTGCCGAGTCAGCAGTCCAGGGGCCGCTGATAGACGCGATCTCGGGCATCCTCGTTGAAAGTAAAGCCAAGTGAGCCGGGTCGAGCCTGCGGTTCTCGTTCTCGAGGACGGCACGAGATACGCCGGCCACGCTTACGGTGCCCGCGGCCGCACACGTGGTGAGGCGGTTTTTGCCACGGGAATGACCGGTTACCAGGAGACGATCACCGACCCCTCGTATGCGGGCCAGATCGTGATGATGACCGCCCCGCACATCGGAAACACGGGCGTGAACGACGAAGACCCTGAATCGCGCCGCATCTGGGTTTCCGGCTTTGTGGTGCGAGACCCCTCCCGGATCGTCTCGAACTACCGTGCGAACGGCAGCCTCGACGAGCAGCTCGAAAAAGAGGGCATCGTCGGGATCAGCGGCGTCGACACCCGTGCGATCACCCGCCGGCTGCGCGATGCAGGTGTGATGCGCTCCGGAATTTTCTCCGGAGAGGATGCCGCGCTTTCGAGTGCCGAGCAGCTCGCGATAGTGAGAAGCGGGGCCGAGATGGCGGGACTCAACCTCTCCGGCGAAGTCTCGGTGACAGAGACCCGGGTGATCCAGGCCGAGGGAGATCGGATCGGATCGGTCGCCGTGCTCGACCTCGGCGTGAAGGAGTCGACGCTTCGGTACCTCGCCGCGCGCGGGCTTGACGTGATCGTGCTGCCGCAGTCCGTCACCTCCGCTGATCTACTCGCCCTTGACACGAGCGCGGTCTTCTACTCGAACGGGCCTGGCGACCCCTCGGCATCCGACCACCACGTCGAGCTCCTGCAGACCGCTCTGCGAGCCGGACTGCCCTTTTTCGGGATCTGCTTCGGCAACCAGCTCTTTGGCCGGGCGCTCGGCCTCGAGACCTACAAGCTGCCGTTCGGGCACCGCGGTATCAACCAGCCGGTCGTCGACAAGGCAACAGGCAGGGTCGAGATCACCTCGCACAACCACGGATTCGCGGTCGCTGCGCCGCTCGATGGGCCCTTCGAATCACCGGCAGGCTTCGGCCGGGTCGAGGTGAGCCACGTGAACCTCAATGACAACGTAGTCGAGGGGCTCAACGCCCTGGACATGCCCGCGTTCTCGGTTCAGTACCACCCGGAGGCCGCCGCGGGGCCGCACGACGCCAACTACCTGTTCGACCGATTTCGCGACCTCATCGTCGTCGCGAACGCTTTCAAAGGAACCAAATAGATGCCGAAGCGCGACGATATCAACTCGGTGCTGGTCATCGGATCTGGCCCCATCGTGATCGGCCAGGCCTGCGAGTTCGATTATTCGGGAACCCAGGCCTGCCGCGTTCTGCGCGAAGAGGGGGTGCGCGTCATTCTCATCAATTCAAATCCTGCGACGATCATGACCGACCCGGACTTCGCCGATGCGACCTACGTCGAGCCGATCACCTGGCAGGTCATCGAGACCATCATCGCCAAGGAGCGACCGGATGCCATCCTCCCGACGCTTGGCGGGCAGACAGCGCTCAACGCGGCGATCGACCTGCACAAGCACGGCATCCTCGAGAAGTACAACGTCGAGCTGATCGGCGCTAACTTCGAGGCGATAAACAAGGGCGAAGATCGCCAGATCTTCAAGCAGCTCGTGCTCGATGCCGGCGCAGAGGTCGCCCGCAGCCACATCGCCCACACCGTAGTCGAGGCCATCGAATTCGCGAAAGATCTCGGCTACCCGCTCGTCGTGCGTCCCTCATTCACCATGGGCGGGCTTGGCTCCGGTTTCGCGTATACAGAGCGAGAACTCGTGCGGATTGTCGGCGACGGCCTGCACCAGAGTCCGACGACCGAGGTGTTGCTCGAAGAATCCATCCTCGGCTGGAAAGAGTACGAACTCGAACTCATGCGCGACACAGCCGACAACACCGTCGTCGTCTGTTCGATCGAGAACGTCGACCCCGTCGGCGTGCACACCGGCGACTCGATAACGGTCGCGCCCGCACTGACGCTCACCGACCGCGAGTATCAGCACATGCGCGATATCGGCATCGAGATCATCCGGGCCGTCGGGGTCGATACCGGCGGTTGCAACATCCAGTTCGCCATCGATCCGGCGAATGGTCGGCTGATCGTCATCGAGATGAATCCCCGGGTTTCACGGTCATCAGCGCTCGCCTCGAAGGCGACCGGATTTCCTATTGCCAAGATCGCAGCCAAGCTCGCCATCGGTTATCGGCTCGACGAGATTCCGAACGACATCACGAAGGTGACTCCCGCCAGCTTCGAGCCGACCCTCGACTACGTGGTCGTCAAGGTACCGCGTTTTGCATTCGAGAAGTTCCCGGCGGCAGACGCGACGCTGACCACGACCATGAAGTCGGTCGGCGAGGCGATGGCGATCGGGCGCAACTACTCCACGGCGCTGCAGAAGGCGCTGCGTTCCCTTGAGAAGCGCGGGTCCAGTTTTCACTGGGACGGCGTGCCCGGCGATAAGGATGCCCTGCTTGCCATCGCTGCCGTGCCGACCGACGGTCGAATCGTGACCGTGCAGCAGGCGCTCCGCGCGGGTGCGACGATCGACGAGGTGTTCGAAGCGACGAAGATCGACCCGTGGTTCATCGACCAGATCGTGCTCATCAACGAGATCGCCGATGAGATCGGTTCTTTCACAGCGCTGGATGCCGACCTGTTGCGGTACGCGAAAGACCATGGCTTCAGTGACGCCCAGATCGCCCAGCTGCGTGGCCTGGCCGAAGACGACGTGCGGCGCATCCGTCACGGTTTCGGTGTGCGCCCGGTGTTCAAGACGGTGGACACCTGTGCGGGGGAGTTCCCGGCACTCACTCCGTACCACTACTCCAGCTATGACCAGGAGACCGAGGTCGAGGCGAGCCACCGTCGGAAAGTCGTCATCCTGGGCTCTGGGCCGAACAGAATCGGCCAGGGAGTCGAGTTCGACTACTCCTGTGTGCACGCGAGCTTTGCCCTCTCTGATGCCGGCTATGAGACCATCATGATCAACTGCAACCCCGAGACGGTCTCGACCGACTACGACACGAGCGATCGACTCTATTTCGAGCCATTGACCCTCGAGGACGTTCTCGAGGTGATCCACGCCGAGAGCCAGAGCGGCGAACTCGTCGGGGTGATAGTTCAACTCGGCGGACAGACCGCGCTCGGGCTTGCGAAGGGGCTCAAGGCGAACGGGGTGACCATCCTTGGCACAACACCGGAAGCCATCGATCTCGCCGAAGAGCGCGGGCTCTTCCAGGGCATCCTGGATGCCGCCGGGCTGATCGCACCCCGTAACGGCACAGCCTACGAGTACCACGGCGCTGTCGAAGTCGCTGAGGAGATCGGTTACCCGGTGCTGGTTCGCCCCTCGTACGTGCTCGGCGGACGCGGCATGGAGATCGTCTACGACAGCCCGTCGCTGGCCGACTATTTCGCCCGGGTCGCTGACCAGGGAATCGTCGGCCCCGACCATCCTCTCCTCGTTGACCGCTTCCTCGATGACGCCATAGAGATCGATATCGACGCGCTCTACGACGGCACTGAGCTGTACGTGGGAGGCGTCATGGAGCACATCGAGGAGGCTGGGATCCACTCGGGTGACTCGAGTTGCACGCTCCCGCCGGTGACTCTCGGCCGTGACCAGATCCAGCAGGTCGTCGATGCGACTCGAGCGATTGCCCATGGGATTGGCGTACGAGGCCTGATCAACGTGCAGTTCGCGATCGGCGCGGGAGTGCTCTATGTGCTCGAAGCCAACCCACGGGCGTCGCGCACTGTTCCGTTCGTCGCGAAGGCCCTCGGGCTGCCGATCGCCAAAGCCGCTTCGCTCATCATGGTCGGACGGAGCATCCGATCCCTCGTCGAGAGCGGGATGCTTCCCGCAGCAGACGGCTCGGTCGTTCCAATGGATTCGCCTGTCGCAGTAAAAGAGGCGGTGCTGCCGTTCAAACGATTCAGGACGAAGCACGGACTCATCGTCGACTCGGTGCTCGGCCCGGAGATGCGCTCGACCGGTGAGGTGATGGGCATCGACTCGAACTTCCCGAAAGCTTTCGCGAAGAGCCAGGAGGCCGCATATGGCGGGCTCCCGACGAGCGGCGCGGTGTTCGTGTCGGTGGCCGACCGCGACAAACGCGCCATCATCCTTCCAGTACTGCGCCTGCAGCAACTTGGGTTCGAGATTCTCGCGACGATCGGGACTGCCGAGGTCTTGAGTCGCAACGGCATCACGGCACGGGTGGTGCGCAAATACGACCAGGGCGAAGCGACCCGCGAAGGTGAGCCGTCCATCGTCGATTTAATCAACCGGAACGAGGTGGATGTCGTGATCAACACCCCGAGCGGTCGAAGCGCCAGGGTCGACGGCTACGAGATCCGCGCCGCGGCGGTTGCGGCCGACCTGCCGCTCTTCACCACAATCGCCCAGCTTGGCGCCGCGGTGGCATCGTTCGAGGCCATCCGGGACGGCTTCGAGGTCAAGTCTCTGCAGGAGTACGGAAGTGAACGCGCTGAGCGGCTGGCGGTGCTGCATGCCTGAGGGGTTCGGTGAGCGGCTCGTCGCGGTCTTCGATTCCATCGGACAGCTCTGCGTCGGAATCGACCCGCACCGCTACCTACTGGAGGACTGGGGTCTGCACGATGACCCGCGCGGATTGCGTGACTTTGGGCTGCGGGTGATCGAGGCTGCGGCGGGTCAGGTGGGGATCGTCAAGCCTCAGGTCGCCTTCTTCGAGAGGCACGGTGCTGCAGGCTACTCGGCGCTTGAGGCGGTACTAGCGGCAGCGCGTGACGCCGGATTGATAGTGATCGCGGATGTCAAGCGCGGTGATCTCGGAACCAGCGTCGAGGCATACGGAGAAGCGTGGCTGACTCCGGATGCCCCCCTGGAGGTCGATGCCATGACGATCAGCGCATTCCAGGGAGTGGGGTCCATAGCGGCTCCGATGGCTTTGGCCGAGGCGAACGGCAAGGGTCTCTTCGTACTCTCAGCCACCTCGAATCCAGAGGCGCGGTCTATCCAGACGGCGCGACTCGCTGACGGGAGAAGTGTCGCGGCGAGTATCGTCGACGACGTGGCGGAGTGGAACAGGGTGCAGGGAACCGTAATCGGATCCGTCGGCCTCGTGCTCGGAGCCACGGTGAGTTTCGCGGACTACGACATCCAACTCGAGTCGCTGTCGACCACCCCGATACTCGCACCCGGCTTCGGTCACCAGGGCGCAGACAATGCGGACCTGGCATCGCTGTTCGGCGCGGCTGCCCCTATGGCGGTCGTCAGTTCATCCCGCGGAATCCTGCAGGCGGGGCCAGCCGATATAGCCTCCGCCATCTCCGACCAGGCTGCTGAGGTATTTGCATGCCGCGAATAGCACCTCCCGACGTCGACCGCGTTGCTGCGGCCAAAGCGGCTATCGCAGCACGGCGCGCTCGCGCGGCAGTCAAGCACGACATCCACTCCCGGAAGCGAAGTACTGTCGAGGTGGTAGAAACGGCGTGGACTCAACCGGCGAGCGGCGCAGAGGCGAGTCTCAGGGTTCGCGAGCTCCTCACCAGCATTCCGAGTCTTGGCCCCACCAGGGTTGCCAGGATAATGAGCCAGCTCGACATCGCTGAATCGAAGCGCGTCGGCGGCCTCGGCGTGCGTCAACGGCGCCGACTGCTCGACTGGCTGGTGCTTCGGGAGCACCGCGGGCACGTTCCGGATCACGCACGTCTTGTCGTACTCGCCGGCCCGACCGCAGTCGGCAAAGGTGCTGTATCGACTTTCATCCGGGAGAATTATCCGGAGGTCCACCTCTCGGTTTCCGCGACGACGAGGCCGCCGCGACCGGGTGAGGTCGACGGGATCAACTACTACTTCGTGTCAGACAGCGAGTTCGATCGGCTCAGTGAGACCGGGCAGATGCTCGAGACTGCAACAGTGCACAACGCGTACCGGTACGGCACGCCGCGCGCGCCGATCGACGAAGCGCTCGAAGCAGGCAGAAGCGTTCTTCTCGAGATCGACCTGCAGGGTGCACGGTCGGTTCGAGCCGCGATGCCGGAGGCCGTCTTGGTCTTCCTGCTGCCGCCGACCT
The DNA here is from genome assembly GCA_043746355.1 of Lacisediminihabitans sp. Classification (GTDB taxonomy): domain Bacteria; phylum Actinomycetota; class Actinomycetes; order Actinomycetales; family Microbacteriaceae; genus Lacisediminihabitans. Next base: position 43,394 of record JAYTRC010000048.1, on the reverse strand, counting down.
GGGACGAACTTGTTCGTCGCCTGATTGGTCGCGGCACTGAGGATGCCCTCGAACAGCAGCGCAGGCTCGAGACCGCGAAAGTAGAGCTCGCAGCCCAGGACGAGTTCGATTTCAAGGTGGTAAACCACGAAGTGAGTCTTGCCGCCAGTGAGGTCGTAGACTTGATGGCAATCCCACAAGCTTAGATTTCAGGAGTACCACCATGGTTGAACGCGCCAAGGGCATCATCGACCCGCCCATCGACGAACTACTGTCGAAGGTCGACTCGAAGTACGCTCTCGTGATTTTCGCGTCGAAGCGTGCCCGCCAGATCAACGACTATTACGCAGACCTTCACGAGGGAAGCCTTTTCGACAACGTCGGACCACTCGTCGATTCGACCATCGACGACAAGCCGCTCTCAGTCGCAATGCACGAGATCAACGAAGACAAGCTGACAGTCAAGGCCATCGCAGAGCCCGTCGAATAACCCTTTTCGCGCGCAATTTCATGAATATAGTCGTCGGTGTAACGGGCGGCATAGCCGCGTACAAAGCCGTCGGCGTCATTCGGGCTTTCGTTCTCGGTGGTCATGACGTTCACGTCGTGGCCACCGAGGCGGCGCTGCGATTCGTCGGCAAGCCGACCCTCGAGGCGATCAGTCGTAATATCGTGCACACCGACCTTTATGAGGGGGTTGCCGAGGTGAGGCACGTGGCGATCGGCCAGGCAGCAGAACTGATCGTCATTGCCCCCGCAACGGCCAACACGATCGCGAAGCTCGCCGCCGGGCTCGCTGACGACCTGCTCGGCAACACAGTGCTCGCCAGCCGCGCACCGGTTGTGATCGCACCCGCGATGCACACGGAAATGTGGCAGAACGCCGCCACCGTTGCAAACATCGCGACACTCCGAGCCAGGGGAGTGACGGTGGTCGGGCCCGGAGTTGGGCAGCTCACCGGACCCGACTCTGGAGCAGGACGACTGGTCGAGCCCGACGAGATCGTGGCAGCGGCACTCGCGGCAGTGACAGTCAAGGATTTCGCCGGCAGACGTGTGCTGGTCACAGCGGGCGGCACCAGGGAACCGCTCGATCCCGTTCGGTTCATCGGCAACCGCTCGAGTGGCAAACAGGGAGTGGCACTTGCCATCTCGGCGGCAGCCCGAGGGGCTGAAGTGACCCTCATCGGTGCAAATCTCGACATAGCGGTACCGCAGGGCGTTCGGCTACTCTCCGCCAGCACAACACTCGAGCTCGCCGAGTTGACTGGCCGGGCAGCCGAAGACGCAGACGTCGTGATCATGGCCGCCGCAGTCGCCGACTACCGACCGGAAGCTGTTGCCCATACCAAGATCAAGAAAGACCTCCAGGGGGAGCGGCTCACGCTCGAGCTCGTCAAGAACCCCGACATTCTCGCCGGACTCGCCGAAGGCCGCCGAGCCGGGCAGGTCATCGTCGGATTCGCGGCCGAGACCGAGCCAGACGAGGCCAAGCTCCTCGACCTCGGGCGGTCGAAGTTAGCCAGGAAGCACAGCGACTATCTCGTCCTCAACGCTGTTGGCTGGACCGAGGTATTCGGTGCGGAGAGCAACACGATCATCATGCTGGATAAGGCCGGAGCTATAGTGATGGAGGCCGCCGGGTCGAAAGCGTCGGTGGCAGATCGCATACTCGACGTGCTGGCCTGAACGACCAGCCTACCCGTCACTTTCACCTGGGGACCTCTATGAGCGCAGCATCCACGACGCCCCTTCGCCTCTTCACGTCGGAGTCGGTGACCGAGGGTCATCCCGATAAGATCTGCGACCAGATCTCTGACAGCATTCTCGATGCTCTGCTGTCGGTGGATCCGAACAGTCGGGTCGCCGTTGAAACACTCGTGACCACCGGCCTCGTGCACGTGGCCGGTGAGGTGACCACATCAGGTTATGTCGACATCCCCACTATCGTCCGCGATCGCATCTGGGACATCGGCTACAACTCCTCAGATGTCTGGTTCGATGGTCGGTCCTGTGGTGTCTCGATCTCGATCGGCGGCCAGTCGCCAGACATCGACCAGGGGGTGAGCGACGCCATCGAAACCCGTGAGGGAACGAGCATCGATAAACTCGATCGCCAGGGCGCAGGCGACCAGGGAATCATGTTCGGGTACGCGACCACCGAAACGCCGGAGTACATGCCGGTTCCGATCTGGCTTGCCCATCGCATGGCTGAGCAACTCGCCGAGGTGCGTAAGTCAGGCATGGTCGACTACCTCCGGCCAGATGGCAAGACGCAGGTGACCGTCGGATACGAAAAAATAGTGCCTCGCACTGTCGAAACGGTAGTGGTCTCGACCCAGCATTCGCCGAAGGTGAGTACAGAGCAGCTGCGCGCAGAGATAGAAGAACTTGTCATTCGGCCAGTGCTCGAGCGAGTGGGGCTCACCAGCGCCGATGCACGCGTGCTCATCAACCCGACAGGCCGTTTCGAGATCGGCGGACCGCAGGGCGACGCCGGACTCACCGGGCGCAAGATCATCGTTGACACGTACGGTGGGGCGTCGAGGCACGGCGGTGGTGCTTTCAGCGGAAAAGACCCGTCGAAAGTCGACCGCTCGGGCGCGTACGCGATGCGCTGGGTCGCGAAGAATGTCGTCGCTGCCGGTCTGGCCGACCGTCTGGAGGTGCAGGTCGCATACGCAATCGGCACCGCGTCGCCTGTCGGTCTCTATGTCGAATCGTTCGGCACGGCTCATATCGACGAAGGCTCGATCATCACCGCGATCAATGAGGTGTTCGACCTTCGCCCAGCAGCGATCATCCGCGACCTCGACCTGCTTCGACCGATCTACGCTGCGACGTCGACCTACGGTCACTTCGGCCGCGAGCTGCCTGATTTCACCTGGGAGCGACTCGACCGCGTCGACGCTTTGCGCAGCGTCGCCGGTCTCTGAGGTGTCTCCCTCGGCCCGCGTGGCCAGGGTGCTGATCGACTCACCGCTTCCCCAGCTCGACAGGCTGTTCGATTACTCGATCCCAGACGAGTGGAGGGATTCTGCAGCACCCGGCGTGCGGGTGCGAGTGCCACTCCGGACGGCCGGCCGTATCGCCGACGGCTTCATCGTCGAGATCGCGGAGGCCGGGGAATACTCGGGGGTGCTCAGCGCGCTCGACTCGGTTGTTTCACCCATCCCTGTGCTCGCCCCTGAAGTCTGGTCGCTCGCCAGAAGAGTCGCCGATCGTGCGGCCGGAGCCGCAAGCGATGTTGTGCGTCTCGCGGTTCCCAAGCGACAGGTGCGAGTAGAGAAAGCCTGGTTGCTCACCGAAAAGGAATCCGCAGAATCGGTGGTCGCGCGCGATCTTGTCGGGTACGAGCTCGATCTCGCCAATGGCGCTCGGATTGCACTCGATGCGGTGCCGCGCGTCGTGCAGCTACCCGGCGGTGAGTGGGTCGGGGAGTGGGCGACGACGCTTGCGGCGCTGGCTTCCGGCTGTCTGGCGGCCGGCGCATCCGCGATCCTGGCTGTTCCCGACTATCGGGACCAGAAGCAGCTCACCGCTGCCCTCGCCGCCGTGCTGCCGCCCAGCCGGATCGTGCACCTCGACGCGCGCCAGCCCAACCCCGAGCGCTACCTCGCCGTGCTGCAGTGCCTCGGCGAGACGCCGCTGGCGATTGTCGGCAACCGCTCGGTGATCTACGCACCGGCTGCGAAACTCGGGCTCATCGCGATCTGGGACGACGGCGACCCGCTGCATTCCGAGCCACTCAGCCCGTACGTGCACACCCGCGATGCCGCCCTGGTGAGGCAGGAACAGCAGGCGTGCGCGCTGGTTTTCCTCGGTCATTCGCGCAGCACAGACGTCGAACGCCTGGTGGAGATCGGCTGGCTTCGATCGGTGTCGCCGACCCGTTCGTACCTGCCGAAGGTGATTCCGACCGCGCAGCAGGAGTCGCAGGATCGGCTCGCCGCCCAGGCCCGGATTCCCTCCAGCGCCTGGCGGGAGGCACGAGCAGCACTCGAACACGGACCAGTGCTCGTGCAGGTCGCACGCCCCGGCTACGCGCCCCGCCTGGCCTGCGCGAGTTGCGGAGAGTCTGCTCGGTGTGCGCACTGCGAGGGGCCACTCGCGATGAAAACCGCGCGCTCCCTGCCTGCCTGCCTGTGGTGCGGTCGGCTGGCGAGCACCTGGAATTGTTCGAATTGCGAAGGGACGAAGCTGCGACTCGTCGGCCAGGGGGCGCGCCGAACCGCAGAAGATCTTGGCCGCGCGTTCCCGGGGGTCCTGGTGATCATCGCAGATGGTGAACATCCTATTCTCGAGGTCGGTGCTGCTCCAGCCCTTGTCATCGCGACCAGGGGCGCGGAACCGGTTGCCGCGGGAGGGTACCGCGCGGTGCTTCTCCTTGACGGTGAGCGGATGCTGGCCCGCGAGAGCCTGCGGGTCGGCGAGGACTGCCTGCGCTGGTGGTCGAATGCCATCGCACTGGCTGCGACAGGAGCCCCGACAGTGCTTGTCGGCGTCGGCGGGGCCCTCGCCACCGCGCTGACCACCTGGCGGCTCGCGGCCTATGCGAGCAGCGAGCTCGCCGACCGACGACGACTCCGCTTCCCGCCGGCAGTGCGGGTCGCGACGGTCACGGGGGATGCGAGCTCGGTCGAGCTGGCCGTGCAGTCCATCGCGGAAATCGACAGGGTAGACGTGCTCGGTCCCGTGGAAGTCGAGGGGGGCGGCGTTCGGGCCATCGTGCGGCTCGACTATGCGGAGGGGGGAGCCGTGGCATCCGCTCTTCGGGCTGAAGTCATTCGCAACGCGACGACCAGGCGCAAACGGGTGGCGGCTGTGCCCAGACCAGCACTGCCTACACTGAAGGTGCGCTTCGACGACACGGAGCCTTTTGACCAGTGAGTTGCGACCAGTGTGTTTCAACCAGTACGTATCGACCGATGAGTGAAAGCCTGTGACTGACCTCGAAATCGTGTTCGCCGGCAGCCCGGCGGCGGCAGTCCCCAGCCTGCAGGCTCTCACTGCCAGTCGGCACGACATCCTCGCCGTACTCACCCGGCAGGATTCGCCGCAGGGGCGTACACGCGCACTCACCCCGACCGCCGTCGGAGCGACCTCTCATGCCCTCGCACTGCCAACAATCAAAGCAAACCGTCTCGCCGGTGAAGCCACAGACCAGATTCGCGCGCTGCAGCCGGATTTGGGCGTCATCGTCGCGTACGGGGGCCTGGTTCGTGAACCGCTGCTCTCGGCGCCTCGCTTCGGCTGGATCAACCTGCACTTCTCCCTGCTCCCACGCTGGCGTGGTGCAGCGCCCGTGCAGCGCGCGATCATGGCAGGGGACGACCTGACCGGTGCCTCCGTCTTCCAGCTCGTTGCCGAACTGGATGCCGGCGACCTGTTCGGCCAACTGACCCAGCCGATCGGATCCCACGAGACGGCTGGCCAGCTGCTCGACTCGCTTTCCTTCTCTGGCGCCGAGTTGCTTGTGCGCGTGGTCGACGCGATAGCGGATGGTACGGCTCGCCCGGTTGCGCAACACGGCGACGTGACGCTGGCCCCGAAACTCGGCGTGGAAGACGGACACATCGACTGGACGCAGCACGCCACCACGGTCGCCGACCTCATCCGCGGCGTCACGCCGGAGCCTGGCGCCTTCACGATCATCGACGGCCAGCGGCTGAAGGTGCTCGACTCCGTCATCGCTCGTGACACAGCCTCGCTGGCACCCGGCGCCGTCGGCGGATCAGGACGCGTGCTGGTCGGGACGGCTACCGAACCGATCGAACTGCTGCAGGTGCAGCCCGCGGGCAAACGGGCAATGGCGGCTGCGGACTGGTGGCGCGGCCGCCCAGCAGCAACGCTGGTGGCCGAGTGAGTGTGCAGCCCGCGCGCCGGGTCGCCTTCGAAGTCATCACTGCGGTGCGCACCTCGGATGCATATGCGAACCTGCTGCTGCCGGTGAAGCTCGAACGATCGAGGCTAGGGGTCCAGGATGCCGCACTCGCGACAGAGCTGACCTACGGCACCCTGCGCCAGCAGGGGTACTACGACGCTGTGATCTCACTGGTCGCCGGTCGGCCCACGAATGAGATCGACGAGGCGATTCTCGACGTTCTGCGCCTCGGCACCCACCAGCTGCTGTCGATGCGCGTCGCGCAACACGCCGCTGTTGACGAGTCTGTCGAGCTCGCCAAGGAGGTCGGTTCGCGCGCGGCCATCGGTTTCGTCAACGGGGTGCTCCGCACCATCACTCGAAGTGACCCTGCCGAGTGGCGCAGCCGGGTGATGGAGAACCCTCGCAATGACGACGAACGACTTTCGCTCGAACACTCGCACCCGGTGTGGATCGTGCGGGCATTCCGGCGAGCGCTGGCTGCCGAGGGGCGCGCAGACGAACTCGAAGCGCTACTCGGTGCCGACAACTTCGCGCCAAGCGTCAGCCTCGTTGCATTGCCGGGTCTGGCAACCGTCTCTGACATCCGCGGAGGCCAGTCCGCGAAGTACTCCCCGTTTGCTGCGGTGAGTGATGGGGGAGACCCCGGGCTCTGGCCTGCGGTTCACGAGGGGCGAGCCCGAGTGCAGGATGAAGGCTCGCAGCTAGCCGCACTAGCACTCAGCCGAGTGAAGCCCGTCGTCGCGGGCGAACGCTGGCTCGATCTCTGCGCAGGACCAGGAGGCAAGGCCGCACTACTCGCCGCCGAGGCCGCTCTGGGCGGGGCGACGCTGGTCGCCAACGAGGTCACTCCGGCACGAGCCGAACTTGTTCGCAAAGCCCTCGCGGTCTTTTCCCGTCCACCGCAGGTGCTGGTGCAGGACGGGCGCGAGATCGGCGAGCAGCTGCCCGGCCAGTTCGACCGCATCCTGCTCGACGCCCCGTGCACAGGGCTCGGCGCGCTCCGTCGCCGACCGGAAGCCCGGTGGCGCAAGCAGCCGGCAGACGTACCGGCGCTCTCGACCCTGCAGGCCGAGCTGCTCGAATCCGGGCTGAAGGCGCTCAAGCCCGGCGGAGTTCTGGCCTACGTGACCTGCTCTCCGCACCTCGCCGAGACAGAAGGGGTCGTCGGCACGGTTCTCAAGAAGTTCGAAGGAGTGATCCGGCTGGACACCGCTGCGGTACTTGCAGGGGTCACCAAGCGTCCGCTGCCGCTCGGCGATCGCATGGACGGCAGTGTGCAGCTCTGGCCCCATCGCGACGGTACCGACGCCATGTTCATCTGTCTGCTCGAACGCGCCATCTAGGCTGGCGGCATGCCTGTCAGAATCAGTCCGAGCATCCTCACCGCGGACTTCGCCAACCTCGAAGACGAGCTCGGGCGCATCGCGTCGGCCGACCTGGTGCATGTCGACATCATGGACAACCACTTCGTGCCGAACCTCACCTTCGGCCAGCGCATGGTCGAGTCACTGCAGCGGGTGAGCGCGCTTCCGCTCGATGTGCACCTGATGATCGACGACCCGGATCGCTGGGCTCTCGGGTATGCAGAGGCCGGGGCCTTCTCGGTCACTTTTCACGCTGAGGCGGTGAAGGATGCCGTTTCGCTCGCACGAAGACTCAGGGTGATCGGCGCCAGAGCCGGCATCGCGGTGAAGCCCGATACCCCCATCGAGCCGTACCTCGACCTGTTGCCTGAGTTCGACCAGGTTCTTGTCATGACGGTGGAGCCGGGGTTCGGTGGGCAGAGTTTCATCGAGTCCACCATGCCGAAACTCGTCACCCTCTCGAAGGCGGTCGCGAAGTCTGGACTTGATGTCTGGCTGCAGGTCGACGGCGGCATTACCGAGGAGACGATCATGATCGCTGCTGAGGCGGGCGCGAACACGTTTGTGGCCGGGTCGAGCGTATTCAACGTCGGCGATCCGGCCGACCAGATCGCCGCCTTGCGTGCCGCGGCACATGCCCACTCACACTCTGTTTGAATTGTCGGTATGAGTGAATTCAACAAGACCAAGCCCGAGATCGACTTCTACGAGGGTGACGCGCCCGCAGAGCTCGTGATCGAGGAGATCGAAATCGGTACGGGCGACGAAGCAAAGACCGGCGACACGGTCGACGTGCACTACCTCGGCGTCGACCTGGAGTCCGGAGAAGAGTTCGACTCGTCCTGGAGTCGTGGCCAGTCGGTCGACTTCCCGCTCGCCGCGCTGATCGCGGGCTGGCAGCAGGGCATCCCCGGAATGAAGGTGGGCGGCCGTCGCAAACTCATCGTTCCGCCGGCGCTGGCATACGGCGAGTCCGGGTCAGGCCACCAGCTCTCCGGTCGCACGCTGATCTTCGTGATCGACCTGCTGGGCCGCCGCTAGCCGGTAACGTTGGGGTAGTGAAGACCTTCGACGAACTGTTCGCTGAACTCAGCGAGAAGGCGCTGTCGCGCCCCGAGGGCTCAGGTACCGTGGCGGAACTCGACGCGGGCATCCACTCGATTGGCAAAAAAATCGTCGAGGAAGCTGCAGAGGTGTGGATGGCTGCCGAATACCAGTCAAACGCCGAAACCGCGGAAGAGATCTCCCAGCTCGTCTATCACCTGCAGGTCATGATGATTGCCAAGGGCCTGGCGCCCGCGGACATCTGGCGACATCTGTAATGTCTCCAGCTCTGTGATGTTCCCGGCCCGCGCCATCATCCCTTCTCTCTGAAAGACCAGCACATGTTAAGAATTGCAGTGCCCAACAAGGGTTCACTGAGCGAGACGGCCGCCGAGATGCTCTCAGAGGCCGGGTACGCGGGTCGCCGAGACCCTCGTGCGCTCAACACGCTCGACCCTCGCAATGACGTCGAGTTCTTCTATCTCAGGCCGCGGGACATCGCGACCTATGTCGGGTCAGGCGCGCTCGACGTCGGCATCACCGGCCGCGATCTCCTGCTCGATTCAGGCTCGACGGCTGGTGAGATCGCGAGTCTCGACTTCGGCGCATCCACCTTCCGATTCGCTGCGGTGGCCGGGAGGTTCACCGATCTGCAGCAGCTGGCCGGCGTGCGGGTGGCCACGAGCTACCCCGGGCTCGTCGGCGACTTTCTGGCGCGGCACCGGGTCACGGCCGAACTGGTGAAGCTCGATGGCGCTGTCGAGTCGGCCGTCAAGCTCGGTGTCGCGGATGCAGTTGCCGATGTGGTCTCGACAGGTTCGACCCTGCGAACGCAGGGTCTGGAGATCTTCGGCCCCGTCATTCTGGAATCGACGGCAGTGCTGATCAGCGCGAAAGCAGACCTGCCGGGCATCGCCACCCTGCAGCGCAGACTCCAGGGTGTGCTGGTTGCCCGCCAGTATGTGCTGATGGACTACGACCTGCCCGCCGTTCTGCTCGAGCAGGCGTCGGCAGTCACGCCGGGCCTCGAGTCGCCAACTGTCTCTCCGCTTCGTGACAGTGACTGGGTGGCGGTGCGGGTCATGGTGCCGAAAGGCGAGACCAACCAGATCATGGACGGGCTGTACGACCTCGGCGCCCGCGCCATCCTGGTGAGCCCGATTCACGCCGCGAGAATCTGATGCCGGTCGCGACCAGGGTCATTCCCTGCCTCGACGTTGCAGCTGGCCGAGTGGTCAAGGGCGTGAAATTCGAGAACCTCCGCGACGCCGGCGATCCGGTCGAACTCGCGAAACGCTACTACGAGCAGGGTGCAGACGAGATCACCTTTCTCGATGTCACAGCGACGATCGACGATCGTTCGACCACCTACGACGTCGTTCGCGCAACAGCCGAGCAGGTTTTCATCCCGCTCACCGTCGGGGGCGGAATCCGGGGCGTGGATGATGTGAGCCGCCTCCTTGCCGTCGGTGCAGACAAGGTGGGCGTGAACAGTGCAGCTATCCTCCGCCCGGCGCTGGTCGGTGAGATCGCCGATCGATTCGGAGCACAGGTGCTCGTGCTCTCCCTCGACGTGAAGCGCTCTGCTGCCACCACTTCCGGCTTCGTTGTCACGACGCACGGCGGTCGACGGGAGACCGAACTGGATGCCATCGACTGGGCCCGCGAAGTGATCGAGAGGGGGGCCGGCGAGCTGTTGGTGAACTCGATCGATGCCGATGGAACGAAAGACGGTTACGACCTCGAACTGGTGCGCCTGATGCGCGAACTGGCGAGCGTTCCGATCATCGCGAGCGGTGGCGCAGGCCGCGTGCAAGATTTCGCGCCGGCAATCGAAGCTGGGGCCGATGCCGTGCTTGCGGCATCCGTATTCCACAACCAGGAACTCACGGTCGGCGAGGTCAAGCGTGAGCTCGCCGCCCACGGAATCACAGTGAGGTAGGTGAGCATGCCCATGGATACCACCATCGATGCGGTTCTCGACCGAGCGACCTTCAACGGCGATGGCCTGCTGCCCGCGATAATCCAGCAGTGGGACTCGAAGGAGGTGCTCATGCTGGGGTGGATGAACGCTGAAGCGCTGAGGCGCACTCTGACAGAGGGCCGGGTCACCTTCTGGTCCCGGTCGCGCCAGGAATTCTGGCGTAAGGGCGACACGTCGGGCAACCGCCAGTACGTGAAGGCAGCCGCATTCGATTGCGACGCTGACACCCTGCTCGTCAGCGTCGACCAGCTGGGTGCCGCTTGTCACACGGGAGCGCACGCCTGCTTCGACGTTGACCCCCTTGATGCTGTAGTCGGTGATGCAGGTGAGTGAGTCGACGACCCGGGCGCAGTTCGACGCACTGCTCGCTGATCACCGCGTCGTACCGGTGATCCGGGAGTTGTTCGCGGATGGTGAGACGCCGGTCGGTATCTACCGAAAGCTTGCGAAGGGCGAGCCAGGAACCTTCCTTCTCGAGTCCGCTGAGCAGGGCGGCATCTGGTCACGCTACTCGTTCATCGGTGTCTCGAGTTTCGGCGTGCTCACCCAGCACGACGGCGTCTCGGCCTGGCTCGGCTACGGGCTCGACGCCGAACGGGCGCTGGGTACCGACGCGCCGTCCGCCCCGCTCGAGACCCTCGGCCATCTCTACGAACGGTGGGCGACCCCCCATATTGAAGGCGCACCTCCGCTCACCGGCGGCCTGGTCGGATTCATTGGCTGGGAGGCTATTCGCCAGATCGAGAACCTGCCGAATGCACCGGCTGCAGACTTCGATATCCCCGGCCAGGCCTTCAGCTTCGTGTCGGAACTGGTAGTGGTCGATCACCGCACGGGAACAGTGCTGCTCATCGCCACCGCTCTGAACGACGGCGTCGAATCGGCCGGCCAGCTCTGGGATGGTGCGCAGGGCAGGCTCGACGGAATGCAGGCGAAGCTCGCGGGGCCGTCGGCAGCCTGGCTCGCCGAGGTCGATCTGACCGTGCCTGCAGTGCCCCGGCCGCGTATCGCGCCAGCGGATTATCGCCATGCTGTCGAGCTCTCAAAAAAATACATCCGTGACGGCGATGTCTTCCAGGTGGTGATCTCGCAACGTTTCGATCACGACATAACCGCGGATCCGATTGACGTCTATCGGGTACTGCGCACTCTCAACCCCAGCCCGTACATGTACCTGCTGTCTCTGCTGGATGCCGCGGGGGAGCCGTACTGGATCGTGGGATCGTCTCCCGAAGCTCTGGTGAAGGTCGACAACGAGCACGTCTACATGCATCCGATCGCCGGCTCGCGTCCCCGCGGCGAAACGCCCGAGGTCGACGTCGAGCTCGCCGCAGAGTTGCTGGCTGACCCGAAGGAACGTGCTGAGCACCTCATGCTCGTCGATCTCGCACGCAACGACCTCTCAAAGGTCTGCGTCGCGGGATCTGTCGAAGTGACCGAGTTCATGAGAGTCGAGAGGTTCAGCCACATCATGCACCTGGTGTCGTCGGTCGAGGGCGATCTGCTACCAGACGCGAACTCGATCGATGTCTTTCGGGCCACCTTCCCTGCAGGCACGCTGTCTGGCGCCCCGAAGCCGAGAGCGCTCGAGATCATCGACGAACTCGAGCCAGCCCAGCGCGGGCTCTACGGCGGAGTCGTCGGGTATTTCGGATTCGCCGGCGACCTCGACCTGGCGATCGCGATCCGCACGATGTCGATCTCGGGCGGTGTCGCGCGCGTGCAGGCCGGGGCAGGCCTCGTCGCGGACTCCGACCCGGCCACCGAGCACCAGGAGGCCCAGAACAAGGCTGCCGCACCACTCAGGGCGGTTGCCGTCGCCAACGCCATGCGAAGGGTCGAATGACCGTGTCAGCCACGAGCGTGTCACCCAGAAGGCTGAAGAACCTCACCCTCGTCGGCGGGATCGTGCTCAGCGGTCTCGTGCTTCTCACCTGGACCGGCGACTGGTTCGATCTCACCCTTGATGGAAAGTCAGCGAGCCATACGACACTCGCGGTGACCGGCAATACCGCCGCGCCCGCCCTCATCGCGCTCGCGCTGGCTGGCCTCGCGCTCGTCGGTGCACTCGCGATCGCCGGCACCGTCGTGCGCTTCATCCTCGGCGTGGTCGAGATGCTGCTCGGCTTCATCGTTTCATACTCGGCGAGAGTGGCACTCGAGAATCCGGCGGGGGCGTCTGCTGCCCTCATCACCGGGGCGACCGGAGTGAGCGGGAATTCTTCCATCATCGCGATGGTCACCTCTGTCTCGGTGAGCGCGTGGCCATGGCTCGCCCTGCTCGTTGGCCTGCTCATCCTCGCCCTCGGGGTGGTCATTGTGGTAACCGCACGCCGGTGGCCCGGGTCGTCAAGAAAGTACCAGGCGACTGCATCCACGACCGATGAGCCAGGCACGAATCCGGTCGCAGACTGGGACAGCCTGAGCGGCGGCGGGGATCCGACGTCACGCTAGACTTTCGGTTGAACACCCACGAAGGAGACCTGTGAGCGACGAATTCCAAGAGCCCGGTGAAGGCAATTCACCGGCTGCATGGACCGCTGTGATCATCATGCTCGTCGCGTTCGCCATCGGCACGGTCGCGTTTTTCTTCGACCTGCCGATCATCGTCTGGGCTGCAGCCGGGCTGCTTCTCGTCGGGTTCATCGTCGGGATCGTGCTGTCCAGGATGGGCTACGGCGTCTACGGCCCGAAGTACACCTCGAAGCACGACTGACCGGCACACCAAGACCAGTGCTCTCAGATCTCGTTGCTGGCGCGCTAGAAGACGCGACCAGGCGTCGCTCCCTCGTTTCCCTCGCCGATATCGAACTCGCTGCGATGTCGCGAACACCCGCGATCGATGCGCTTTCCGCGCTCGCTCCAACCGACCGGGTGAAAATCATCGCGGAGGTCAAGCGATCCAGCCCGTCGCGTGGACCCCTCGCAGACATTCCAGACGCGGCGGCGCTCGCGTCGTCGTACGAGTCAGGCGGGGCCAGTGCGATCAGCGTGCTCACCGAAGAACGCAGGTTCGGTGGCTCGCTGGAAGATCTCATGGCGGTTCGCGACGCTGTGAGCGTGCCGGTGCTCCGCAAGGACTTCATCGCTGAGCCCTATCAGGTCTTCGAGGCACGGGCCGCCGGTGCAGACCTCGTGCTGCTTATCGTTGCTGCCCTCGACCAGTCGAAACTGCTGTCTCTCTTCGAGCTGACAACATCGCTCGGAATGACAGCGCTGGTCGAGACGCACAGCGCGGATGAGCTTGAGCGCGCGCTCGGCGTCGGCGCCGGGCTCGTCGGGGTCAACGCGCGCGATCTCAGCACCTTCGAACTCGACCAGGAACTCTTCGGAACGCTGGCTGGCCGCATCCCGTTAGGCGTCATCCGGGTGGCTGAATCCGCAGTGAAGACCGCCGCAGACGTCGCCCACTACCGCCAGGCGGGCGCCGATGTCGTGCTGGTCGGTGAAGCACTCGTTACCCACGGAGACCCGGTGCGTACCCTCGCAGAATTCCTGGAAGCACAATGACACATCTCAGAGACAACGTCGGCCCGTACTTCGGGGAGTATGGGGGCCGCTTCATGCCCGAGTCCCTCATCGCAGCGATTGACGCCCTCGCAGCCGCATACGAGGAGACCAAGACCGACCCGCTGTTCCAGGCCGAGCTGGCCGAGCTGCACCGCACATACACCGGGCGACCGTCGATCATCACCGAGGTGCCGCGGTTTGCAGCGCACGCTGGCGGGGCACGGATCATCCTGAAGCGCGAAGACCTGAACCACACCGGCTCGCACAAGATCAATAACGTCCTCGGCCAGGCGCTGCTCACCCGCAAGATCGGCAAGAGCAGGGTCATCGCCGAGACGGGTGCTGGCCAGCACGGGGTTGCGACCGCGACGGCGGCTGCTCTGTTCGGCATGGAATGTACGATCTTCATGGGTGAGGTCGATACCCAGCGCCAGGCCCTCAACGTGGCCAGGATGCGACTGCTCGGCGCAGAGGTCGTGTCGGTGACCACCGGCTCCCGCACCCTGAAAGATGCCATCAACGAGGCGTATCGCGAGTGGGTCACCTCGGTCGAGACCACCAACTACATCTTCGGCACTGCGGCAGGCCCGCATCCCTTCCCGGCCATGGTCCGCGATTTTCAGAAGATCATCGGCGAGGAGGCGCGCCAGCAGGTGCTCGACTTCACCGGCAGGCTTCCTGATGCTGTTGCAGCCTGCGTGGGCGGCGGATCCAATGCGATCGGCATCTTCCATGCTTTTCTCGATGACCCCGATGTCAAGCTGTTCGGCTACGAGGCTGCCGGCGACGGCATAGATACTGATCGCCACGCAGCGTCCATCGAGCGCGGGCGCCCCGGCATCCTGCACGGCGCACGGAGCTATCTGCTGCAGGACGACGACGGCCAGACCGTCGAGTCACACTCCATCTCGGCCGGGCTCGATTACCCGGGAGTCGGGCCAGAGCACGCCTGGCTGGCAGACATCGGGCGAGCGACCTACCTGCCCGCCACCGACACCGAGGCGATGGAAGCCCTGCGTCTGCTCAGCCGCACCGAGGGCATCATCCCGGCTATTGAATCGGCGCACGCGCTGGCTGGCGCGCTCACACTCGGCAGGGAGCTCGGGCCGGACTCGATCATCCTGGTCAACCTCAGTGGCCGCGGCGACAAAGACGTGGCAACAGCCGGCACCTGGTTCGACCTGTTCGACGAAGGGGCGCGGCAGGAGTGAGCGGCGTTACGGGTGTCGCCGCAACCCTCGCAGCGCGGCGTGCGGCCGACAGCGGCGCCCTCATCGGCTACCTGCCCGTCGGTTTTCCCGATCTCGTGACCAGCATCGATGCGGCTGTCGCCCTGGTCGAGAACGGCGTCGATATCCTCGAGCTCGGGGTCCCGTACTCCGATCCCGTCATGGACGGCCTGGTCATCCAGCACGCGACCCAGACCGCGCTGGCGGCCGGTTTTCGCGTGCACGACGTGTTTACCGCAGTCGAAGCGATCAGGGCCAGGGTCGATGCCCCTGTGCTCGTCATGACGTACTGGAACCCCGTGTTCCAGTACGGCGTCGACAGATTTGCCGATTCCCTGGTCGATGCGGGCGGCGCCGGCCTGATCACACCGGATATCACCCCGGACTCAGCAGCCGAATGGATCACGACCAGTGAGCGCACCGGGCTCGACCGCGTCTTTCTCGCCGCCCCATCATCCACTGACGCGCGGGTCGCCGACACCGTCGCTGCAAGCCGCGGCTTCGTCTACGCCGTCTCGACGATGGGAATCACCGGAGCCCGACAGGACGTGGATGCCGCGGCACGCTCTCTCGTCGCCAGGCTGAAGTCTGCCGGCGCCGAGAACGCCTGCGTCGGAATCGGAATCTCGACCAACGACCAGGTGCACGAAGTGCTGCAGTATGCAGACGGTGCAATAGTCGGCTCTGCCCTGGTCAAATCCCTTGCTGACGGGGGAGTGAGCGGGCTGGCGGCGACCACCGCTCGGCTCAGTGCCGGTTTGGGCTGAGTGCTGGGTTGTACGCTTAGTCAGTTGTCCGCAGTCCTCCTGCACGAAAGGCACCCAGCCCTGTGGTTCTTCCCCTGAGCATTCCCAGCCCGAGCGACGCCTGGCAGGTTTTCAACCTCGGCCAGTGGTTTCGTGACATCGGCTGGACGTCATTCGGTCTCAACATCAACCTTCGCGCGTCGACGGCGTGCATCGTTATCGGGTTGGTTCTCGCGATCATCGTCACCTCGATGAGGCTGACAAAGCGTGGGGCAGAGCCGGGCGTTGTGGTCGATGTTGCGATCTGGGCCATTCCGCTCGGTATCATCGGCGGCCGCATCGGGCATGTCGCAACGCACCCTGACTTCTATTTCGGCGCCGGCAGGAATCCTCTGACCGCCTTCTACGTCTGGGAGGGCGGCGTCTCGCTCTTCGGTGTGATCCTCGGCGGGGTCATCGGGGTCGCGATCGGATGTTCACTTGCGGGGCTTCGGGTCACGAGTGTGCTCGATGCGGCAGTGCCCGGTCTCTTTCTCGGTATTGCGGGTGAACGCCTCGGTGACTGGTTCGACCGCCAGTATTTCGGCAGCCCGACCAGCGCTCCGTGGGGGTTACAGATCCCGACGAAAGACGCGGACTTCCCACTCGGACTTCCGGCCTCGACGCTGTTCCAGCCCGTCTTCCTGTACGAGATTCTGCTCTGCCTCGTCGGAATCGGCGTTGTGCTCTTCGTTGCGAAGCGCTTCGAACTCCAATGGGGCCGTGTCTTCGCGCTCGCGCTGGTCTGGTACGGCCTTGGTCGCAGCTGGTTCGAATCGCTCAGGATCGACCCGACCCTGTATTTTGGCGGCATTCGCACCAACGTCTGGCTAGCCTGGATCGTCGCCATCATCGGAGTCGTGGTCTTCCTCGCCCAAAAGAGCCGCCATACCGGACAGGAGCCGTCGGTTTACCGCCACGGACGCGGCTGGTCGCCGCCCGCTGCGGTAGACTCCGATGACACCTATCCGGAGGTCGACGAGAGCGAAGAAGCCGTTGTCATCCACACCAGTCCGGTCAGGGTCAAAGCCACACGGTCCGTCACAAGCGGGGCTGGCACGAAGTCGTAATCACGGGGAGCACCCAGTGGTGCTCCCTTCATCCTTCCCGGGCCGCCGCAGTCCCACACGCTCCAGTTTCTTCGTGAGGACGGTTCAGAATGGCTCTCACGCCAGCCTTTTCCCGCTTTAGCAGCGTTCCGACGGCCACCGGTCTGTACGACCCGCGCCGCGAGCGTGACGCGTGTGGTCTCGCCATGGTCGCCACCCTCAGGGGGACTGCCGGCCACGACATCATCGACGCTGCGCTCGGAGCACTGCGCAACCTGGAACACCGCGGAGCAATCGGATCAGATGCCGGCACCGGCGACGGCGCTGGCATCGTGACGCAGATTCCGGATGCCTTCCTGCGTGCCGTCACGGAGTTCGACCTGCCCGATGTCGGCAGTTACATCGTCGGAACGGGGTTCCTGCCGATCGACGATGCCGAGCGTTCTGCGGTGAAGGCTGGCGTCGCGTCCCTCGCGGCTGAGGAAGACCTCGAAGTTCTCGGCTGGAGGGTAGTGCCCGTCCATCCAGACGGTCTCGGCAATCTCGCCCGGGAAGCCATGCCGTTCTTCGAGCAGGTGTTTCTGGCGAGCACCAGGACTGCGCACGGCGGCGGCCTGGTGAGCGGCGTTGCACTCGACCGCCAGGCGTTCAGGCTCCGCAAGCGCGCAGAACGCGAGCTGAACGCCTATTTCCCCTCTCTCAGCTCGCGAACCCTGGTGTACAAGGGAATGGTCACGACGCTGCAGCTCGAGCCGTTCTATCCAGACCTCTCAGACGAGCGATTCGCGTCGAAGCTCGCGCTCGTCCATTCTCGGTATTCGACCAACACCTTCCCGTCGTGGCCGCTGGCTCAGCCGTTCCGCATGATCGCGCACAACGGCGAGATCAACACGGTGCAGGGCAACCGCAACTGGATGCGGGCACGGCAGTCCCAGCTCGAATCCGAGGTGCTCGGCGACCTTCGTCCGCTGTTCCCGATTGTGACGCCCGGGGCGAGTGACTCCGCATCGTTCGACGAGGTCGTCGAATTGCTCACCCTCTCCGGCAGGAGCCTGCCGCACTCGATGATGATGATGGTGCCGGAGGCATACGAGAACCAGGTCGACATCGACCCGCTCCGCCGCGACTTCTACGAATACCACTCGATGCTGATGGAGCCGTGGGATGGCCCGGCAGCGCTCGTCTTCACTGACGGCACGCTCGTTGGCGCAACCCTCGACCGCAATGGACTTCGCCCCGGTCGCTACCTGGTCACCGACGACGGTCTCGTCGTGCTCGCAAGCGAGATCGGAGTGCTCGAGATCGAGCCGAGCCGGGTCGTTCGCAAGGGCAGGCTCCGCCCGGGCAAAATGTTCCTCGTCGACACCGAGGCCGGCCGCATCGTCGAAGACGACGAGATCAAGAGCGAGCTCGCCGCCTCTGAGCCGTGGGGCGAGTGGCTCGACCGCGGTCGTATCAACCTGAAAGACCTTCCTGAGCGCGAGCACATCGTGCACACGCCGGCCTCAGTCACCCGCAGACAGCGCACCTTTGGCTACACCGAAGAAGAGGTGCGCATCCTCGTCAGGCCGATGGCGCTCAACGGCGTTGAACCGCTTGGTGCGATGGGTTCTGACACCCCGATCGCTGTTCTCAGCGAGCGCCCGCGCCTGCTGTTCGACTACTTCACCCAACAGTTCGCCCAGGTCACCAACCCGCCGCTCGACAGCATCCGTGAAGAGGTCGTCACGTCGCTGAAGCTCGGGCTCGGGCCTGAGCGCAACCTGCTCGAGGCGACGCCAGAGCATGCCAGGCAGGTCATCCTCGACTTTCCGGTCATCGACAACGACGAGCTGGCCAAAATCCAGCACATCGTTCCTAAGGGTTCCGGCTTGCAGCCGACCCACACGATCAAGGGGCTGTATCGGGTCGATGAGGGGCCGAAGGCGATGGAGCAGCGCATCGCCGCGATGTGCGACGAAGCCGATCGCGCCATCGAGAACGGTGCACTGTTCCTCGTGCTGTCAGACCGCGACTCCACCAGGGAACTGGCCCCTGTGCCTTCGCTGCTCATGGTCGCCGCAGTACACAACCACCTCATCCGGGCAGAAACCCGCATGAAGGTCGGTCTCATCGTTGAGGCGGGCGACGTGCGTGAGGTGCACCATGTTGCACTTCTGGTTGGCTATGGCGCGTCTGCGATCAACCCGTACCTCGCGATGGAGACAGCGGAAGAACTGGTTCGCAGCGGCATCATCCAGGGGCTGAGCGCAGAGAAAGCGGTCAAGAATCTCATCAAGGCACTCGGCAAGGGTGTTCTCAAAATCATGTCCAAGATGGGCATCTCCGTCGTCGGCTCGTACGCGGGGGCGCAGGCCTTCGAGGCTGTCGGCCTCGACACAGCGTTTGTAGAGCAGTACTTCACCGGATCATCAAGCCTGCTCGGCGGCATCGGCATCGACGTCGTCGCTGCCGAGAGCGCCGCTCGGCATGCCGCCGCGTACCCGGTGGATGGTGCTGTCAGCGCGCATGAGCGGCTGGCGACGGGCGGCGAGTACCAGTGGCGCCGGGACGGGCCACCACACCTGTTCAGCCCAGACACGGTGTTCAAGCTTCAGCACGCCACGAGGTCACGCCGCTACGACATCTTCCGGGAGTACACCAAACTCGTCGACGACCAGGCGCACGAATTGAAGACCATGCGCGGGCTCTTCGGGCTTCGCACCGGTGTGCGCCCCGTTGTTCCAATCGACGAGGTCGAGTCGGTGGCATCCATCGTCACCCGCTTCTCGAGCGGGGCCATGAGCTATGGCTCGATCAGCCAGGAAGCTCACGAGACCATGGCGATCGCGATGAACAGCATCGGCGCTAAGAGCAACACCGGCGAAGGCGGCGAAGACACGGCACGACTGCTCGACCCTGAGCGACGCAGCGCCATCAAGCAGGTCGCCAGCGGACGGTTCGGCGTAACGAGCATGTACCTGAGCCACGCGACCGACATCCAGATCAAGATGGCGCAGGGTGCGAAGCCGGGCGAGGGCGGCCAGTTGGCCGCGTCGAAGGTTTACCCGTGGATTGCGCGAACGCGTCATTCCACCGCGGGTGTCGGCCTGATCAGTCCGCCGCCGCATCACGACATCTATTCGATTGAAGACCTTAAACAGCTTATTTTCGACCTCAAGCGCGCAAACCCAGACGCACGGGTGCATGTGAAGCTGGTGAGCCAGTCGGGCATCGGCGCAGTTGCAGCCGGTGTGACCAAGGCACTCGCCGATGTCGTCCTGGTGTCCGGCCATGATGGAGGCACCGGCGCGAGTCCGCTGAACTCGCTCAAGCACGCGGGTACGCCGTGGGAGCTCGGCCTCGCCGAAACGCAGCAGACCCTCATGCTCAACGGAATGCGCGGGCGCGTTGTTGTGCAGGTCGACGGCCAGATGAAGACCGGTCGAGACATCATCGTCGGGGCGCTCCTCGGGGCTGAGGAGTTCGGTTTCGCGACTGCGCCCCTGGTGGTGTCCGGCTGCATCCTGATGCGCGTGTGTCATCTCGACACCTGCCCGGTTGGCGTCGCCACCCAGAACCCAGAACTGCGTGCGCGCTTCACCGGAAAGCCGGAGTTCGTCGTGAACTTCTTCGAGTTCCTCGCCCAGGAGGTGCGGGAATACCTCTCTGAGCTCGGCTTCCGGTCGATCGAAGAAGCCATCGGTCATTCTGAACTACTCGACGTCAACGGTGCGATCGAGCACTGGAAGGCAGACGGGCTCGACCTCTCGCCGATTCTCGAAGGACCGGTGTTCTCTGCTGATGAGCCACGGCGCAACGTCACGAAACAGAAGCACGACCTGGATAAGCATTTCGACGTCGCATTGATCGAGCGAAGTGCGCTTGCGCTCTCGGAGGGCAAGCCGGTGTCGATCACCCTTCCGATCCGCAATACAGAGCGCGCGGTCGGCACGATGCTCGGCCACGAGGTGACGATGCGCCACGGCGAGAACGGACTGCCGGTCGGCACCATCGATGTGACTCTCACCGGAACAGCCGGCCAGTCGTTCGGTGCGTTCCTGCCCGGCGGCATCACACTGCGCCTGATCGGTGACAGCAACGACTATGTCGGCAAGGGCCTCTGTGGCGGCGAGATCGTCATCCGCCCTGACAGCGCGAGCGTTTTCTCGGCTGAGCGAAATGTGATCGCGGGCAACGTCATCGGGTACGGTGCCACGCGGGGCAGCATGTTCCTGCGCGGAATCGTCGGTGAGAGATTTCTCGTTCGCAACTCCGGTGCTACCGCGGTTGTCGAAGGTGTTGGCGACCACGCACTCGAATACATGACGGGTGGTCTTGCGGTAATCCTCGGCGGAACCGGGCGCAACCTCGGTGCAGGGATGTCTGGTGGCACGGCGTATGTCTACGACCTCAAACCGGAGCGGGTGAACCGCGACGCTCTTGATACGGGCGAACTCGAGCTGCTTCCGCTCGGTGCGGGTGACGTGGAGATTGTCACCGATCTGCTGCGCAGGCACCTCGCGGAGACAGAGTCGGCCGTTGCGCAGAGCATGCTGGAGGAGCCGGAAGAAACGATGTCCCGCTTCGTGAAAGTGCTGCCTCGTGACTATGCTGCAGTGCTGGCCACACGGGCAACAGCGGTCGAAGAGGGCCTCGACCCCGACGGCGACGTCGTCTGGGGACGAATCATGGAGGTAACCGGTGGCTGACCCTAAGGGCTTTCTTAAAGTACGCGAGCGCGAGACGCCCGTTCGCAGGCCGGTCGCGCTGCGACTGATGGACTGGAAAGAGGTCTACGAGCAGGGCGACGCCGCAACCACGAGGGCCCAGGCCGGTCGCTGCATGGATTGTGGAGTGCCGTTCTGTCATCACGGCTGCCCGCTCGGCAACCTGATTCCGGAGTGGAACGACCTCACCTGGCGGGGCGAGGGGCGCCAAGCGATCGAGCGACTGCACGCGACCAATAACTTCCCGGAGTTCACCGGGCGCCTGTGCCCGGCACCGTGTGAGTCCTCCTGCGTTCTCGCCATCAACCAGCCTGCGGTCACTATTAAGCAGGTCGAAGTCTCGATTATTGATCAGGCCTTCGCTAACGATTGGGTCGAGCCTCACCCGCCAGAGCGACTGACAGGTAAGACGGTTGCGGTCGTCGGATCGGGGCCAGCCGGACTTGCGGCGGCCCAGCAGCTCACCCGCGCAGGCCACACCGTTGCAGTCTTCGAGCGAGACGACCGAATCGGCGGCCTGCTGAGGTACGGCATCCCCGATTTCAAGATGGAGAAGAAGCACCTCGAGAACCGCCTGCGCCAGATGCAGGCGGAGGGCACGCGTTTTCGGGCCGGCGTAAACATCGGCATCGACATCACCTGGGACGACCTTCGGTCGCGCTATGACGCTGTCGTCGTTGCCACCGGGGCGCTCGTGCCGCGCGACCTGCCGATTCCGGGCCGCGACCTTTCGGGCGTGCACTTCGCGATGGAATATCTCGTGCAGCAGAACCGGGTCGGCGCTGGCGACACCGTCACAGACCAGATCACCGCCGAGGACAAGCATGTCGTCATTCTCGGCGGCGGCGACACCGGAGCTGACTGCATCGGCACTGCCCACCGACAGGGCGCTCTCTCTGTCACGAACCTCGCGATCGGCGTGCAGCCGCCTTCCGAGCGACCCGAGCACCAGCCCTGGCCTATGTCGCCCACCCTGTTCGAGGTGTCAAGCGCGCACGAAGAGGGCGGCGAGCGGGTGTACCTCGCCTCGACCGTCGAATTCCTGCGCAATGACGTCGGCGAAGTTCGGGCAATTCGCGTGGCAGAAACCGAATACCTCGACGGCAAGCGCGTTCCGAAATCGGGCACTGAGCGAGAGATCCCCGCCGACCTGGTGCTCCTGGCACTCGGGTTCACCGGCACGGAAAGCGACCTTCTCGAAGACCAGCTCGCGGTTCCCATGGAGCGGGGCACCGTCATCCGCGACAACGACTACCAGACCAGCGAGGCCGGTGTCTTCGTCGCAGGGGACGCTGGCCGTGGCCAGTCGCTCATCGTCTGGGCTATCGCAGAGGGGCGTTCCGCCGCCGCAGCAGTCGATCGCTATCTCGAGGGGGAGACGCTGCTGCCGTCACCTGTTCGTCCTACCGACCACGCCATCTCGATCTGAAACCAATAGAGAGAAACACATGAGACGCGCAAAAATTGTCGCAACCCTTGGCCCGGCAACTTCCAGTTACGAAAACATCAGGGCCATCATCGAGGCCGGTGTCGATGTCGCACGGATGAACCTCAGCCACGGCAGCTACGACGTGCACGAGGAGGTCTACCAGAATGTGCGGAAGGCCGCTGCGGATACTGGCAAGGCCGTTGCAGTTCTCGTCGACCTGCAGGGTCCGAAGATCAGGCTCGGCAAGTTCGAGAACGGACCATATGACCTCGCGGTCGGCGACATCTTCACCATCACGATCGAAGACGTACTCGGCACCAAGGAACTCTCCGGCACCACCTTCAAGGGCCTGCCGAACGACGTGAAGCCGGGTGACCCGCTGCTGATTGACGATGGCAAGGTCAAGCTCGAAGTCATCTCGACCGATGGCACGGTCGTGACCACCCGGGTCGTGGTAGGAGGGGCGGTTTCCAACAATAAGGGAATCAACCTCCCCGGTGTCGCGGTGAACGTGCCGGCGCTCTCCGAGAAAGATGAGGAAGACCTCCGCTGGGGTCTCAAACTCGGAGCAGACCTGATTGCACTCTCGTTCGTGCGCAACGCTGATGACATCATCCGCGTTCACGAGATCATGGCGGAGGAGGGCCGCAAGGTTCCGGTGATCGCCAAGATCGAGAAGCCCCAGGCCGTCGACCACCTCGAGGCGATCATCGACGCGTTCGACGCGATCATGGTCGCCCGCGGTGACCTCGGGGTGGAGCTTCCTCTCGAGGCGGTGCCGATCGTGCAGAAGCGCACCGTCGAGCTCGCACGTCGCATGGCCAAACCTGTCATCGTCGCGACGCAGATGCTCGAGTCGATGATCTCGAGCCCGGTGCCAACCCGCGCCGAGACATCCGATGTAGCAAACGCCATCCTCGATGGCGCTGATGCTGTCATGCTCTCTGGCGAGACCAGCGTGGGGGAGTATCCGGTCATTACGGTGCAGACCATGGCCAGGATCGTCGCATCGACCGAGGATCACGGGCTTGAGCGCATCCCTCCGCTGGGTACGAAGCCCCGCACCCAGGGTGGCGCCATCACCCTCGCGGCCGCCGAGGTCGCCGACTTCGTCGACGCGAAGTATGTGTGCGTCTTCACCGAATCCGGCGATTCGGCACGCAGGATGTCGCGGCTCAGATTCAAGATCCCGATGAAGGCATTCACGCCAGACGAAGCCATCCGCCGCAGGATGGCACTGATCTGGGGCATCGAGTCGTACATCGTGGAGCGAGTTACCCACACTGACGCGATGTACCAGCAGGTCGACGAGGTACTGATCCGTGAGAAACTCGCCGAAGTGGGCGACAAGGTGGTCGTGATCTCTGGATCCCCTCCCGGAATCCCCGGATCGACCAATGACCTGCGGGTTCACGTCGTCGGAGACGCGATCAACGCCCAGGCTCCGGTCTGGGAGAGCGGTGAGCACGCGGACTGACGCGGTGGTCGCACCACAACCGCGACAGTAAGTCAACGGGGAGCGCTCACCGCGGGTTGCCGAGTACCGTGCTGAATATCAACCAGCAAGGGGTGCACGCATGTCTGATTCACCGCAACTTTTCGACAACACCTCGGGTCCTGAAGCCCGCGACATCAGCGACTGGACCGACCTCGGTCGGGAGATGTGGTCATATCTCACCGGTCGCGGTGCCGCGGTCAATTACAGCTTCGTCGACATGACGGTCGAAGTGCCCAGGGACATCGGACCGGATGCCCCGCGAGCGACCTGGAAACTCAACGGCACCCTCAGGGTGACCACGAGTGACGACCACGCCGCCGGTTCTGATCAGCTCCGTTCCTGATATGGCTGCCTTCACCCGGCTCGACATCGACCTGCGGTTCTCCCGCGTCGAGGCCGGTGCTACTGAGGCGCTTGAGGGGACGATCACGGCGAGCGGGTCGGAAGTGACCATCACCGCGAATCATCCCGAGCTGCTCGCGACCACTCGAACCGTGACCATCGCCCAGTTGCGTGGGCTCGCGGACGCAATAGCCGGCTTCGGAATCACC
This sequence comes from Lacisediminihabitans sp., assembly GCA_043746355.1. Classification (GTDB taxonomy): domain Bacteria; phylum Actinomycetota; class Actinomycetes; order Actinomycetales; family Microbacteriaceae; genus Lacisediminihabitans. The sequence continues at coordinate 18,376 of JAYTRC010000048.1, read as the reverse complement.
GTCACTCTTGCCAGCCCGGCTGGCACTCTGGCGAGCATCGGAGACGTGAAGAGTGACATCGTGCAGCGGGGGCTCACCGGCTCATCGCACATCCGCCTTGGCAACCCTGCGCTCATAGCGCCATTGCTGGTGCCGAAGGCGAGGGTCGGTGCTGTCACACTGCCTCCGTCCACGCCGTTCCCGTTGCTCCCTACGCTGGGAAGGCGGCGCGTTCGCCGCATCTCAACCACTCACTACACGCCCGGGTCCGGGCGACCGAGGTTGATCTTCACCGTGGGCTCCGAGAACTGGGACGGCACACCACCCCGCGAATTCGACTTGCTTCCTGGCACGACCGTGATCGGTTCCGGAGAGGACGCCGACCTCCAACTCGAGGGGCTTGGGCCGGTCTCTGCCCGCATCAGGCACACCATTGAAGACGAGTACGTACTGCAGTCTGATGGGACCGATGACGTGATCTTGCGCACCGGCGCCCGCATTTCACTCGGAACCTGGCGGATGGCGTACTTCCGGGAGGAGTTTGCAGATCACGGGCGTCCGTGGGGCGGTCGCCTCGGCGGCGAGCTCTCACGCCAGCGGCCGCAACCGGAACGAAAGCGACTCTGACGGTCTGCTGCCGAGACCGTCTCACGTATTGGTGAATCCGCCAGGCACAGTGTGTACCAGCGATGAAATCGCAGTGCTGAGTTCGCTGATGCTGACGATGATCGAGACAGCGTAGATGCCGATCCAGACGAAGAGTGGGGCGAGCCCTCGACCGGAACGACGCCGAACGACTACGGCGCGACCGATGATGTAGACGTATGACAGGAAAGCCCATCCCCACGGGAAGGGTCGGTCGAATCCGGTCGCTCGCAAGCGCCTCGCATCGAAGAAGGCCAGCACCACCGTCGCCGCAAGGATTGCCCAACCCGAGACCAGCAGCGCGAGGTAGCCAGTGCTCGAATAGAGGGCGAGCGGATTCGTCGGATTGTCTATGGCCTGCTGCATCATGCCCCTGAAGTCGACGCCGAACGTCAGCACCAGGGGGATGAGCGGAAGCAACACGATGATCCAGATGAAGACATTCCCGACCGGGGTGGATGCAGAAACTGTATTTCGGGCAGGCACTCCGCTGTAGACGGGTGGCCCGCTGGCGCTGACGTGCTCTGTCCACTGCGCGCCGTCCCACCAGCGCATGCGCTGTTCGCCTGTGTAGTCCATATACCACCCGGCCGGAATGCTCGAACCGACATCGCCGTCTGACACGATCATCCCCTCCGCGCCCAGCCGAGCTTCGCGCTCTGTGCCTTGGTGCCCTGTGCTTTGTGCCGGATGCGGGACTTGAACCCGCACGCCCTTTCGAGCAGAGCATTTTGAGTGCCCCGCGTCTGCCATTCCGCCAATCCGGCGCACGATAACGTGGGAAATAATACCGTAGGGTTGTCAGCGTGACTGACCAGGATTCCGCCCAGCAGACCCCTCGCCGCGTTGTCGTGGCCGAGGATGAGTCGCTCATCCGACTAGACATCGTCGAGACCCTGAGGGACAACGGATTCGAGGTGGTCGGCGAGGCCGGTGATGGCGAGACAGCTGTTGCACTCGCGACAGAGCTGAGGCCCGACCTCGTCATCATGGACGTGAAGATGCCGCTCCTAGACGGAATCTCCGCAGCTGAGCGCCTGACCAAAAACCACATCGCGCCTGTCGTGCTCCTGACCGCCTTCAGCCAGAAGGAATTGGTTGAGCGGGCGACAGAGGCCGGCGCACTCGCCTACGTTGTGAAGCCATTCACCCCGAACGACCTGCTGCCTGCGATCGAGATCGCGCTGGCCAGGTATGCGCAGATCATCACGCTCGAGGCCGAGGTGAGCGACCTCGTCGAGCGCTTCGAGACCCGCAAGCTGGTGGACCGGGCAAAAGGTCTCCTCAACGAGAAGATGGGGCTCACCGAGCCAGAGGCGTTCCGCTGGATCCAGAAGGCTTCGATGGATCGCCGCCTCACGATGCACGACGTCGCACAGGCAATCATCGAGCAGCTCTCCGCCAAAAAATGAGTGCCCGAATCGCTTTGCGATTCAAGCGGTCAGGTTGAGCGGTCGCGACTGCCGGGCCACCTGTCGAAACCTAGCGGTCCTTCAGGAAGTTCGTCATCCGCACGGTCGATAGACGACGGTCCTGTTCGTCACGAATGACGATCTCGTGCGTGGCAAGGGTGCGACCGAGACTCAAGGCCGTGGCTGTCGCGACGACGAACCCGGAGGCGATGGAGCGGCTGTGGCTCGCGTTGATCTCGATGCCGACGCACATCCGAGTGGGCCCCGCGTGCAGGGCGGCAGACATGCTTCCCAGCGATTCGCCCATGACGACGTGGGCTCCGCCGTGCAGGATCCCGGTCACCTGGCGATTGCCGTCAACGGGCATGCGCGCCACCGAGTGTTCTGGCGACAGTTCGAGAAACTCGATCTGCATCTTCTTCGCTAGTTCGCCGCCCTCTGTAGCTTCGATAAGCGCGATCAGTTCGGGGTCGAGACCCTCCGGGTACCTGGCCAAGGTGTTCCTCCTGCGGGGCTGTGAGGTGTCGGCGGCCGCCGTTAGGCTGGCTCCGTGCCGGACAAAGAAAAGCCTACCCTCCTGATTATCGACGGACACTCTCTCGCCTTCCGAGCGTTCTACGCGCTACCTGTCGACAGCTTCCAGAATCGCGAGGGCCAGCACACGAACGCGATCCACGGGTTCATTTCGATGCTGAACAACCTGATTTCGAATGAGAAGCCGACCCATCTCGCTGTGGCGTTCGATATCTCCCGCTACTCGTTCCGCACCCGCGAGTATCCCGAATACAAGGGCACCCGTGGTGAAACTCCGCCAGAGTTCGTCGGCCAGATCCCACTGCTCGAAGAGGCGCTGCATGCCATGGGCATCACCACGGTTTCCAAGGAGGACTACGAGGCTGACGACATCCTCGCCACCCTTGCGACCCAGGGCGCCGAGCAGGGCTACCGTGTCCTGGTCGTCTCGGGTGACCGAGACGCGATCCAGATGGTGAACGACAATGTCACCCTGCTCTATCCGAACGCGCGCGGGGTGTCTGAACTCAAGCGCTACGACCGAGACGCCGTAGTCGAGCGCTATGGCATCGAGCCCCACCAGTATCCCGAGATCGCTGCTCTTGTCGGCGAGACGAGTGACAATCTGATCGGCATCGACAAGGTCGGCGAGAAGACAGCGGTGAAGTGGATCCAGCAGTACGGCAGCCTCGACGAGGTGCTCGCTCACGCCGACGAGATCAAGGGTGTCGTCGGCGAGAAACTGCGCGAACAGAAAGACAACGCGATCCGCAATCGTCGGCTCAACCACCTCCTCACCGATGTGGTGTTGCCGATCTCGCCTGCAGACCTTGCACGCAGGCCCATCGACGAGGCGAAAGTTCGCGAGGTCTTCGACCGGTTGCAATTTCGCACGCTGCTTGAGCGCGTGCTCAAACTGGCGGCAGCTGCCGGCGACCCGGTGTCGATGGGGGTGGAGGGCGAGGGGTCGGCTGAGCCGGTCGTCGCCATCCCGGTCGTGCGCACGATGGTCGACGAAGAACTCGGGCACTGGCTCGGCAAGAAATCCGTGCAGGGCACGAATCCGCTCGCGGTCCAGCTCGAATTCGGACCAGACGGGCTCACCGGGTTCGGCATAGCGTCGCCAGACGACAGTGCCTACGTGCCATGGGCATCCGGGCGCATCGACTACGTCTCGCTGGGTGAGTGGCTGGCCAGCGATTCCCCGAAATACGTCTTCGACTACAAGCCGATACTGAAGGCCCTTCAGAAGGTGGGCCTCGAGCTCGGCGGCGTCGTCTTCGACACGACCCTCGCTGCGTGGCTGCTCAAGCCGGGTGGTCACGACCAGAACCTGGCGGCACAGGTCTATACGCACCTCGGTGAGCACGTGGCCGAACCAGACCCCAACCAGCTCGTTCCCGAGGCAGCTGCGGTGAGTCCGGCCACGGAGGCCTGGTATGTCTATCGTCTCGCCGAGTACCTTACGGAGCGTTTGGACGTCGGGTCGATCGCGGTGTTGCGCGAGATGGAACTGCCCTTGATTCCGGTCGTGGCGGGTATGGAGACCGCCGGGATAACAGTGAGCGCTGAAATTCTCGGCAGGCTCAACGGCGAGCTTGGCGCTACCGCAGCAGACCTGGCCGCACGCTCATACGCCGACATCGGGCGCGAGGTCAACCTCGGGTCACCCAAACAGCTGCAGCAGGTGCTGTTCGAAGACCTCCAGATGCCGAAGACGCGGTCGAACAAGACCGGATTCTCGACGGATGCTGCGTCGCTCGCCGACCTTCAGGAACAGAACCCGCACCCGTTCCTCGACCTGCTGCTTCAGCACCGAGACGCGACCAAGCTGCGCCAGATCGTCGAGACGCTGGCACGCAGCATCGCGGACGACCACCGCGTGCATACCCGCTACGACCAGACCGGCACGAGCACCGGCCGCATCTCCTCGACAGAGCCGAACCTGCAGAACATCCCCGTGCGCACCGAAGTCGGCCGTGAAATCCGCTCGGCCTTCACCTACGGCGAGAACTTCTCCACCCTGCTGACCGCGGACTACTCGCAGATCGAAATGCGGATCATGGCCCATCTCTCAGGGGATGCCGGGCTCATCGAGGCTTTCAATTCGGGTGAAGACCTGCACCGCTTCGTCGGGGCGAGAATCTTCTCGGTCGACCCGGCGGATGTCACCCCAGCCATGCGCAATAAGGTCAAGGCGATGTCATATGGCCTGGCGTACGGGTTGAGCGCTTTCGGCCTCTCGAAGCAGCTCAGAATCGACACCGGCGAAGCGAAACAGCTGATGGCCGACTACTTCACCCGCTTCGGTGCGGTGCGTGACTATCTTCGTGGCGTAGTCGAACAGGCGCGTGAGGATGGCTACACCGAGACGATCTTCGGCCGCCGCCGGCCGTTCGGCGACTTAAAGTCATCCAATCGGGTGCTCCGGGAAAACGCGGAACGGCAGGCGCTCAATGCCCCCATCCAGGGCTCGGCCGCAGACATCATGAAACGCGCCATGCTGGGCGTTGCAGAAGATCTGGCAGGCAAGGGGATGGCATCCAGAATGCTGCTGCAGGTGCACGACGAACTCGTCTTCGAGGTAGCGGACGGCGAGCTCGACGAGCTGACAGCCGTTGTCACTGACCGCATGGCGCACGCTGCAGAGCTCAGGGTGCCGTTGACGGTGCAGGTCGGCACAGGTGCCAACTGGGAAGAAGCTGCCCACTAGCAGCTCTCGCGAGTCGAGCTTGTCGAGACCTCCGCGCGCATTGCCCCGCCGTCAGCGAGGACGCAGACTCGCCGTGAGTCCGCTGTGAGTTGACAATCGGACTCAAACGGACTTACATAAGCGCAGAACAACATTCGTAATGTTGGTTCAGGTCCGAGACGAAGAGGTCGAATGTACGCTCCCGAGCGACACCAGCAGATCCTTGAGACTGCTCGTGCCAACGGACGCGTGGAGGTTGCCGGCCTCGCGAGAGACCTCGCCGTGACTCCGGAAACCGTTCGTCGCGACCTGAGTGCGCTCGAGCGCAGGGGAGTACTTCGCCGCGTTCACGGCGGGGCAATTCCTGTCGAGCGTCTCGGCATCGAGCCGGGTATCGCTGACCGCGAGGCTCATTCGTCAAGTGAGAAGGAGCGTATTGCTCGCGCCGCGCTCGACGAACTGCCCGACGGTGGATCGATAATCATCGACGCGGGAACCACGACAGTGCGCCTTGCCCAGCTACTGCCGCTCGACCGCGAGTTCACCGTAGTGACTCACTCGATTCCGGTCGCCCACGCACTCATCACCCGCCCGAACATCAGCCTCCACCTGCTCGGCGGGGTGGTGCGACCTCGAACCCTCGCCGCGGTCGGCGAGTGGACGCGAGCGCAGGTGGCGGAGCTCTTCGTCGACGTGGCCTTCATGGGCACAAACGGCATCAGCGTCGAGCGCGGACTTACCACTCCTGACATCGCCGAAGCCAGCGTGAAGCGCGCACTGATCGCAGCATCCCGAAGAACTGTCGTGCTCGCCGACCACACCAAATTCGGCCGCGAGGATTTTTCGATGGTTGCACCACTCAGTTCGATCGATACGGTGATCACCGATCTCGAACTCGATGTCGAACTCGCCGAAGATGTTGAGAATGCCGGCCCGCGGATGGTGATCGTGTGATCGTGACAGTCACCCTCAACCCGAGCCTCGACCGCACCGTCGAGGTGGATAAGCTCCAGCGCGGGGCTGTACTCCGCACGAGCGAACCCGTGATCCAGCCGGGCGGCAAGGGCGTCAACGTGACGAGGGCACTCGCCCTCAACGGCACCCAGAGCGTCGCAGTGCTCCCGGTAGCGGGGGCTGAAGGCGCAGAGCTCACCCTGCTCTTGGATGACGCAGGCGTGTCAGCGAGGTATGTTCCCGTCAGCGGGCGCACCCGATCGAATCTCACCGTGGCCGAGCCGGACGGCACTGTCACCAAGCTTAATGAACCGGGCTCGCCCCTGTCGAAGCAAGATCTGGCCGTGCTCATCGAGGTGCTCTCGAGCACCGTTTCTGCGTCAGACTGGGTGGTCATTTCGGGCAGCCTGCCGCCCGAACTCAGCACTGAACAGTTTCTCGAGCTCCTGCAGGGTGTCACGGCTCTCGGCGCGAGTCTCGGTATCGACACGAGCGGCGACGCCCTTGCTGCCTCGCTCGCCGCGCGGCCCCGCCTGGTCAAACCGAATCGCGCCGAACTGGCAGAGGTCGTGGGTCGGCCTGTCGATTCGATCGCCCAGGTGATCGCCGCTGCACAGGAGCTCCGTGGCCGCGGGGTCGAGCGGGTGCTGGTCAGCCTGGGGGCCGACGGCGCGGTGCTCGTGAGCGAGCACGGTGTACTCGTTGGTTCTTCGTCCGTCATTTCACCGCGCAGCACGGTCGGCGCCGGCGACTGCTTTCTTGCAGGCTTTCTCTCCCGGTTCTCGATCGACGAGACTGCGGAGGATGCCGCGCTGCTCGAAGCTCTCGCGTGGGGCGCCGCGGCGGCAGGTCTGCCAGGTACTTCAGTACCTGGCCCGGGCGATATCGCCCTCTCGAACGTCCAGCTGGTCTGGCAACCAGACCTGGATCGGCCACTCGTGGCCACCTAGCACCACCCCACCACCCACCCGTACAGTCCTCACTCGTACAAAGGAGTACCAAAGAAATGTCAGATTACACACCGGTGGCCGCCGGAACCGGCGCCCGCGCACGCGTGCAGAGGGGCGGCGCATTCCTCGCGGGAATGATCATGCCGAACCTCGGCGCATTTATCGCCTGGGGCCTTGTCACAGCCCTGTTCATCCCGAACGGCTGGGTCAACCAGATCGCTCGTTCGACGGGCAGTCTCGCCAAAACGGCTGACCTTCCTTTCGCGGATGCAGCGGGAACCATCGTCGGCCCGATCATCGTCTTCCTGATCCCGATCCTCATCGGGTACACGGGTGGTCGCACAGTCTGGGGCCAGCGCGGTGCTGTCGTCGGCGCCGTGGCGACGATCGGCGTCATCGTGTCGCCGCTCGCGCTCCACCTTGCGCCGGCCGGCCTCGCAGCTCCGAAGACGATTGCCGACCTCGGTCCGCAGTTCCTCGGCGCGCTGATTATCGGACCCTTGGCTGCACTATTCATGAAGGGAATCGACAAGCTGATCCAGGGCCGCGCAAAAGGCGGCTTCGAGATGCTCATCGACAACTTCTCGGCAGGCATCGTCGGCGGCATCTCGGCGCTCATCGGCGTGTTCGCCCTCGGCCCGTTGGTGTTCCTCATCACCACCGTGTTCGGCAACTTCGTCGATGTGCTTGTCAAGGCGCACTTGTTGCCGATCGCATCGATCATCATCGAGCCCGCGAAGGTGCTCTTCCTCAACAACGCGATCGGGAACGGCGTTCTCGTTCCGCTCGGCGCGCAGGAAGCCGCGAAGACCGGCAAATCGATTCTGTTCATGCTGGAGTCGAACCCTGGCCCCGGCCTCGGAATCCTGGTCTGCATGATGCTTTTCGGCCCGATCGCGATTCGCGCAACGGTACCGGCGGCAATCGTCGTACAGTTCCTCGGCGGCATCCACGAGATCTACTTCCCGTACGTGCTCATGAAGCCGATCCTGCTCATCGCTGCAATCGCTGGTGGAGCGTCGGGTGTGCTCATGTTCTCGCTGTTCCAGGACGGCCTGGTTGCCCCTGCCTCGCCGGGGAGCATTTTCGCTTACATTTTGGTTGCATATCCGGGAGACCTCCCGACGATTCTCCTCGGCATCGTTGTTTCTGCCGGAGTCTCGTTCATCGTCGGGTCGCTGCTGCTCGGCTTTGGTCGTAACTCGAAGTCTGAGATTGACCTCGAAGAGGCCAAGGCGCAGAGTGCACGTAACAAGAACAAGAAGGCCGCCCCGGCATCCGCCTAGGCAGCCAGCACAACAACAAGGAGAAAACTGATGGCAACAGTCGACGGATCAAGCATCAAGAAGCTGATCGTTGCGTGCGATGCGGGTATGGGTTCGAGTGTCATGCTTGCCAGCTCGCTGAAGAAGCAACTCGCGAAGGCAGGTGTGAGCGTGGAGCACTCCGCGGTCGCCGAGATTCCCAGCGACGCCGACCTGGTGTTCACCCAGGCAGGGCTGGCAGACCGCGCACGGCACACTGTGCCGAACGTGCCGGTTGTGCCGTTCCAGCTCTTCCTGGGTGACCCCGCCGTTGCCAAGATCGTCAAAGCAATTCAAAACGGCGAATCGTTTGAGGTCTGACGATGAGTGAAGATGCCGCACCTGCCCTGACCGCGCTGATCTCGAGGGAGTCGATTCGCCTCAACGAGACGGCGACAGACAAGTTCGACGCGATCAGGCAGGTCGGTGCTGCCCTCCTCGACACCGGAGCGATCGACCCGTCGTATATCGACGCGATGATCGAACGCGAGAACACCATCTCCACCTTCGTGGGGGAGGGCGTTGCTATTCCTCACGGCACCCTCGCGGGTAAAGATGCCGTGAAGCACGACGCGCTCGTCGTGTTGCGCTTCCCTGCTGGCATCGACTGGGACGGCAACGAGGTCGTCGTCTGTGTCGGAATCGCGGCCCGCGGCAATGGGCACATCGCCCTACTGTCGCAGCTGGCAACGGTTCTCATGGAACCGGACAAGGCTGCGGCGCTGAGGGCAGCGACAACCGCTGACGAGGTCTACGCCCTGCTTGCGCCCGAGGACGACACTGAGTGAGGGTAGCGAGGTTCTACGCGCCAGGAGACATCAGGCTCGAAGACGTTCCCGAGCCGCAGGTTTCCGCAGGTGAAATCAAGATTCGGGTGCGAAACTGTTCGACCTGCGGCACGGATGTCAAGATCTCACGATCCGGGCATCCCAATATGACCCCACCGCAGGTCATGGGCCACGAGATCGCCGGTGAGATCACCGATATTGGTGCCGGCGTGTACGGATGGTCTGTCGGGGATCGCGTGCAAGTTATCGCCGCGATCCCCGACGGGACCTGCCCTGACTGTCTCGCCGGCAACCAGACGGTGTGTCAAAACCAGCTTTCGATGGGCTACCAGTTTCCGGGTGGCTTCGCCGAATACATGATCGTGCCACGCGAGGTGCTGCGGGTCGACGGCCTCAACCGCATTCCGGCTGGCTTGGGTTTCGCCGAGGCCTCACTCGCAGAACCGCTCGCCTGCGTGCTGAACGGCCAGGAGTTAGCGCGCGTTGGGGCGGGCGACACCGTCGTCGTGATCGGCTCGGGCCCAATCGGCTGCCTGCACGTTCGGCTCGCACGGGCACGCGGCGCGGCCACGGTCATCCTCGTCGACCTCAATGCCGAGCGGCTCGCCGTTGCCGCCGCCCTCGTGAACCCCGACGTGGTTATCGCCTCTGACACTGTCGACCCGATCGAAGCTGTCATGGCGGCGACGGGCGGGCGAGGGGCGGATGTCGTGATCACGGCGGCAGCGTCTGGGGCGGCCCAGGAGCAGGGGCTTCGGATGCTCGCGCGGCGCGGCAGGCTCAGCCTGTTTGGCGGCCTCGCGAAAGACAAGCCGAATATCACCGTCGACTCGAACGTCGTGCATTACCGTGAACTCACGATCGTCGGGGTGAACGGATCGAGTCCCGCTCACAACAAGCGGGCGCTCGAACTCATCGCATCCGGCGCAGTACCGGTCACCGACCTCATCACGCACCACCTGCCGCTCACTGACGTTCTTGAGGCAATCGAGATAGTCGCCCGCGGTGAAGCAATCAAAGTCACCATCGAGCCTTAGGGCTCACATCAAAGGAGCAGCACATGCCAGAACGCACAGTCATCGTCGCCTCGAGTGTCGGACTCCACGCCCGCCCTGCTTCGCTGTTCAGCCAGGCTGCGGCGAAGGCTGGCCTGCCAGTGACTCTTACCAACGCTGCGGGTAAGACAGTCAATGCAGCCAGCATCCTCGGAGTGCTTTCCCTCGGCATCGGCCACGGGGAGTCCGTCGTCTTGGCTGCTGACGGAGACGGCGCAGACAGCGCACTCGACGAGTTGGCCGAACTGCTCAACACGGATCTCGACAAGGAGTAGTACACCGGCAACGAGTGTGAGTGCCGTGGGTAGGCTCTGAGGATGACCGATGCTTCAGGCACCCCCGGCAGAACGTCCACTCCCATCGATGCGATAGCTGAAGGATGGATGAGCACCCAGCTCGACCTTTATCCTCAAATGCGCGTCGATCTTGGCGTGCCGGGCCGTGAGGGCGATTACGCCGACTACTCCCCGGCTGGCGCAGAACAGGCGATCGGCGAGGTAAAAAAGGCGCTCGTCGAGATATCGAAGGCGACTCCGCTCGACGATGTCGACCGCGTGACGAAGCTCGACCTCACTCGCGCCCTTCAGCTGGCCGTCGACAAGCATGACGCCGGATTCGACCAGAGAGACCTCAACGTCATCGCGAGTCCTGCCCAGGACTTTCGCGACATCTTCGACCTGGCCCCGACAGCAACTGAGACCGACTGGGCGAACATCTCGCTTCGCCTCCACAATCTGCCCGCTGCGATGGACGGCTACATCCAGACCCTCCGATCGGGGATCGCGAATGGCAACGTGCCGGCCATCAGGCAGGTGCGGGAGATCATCACGCAGGCTGAGAAACAGGTTGTCGACACCGGATTCTTCTTCGAGTTCACCGCCAACGCCAGGGCGGGAGCAGCCGAACTCCCTGCATCGCTCGTCGGTGATCTGGCCGCCGGTGCCCGAGAGTCTGCCGCAGCATACGCGAGTCTTGCGCACTTCCTCACGGACGAACTCGCCCCTCACGCCCCCGAGAAGGATGCGGTGGGTCGCGAGCTCTACAGCCTCGCTTCCCGGGGATTCCTCGGCGCTGTAGTCGACCTCGACGAAACGTACGAGTGGGGCATCGAAGAACTCAGGAGAATGGTCGACGAGCAGGAGTCCATCGCCCGAGAGATCAAGCCGGGCGCGGGGGTCGCAGAGGCCATCGAGTTTCTGGACCGGGATCCGACCAGGAAGCTCCATGGCACAGAAGCCCTGAAGCGATGGATGCAGGCGACAAGTGACCGGGCTATCAATGACCTGGCCGGCACCCAATTCGACATTCCAGACGAACTTCGCAAACTCGAATGCATGATCGCGCCAACCCAGGAGGGCGGCATCTACTACACCGGTCCGACCGAGGATTTCTCTCGCGGTGGACGAATGTGGTGGAGTGTTCCGGAGGGCGTCTCCGAGTTCGACACCTGGCGCGAACTGACCACGGTCTATCACGAGGGTGTTCCTGGCCACCACCTCCAGGTCGGGCAGGCCACTTACAACAAGAGTCTCCTGAATTCGTGGCGACGACAGAACTGGACATCGGGCCACGGCGAGGGCTGGGCGCTGTACGCAGAGCGACTAATGGAACAGCTCGGCTACCTCAGCGACCCCGGTGACAGGCTCGGGATGCTCGACGGCCAGCGCATGCGCGCTGCTCGCGTCGTTCTCGATATCGGCGTTCACCTGGAGAAGAAACTGCCTGACGGCTCTGGCCCGTGGACGGGCGAATCCGCCTTCGGCTTCCTCGGGGCGAACGTCAACATGAGCAAACAGTTCGTGCGGTTCGAGGTGAACCGCTATCTCGGCTGGCCCGGGCAGGCGCCATCGTACAAAGTGGGGCAGCGGATCTGGGAGCAGCTTCGCGATGAAACCGCTCGTCGCGAAGGGGGCTCATTCGATATCAAGGCTTTCCACAAGAGGGCACTCGACATCGGCAGTGTCGGTCTCGACACCCTCAGGACCGCATTGCTCGACCTGTGAGCTCACCGTATGAGATCGCTCTCGGGGCGCAATTTGCCCGCCTACATCCGCGCCTGAAGCAGTACTTCTCCGAAATCCCCGAAGGAATGGTGGGGGTCGGCGCCGGCACCTTCGACATTGTCGGCACGCCACGCCTGTTGCTGTGGCCGATGCTCTGGATGCTGTATCGGCAGGGCATCCTCTTCCCCGCCTGGCGCAGGGGGGTCCCTTTCACTGTCCTCAACGCCCCGACGCTCGACGCCTACGGTAACGTCGCGGTTCTGGGCATCCGCACGTTCGCCTTTCGCCTGGGGAGCAAGGTCATGACAGACGCGATCACGTCGGAGCGTCGAGGGCTCATTGACTATCTCGGTCACCAGCGCCGCTGGGTCGCCCGACTCTCGGCGCGGGTGGTGAACTCCGAGCTCCGGCTCGAATCCACGGCGGTCTCTCTCCGGCTCGGCCGGTTCGAGGTGAAGCTTCCCCAGGCCGTCGCGCCGGTGGTCGAGCTGATCGAACGCTTCGACGACGAGTCGGGACTGCAGCAGGTCTCGGTGGTTGTGAGTTCACCCCGCTTCGGCCGACTGTACGAATACTCCGGCTCATTCGCGTACCGGGTGGATGATGCCGCGTGACCGAACGAATCGTCATCGCGGGAGCATCCGGTTTCATCGGTCGCTACCTCGCGGCGGCCTTCAGGTCGGATGGCGCGAAAGTGACGACCATCGGGCGTGCAGCGGCCGATGCATCATGGGGCGATCGAGCAGCAATTACAGACCTCCTCGACGGTGCAGACCTTCTCATCAACATGGCTGGTCGTACCGTGAACTGCCGGTACACACCAGAGCACCGACAGGAGATCCTGCGCTCTCGAGTCGACACCACCCGAGAGCTCTCCGATGCCATCGAAGACTGCGAAGCGCCGCCGCCGCTGTGGATCAATTCGTCGACCGCCACCATCTATCGGCACGCGGAGGATCGACCGATGACCGAGTCGACAGGGGAGCTCGGCACCGGTTTCTCCGTGGATGTCGCGAAGGCCTGGGAGGCCGCGCTGTTCGAGGGCGATTTGCCGCATACCCGCCGGGTGGCTCTCAGGATGGCAATAGTCCTCGGCGACGGGAGCGCGCTTGTGCCGCTGGTGCGACTCGCGCGATTAGGGCTCGGAGGCCCACAATTGGACGGCAACTGGTTCTCGACGACCGCGCGCAGGGCAGCCGGTACCTTTCATGAGTTCCGGGCACGGGGAGGGCGTCAGAGGTTCAGCTGGATCCACATCGCAGACGTCGTGGGGATCATTCGTTTCCTTCGTGACAACGACGTGTCGGGCCCGGTCAATGCGTCGGCACCCGGCGTGACAGATAGTCGCTCCCTAATGGCGCTCCTGCGCAAGATCGTGCACGCGCCCATCGGCATCCCGTCACCTCGCTGGATGCTCGAAGTCGGCTCGGCAATCATCGGCACTGAGACAGAGCTCGTGCTCAAAAGCCGCTGGGTCGTACCTGAAACACTCGAGGCTGCGGGCTACGAATTCGCGTTCCCCAGTCTCGAACCGGCGTTGCGTGATGTCATCGTGCACGGGCACAGCGAAACCGTTGTGGCCGGGGCTGAAGAGACGCGCTAAGCTATACCGTCACGTTTGTGACTTCCCATCCGCTTGCCGCTGCGCATGCTGAAACCCGAAACCATCACGTTCCGGGGCATCCTGCGGCCTGAACACTGTCCATACTGGAGCAACTACTACATGACACTCATCACGACCACAGGCCCCAAGCAGGTCGCAATCAACGACATCGGATCTGCTGAAGACTTTCTCGCCGCGGTCGAAAAGACGCTCAAATTCTTCAACGACGGAGACCTCATCGAGGGAACCGTTGTAAAAATCGATCGTGACGAGGTTCTCCTCGATGTCGGTTACAAGACTGAGGGTGTAATCCCCTCCCGCGAACTTTCCATCAAGCACGATGTCGACCCCACCGAGGTAGTCCAGGTGGGCGACGTGGTCGAAGCCCTCGTCCTCCAGAAGGAAGACAAAGAAGGCCGCCTCATCCTCTCCAAGAAGCGCGCTCAGTACGAGCGTGCATGGGGAGACGTCGAGAAGATCAAGGATGCAGACGGCGTTGTCACCGGATCTGTCATCGAGGTCGTCAAGGGCGGACTCATCGTCGACATCGGACTCCGTGGGTTCCTTCCGGCATCGCTCATCGAGCTGCGCCGCGTTCGTGACCTCACGCCATACCTCGGCCAGGAGATCGAGGCCAAGATCCTCGAGCTCGACAAGAACCGCAACAACGTTGTGCTCTCGCGTCGTGCTCTCCTCGAGCAGACCCAGAGTGAGAGCCGTACGACCTTCCTCAACAACCTCGCCAAGGGCCAGGTTCGCAAGGGTGTCGTCTCGTCGATCGTCAACTTCGGTGCGTTCGTCGACCTCGGCGGAGTCGACGGTCTCGTTCACGTTTCAGAGCTCTCGTGGAAGCACATCGAGCACGCCAGTGAAGTTGTGGAGGTCGGCCAGGAGGTCACCGTCGAGATTCTTGAGGTCGACCTGGAGCGCGAGCGCGTGTCGCTCAGCCTCAAGGCGACGCAGGAAGACCCGTGGCAGGTATTCGCCCGCACCCACGCGATCGGCCAGGTTGCACCGGGCAAGGTCACGAAGCTCGTCCCCTTCGGCGCGTTCGTTCGCGTTGCAGAGGGTATCGAAGGCCTCGTGCACATTTCTGAGCTCTCGGGCAAGCACGTCGAGCTCGCCGAGCAGGTTGTCTCGGTCGGCGAGGAGGTGTTCGTCAAGGTCATCGACATCGATCTCGAGCGTCGCCGCATCTCCCTCTCGCTGAAGCAGGCGAACGAGGGCGTCGACCCCGAAGGCACAGAGTTCGACCCGGCGCTCTACGGAATGCTTACCGAGTACGACGACCAGGGCAACTACAAGTACCCGGACGGCTTTGACCCGGAGACCAACGAGTGGAAAGAGGGCTTCGAGACCCAGCGCGAGAAGTGGGAGCAGGATTACGCTGCAGCCCAGGCCCGCTGGGAAGCCCACAAGAAGCAGGTCACGGCGGCCAACGAGCAGGTCATCGAAGAGCTTCCGGCCGGCAGCTCATCGTTCTCTAGCGACTCGGAGTCGTCAGGAACCCTCGCAGACGACGAGGCTCTCGCTGCACTTCGCGAGAAACTCAGCTCCAACTCCTGAGCTAGCTAACTCTGAAACGGCCGGCCCCTCGAGGTCGGCCGTTTCGGCGTTAAGCCTTGGCTCGACAGCACACGAAGTGTTACGCGCACTAGCATTGCTGCGTGTACTTGATTGGGCTAACCGGCGGAATTGCGTCAGGCAAAAGCACTGTCGCGAAGAGGCTCGCCGGCCGCGGTGCAGTGGTTATCGACGCAGACAAACTCGCCCGGGAGGTCGTCGAGCCAGGCACCCCGGCACTCGCACTGATCGCCGAACGATTCGGACCGAGTGTGATCGCGCCAGATGGCTCTCTCGATCGGCCGGCTCTCGGCGCGATCATTTTCTCGGATGCTGACGCGCGACTTGCTCTCAACGCGATCACTCACCCCGCAGTCGGTGAGCTCGGTCGCCTGCGGATGGAAGAGGCGGATCGCCAACCCCATGCGGTCGTTGTCTACGACGTTCCTCTCCTCGTCGAGAGATCGGCTGACGCGGATTTCTACACCTTCGACCTTGTCGTCGTTGTGGATGCCAGCCCCGAGACACGCATCGATCGTCTGGTCGGCCTGCGCGGACTGAGCAAGGATGAGGCCATCCACCGGCTCAACTCGCAGGCAAGCGACGCGGAGCGCCTGGCCATCGCAGATGTCGTTATCGACAGTAACGGCAGTATCGATGAGACACTTCGGCAGGCTGATGACCTCTGGGAGACAGTGCACTCCCGAGCTGACGCACAGCAGTACGACGACGACTCGCGCGCGCGGTGAAAAAGGAGTGGTCTCGGCTTTGCCGGCGTCTGTCGAGTTTCGGTTGCGGCGCTCAGCGGCTCCGTCGGCAGCGTCACCCGGTGTGAAGCTTCCCATCCTTGAGAGGATCTTTAGACACCATGGAAGACCTGAAGGTTCATTAAATCGATGCCCTGAGCGGAATCGGCCGGGGTGTCGGTGGGGCTACCTAAGCTTGAAGATATGGAACCAACCAGATCCGTGCGCCCCTTCGAGGTGATCAGCGACTATACGCCGAGCGGCGACCAGCCTGCCGCGATCGCTGAGCTGACTGCCCGCGTCAACGCGGGGGAGACCGACATCGTGCTTCTCGGTGCGACGGGCACCGGCAAGTCCGCGACGACGGCGTGGCTCATCGAAGCCGTACAGCGCCCGACCCTGGTTCTCGCGCACAACAAGACACTTGCGGCCCAGCTTGCGAACGAGTTTCGAGAACTGATGCCGAACAACGCTGTCGAATATTTCGTCTCATACTACGACTACTACCAGCCAGAGGCCTACGTTCCCCAGACGGATACCTTTATCGAAAAGGACTCGTCGGTCAACGCCGAGGTCGAGCGATTGCGGCACTCCACCACGAACTCGCTCCTGAGCCGACGGGATGTCATCGTCGTCTCTACGGTTTCGTGCATCTATGGTCTCGGTTCCTCCGAGGAGTACCTCGACGCGATGATCGCGATCCAGGTCGGTATGAAGATCAATCGCGAGACCCTCATTCGCAAGTTCGTCTCCATGCAGTACCAGCGCAACGACGTCGATTTCTCGCGCGGTAATTTCCGCGTGCGCGGCGACACCATCGAGATCATCCCGATGTACGAAGAGCTCGCCATCCGTATCGAGATGTTCGGCGACGAGGTTGAGGCGATCTACAGCCTGCACCCGCTGACCGGCGATGTCGTGCGCAAGCTCGACGCCGTCTCGGTCTTCCCCGGCTCCCACTATGTCGCGGGCACCGATCGCATGCACGCGGCGATCAAGACGATCGAGGTCGAGCTGGATGACCGGCTCAGGCAGCTCGAGCGTGAGGGCAAGCTCCTCGAGGCACAGCGCCTCCGCATGCGCACGAACTTCGACCTCGAGATGATGCAGCAGATCGGGTTCTGCAGCGGCATCGAGAACTACTCCAGGCATATCGACGGGCGTAACCCTGGCGAGGCCCCGCACTGCCTTATCGACTATTTCCCCGAGGACTTCCTGGTCGTTATCGACGAGTCCCACGTCACCGTGCCCCAGATCGGTGCGATGTACGAGGGAGACGCGTCGCGCAAGCGCACCCTCGTCGAGCACGGGTTCCGCTTGCCGAGTGCTCTCGATAACCGTCCGCTGAAATGGAACGAGTTCCTGGATCGGGTGGGCCAGAAGGTGTATCTCTCTGCGACGCCCGGCAAGTACGAGCTGGGGATCACCGACAGCGTGGTCGAGCAGATCATCCGCCCGACCGGCTTGATCGACCCTGAGATCGTGGTGAAGCCCACCAAGGGCCAGATCGACGACCTGCTCGAGCAGATCCGCATTCGGGTGGCCAAAAACGAGCGAGTACTCGTCACGACCCTCACCAAGAAGATGTCGGAAGAATTGACCGAGTTTCTCGGCGAAGCCGGAGTCAGGGTGCGCTATCTGCACTCGGATGTCGACACCCTCCGACGAGTGGAACTGCTGACCGAGCTGAGGCAGGGCGTGTACGACGTCCTCGTGGGCATCAACCTACTGCGTGAAGGCCTCGACCTGCCCGAGGTGTCGCTCGTCGCGATCCTCGACGCAGACAAGGAGGGCTTCCTGCGCTCCTCCACTTCACTCATCCAGACCATCGGGCGGGCGGCACGAAACGTGTCAGGCGCCGTGTACATGTATGCAGATGTCATGACCGACTCAATGATCAAAGCGATCGAAGAGACGAATCGACGCCGGGAGAAGCAGGTCGCCTACAACCTCGAGCGCGGAGTGGATCCGCAGCCCCTTCGTAAAAAGATCGCAGACATCACCGATCAACTCACCCGGGAAGACGCAGACACCGCCGAACTGCTTGCCGGGCGCAGCGGCCGCAAGCGGTCACCGACGCCCAACCTCAAGCGCGAGGGACTGGCCGCAAGTGGCGCGAACGACCTGGAGTCGATCATCCGTGACCTCAATGACCAGATGCTGCAGGCA